>JAMOUQ010000049.1 GCA_027068085.1 Desulfobacteraceae bacterium | reverse complement strand
AAAAGGTTTTAAAAGTCGATTTGTCCGCCTAATTCCATAGGCACTACGCGGTTTTTGCCGATCCGCGTTATGTCCTGTTATTATTATCAATAACCACTTTCGTTAACCTATGACTGTCGAACCCGGGGGAAAGAATTTATTAATTTCGCTTCTAATATGTAAACTGAATTCCTTACTATTTTCTTTGTTTTTTATCGAATCGTTTCACTAAAATTTTTGAAAAATTTTATTACATTGTTGATTCAGTATGTTATATATTATTGAGTCACCTTCCGGTTTACTCGTATTAGTAATTTAGCTAGTTATAAGGCATATATTCACCCAAACACCTGGCGTTTTTTCTAGCTGATTTACTAACTTTTTCAGCCCGCCGCACCTTCTTTACAGGCCACCTGGCCGAAATTCCACCCGGCCGGGTGGTCATTTTATTTTTATCCACACTTCGCACTTAGTTCGCACTTTCTATTGGTCCAACCTATTGTCACCTTTTTAACTATATAATATTACATATATTTATGTCACTTCGCACTTAAATAGTCAGCCAATTAAAGAAAGTGCGAAGTTAATGAGAATTATTCTTGTTAACTTCGCACTTTATTTGACACCTTCTGAAAAATATATTTAGAATGTCCGACAGGTTATATTTGTTTTAGGTGGGACTAAATTTTTCATATTTTCTGTCAAAAATCTGTCTCAACGAGACACCTACAGAGTGACAAAAAATATGAGAAAATTCGCACTTAGAGTTCCTCACAAGTGCCTAAAACGTTTCATAAAAGTGCCACAAAAAGGCCCCAAAACCAGCCAAAATCAATTTCTCATATTTTCTGTCACCCCACAGGTATACATACCACTCTCGGCTCATGTCTCTTCAAAAAAAATAAAAAACGCCCCGCCGGTTCACAAAATCGACAGGGCGATCTTTTTTTGGCTCCCCGGGTAGGACTTCCTTCGCTGACGCTCAGGACAAGCTCACCGACCTGATTTTATCAATGATAACTTCTTCTCCCTGCGCCAGCCCTTGATCTGCCTCTCTCGATGGGCCGCTGCATGCCTGTCGGAATATCGCTCAAAATACAATAACTCCGCACCATGCTGACGCATACGACGACCTAGCGAAGTCGTTATGCCCGTGTATAACTGACCCCTGCGGTCGCATAGGTATACATACCACTCTCGGCTCATGTCTCTTCAAAAAAATAAAAAACGCCCCGCCGGTTCACAAAATCGACAGGGCGATCTTTTTTTGGCTCCCCGGGTAGGACTCGAACCTACAACCTAGTGGTTAACAGCCACCCGCTCTGCCGATTGAGCTACCGGGGATCGGCTCAAAGAAAGTTGTCTTTTAAAAGAGAGACCCGCAATTGTCAAGGGAAATTTTGGCGCCGCTGCGGGTCCGGAGGCTGCCTTAGCCCCGGTTTTCCTTGAACTTACTTTGCACTTCCGGCCGGGGCCAGCTTGCGCACCCTGATGTTCAGCTCGTCCAGCTGGGCCGGGGATGCCGGCGCCGGCGCATCGGTCAGCAGACAGGCCGCCTTCTGGGTCTTGGGAAAGGCGATCACGTCCCGGATGGAATCCTGGCCGCAAAGCAGCATCACCAGGCGGTCGAAGCCAAAGGCTATTCCACCATGGGGCGGAGCACCCGACTTGAGGGCCTCCAGCAGAAAGCCGAATTTTTCCTCGTAAGCCTCAGGCTCCATGCCCAGGGCGGCAAATACCCGGCGCTGAATCTCCATCTGGTGGATACGGATGCTGCCGCCGCCGATCTCAAAGCCGTTGAGCACAAGATCATAGGCCCGCGAGCGGACCCGGGCAGGATCGGTCTCCAGCAGCTCGTAATCGTCTTCCAGGGGGGCTGTGAACGGATGATGGAGGGCCTCGTAACGCCGGGCGTCCGGGTCGTACTCGAACATGGGAAACTCTGTCACCCAGACGAATTGAAACTGTTTTTCGTCGATCAGGTTCAGCTTGCGGCCCAGGTGGTTGCGCAGATGGCCCAGGGCCTCGTTGACCACCTTGGGCTGGTCGGCCACGAAAAAGACCAGGTCGCCGGGCTCCATGCCGATGCGCTCGGCAAGCGCCGCCTTTTCGGCGTCGGTGAAAAACTTGGCAATCGGCGACTGCCAGGCGTCGTCCCGCACCTTGATCCAGGCCAGCCCCTTGGCCCGGTAAACGGCCGCAAAGTCGGTGAGATCGTCGATGTCCTTGCGCGACATGCCGATGCAGCCCTTGGCGTTGAGGGCCTTGACGATACCGCCTTTTTTCACCACCTCGGCAAAGACCTTGAACCCTGCCCCGGCCACGATGTCCGAAATGTCGGCCAGCTCCAGCCCGAAGCGGGTGTCGGGCTTGTCCAGGCCGTAACGGCCGATGGCCTCGTCATAGGTGAGGCGCTTGAAAGGCAGATCCAGGTCCATGTCAAGGACCTGCTTGAAAACTTCCCGGATCATCTGCTCGGAAACAGCCATGATGTCTTCTTCGCCCACGAACGACATCTCCATGTCGATCTGGGTGAACTCCGGCTGGCGGTCGGCCCGCAGGTCCTCGTCCCGGAAGCAGCGCACGATCTGATAGTAACGGTCGAGGCCGGCCACCATCAGCAGCTGCTTGAAGATCTGGGGAGACTGGGGCAGGGCGTAGAAACGGCCCGGGTTGACCCGGCTGGGCACCAGGTAGTCCCTGGCCCCTTCGGGCGTGCTGCGGGTAAGAAAAGGAGTCTCGACATCGACAAATCCCTGGCCGTCCAGAAAACGGCGCACGGCGGCCGCGGCCCTGTGGCGCAAGAGCAAATTGCGCTGAATCCGCGGCCGGCGCAGGTCCAGGTGACGGTACTTCAGGCGGATGGTTTCCGAGGCGTCCACCTGATCCTCGATCAGGAAAGGCGGGGTCTCGGCCCGGTTTAGGATCTTGAGCTCGGTGACGGTCACCTCGACGGCGCCGGTCTTGAGCTTGGGATTGACCATGCCCTCCGGCCGCGGATCGACCTTGCCGCGCACACCGATGACGTACTCGCTGCGCAGGGCATGAGCCTTGGCATGTACCCGGGAGTCGACTTCGGGATTGAACACCACCTGCGTTATGCCTTCCCTGTCGCGCAGGTCGACGAAAATCACACCCCCGTGGTCCCTGCGGCGCTGGACCCAGCCCATCAGGACCACTTCCCTGCCGATGTCCTCCTTACCCAACTGGTTGCAATGATGGGTTCTGCGCATGTCAGCCAGGATGTCAGCCAAGGCGAATTCTCCTTTCTGTTCACTTCAGTTTGCGGACCAGGCTCTGGGTCACCCGGTCCAGCTCGATCTCTTCCTGCTCTTTGGTCTCCATGTTGCGCAAAATGAGGCGGCCGGACTCAAGTTCGCTGTCGCCCACGATCAGCACGAAGGCGGCATCGAGCCGGTCGGCCCGCTTCATCTGGCTTTTGAGACTTTTTTGGCCATGCTCCATGGCACTGGTGATTCCTGCCAGCGCCAGGTCCAGGTGCCACTGGAACGCCAGGTCCCTGGCCCGCGTGCCCAGAGCGGCGATGAACACCTTCGGGCCGGCAAGCGGCGGTTTTCTCACCCGGGCCACGATCTCGGCCAGGCGGTCGAAGCCGATGGCAAAGCCGATGGCCGGAACCTGAGGCCCGCCCAGGGCCTTGACCAGGCCGTCGTAACGGCCGCCGCCGGCAACCGCGCTCTGGGCGCCCAGGGCACCGGTCTGCAGCTCGAAGGCGGTGCGGGTATAGTAGTCCAGCCCCCGGACCAGGTTCTTGTCCGCCTGAAAGGCGATGCCCCGGCCTGCCAGAAGATCGCAGACCGTATCGAAATGCCGGCGGCAGTCATCACAGAGGCTGTCGGCCAGAGACGGCGCGCCGGCAACTGCCTGCCGGCAGCCGGGCACTTTGCAGTCAAGCACCCGCAGCGGATTGCGCCGGCGGCGGCGCAGGCAGTCGCCGCAAAGATCGCCGGCCACCCGGTCCAGGAAGGCGGTCAGGGCCTGGCGGAAAGCCGGCCGGCATTCGGGACAGCCAAGGGAATTGACCTTGGCCGTGATGTCGCTCACGCCCAGCCGGTCGCACAAAGTGGCCAGGATGACGATCAGCTCGGCATCCACGTAAGGCTCGGCCACGCCGAAAATCTCGGCGTCTATCTGGTAAAACTGGCGGTAGCGCCCCTTCTGGGGCCGCTCGCGGCGGAACATGGGACCGATGGTATACAGCCGCCGCACGGGATCTGTGGCGTACAGCTTGTGCTGGATGTACGCGCGGACGATGGAGGCGGTGGCTTCGGGCCGCAGGGTGAGCAGCTGGCCCTTGCGGTCGGCAAAGGTGTACATCTCCTTTTCGACGATATCGGTATCTTCGCCGATGCTGCGGGCGAAAAGCTCGGTCTTTTCCATGATGGGAATCCGGATCTGGGAAAAGCCGAAGTCTTCCAGCAGCCCGGCGGCGCACTGCTCGATCCACTGCCAAAGCTCGACTTCACCGGGCAGGATGTCCTTGAAACCGCGTATCAACTGAATCATGCAAGCCACCTCTGTATCCGGCCAGGGCTGCGGCCCTGGGCAAATAAACTCATTCTCTTATCCCAGAACCGAAATCGCAGTCAACCTTAAAACCGGTTAAGAAAAATATTGTCAGCCTCCTCACTTTGTGGGATAGAGCCGGTTGACCGTCGTCAGGCGGTTTTGGAAAAAACGCCCTGGCCAAGGGGGAAAACGGCGGCATGAGTGTTGACAGACAAATCGCCGACCAGGTGGTGGCAAAGGCCGTCCTGGGCCTCTGCGCCATCTCCCGCGTCGTGCCCGGAGGCCTTTGGCGTTTTTTCGGCCGCAGCCTGGGCTGCCTGGCCTACCGGGCCGATGCCTACCACCGCAGGATGACCCTGGCCAATCTCAAGTTCGCCTTCGGCCACAGCCTGCCCGACAAGGCCCTGGAACGGATCGCCCGCAACAACTTCCAGCAATGGGGCATGATCGGCACCGAATGGGCCAGGGCCAGGTACTTTCACCCCGAAACCGACGCCGCCTTCCTCGACAAAGTCAGGTTCGAAGGCCTGGAGCACCTGGAAGCGGCCAGGGCCGGCGGCCGGCCGGTCCTGCTGCTCTCGGCCCACTTCGGCAACTGGGAATACGCCCACCTGGCCTATGCCCGCAGGATCGGGCCCCTTACTTTCATCGTGCGGCGCATCGACAATCCCCTGCTGGAAAAAGAGCGGGTGGCCTACAACAGCCGTTTCGGGGTCAACATCCTCTACAAGGAAACCGGCCTGCGGCAGGCCATCAAACAGCTCCGGTCCGGATGCGATCTTGTAATCTTCGCCGACCAGAAGGCCAACCTGAAAGAGGGCGTTCCAAGCCGCTTTTTCGGCCGCCCCACAACCACCCTGCCCATCCTGGCGGCCCTGGCCCGCAAGTACGGCCTGGACGTCGTGCCCATGTTCGCCCTGCGCCGGGGCTGGACCGGGTCCCACCGGCTGGTCTTTCTGCCTCCCCTTCAATGGAGCCCGGACGACACGGTGGAATCTTTCACCCTGCGCCAGAACCTGGTGATCGAAAAGATGATCCGCCGCCGGCCGGACCACTGGCTGTGGATGCACCGCAAGTGGCGCACCGACCACCCCTGGATATACAAGGCCGAAAACTGGCGCCGGGTGGGTTCTTCCGGCAGCTGAGGGGCTGTCATTCAGCGATTGACAAAAGATCATCTTTTGAATAGGTTTTAGCCTGCACTGTCTGTCACCCATCCACCCCGGGGGTTGCGATGATCATCGGCCTCGATGTAGGCGGGACCCATACCGACGCGGTCCTGCTGGGAAAAAGCGGGCCCGTAAAACAGGTCAAGATTCCCACCGACAGCTCCGATCTTTTCAGGACCGTACTGGCCGGGCTCGAAAGTATAACCGAGGGCATAGACCCGCGGCGGGTGCGGCGGGCGGTGCTCAGCACCACCCTGACCACCAACATGATCATCCAGGACAAGGTGCCGCCGGTGGGCATGATCGTGGCCGGCGGCCCGGGACTGGATCCGGAACTTTTCCGTACGGGCGACCATTACCACATCGTGGCCGGCGCCCTTGATCACAGGGGCCGGGAGATCACTCCTGTTGACAGAGGCCAGGTCCGGGAGGCTGCCCGCAGCCTGGCCCGCCGGGGCATAACCCAGGTTGGGGTGGCGACCAAGTTTTCTGTCCGCAACCCGGAACACGAGCTGGCCATTGCGGAAATGATCCGTGACAGGTTCGAGAACGTATTCTGCGGCCACCAGTTTTCCGGCCACCTCAACTTTCCGCGGCGGATAGCAACCACCTATCTCAACACCGCCGTATACTCCGTGCACAAGGATTTTTTCGAAGCCGTCCGGAAATCCCTGGCCGCCAAGGGCCTCAACGTGCCCATCCGCATCCTCAAGCCCGACGGCGGCAACATGAGCTTCGAGGCTTCCATAGGCCATCCGGCCCAGACCATCCTCAGCGGCCCGTCGGCCAGCGTCATGGGCGCGGTGGCCTTTGCCCCCAAGGACGCCGTCTGCCTGGTGCTGGACATCGGGGGCACCACCACCGACATGGCCATTCTCATCGACGGAGTGCCCCTGCTGGCCCCCCGGGGAATCCGGATCGGGCCTTACAAGACCCTTATCCGCTCCCTGTTGACAGAATCCATAGGTGTCGGCGGAGACAGCGTCATCCGCATCCGGGACGGCAAGCCTATCATCGGTCCCCGGCGGGCCGGAACGGCCATGGCCTTTGGCGGACCGGAACCGACTCCCACCGACGCCTTCATCACCCTGGGGTTGTCCAAAGAGGGCGATGCAAAAAAAGCCCGCCGGGCCATGGCTCAACTGGGCCGGAAGTTCGGCCTGGAAGCCGACGATACAGCCGACATCGTTTTCACCGCCGCCTGCCGCCAGATCCTGGATTCGGCGGCCGCCATGGTGGACCGGATCAATTCGAAGCCGGTCTACACGGTCCACGAGCTGTGGGAAGGCCAGCAGATAAGGCCGGCTCACATCCTGGTGCTGGGAGGCCCGGCCCCGTGTTTTGCAAAGAAACTGGAGGAACTGTTCGACGGACCGGTAAGCGTCGTTCCCCGCTGGCAGGTGGCCAACGCCATCGGCTGCGCCCTGGCCAGGACAACCAGCGAACTGACCCTTTTCGTCGATACCGCCCTGGGGGTGGCGACGGCTCCGGGTGAACATTTTACCCGCGACATAGCCCACGATTTCACAAAACAGCAGGCCATCGAGCTGGCCCTGGAGCTGCTGCGGGAAAAGGCCCTGCGCCGGGGGGCAAATCCCGACCACCTGGAGATGGAGGTGGTCGAAGCAAGCCAGTTCAACATGGTGCGCGGATTCACCACCACCGGCAAGAACATACGCATCAAGGTACAGGTCAAGCCCGGACTGATCCATGGCTACGACCCGGTCAGCGAAACCATGACCAACGACCTGTGATCATTGCGGTGACAGGTTGGCCAAACCTGGAGGAAAGCCCGAAAGCCCATGCTCAAAGCCAAGCATAAAACCGGCCTGGTATTCTTCCCGGCCTTCGACTGGGCCATCAGCCCCACCCACCCGGAAAGGGAAGAACGCCTGCTCTACACCCAGGACCAGGTTTTCGAGGAAGGCATCCTGGACATAGACGGCGTCATCGAGATCAAGCCCGACCTGGTGACCATCAGGGACGTTCAGCGGGTCCATTTCTGCGTTCCCGATCCATGGGCGGTGATGACCGAATCCCATTTCATCAGCGCCGGCGGGGCCAAGACCATCGGCATGGCCGTTGCCGAGGGCAAGGTGGAAAAAGGCTTCGCCCTGGTCCGCCCTCCGGGCCACCACGCCTGCCGGGTGGTTCATGGCGCCAGGGGATTCTGCAACGTCAACATCGAGGCCATCATGATCGAGTACCTGCGCCGGGCCTACGGGATCGACAAGGTGGCCATCGTCGATACCGACTGCCATCACGGCGACGGCTCCCAGGACATCTACTGGCACGATCCGGACACCCTGTTCATTTCCATCCACCAGGACGGCCGCACCCTCTATCCGGGGACCGGATTCGTCAACGACATGGGCGGCCCCAACGCCGTGGGAACCACGGTCAACATCCCCCTGCCGCCGCATACCGGGGACGAAGGCTTCCTGCACGTCATCAAAGACGTCGTCCTGCCGATCCTGGAAGACTTTCAGCCCGACCTGGTGGTCAACTCGGCCGGCCAGGACAACCACTACTCCGACCCCATCACCAACATGAATTTTTCGGCCCGGGGCTACGCCGAGCTGACCGCCATGCTCAGGGCCGACATCGCCGTTCTGGAAGGCGGCTACTCCATCGAAGGCGCCCTGCCCTATGTCAATGCCGGCATCATCCTGGCCATGGCCGGCCTGGACTACAGCAACGTGCGCGAGCCTGACTACGATCCGCAGAAAATGCGCCAGGATCAGAACCTGTCTGCCAGGATAAGGGAAATCGGCAGCCTGGTGCTGGAAAACTGGCGCAACCGCCGGCTGAATTCCGCCCATATGCGCATTAACAAAGACTGCGGCAGGCGCCGGCGCCGGATCTTCTACGACACCGACAACATCTTCGAAACCCAGGAAGAGACGATCATCGTGTGCGACAACTGTCCCGGAGCCCTGCGGATAGATTCCAGCTCGGACGCGGGCAACCGGATCCTGGCGGTTCACATACCGGCCAAGGCCTGCGACAACTGCCGCCGCCAGGGCCTGCAATGGTATGAACAGGCCGACATGGAACGATTCGGCCAGGCATTCCTTCAGGACCGCCAGGCCGATGAATTCAAGGAAAAACGGCCCTGACTTTCCCGTAATCTCAATCTTTCACAGGATGTGATCCCCTTTCCTGCGACAGCCCCGGGCAAAGCCACCCCGGATGTCAGACCGCAACGTTTATCACCATGATCTGCCCGGGCTGCCCCCTGGCAGGCGGCCGCGGCCGGCATGCTTCAGGGTTTGACCTGGCCCAGCACTTCGGCCTTGCCCAGGGCCACCAGGACCTGGCCTTCCTTGAGGGGGATGTCGGCCCGGGGGATGAAGCGGAAGCGGCGGCGGCTGCCGTCGGCCTTGATGGCGATGACCTGGATGCCGTACTTGTTGGTAAGATCCAGATCCTTCAGGGTCTTGCCGGCCCAGTGCTTGACGGTCAGCTCCTTTAAGGCCATGGAGCGGTCAAAGGGCAGGTACTCGATGAACCCCGGCACGGCCAGGCGGTGGGCAAACTCCTTGGCGGCCATGTACTCGGGGATGATCACCCGGTCCACTCCGATCTTGAGCAGCAGCTTGCGGTGGTCGTCGTTGATGGCCTTGACCCAGACCGAGGGAACCCCCATCTCCTTGAGGTACATTGAGATCATGGCGCTGGCGGCGATGGACTCGCCCACGCTGATCAGGGCGTGGGTCATGTCGGCAAAGCCGATCTGCTCCAGGGCCTGCTTTTCGATGGCGTCGGCCTGGTAAACCTGGGTGAAAATGTTCTGGGCCATCTTGACCCGGTCCATGTCGGTGTCCACCCCCACCACGTCGTGTCCCAGGTCCACCAGGGCCTTGCCGAAACGAAAACCGAATTTGCCCAAGCCGATTATCCCTATTTGAAGCTTGCCAGCCATCAGACGGCCTCCTTGTAAAACGTGCTTCAACCGATGAGCAGGCTCTCTTCCGCCAGGTTGAAGTAACGCTCGCGTTTGAAACTTTGCAGGACCGAAAAGAACAGGATCGGCCCCAGGCGGCCGACGAACATTATCACCGTCAGGGTCAGCTTGCCGGCCGTCGAAAGCCCCCCCGTGATCCCGGTGCTAAGGCCCACCGTGCCAAAGGCCGAGACCACCTCGAAAAAGATCTCCAAAAACATCCCTCTGGCCCGGGGATGGGGCACGTCCCCGCCTTCGGTTATGTTGAGCAGCAGGGTGCCTGCCAGGATGATCAGGGCCGCGGTGGCGGTGAGCACGATGGCCTTGTTGAGGGTCTTGCGGTCCAGGGCGAAGCGGCCGATGACCGCCTGGCGGCTGGCCCGGGCCTGGGCCCAGATGAAGGCCGCCACCGCTCTGAAGGTGGTCACCTTGATGCCGCCGGCGCAGGATCCAGGTGCCGCGCCGATGAACATCAGCACGATCATGATCATCAAAGAGACGTTGGTCATCCGGCCGATGTCCATGGTGTTGAAACCGGCCGTGCGGCAGGTGACCGACTGGAACAGGGCCGCCAGGGCCTGCTGGCCGGCGGGCAGACAGCGGCTGCCGCAGTACTCGGCCAGGAAGATGGCCAGCCAGCCGGCCACGATCAGGAAAATGGTGGTCTTGAGAACGATGACCGAATACCAGCTGAGACGCCCGGACGTGCCGTTGACAGCGGCCCAGAACCTGGCCAGAAGCTCCATCAGGACCGAAAAGCCCAGGCCGCCGGCAATTATAAGGCCCATGAATACCAGGTTGATGAACAAACTGCCCCGCCAGGCGCTGAGGCTGTCGGAATAGAGGGAAAACCCGGCGTTGCAGAAAGCCGATACGGCGTGGAAAAGGGCGCTGAACGGGGTGAAAGAAGAAGGTGCCGCCAGGTGCAGGACAACGGCACCGGCGGCCTCGGCTCCGAAGGCCAGGATCACTATGGCCCCCAGGAACTTGCCCAGGCTGAAGGTGGGGTCGTGCAGCAGGCTCTGGCCCACGGCCACCCGGTCTGTGACCGAAACCCGGCGGTGAAGCAGATAGAAGAACAGGCCGGTGAAGGTCATGATGCCCAGGCCGCCGGACTGGATCATCACCAGCAGGATGGCCTGGCCCCAGTGGTTGAAGAAACTGCCGGTGTCCACCACCACCAGGCCGGTGACGCAGGTGGCCGAGGTGGCGGTGAAAAGGGCGTCGGTCCAGCCCAGGACCTTGCCCGGATGGGTAAAGGGGGCCTGCAGCAGGAAGGTTCCCGTCATAATGACCAGCCCGAAGTAGAGGATCGGGTACAGAAAAGGCGAAAGTCGGAGATGTTTTTTCATGGGAACCCAATCAGGCGGCAACCGGCGGCGGCGTTCGGTCCCGGCCGGCGCAGGCGGCCCGCATGCCTTCAGCCGATCCGGTAATGTTTTTTGACCGGCGCCTTGATGGTCCAGGTACAGGAAAGGCCCTCGGGGAAGGTGACAAAGTCGCCGGCCCCGAACTCCACCTTCCGGCCGTCTTCGGTGGTCACTTCCACCCGGCCTTCAAGCAGGTAGCACTGCTCCGGGGCGTCGTAACGCCACGGAAAGCTGGACACTTCCTTTTCCCAGACGGGCCATTGAAAAACGCCGCTCTTTTCAAGTTCATCGGGCCGGGGTTTCCTGATCTCTATCTTCATGGCCAACCCTCCTTCTGGTTCTCAACCGGCAAGCTTCTTGACCAGCGCGGCAACCCGGGCGCCCAGCTTGCGGCCGTTTTCACAGGCTCCGGCATCCGGCGCCCCGACACAGGCCGTGCCGTAGTGCCCGGTGGCCGACATGGGATCGCCCACGATGATCATGCCGTAGATCAGCAGGGCCTGGATGATGGACATCATGGTGGTCTCCTTGCCGCCGGTGGCATCCCCGGAGGTGGTGAAGGCCGCGCCCACCTTGTCTTCCATCTTCTTGCGGACCGAAACGAAATCGTCCAGCACTTTCTTTACCTCGGCCGCCATGACCCCGAAATAGACCGGCGAGCCGACGATGACACCGCCGGAGGCCACGAAATCCTCTTTGGTAACGTCCCTGGTGTGTCTCAGCAGCGGGCTTACGCCATCGACCGAGCCGACGCCTTCGGCAATGGCCTCTGCCAGCTTGCGGGTGTTGCCGCCCTTGGAATAGTAAAGGATCAGAACCTGCATGAATCCACCTCCTTGCAAGATTACCGGATGAAAAATCCACGAACGCGACCATCTTAGGCAATCCGGGGGCGCATTTCAACCCCGCCTGAAGCAGGGGGTGCAAATTTGTCCGGATTAGGGTTTGCAACCGGGCTTCAAACCGGAGTATAGTTACAAAAAAGCGTGAAGTTCAGTCAGACACAGGAGACTAACAATGACCAGACCAGTTTACAGGACCGAGATAATCCAAAGGGGCGGTACCCCGCCCTGCGTTTCCAGCGGCAACCAGTGCCGGGGCTGCTTCGGATGGCCCAACATGATCAGGGCGGCCCAGGCCAACGCCATCTGGAGGCGTTTTCCCCTGCGCTGTCCCAGCACCGGCCTCACCCTGCGGGTGATACCCGGGGACCGGCAGACCGGCTGACATACCGGCAACCACCAGCGAAGGAGGCGGCCATGGCGGTAAAAATATTCATAAAACGCAAGGTTCCGGCCGAAAAGGCCCGCCGCATGATCCCCCTGTTTCGTCAGATGCGCAGCCTGGCCATGGACCAGCCGGGCTATATCTCCGGCGAGACCCTGCGCAGCCTGGACGACCCGGAACAGTTCATGGTCATCAGCACCTGGCAGTCGTCCGATCACTGGCAGGCCTGGTTAAACAGCCGGCAGCGCCAGCAGGTCCAGGCCGAGATCGACGCCCTGCTGGGCGGCACCACGGTCTACGAAGCCTATCACTACGGTTTTTCCGAATAGTTCCTCAACTGCACGCTTTCTCTTCCCGTGCCGAACGCTTCCCGAACCCGGCCGGATAGGCAAGACGCGCTGGCGGCGGGCCTGAAACACCCGATTCAGTTTTTTTTCTCCAGCATGTAGTAAATGGCGGGCACCAGCACCAGGCTGACCAGGGTGGAGACCGAAAGTCCGCCCAGCATGGTTATGCCCAGTGGGTTCCAGGCCTCGGCTCCCACGGCCCTGGAAACGGCCATGGGCAGCATGCCGAAAAACGTGGTCAGAGTGGTCATCAGCACCGGACGCAGGCGGCTGCGCCCGGCCCGGATCACCGCCTGGTAGACATCCTGTCCGCGTCTTTGCAGCAGGTGGGTGTAATCCAGCAGGACGATGGCGTTGTTGACCACGATTCCCATGAGCATGATCACCCCCATGAAGGACATGATCCCCAGGGAAGTTCCGGTCAGGTAAAAGGCGTATAGTACGCCGGTGAAGGCAAAGGGCACCGAGAACATGACGATCAGCGGGTCCTTGAGGTTGCCGAACAAAGAGGCCATCAGCATATAGACCAGGCCGATGCCCATAAAGAGCAGGATGGTCATGTCCCGGAAGGCTTTTTTCTGCTCCTCGATATCGCCGCCGAAACGGACCGTGGTGCCCAAAGGCGCAGGACCGGCTTTCAGCAGGCGTCCGATCCGGTCTTTGGCCTGTCCCAGGCTGAGGCCGTAAAGATCGGCCTCCACCTTGACCAGGCGCTGGCGGTTTTTGCGCTGGATCTCGATGGGGCCCGATCCGCGCACGATGCGGGCCACGGCCGACAGCGGGACCACCTTGCCGGCCGGGGTCACGATCGGCGCCAGGGCCAGGGCATCGAGGCGGTCTTTGTCCTTTGCTGTCAGGCGGGTGAAGATATCGTAGCTGTCGCCGCCGTCCCGGAAACTGCTTGCCTCGTAACCGTAGTAATAGTTACGCAGGGTGGCCCCGATAACGGCGGTGTTAAGTCCCAGGCGGGCGGCCTTGGTGCGGTCTATCTCCACCCACAGCTCGGGCCGCGGCGGCCGCTGGCTGATGACAACGTCCACCAGGCCGGGAATCTTTTCCATTCCGGCCTTGAGGCGCCGGCCGTAGGCGATGATCTGCTCCAGGTCGCTGCCCTGGATCTCGACGCTCACCGGCCGGGCCCCTCCGCTCAGGGCCGCGGCGGTAATGCTTTCCACCGACACCTCGATGCCGGCAAGGCCGGGAATCTTTTTCACTTCCTGCCGCAGGGCCGCGGCTATCTCGTTTGAGCTGCGGCTGCGCTTGTCGCGGTCCACCAGCTTGACACTCACGTACCCGATGTTGGGACCCTGGTCAAAGCCCAGGGCCACGCCGTAGCCTTCCTTGTCTTCGCCGTCGTAGGCCTGGATATGAAGGATTTCCTCGGGCCGCACCACCTGGTGGATCTTTTTCAGCAGCAGCTCCACCATGGCGTCGGTCTGCTCGATACGGGTGCCTTCGGGCAGGCGGAAACGGATGCGCACATCGCCGTTATCGACCTTGGGCAGAAAAGAGGTGGTCAGAAAAGGCAGCAGGGTCAGACCGCTGACAAAGACCACCGCCGCCAGAACCACCGTGGTCCGGCCGTGGGCCAGGGTCCACTGCAAAAGGCGCTGGTAGGCATTTTCAAGGGCCACGAACCACTTTTCCGACACCTGGTAAAAGCGTCCCCAAAATCCCCGGCCGGAATTTTCTGTACCGGTGACCCACCTGGATACCAGCACCGGGGTGAGCATCAGGGAGACCAGCAGGGAGGCCAGCAGGGTCACGGTGAGCACGAATCCCAGGGGCCGGAAGATGATTCCCGGCAACCCGGTGAGAAACATCAGGGGCACGAAGATCACCACCGTGGTCAGGGTGGAGGCGGTGATGGCAAGGCCCATCTCTGCGGCCCCTTCCATGGCGGCCTCGATCACCCCTTGTCCCTGCTCCATGTGACGGACGATGTTTTCCAGCACCACGATCCCGTTGTCCACCACCATGCCCGAGGCAATGGCCAGGGCCATGAGGGTCACCAGGTTGATGGTGTATCCGCAGGCGTAGATGGCGATAAAGGCGACGATCAGGGAAGCCGGGATGATCAGGGCGATGATCACCACCGTGCGCATGCGGCGCAGAAAGACGATGTTGACCACCACGATCAGCACGATGCCCCACAGCAGGGAGGTGCGCAGGTTGCGCAGGGAGTTCATGATGCTGTGGCTGTTGTCGGTGGTTATGTTGATCCTGATGTCCGGGGGCAGTTCCTTTTCAAGGCTTTTCAGCCGGGCCTTGACCCGCTTGAGAACCTCAACCGTGTTGCGGCCGGCCTGTTTCTGGAGCATGACAACCATGCCGTGTTTTCCGTCGCCCCAGCCTTTCTGGATCAGAGGCTCGAAATCGTCGCTCACCCTGGCCACCTCCCCGAGATGGACGGGCCGGCCCTGGAAGACACCCACCACCACCTGCTCCATGTCCTGAACGGTTTTGAAGCGGGCCGGGATGCGGATGAAGTAGTCCTGGGTGCCGCTTTTGATGCTGCCGGCCGGGATGTTGCGGTTTTCGGCGGCCAGAATGCGGTTTACCGCCGGCAAAGACAGGTGGTAGGCTTCCAGCCCGGCCCGGTCGAAATAGACGTTGAACCTGCGGCGCAGGCCGCCGTGCATAATGATGCCGCCCACCCCGGCAACCCGCTTTAGGCTGTCGCCGATGACCTTGTCAACGTAATGGTAAAGGCGGGCCCGGTTCTTTTCGGCCGTCACCGTCATGTAGAGCACGGGGGCGGTGGCGCTGGAAAACTTGAAGGGCACCGGCTTTTCGGCCCCTTCGGGCAGCAGCCGTTTGACCATCTCCAGCTTGTCGCGGATGTCGTTGCTGGCAACGTCCAGGTCGGTGCCCCAGTCGAAGCGGCAGGCCACGATGGAAAGGTTGTCCAGGGACTTGGATGTCAGGGTGTCCAGGTCGCTGACCCCGTTGACGTAGTCTTCGATCTTCTCGGTAACCTCGGACTCCACGTCCGAGGCGCTGGCCCCGGGCCAGACGGTTATGATGGAGACCACCGGCGGCTCGATGTCCGGATACATGTCGAAGTTGAGCTGCAGGGCGGACCAGACTCCGATCAGGCCCAGGGCGCAAAAGAGCATGATGGCGGCAACCGGCTGGCGCACGGAAAACTCGGACAGCTTCATTTTCCCGCCTCCTTGGAACCGGCGACTGTCTCCCGGCTGATTACCTTGACCGGCATCCCGTCCCGCAGCCGCTGCTGGCCTTCGATCACCACCGGGACCCCGGCTTCCAGGCCCGCCTTTATCTCCACCAGGCCCTTGCGGACGGCACCGGCGGTAACGTTACGCAAAACGGCCCGTCCGTCTTCCACGGTATAGACGAAAGGCCGGCCGGTGCCCGGCACCCGTTCCAGGGCCTGGGCCGGCACCACCAGGGCCTTGCGCGGCGGCAGGTGGATGGTCACGTGGGCGAACATGCCCGGCTTGAGCCTGCCGTCGGCGTTGGGCAGGCGGATCTCGATCCTGGCCGTGCGGGTGGCCGGATCGACGGTGGCGCCCACCAGAAAGACCTTGCCCTTGAAAACCCGGCCCTTGCAGGCGTCTGTCCGGACCGTCACCGGCACACCCGGGCTGACTGCGGAAAGATCGTCTTCGGCCACGCTGGTAACGACCTTGACCCGGGAGATATCGGCCAGGGTCACCAGGGCAACCCCGGGCGCGGTCAGGTTGCCCGGGTCCAGGTGACGTTTGATCACCAGCCCGTCGATGGGCGCGCAGATATTGTGATCCCGCGCCAGGACCTTGAGCCGCCGCAGCACGGCCCTGGCCTTGGCTATCCTGGCCCGGCCAAGATCGGCTGCCGCCGATGCGGCCCGGTACTCGGCCTCGATGTGGTCCACCTTCTGACGCGAGACGGCCTTTTCCGCCAGCAGGGCCTTGAGCCGCCGCCGGTCCCGGGCCAGAACCGCCAGCCTGGCCTCGGCCTGGGCCAGGCCGGCCCTGGCAGAAGCCAGCTCGGCCCGCACCTCGTCCAGGCGGGCCTTTATCAGGTCCTGTTCCAAAACGGCAATCAGGTCGCCCTTGCGAACCTGCCGGCCCTCTTCCACCAGGATCTGCTCGATGACCTTACCCGGCACCTTGCTCAGCACCAGCACCTGCTCGGCGGGAGCGATGTCGGCGGTGCGCTCGATCTGGCGGTCCACCCGGCGCACGGCGGCCCGGGCCACCTTGACGGCCACAGCTTCCACCGGCTTTTTGGCAGCCTGCCGGCGGTTGAAACCCCGGTACAGGTTGGCTCCCGCCAGGAGGCCGAATACCACTATCAGGCCCACGGCCACGGTCCGGCCCTTTTTCTTCTTCGTATCCATGGAACCATTTTCCTCGGTCTGTCGTTTTTCAGCCGGCATGATCTTCACTCCTGGTCTGGGGTGATTTGCCCACCGCCCGCTCCAGCTCGGCCCGGGCGGCGTGGAAACCGTAGATGGCACGGAAAAAGCCGACCCTGGCCCTGGTCAGGCGGGTACTGGCGTCCAGGACATCGGTGGAGGTGGCCATCTGCTGGTCGTAGCGCAGCTTGGTTATGCGCAGGTTTTCCCTGGCCTTGGCCAGGGCCTGGCGGGCCGTGTCCACGTTGGTCCGGGCGGTCTTGACCCGGGCCAGGGCGTCTTTTATCTCCAGCGCGATGGCCCGGCGCGCGTTTTCCTGCTGCTGCAAAAGGGCCTTTTTCTCGTGCTTCAGGCGGGCCTGCTCGCTGCGGGTCTTTCCGCCTTCAAACAGGGTCCAGCGGGCCTGGATGCTGATACTGGAGTTGTAGGAGTTGCGGTGGGGATTGTCGGTCGCCCGCCAGTTTCGGCCGTCCTGGCCGTAACTTGCCACCAGGGAAAGCTGGGGATAGTTGCTGCTGTTGACCATATCGATGGCCAGCTCGACCTTCCTGACCGCCAGGCGCAGGGCCTCCAGCTCGGGCCGGCTGGCGGCGGCCATGCTTATCAGCTCGTCCGGCTCCGGCGGGGCGGCCAGGTCTTCGGAAAGCTCGGCCAGTTTCAGGCTCTGATCATCATCCAGGGCCAGCAGGTTGACAAGGGCTGCCTTGGCCACTTCCGCCCGGGCCCGGGCCTCCACCTTCTGCTGGGTCGCTTCGGACAGGGCCACCTGGGCCTGAAGCAGGTCGTTGTAAGGAATCAGGCCCTGGTCGAAAAAGGCCCGGGCCTTTTCGGCGTGAGCCCTGAGACTCTTTTCGGCCGCCTCGCTTATCAGCACCAGCTTTTCGGTCAGCAGGGCCCGGCTGAAGGCCACCTTGACCTGACAGACGATGTCGGCCCGTGCCCGGGCCAGAGACACCCGCCCCAGGGCCTTACCGGTCTTGGCCATGGCGTAGCGGCTCTGGAGGGCAAAACCTGTGAAAAGGGGCTGGATCAGGGATATGTCCCAGTGGAAGTTGTCCAGGGTGCCCACCGGTGCCTCCACTTGCCGGGTGCCGGTGATGGTCCCGGTGGCCGGATTCACAACGTAAGCGTTCCAGTACATGAACGGCTCTTGCCCCAGACGGGTGTAGCGGTATGTGCCCACAAGCTTGGGGTAGAAATCCGACCTGGCCGTTCCCAGGGCCTCGACAGCCGCCCTGGAACGCTCCGCCGCCGCCCGGATGAGGTGGTTGTTGGACAGGGCCCTTTCCACGGCCCGGTCAACGGTCAGCGGCTCCTGCAGGGACGATTCTGCCTGGTGTCCCGGATGCCGGCCGGCTGCAGCCGGAACCTGTTTCTGCCCCGCCAGGCTCCAGGCCGGCAGGAACATTGCCAGTACCAGACAACAGGCGATCCTAGTTGCTTTCATGGCTCTCTCCTTCGGGCAGGGCGATGCCCCGGAAAAAGGTGTCCAGCAGAAAATCGATGTCAAAGGGCGGCCGCTCGGGATTTTCGGCCTGTTCCACCAACAGTCCGTTTACCATCCCGTCCAGGGCCACGGTGTAGAGCCGGGAATCGGCCGGCCGGAATAGGCCCTGTTCGATGCCGCGGGCAAAAAGGTTCTCGATGCGGGACAGGGCGTCCTGGTGCAGCTCCTTGATGGGTTTTTGCAGCCCGGCCCCCAGTCCCAGCAGAACCCGCTGGGACTCGTTGATGAAAATCCGCAGGCCCTGCCGATTGGCCAGCAGGATGCCGAACTTGGTCCTCATGGCTTCCCGGATGGTGGCAACGATGTCCCGGCCGCCGTCCAGGACGGCCATCACCTTGCGGTGCAGGTATCGCACCTTGTCCATGACGATGGCATGGTAGAGTGCCTCCTTGTTTTCGAAAAAGCTGTATAGCTTGCCCACCGAAAACTCGCTCTGGCGGGCGATCTCCTGCATTGTGACGGCCCGGAAGCCTTTTTTCGAAAAAAGCCTGAAGGCCACATCCATGATCTCTTCTTTTTCCTGCTGCAAGCGCCTTTGCTTGCGGCTGACCGGCTGATTTTCCATTTTCCGAACTCCTGCTCCTGCTCGAATTCTGAATCGAAATACGAACCCATATTCATATTACGAATTTCTATTCGCGCACTCTCCTGAAGTCAAGCCGTAAATTCAATTTTTTCAATAATGGTTGGCGCAGACTGAGGGTAGATTATATATGCGGGTAATGATAATAATTGCTTTATGACCAAAGCAGACAGGATATCCGTTGTTTTCTGGTTCGGCATCGGGCCCGTGGTGGGAATTGCCATCTGTATTGCCGATTGGGTAGGAATAATCCCTGCCTGGGTTTACACGGCTTTCAACTGGTTTTTTGAGCGTCTGTTCTACCTTGTGCAGTTTACGATCGCCGCAGCGATCCTCCTGCTTGTGTTTTCCTGTCCATTTTTGCTGCTTCTGTATTTCATAGCTTTGAATAAACGACCGTAAGCTTCCCTGACAGCCGTAAAGAAGACTTATCCCGCGGCCGCCGGCCAGGATCGCATCCGCCGGTCCTCGATAGTTAGCCGATGGTACAATGGCCATCATCTTGGTTTTGAAGAATGAACAGTGCCAAATTGCTCTGCAAAACGCGCTACGCTTTCAAGCGTGTTCCGCTACAGCATTTCGGTTACCATGAGCGAACCATCGATCTTCTAATTGGCCGTGCAAGGTGGCCGGAAAATTTCCGGCAAAAAATCTGTTGACAAGATTTGTGTGAGATGTATTTTAGGTATGACTAACTTTTTGTGTGGAGGTTAACTTATGACCACGGCCGAAACCCTGACCGCCAGCCTGGAAGATTACCTGGAGGCCATTTTTCACATCATCGCCGAAAAACGGGCCGCCCGGCCCAAGGACATCGCCCGGCGCCTCAAGGTCAGCAACCCGTCTGTAACCGGCGCCCTGCGCCTGCTGGCCAAGAAAAAGCTGGTCAACTACGCTCCCTACGACCTGGTAACCCTGACCGGCAAGGGGGAAGAGGCAGCCCGGGACGTCATCCGGCGCCACGAGGTGCTGCGGGACTTTTTCGTCAAGGTCCTGGCCGTGGAACAGGATGTGGCCGACAAGGCGGCCTGCAAAATGGAACATTCCATCCCCGGGGTGATCCTGGAACGCTTCATCCAGTTTGCCGAGTTCGTGGAGGTCTGTCCCCGGGGCGGATCCAAGTGGATAGCAGGCTTCGGCTACCACTGCGACTACGACAGCGCCATGGAAAACTGTGAAAAATGCATCGCCCAGGCCCTGGAGGAGGTAAAAAAAAAGAAACGCCAAGGAGGAAAGAAAAAGATGCCTGTCACCAAACTGAAAGACATCCCGCCCGGAGGCAAATGCAAGGTCAACCGGGTTGCCGCCGGCAAGGCCAGCAGCAGGATCATCGAGATGGGAGTGGTCCCCGGGGCCCTGATCGAGGTGGAGAAAATAGCGCCCCTGGGAGATCCCATCGACATCAAGGTCAAAGGCTACCATCTGTCCCTGCGCAAAGAAGAAGCCGACGGCATCGACGTGACCCCGCTGAATGCCCGATAGAAGGAATAAGGAGAAACCATCATGCCACTTGCAACCGTAAAAGCCGGCTCAAAAGTCCGCTTCGTCAACGTCCAGGCGGGTCAGGCCCTCAAGGCCCGGCTGGCCGCCATGGGGCTTGTGCCCGGATCGGAGCTGGAAGTCGTCTCCAACTCCCTGCACGGCCCTTTCATCGTCTCTGTCAAGGGCAGCCGCCTGGTGCTCGGCCGGGGCATGGCCCAGAAGATCATGGTGGTCTGATGAAAGCGGCCACCAGCGCCGGACGGCGCCCGCGACGGTATGCGGGCCGGAATTTACGGCCGTCCTGACACGCGGGGGGCGGAATTTTTTTTGAGCCCTGATTTAGGTATGCCTAACTTTATGAGCCTTAATGAAATAAAAAGGAGGACCAGCAGCCAATGCGACCGAAAATCACCGTTGCCCTGGCCGGAAACCCCAACTCCGGCAAGACCACCATCTTCAACAACCTGACCGGTACCCGCCAGCACGTGGGCAACTACCCCGGGGTGACCGTCGAGCGCAAGGAGGGGCGCTGCCGCCACGCAGGGGTCGATATCCACCTGGTGGACCTGCCCGGCACCTACAGCCTGACGGCTTACTCGGCCGAAGAGGTGGTGGCCCGCAACTTCATCATCGACGAAAAGCCGGACGTGGTGGTGGACATCATCGATGCCTCCAACCTGGAGCGTAACCTCTACCTGGCGGTCCAGCTCATGGAGCTGGGAGTGCCCCTGGTGCTGGTCTTCAACATGAGCGATCAGGCCCGGGCAAGGGGTTATCAGTTCGATCTTGACAAGCTGTCCCGCTTTTTCGGGGCCCGCATCGTCGAAACCGTGGGCCACAAGGGCCACGGCATGCAGCAGCTGCTGGAGGCCGTGGTGGCCACCGCCCGGGAACAGGACTGCGCCGAAGCGCAGCCAAAATCCGGCGGCAACCTGGCCTGCCGGGCCAGCATCCGGGGTCCGCAGGCAAGCGATGGCCGCATAGACTACGGCCCGGATATTGAAGCCGAGCTGGAAAAACTCACAGACCTGCTGCGGCAAAGCGGCTTTTCCGGCCCCAAATACAACCCCCGCTGGCTGGCTCTGAAGCTGCTGGAAAACGACAAGGAAATCCGCTCGCAGATAAAATCGCCCCGGCTTCTGGAGCGGGTGGATCAGAGCCGGGAGCGGATCGAAAAACGGACCGGTGAAAACCCGGAAAGTGTCATCGCCGGCCGGCGCTACGGCTTCATATCCGGAGCCTGCCAGCAGGCGGTCCGTTCCACCATCGAAATCCGGCACACCATCTCGGACCGCATCGACGCGGTCATGACCAACAGGGTCCTGGGTCTGCCCGTATTCCTGGCGATGATGTACCTTGTCTTCTACCTTACCTTCACCATCGGCGATCCGCCCATGGACTGGATAGAGGAATTTTTCGGATGGCTGGGATCTTCCGTGGACACCCTCTGGCCGGCAGACAGCGTGCTCAAGTCCCTGGTCACCGACGGCATCATCGGCGGGGTGGGCGGGGTGGTCATCTTTCTGCCCAACATCCTGCTGCTTTTTCTGGCCATCGCCATCCTGGAAGACACCGGCTACATGGCCCGGGCGGCCTTCATAATGGACCGGCTGATGCACAAGATCGGCCTGCACGGCAAGAGCTTCATCCCCATGCTGATCGGCTTCGGCTGCTCGGTGCCGGCCATCATGGCCACCCGCACCCTGGAAAACCGGCGCGACCGGCTGGTGACCATGCTGGTGGTGCCGCTGATGAGCTGCGGTGCCCGCCTGCCCATCTACGCCCTGATCATCCCGGCTTTCTTCCCCAAGGCCTGGCACGCTCCCATGCTCTGGATCATCTACATGATCGGCATCCTGCTGGCGATTGCCTCGGCCAAGCTGCTTAGATCGACCATCCTCAGGGGAGAGTCGGTTCCCTTCGTGATGGAACTTCCGCCTTACCGCCTGCCGACGGTAAGAAGCGTCCTGCTGCACATGTGGGAAAGGGGCTGGCTGTATTTACGCAAGGCCGGAACGGTTATCCTGGGCATTTCCATCGTCCTGTGGGCCATGACCAATTTCCCGGGCCTGTCGCCAAAGCAGCAGGCTGAATTCGAAAAACAGCGCCAGATGGTTGAAAACAGTTTCCGGTCCGAGCCGCAAAAAGCCGCCGCCCTGCTGGAAGAAATCGACAACCGCCGGGCCGAGGCGGCCCTGGAAAGCAGCATCGCCGGCCGGATCGGACGCCTGATGGAGCCGCTGCTCAGGCCCATGGGTTTCGACTGGAAGATCGGCACGGCCCTGATCGGCGCCTTTGCCGCCAAGGAGGTCTTCGTGGCCCAGATGGGCATCGTCTATGCAGTGGGCGAGGCGGACGAGGAATCGGAAAGCCTGCGGTCCAAGCTGCAAAACAACTACTCCCCCCTGGTGGGCTTCTGCATCATGCTGTTCTGCCTTGTCAGCGCACCCTGCATGGCCACCATCGCCATCACCCGCCGGGAAAGCAATTCCTGGAAATGGGCCCTTTTCCAGCTGGGGGGACTAACCGCCCTGGCCTACGTGCTCACCGCCTGTGTCTATCTGGGCGGCAGGCTCCTGGGCCTGGGTATCTGACAGGAGACGAACAATGTACGATATGATCATAGTCGGGTTGATCGTGGCAACGGCGGTCTTTTTCATGGCTCGCTCGCTTTACAGAAACCTGACCGGCAAGACAGACGCCTGCAGCTGCAACACTGGGTGCCCCCTTTCCGGGACATGCCAGCACTCAACCTGCGTATACAATGCAACCCGACGACCCGGGCATAAATTTTAGATCCGGGCCTCGGGGTGCATGATTCCGTAACCGCTTTCACCGTGCAGCGATCTGTCAAGGCCCTCCAGTTCCTGCTGGGGATCGATCCTGAACCCGACCGTCTTTTCCACCACCAGGCAGATCAGGAAGGTGGCCGCCGCTGCCAGGGCAACGGTAACCGCCATGGCTTTGGCCTGCACCAGAAACTGGTTCAAGGCGCTCCAGCCGGCAACCTTGGCCGCGGCCGCCTCCATCCAGCTGTCCCTGATGAAAAAGCTCAGCAGCAATACTCCCAGACCGCTGCCCACCCCGTGAATCCCGAAACAGTCCAGGCTGTCGTCGTAGCCCAGCTTGAGCTTCAGGTTGATGGCAAGGTAACAGACACCGGAGGCCAGTGCCCCGAGAATGATGGCACCGCCCGGCCTGACCACTCCGGCGGCCGGAGTGATGGCCACCAGCCCGGCCAGGATGCCGGAGACAAAACCCAGCGAAGTCACTTTACGGAAAATCAGGGCCTCGATGACGGTCCAGGCAAGGGCCCCGCTGGCGGCCGACACCTGGGTCATGGTAAGGGCCCGGGCCGTGTCCAGCCCGCTTTGAACCGTGGAGCCGGCGTTGAAACCGAACCAGCCCACCCAGAGCAGGCCGGCGCCGGTCATGGTCATCACCAGGTTGCTGGGATTCATGGTAAGCCGCGGATACCCCTGGCGCTTGCCCAGAAACAGGGCCACCACCAGAGCGCTGACCCCGGCCGAAACATGGATCACCAGCCCGCCGGCAAGATCGATCACCCCGGATGCGCCGGCATTGTAAAGCCATCCGTCGGCCGCCCAGATCCAGTGACACAGGGGGCTATAGACCAGCAAAAACCACAGGACGATGAAAAGACTGTAGCCCCTGAAATATACCCTTTCGGCAAGGGCCCCGGAGATCAGGGCCGGGGTTATGATGGCGAACTTGCCCTGGAACATGGCCAGGACGTACTCGGGCACCCCGTTGACGATGGTGTCGTCGATGCCTTTGAGCAGCAGGTAGTCCGGATTCCAGCCCACAAAACCTCCCAGCACCGAAGGTCCGAAGGCCAGGCTGTAGCCGCATACCACCCACAAGACGCCGATGATGGCGATGGAGACGAAACTGTGCATCATGGTGGAAAGCACATTTTTGGTCCGCACCAGGCCGCCGTAAAACATGGCCAGCCCCGGAACCATCAGCAGCACCAGGGCTGTTGAAATAAGCATCCAGGCCGTGGTCCCGGTGTCCACCTCCGCCTTCCCGGCGGCCCAGGCAAAGCCTCCCGTCTGCCCCAGGGCCCAGAACAACACCGCCAGGCCCATGGCCTTCCAGACGGTGCCGGCCGAAGATTCAGCTTTCGACTCCCCTTTGTACTGCTGCCTTGAAATGCGGTTTTCCGCTGCGATCATCTTCTTCCTCCTTGCAGTTTTGAACCACAGGAAGAGCATATTTTGTACCACTTAACCCAATATACAATAAACCACAGTTATTTCACCTTGTTGTAGATACAGTCACCATATGGGGAGATGGAGAAGTCCGGGGGAATATTTTACATTTTGGTTGTTTTTTTCGGTTGTAACGACATATTTGTAATTTTTAGACATGCCCGCCGGTTGCCAATCCGCCCAAAGACGGGATAGGGTTTGACCCGCAATACGAAAAAACGATAAAGAACCTCAGCGCCCAACTTCATTCAACCTGACAATATGAAACAGCAACTGACCCAACTACAGATCAGCTCTACCTTGTCCCGGGCACTTGGCCAGCCCGGCCTGCTGGAGCCCGAAGATTCGGCGGCAATCTTCTACGACCTGGATTTTCTGGAAGACAGGTTCAGGCAAGTGGTGGAGGCTTTCCCGGCCGGCACCCTGCACGCGGTGGCCGTCAAGGCCAATCCCCTGGCACGGATACTGGAGAAGCTGGCCCGGCTGGGCGCCGGTCTGGAAGCGGCCACCTGCCCGGAGCTGTTCATGGCCCTTGAAGCAGGCCTGCCGGCCGGGCGCATAGTCTTCGATTCGCCGGTAAAAACCGAGGCCGACCTGCTTTACGCCCTCAGGGCCGGGGTCAGCATCAATCTTGATTCCTGGGAAGAGCTCGGCATGATGAAAGGGCTTTTGGGTGACGGCCCGCCCCCCTGTCCCGTGGGCATCAGGATCAATCCCCAGGTGGGCCGTGGCAGCATAGCCGATACCAGCGTGGCTACCGCCGACTCCAAGTTCGGTGTCCCTCTCCGGGATGAAAACCGGCAGATAATCCGGGCCTTTGAAGACCACCCCTGGCTGACCGGAGTCCACCTGCACATCGGCTCCCAGGGTTGCAGCCTGGAGATGATGGTCGCGGGCACGGCCGCCGTCCTGGAGCTGGTGAAAAAGATCGAGGCCCGCACCGGCCGCCGGGTATCGTATTTCGACATCGGCGGCGGGCTGCCGGTCGCCTACCGCCGCGACGAGACCGGACCGTCCGTCAAACGATATGCCCGCCTTCTGGAGCAAAGCTGCCCGGAACTTTTCGACGGCCGTTTTATCCTCATAACCGAGTTCGGGCGCTACGTGCATGCCAACGCCGGCTGGGTGGCCAGCCGGGTGGAAGCGGTCAAGCATCTGCGGGACGAAAAGATCGCCATGATCCATGTGGGGGCCGACATGTTCCTGCGCAAGTGTTACCGGGCCGATCAGTGGCATCACGAGATAAGTGTCCTGGCTCCGGACGGAAGCCTGAAGTCCGGCCGGGACCATGTGCCTTACAGGGTGGCGGGGCCGCTGTGTTTTGCCGGCGACATCCTGGGAAAAGGCATCTGGCTGCCGCCTGTTGCCAGGGACGATTACCTGGTAATTCACGATGCCGGGGCCTATACTTTGAGCATGTGGTCGCGCTACAACAGCCGCCAGGTGCCCAAGGTGATCGGTTACCGGGAAGACGGCCGGCATTTCGAAATCCTCAAACCCCGCGAATCTATCCGCCGGGCGGCAGGGTTCTGGCGCTGAAACAAGGCCAAAAGCCACGGCCGGTCAGGCAGAGGCCGGGCCGTGCGTGATTCTGCCCGGCAGGATTTTACAGTTCTTCGGGAACGAAGGCCACCACCTGGTCGATGGCGTCGGCGTCACAGGCCAGCATCACCAGGCGGTCGATGCCCAGGGCGTTGCCGGCCGCAGGCGGCATGTCCTCCAGGGCCCGCAGAAAAGGCTCGGCCGGGGGATAGACGGCTTTTCCGGCCGCCTTTCGGGCCTCCTGCTCGGCGGCAAATCTTTCGCGCTGCTCGGCGGCATCGGTAAGTTCGCTGAAACCGTTGCAAAGCTCCAGGCCGGCGATGTAAAGCTCGAAACGCTCGGCCACGGCAGGATCGTCTTTTTTCAGGCGGGCCAGGCAGGCCAGCTCGGCCGGGTAATCCTTCAGGAAGACGGGTCGCTCCCAGCCCAGCCGGGGCTCGATGACAAGGCCCATTACCTCATCGAAACGGCCGTCTGCCAGGGCCTGCTCCGGGGAAACTTCGGCGTGGAGCCTGAAAGCCTCGGCCACGGTAAGCTCCTGCCAGGGACCTTCCAGGTCTATCCGCCGTCCCCGGCAGACCAGGCTGCCCCCGCAGGCATCATCCATCACGGCCCTCACCAGGTCGCGGGTTGAGGCCATCATTGCATTGTAATCCCAGCCGGCGGCATACCATTCCAGCAGGGTCATCTCCGGAAGATGACGGCGGCCCCGTTCGCTGCGGCGGTAACACTTGCAAAGCTGCCAGATCCGGCCGTAGCCGGCGGCCAGCAGCCTTTTCATGCAAAGCTCGGGAGAGGTGTGCAGGTACCAGCTTCCGGAAGGCTCGGCCTCGATATGGGCCTCGGGCGCCGGGGCCGGAATCCGGTTGGGTGTTTCCACTTCCAGGAAACCCTCTTTGGCAAAGAAACGGCGCACGGCGGCCAGCACCTTTGCCCGGCGCTTCAGGTTGGCAACGATCTGCTGCTGGCGAAAGACCGGCATGACAAAACCTTTCACCCGTCGATAAACGGCAGGGTATCTACCGGCACCTGCCTTCTGGCCGTCAAAACGACAAAGGCCACGATTCCGGCGGCCATCATGACCGCCCCCATGCCGAAGGCATAACTCAGGCTCAGCCAGTCCATCAACACCCCGGCCATCAGGGCCCCGCAGAGCATCCCCAGGCTGTGGGCCACGGTCAGGACGGCCATGACCGACCCCATGGCCGCCGATTGCTGTCCCTTGTAAGTGGCAATGGCCATCAGGGCCGGCATGGCGGCCCCGCCGCCAAGGCCGAAAAGAACGCTGGCCGCAAACAGGACCTGGCAGGTGTCGGCCCAGGCGTAAAGTGCCAGCGACAGCGTAACCACCAGACCGCCTGCCACCATCAGTCCCTTGCGGTTTATCCGGTCGGCCACGTATCCCATGGGAGCCTGGATCAGACCCGACACCAGCACCCCCAGCATCACCAGCACCCCGATGCGGGAACTGGACAGGTGAAAACGGGTATCGGCCAGCACCGGCAAAAAACCCCAGATCACGCCGATACAGGCGGTATACATGAAGCGGTAGACGAAAAGGCCGGCGATGGTCTTGTCCCTGATTATCCGCCGCCAGCTCCAGGAAGCCGCCTGCCTCAACCTGCCGGCCTCGCTGGCGACAGGCGGCAGGCAGAAAAAGCTCAGCCCGCAGCCTGCCAGGGCCAGCAGGCCCATGGCGGCAAAGGCCGCCTGGAGGCTGAAACGGTCGTTTATCATCCCGCCCAGCACCGGTCCCAGGGAAAGGCCGCAAAACAGGGAAACATTGAAAAGGCCCATGTAGCGGCCTTCCTTGCCGGCCGGGGCGATGTCCCCGATGTAGGCCTGGACCACGGGCATGATCATGGCCGAGGCGGCCCCCTGAACGAAACGGACGGCTATGAGCTGGTTCACCGTGGAAGAGAGCATGAAGGCCACCGAGACCAGGCCGTAGGCCAGCAGGCCGGCAACGATGAAGGGCTTGCGCCCCTTTTTGTCCGAGAGCCGGCCGAAAAGGGGCAGGAGAAACGAACGGGACAGGGAAAAGGCCCCGAAGATCAGGCCGATGGTAAAGCCGCCGGCCCCCAGCCTGCCGGCATAGACCGGCAGCAGGGGCACCACGATCCCCACACCGGTGATGGTGGCCAGGAGAGAGAAAAACAAGGTGCCGAAAATCCGGCCGGTGGCAACCCTGGTCAAGTCAACTGGTCCTTTCCCCGCGGTTGCCGGTCAAAAATCGGCCTTGATCTTTTCCAGGGCCGCTTCGACCGTTGCGCGAATCCTTTCCAGGGCTTCCGGGGAAAGGGCCTCGAAACGCAGCACCAGGGCCGGCTGGGTGTTGGAAGCCCGCACCAGGCCCCAGCCGTCGTCAAAGAGCACCCGCGCGCCGTCGATGTCGATCACCTTCTGGCGGGCCTTAAAATATTCGGTCACCTTGCGGACCACGTCGAACTTGATGCTGTCCGGGCACTCGATCCGGATCTCGGGAGTGTTGTAAGTTTTGGGAACATCGGCCAGAAGCTGGCCGGGGCTCTTTCCGGTGGAAGCCAGGATCTCCAGCAGGCGGCAGGCGGCATAGACCGCGTCGTCGTAACCGAAATAGCGGTCGGCGAAAAAGATATGGCCGCTCATCTCGCCGGCAAGCTCGGCCTTGACCTCTTTCATCTTCTGCTTGATGAGGCTGTGGCCGGTCTTCCACATGATGGCCCGGCCGCCGTTTTTCTCGATGTCGTCGTACATGGTCTGGGAGCACTTGACTTCGCCGATGAAAGTGGCTCCCGGCTTGCGGCTCAGGATTTCCCTGGAAAAGATGATCATCAGCTGATCGCCATAGATCATCCGGCCGTCGCGGTCCACCACCCCGATCCGGTCTCCGTCGCCGTCGAAACCGAACCCCACGTCCAGGCCCTTGCTCTTGACCAGTTCCACCAGCTCGGCCATGTTGGCCGCCACCGTCGGATCGGCCTCGTGGTTGGGAAAAGTGCCGTCCATTTCGCAATAAAGGGAATCGACCTCGCAGCCCAGGGCTTCCATGATGGGCACGGCGGTTATGCCGGCCGTTCCGTTGCCGGCGTCCACCGCCACTTTGAGCGGACGGGCCAGGTTTATGTTATCGATCACGTACTGCTTGTAGGCCGGCAGGACATCCCGGCTCCGGCATCCTCCGCTTCCAGCGGCGAATTTTCCGCTCTCGATGATCTTTCTTATTTCCTGGATCTGCTCGCCCCAGACAGAGTCCAGGCCGGAGCAGATCTTGAACCCGTTGTACTCGGGCGGATTGTGGCTGGCGGTGACCATGACGCCCCCGTCTGCCTCCAGGTGGCGGATGGCAAAGTACGAAACCGGGGTGGGACAGACACCGATGTCGATCACCTGGCACCCGGTGGCATTCAGCCCCTTTATCAGGGCCCCGGCATAGGCCGGAGAACTCACCCTGCAATCCCGGCCCACAACGATGGTACGCTTGCCCCGGCCGCCCAGAAAGGTGCCGATCCCCTTGCCCAGGTTTTCCACGTCGGCCTCGTCCATGTCCTTGCCGGCAATTCCTCGGATGTCGTACTGCCTGAAAATCTCGGGATTCAGCATCAACCCCTCCTTTCACTGGTTGAAGCCCGGCCGCCGCACGGACGCCGGGCCGGTTCGGTTCAAAACAAGCTCCCTAAAGCGAGCGTTTCAGATTCGGGTCATCAAAATGGCTGCCAGCCCAACCGCCCAGCAGTAGGGAGCGAAACGGTACAGGCGGCCGGCGTCCACCACTTTTAGCAGAAACACCAGGGCCAGGTAACCTGCTGCCGCCGCCGCAAACGTGCCGGCAACCACCGGCCCGGCGGGCATGCTGGTGGAAATGGCGGCCTGCCTGAACCCCAGCAGGGTGGCCCCGCAAATCGCCGGCAGCGAAAGCAGAAAGGAAAAACGACCGGCGACCCGGCGGTCGATTCCCAGCAGCAGGGCCACGGCAATGGTCGAGCCCGAGCGTGATATGCCGGGCACGATGGCGATTCCCTGGACCAGGCCGATTATCAGGGCGTCCCTGATGCCCACCCGGACAACCTGCCGTCCCCCTGATCCGCGCCTGCGGGTGGTCCACAGCAGAGCGCCTGTAACCATCAGCATCAGCCCCACCAGCAGGACGCTGGAAAACAGGGTTTCGGCCACTTTCGAAAAGAGCAGGCCGATCACCGCCGTGGGCAGGCTGCCCCAGAAAATCAGCCATACCAGGCGCAGGTCTTCGTTGTTGGCCAGGGCGGCCCTGATGTCACCGCCGTTTGAAACCGCTGCCGGCAAACCGGCCACGGCCTTGACCATCCGTCCCAGGGAGCGGTAAAAAACGGCCACCACGGCAACCAGGGTGCCGGCATGCAGGCAGATATCGAAAAACAGCTCATTCTGGCTAAACCCGAACAGCTTCTGGAACAGGACCAGGTGACCGGAGCTGCTCACCGGCAAGAACTCGGTCAGGCCCTGGATGATTCCCAGCCCAAGGGCCAGCAGATAATAATTGTTCAAACCAAAAAACCTCTCACAATTCTTTGTTTACTTGCCGGTCAAGGGGCATGACCCTGGATACCTCGCGTTGCCTTCAGCCCGGCCGTGGAGCGCGACATCGGCCCCTTGGGAGCCTCAGAGAGTTGCAGCCCGTGGCCGTTGCTTCACATACTTCCTGGACGGTAATTGGACTTGCCACCACTTTCCAGGTTGGAAAAAATTGCACACCAGATAGCCGGTCTGGCGTCGCAACAAGTTCGAGATCGAGGCGTCGCAAGCGTTGGGGGACGAGGCGTACTTGGCAGTACGCCGCAGTCCCCACAACGCGCGGCGCAACGAAGATATCGGGCTTGTTGCGACGCCAGAATCAGCCCTTGACCACTACCAATGGCCGCAACCTGGCCACCTTGAGGGCGATACCGGCACCGTGGATCACCTCCACCACCCGGGAGACGTCCTTGTAGGCCTCGGGCATCTCCTCGGCCATGGTGAAGCGGCCTGTCCAGCGCACCAGGATTCCCTTGTCCTCCAATTCGCGGGCGATGCAGCGGCCCTTGCTCTTTTTCTTGGCCGCCTTGCGGCTTAAGACCCGGCCGGCTCCGTGGCAGCTGGAGCCGAAGGTTTCCTCCATGGCCCTGGCCGTGCCTTTCAGAACGTATGAAGCCGTGCCCATGTCGCCGGGGATCAATATGGGCTGGCCCACCGGACGATAATCGTCCGGCAGCGCCGCATGGCCGGGACCGAATGCCCGGGTGGCCCCCTTGCGGTGGACGCAGAGGGTCATCTTCTTTCCCCCGACCACGTGTTGCTCCTTCTTGGCTATGTTATGACAGACATCGTAGACCAGGTCCATGCCCAGATCGCGCGGACCCATTGCCAGCACCCGCTGGAATGTCTCCCGGCAGCGATGAAGCAGCAGCTGGCGGTTGGCCCAGGCGTAGTTGGCCGCGCAGGCCATGGCCCGCAGGTAGCGCTGTCCCGGCTCGGACCGGATGTAGGCACAGGCCAGCTGGCGGTCGGGCAGCTCTACCTCCAGGGACTTTACGTTACGGGTCATGGAGGCCAGAAAATCGTCGCAGACCTGGTAGCCCAGGCCGCGGGACCCGCAATGGAGCATCAGGGTCAGCTGGCCCTCGAAAAGGCCGAAGGCCGCGGCCGCCTCCGGGTCATAGATCCTGTCGACCCGGCCCACTTCCAGGAAATGGTTGCCGGAACCCAGGGTTCCCAGCTGGCTGCGGCCCCTTTCCAGGGCCCGCGGGCTGAGCAGCCCGGGATCGGCCCCTGCCAGGCAACCACCGTCTTCGGTATGCTCCAGGTCCTCGGCGGTGCCGTATCCTTTTTCAACGGCCCAGCGGCTGCCGGAGCGCAGCACCTTTTTCTCCTCCTTCACCGAAAGCTTCAGGGGACCGCCCTTGCCCACCCCGCAGGGGATGTCCTGGTACAGGGCGTCCACCAGGTCGCGCAGCCGCCCCCTGATGGTGTCGGCCTCCAGGTTGGTGCGGGCCAGGCGTACTCCGCAGTTTATATCGTAGCCTACCCCGCCGGGAGAGACCACCCCCCGGTCCCAGTCGAAGGCCGCCACCCCGCCGATGGGAAATCCATAACCCCAGTGGATGTCCGGCATGGCCAGGGAGGCCCTGACGATACCCGGCAGGTGGGCCACGTTGGCCACCTGCGCAAGGGCCTGGTCCCGGCGGATCTGCTCCAGCATCCGCTTGCCCGCAAAGACAAGCCCCGGTACCCGCATCTTCCCCGACTGCGGTATCCGCCAGCGATAATCGTCCAGTTGCTCAAGGTTCATCAATGTACCCTCTTTGGCCCTGGCTCCCGGATCAGGTGTCCAAGACCAGCCGGGCGCGCCAGTTTTTCCCGGCCCGTTCCACCACCGCCTGGTGGTAGGTGACGGCCTTGATCTCGCTCACGATGCCGCCGGCCTGATCGAGGGGCACAAGCTGCGCTTCGGCCTCCAGGGCGGTGGCTGAAAGGCTGGAAACGGTGACCTGCACCGGCACCCTGCCCTCCACGTTGATCAGGGCCAGGATTTCCCGCAGCCAGTTGACCATCAGGTCGGCCTCGTCCAGGCCTTCGATCCGCAGGCAAACCGGCTTGTCCCGGGCCGCCCCGGCGGGCATCCGGCCGCAGGCAAGCTCCACCAGGGCCCGGGCCGCCTCGGCATACAGGCCGGCCTTGTCGGAAGCGGTTATCTCCACGGCCAGGTCGGCGGTATGGTCCAGCAGGCGGTACATATCGTTTCCTTACAAGATAATCTTGCCGGTTTCGGAAGTATCATAGCCTCCCAGGGCCCGTACCCGGCTGCGGAAGCTTTCGCTGCCGATAACTTCCAGCAGGGCCTGCACCGGGGGCGTGTCAAAAAAACGGGCATCTATGACAAGGTCGTACTGCTCGGTCACCACCGGAATGAAGTCCAGCTCCAGGGCCCGGGCCGCAGCGCAGATCCCCAGGCCGACGTCGGCGGCCCGGCTGACCACGGCGGCAGCCACGGCCATGTGGGTGAACTCCTCGTTTCCATACCCGTCGATCTTTTCCGGATCGATTCCCAGCTGACCGAGGCGGTAGTCCAGCAGAATCCTGGTGCCCGAACCTGCCTGGCGGTTGACGAAACGGACATCGGGCCGCACCAGGTCCCGGATGCCCGAAATCCCCTTGGGGTTGCCGGCCGGCACGATCAATCCCTGGTCACGCATAACCAGGTGAACCACCCGCACCGGCCTGCCGGCCAGGAAGCGCTCTATGTACGGCAGGTTGTACCGGCCGGTCTCGGTGTCCAGCAGGTGGGAACCCGCCAGGTGGCAGGCACCCCGCTTGAGGGCCATCAGCCCGCCCATGGACCCCACGTGGCTGGAAGACAGGTTGAAGGGCCGGCTGCCGCGCCGCAGTTCATCGGCCAGCACATCCAGGGTGTTGTCGTGACTGCCCACCACCACCAGGGTCCGCTCAACGGCATCCTCCGGCCGCAGCAGCTCGGCCGTCACCGGCTTGCCGGCCTCCACGCCCTCGCTGTTGTGCCCGATGCGGATGATGCCGTCGGCCTCGGTGATGCTGGTGATGCAGCCGGCAGCCCGCGGCAGGGGCGTGGCAACGACCTTTTCGGCCACCCGGCCCAGCTTGACCCTAACGAACTCTTCCACTCCCAGCTTGGAAGGGATCTTGCGGGTGGGAAAAACTTCAAGCGTCCCGCGCCCGGGCGGTTCCAGGTACTGCATGGACGCCAGCAGGGGCTGGACCAGCTGTTCGAAGGCAATGATGGCCGAAACCGGGTAGCCGGGCATACCGAAGACCGGCTTGCCGCTTACCTGCCCCGCCAGGACCGGTTTGCCGGGCATCATGGTCACCCCGTGGACCAGGACCTTGCCCAGGGCCTCCACCACCGGCCGGGTGAAATCGCGGCTGCCGGCCGACGACCCGCCGATGGTCATGACCAGGTCGAAGTCGCCTTCCACTGCCTGGCGGACCACGGCCTTTATCTTTTCGACGTCGTCGCCCACGGGATCGTGGCGCCGGAAAATGCCGCCCATGGCTTCCACCAGCTTGCCCAGCATCCAGGAGTTGCTTTCCAGGACCTGGCCCGGGCCGGGCCGGCAATCGGGATCGTCACGCCAGTCAACCAGCTCCGAGCCGGTGGGCACTATCAGCACCCTGGGCCGGGGCCGCACCTTTACCCGGAAAACACCGGCTGCCAGCAGGGCTCCCACGCAGTACGGAGTCACCCGGTGGTTGCGGGTAAACAGCAGCTCGGTGGCCACGATGTCCTCGCCCATCTTGCGCACGTTCTGCCAGGGAAAGACCGGGGCCTCGATCCTCACCGTGGACCGGTCCACCTGCTGGACGTGCTCGATCATTATGACCGCGTCGCTGCCTTCGGGCAACACCTGGCCGGTGTTGACGAAAAAGGCCTGGCGGCCCACCTCCAGGTCCCTGGGACGGGTCTCCCGGGCCCCGAAGGTATCGGCGGCCTTGACGGCGATCCCGTCCATGGCCGCGGCGTGAAAGCCGGGTGATGACAGGCGGGCCACCACCGGCTCGGCCAGGACCCGCCCCACGGCATCGACACTCTCTTTTTCCCGGCTGCCGGCCACCTTCAGTCGGGCAAAGGCCTCCATCACCACCTGCCGGGCCTTTTCCAGGGGCATCATTTCAAGATATACGTTGCGCTTGGTCTCGGACTGCAATTCGGCCTCCCCTTCTGCCTTCACGCTTTCAGATCAACTGTACATTCACCATGGTGCCGGCGTCCAGGCCTTCTGAATGCTGCCCGATGGCAACCAGCCCGTCGGCCTCCACCATGGTCCTGATCAGGCCGGACTTTCCCGGGATCGGCACGGCCTCCAGGCTCCCGTCGGCGCCCTTGCGCAGCCTCACCCGCACGAAATCGACCCTTCCCTGGGCCGAGGCCAGGTTGCGCGCAAGCCGGGCCGTCACCGTGGGTACCAGCTGCCCGGAGCTGTCCAGCCCGGCCAGGCGGTCGATGAAGGGACGGACCACGGCGGCCATGACCACCATGGCCGAGACGGCGTGGCCGGGAAGGCCCCAGACCGGTTTTCCGGAACAGCTGGCCAGGATGGTCGGCTTGCCCGGGCTGATGGAAATACCGTGAACCAGGATCCGGCTTTGGGGCAACCCTTCCAGGACCTGGATGGTAAAGTCACGGTTGCCAACCGAGCTGCCGCCGGATATCAGCACCATGTCGGTCGCTTCCAGGGCCCGGCGGCACTTTTCTTCCAGGTCCTTGGGGTCGTCTGTGGCAATACCGAAGGTTGCCGGCAAAGCTCCGGCCTCCATGACCTGCCCGGCCAGGCTGTAGGAATTGATGTCCCTTACCTGGCCCGGTCCGGGAACCCGGCCTGCGTCCACCAGTTCGTCACCGGTGGAAACTATCCCCACCCGCGGCCTGCAAAAAACCGTGACCTGCCGGCAACCGGCGGCCGCCAGTATCCCTGCCTCCTGGGGCCTGATCCGCCGGCCGGCAGCCAGCACCACTTGGCCCCGGGCCACGTCCTCGCCGGCCTCGATCACGTGCTGGCCCGGCGCCACGCTCTTGTAGACCTCGATGGCGGTATCGTCCAGGCGCTCGGTATGCTCGATCATCACCACCGCGTCGGCTCCGGGCGGCAGCATGGCCCCGGTTGCGATCCTCACCGCCTGGCCCGGCCCCACCGCGACATCGGCCGCCTTTCCCATCCTGACTTCACCGACCACGGTCAGAAAGGCCGGGCTGGATTCCGAGGCCCCGAAGGTCGATGCGGCCTTGAGGGCGTAGCCGTCCATGGTGGCCCGGTCGAAGCCGGGAATATCGACATCGGCCAGCACATTGTCTGCCAGCACCCGGCCGCAGGCCTCTTCCAGGGCCACCTCTTCGGTTGCCACAGGCTCAAAACGGCCGGCCATGGCAACCGCGTCTTCTATTCCGATCACTTCGAAAAAAGAGTCCATAATCAAGCTCTCAATATAAGCATCGATGGGTTAAAAACATCCCTTCCCCTCCAGTTCTTATCACTTGGAGGGACAACATGAAAGGCTCAGCGGCTTGACTTTTGGACCGGGGCTGCAAATTATATCTTCAATGACAGCCCATAACCGGTGTCGGTGGCCCCGGTCCGGTTTTTTGTGAACCCGGAATGCATTGATGGCTTCGCAAAGAGTTCGAGATCGAGGCGTCGCAAGCGTTGTGGAACGAGGCGTACTGATAGTACGCCGCAGTCCCGACAACGCGCAGCGCAACGAAGATATCGGACTGTTTGCGAAGCCATCATCCTTTATCATCCAGCCAAAGGAAAAACCAATGTCTGAACAACCCCCCTTGAGTGAAAACCAGCAGCGCTTCATGGAAGAACTCTACCGCCAGGCAGAGGGCAATACCTCGGCCAAGGTGGAGACAGCGGCCGTGGGCCAGGCCATGGGCCTTGAAAAAGCCGACGCCGGCAGGCTGTCGGAAGAACTCATCGGCAGGGGCCTGGTCGAAATCAGGACCCTGTCCGGCGGGATATCCCTTACTCCGGAGGGCGCCGAGCTGGTCAAGGCCGATGACGACAAACAGGCCGCCGCCGGCCTGGGAAAAGGTCCGCTGCTGGAAGAGGCCGGCCGCATCATTCTGGAAGCCCTGCTGGCCAAGGTCAAGACCGACCTGGCCGGTGGTGCCGATTTCGACCTGCTGGCCGCGGCCGTGGCCGATATCCGCACCATCGAGGCCCAGCTGGGCTCTCCCCGGCCCCGGACTGCCGTGATCAGGTCCGCCCTTGAAGCCCTGGCCGCCGACGTTGAGCAGGCAGGCATCAAGGACCGGCCGGCTGAAATAAAAGCCCTGGCCGGCAGCTGAAACATCACCTGCCGGGGCAACGACCGCGGGTCAGGCTTTTTTCAGCACCCGGGCAATGGCGGCCGTGGTGTATTCGGCCAGATCGGCCATGGCGTCCGGCGGCAGGAACCGGTCGGCATTGCCGGAAAACAGGCACTTGACCGAAGCCGGAAAATCTTCGTCTGCCAGGTAGCAGACGTAACACAGGGCAACCTTGGGCAGGGGATAGACGATCAGGGAAAGATCGCCTCCGGTGATCTGCCGGCCGTCACGGCCGCCGAAGATCTCCAGCACCTTCCTGCGGGCTTGCCCGAGTGCCTCCACCAGGGGAACCAGGGGCTGCTCGCTGTGGGTGGTGAAGGCCCCGGCGTAAGGCATGGTGTCGGCAAACTCGGTGTAGGCCCTGAAAGGTTCCAGCCGGCAGGGATCGGCCGCCGCCGTCAGGGCGTAGAGGGTGACCACTATGGCCCGGGGACCATCATCGGAGCGGCCGTCGAAAAAGACCCCGTCCGGTGCCAGGCGGCAGTCCTGTCCGAAAGCCCTGAATTCCAGCCCGCCGTCGCGGACCGCGGCCGGCAGCAGAGCCGCGGAATCGCGGCTGCCGTCGCCGAAGAGGCGCTTGAGGTTGGCGGTGATTATGCCGGTATAGGCATTGCCCATCTTTTACCCGGATTGAGCGTTTTCAGTCTCGATTATAAGTTTTACTTTTTACTTTCCGATCAGGGACAAAACCGCTTCCACCACCGTATCGGCCGTGAAACCAAATTTCTCCATCACGATTTGGCCGGGAGCCGAAGCGCCGAAACCGTTCACGGAGATGATTCTGCAGTTTGGCCCGGCGTAACGTTCCCATCCCATGGATATACCCGCCTCCACCACGACCCGGGCGGTGACTTCCGGAGGCAGCACCTTCCTGCGGTAGCCCTCACTCTGGTCCTCGAACAGTTCCCAGGAAGGCATGTTGACCAGCCGGATGCTCCGGCCCCGGTCCGACAGCCTTTGCCAGGCCTGAAGGGCGATATGGACCTCGGAACCGGTGGCAATGATGACGGCCTCCGGGTCCTTTTCGGAATCCAGCAGCACGTAGCCCCCTTTTTCCAGCTTGCCGGCGGTCAGTTCCGGATCCAGGACCGGCAGTTTCTGGCGGCTCAGGATCAGGGCCGTGGGCCGGTTGGCCGATGCGATGGCCTGCCGCCAGGCAGCCGCGGTCTCGTTGGCGTCTGCCGGCCGGATCACCGCCAGGTTGGGGATGGCCCGCAGGGCCGCCAGGTGTTCCACCGGCTGGTGGGTGGGGCCGTCTTCGCCCACGGCGATTGAATCGTGGGTAAAAACGTAGATCAGGGGCAGCTTCATCAGGGCCGCCACCCGGATGGCGGGCCGCATGTAGTCGGCAAAGACCAGGAAGGTTCCTCCGTAGGGACGGATACCGCCATGGAGGAACAGGCCCGACATGATGGCCGCCATGGCGTGCTCGCGCACTCCGAAACGGATGTTGCGGCCGTGGTAGCTGCCCTTCTGAAACTCGTCCTCACCTTCGAGGTAAGTCTTGTTGGAAGGGGCCAGGTCGGCCGATCCGCCCATGAGGGTGGTGATATTCCTGGCCAGGGCGTTGAGAACCTTGCCCGAGGCGGCCCGGGTGGCCAGGGGGCCGTCGTCCGGCACAAAGACCGGGGCCTGCTTGTGCCAGTGCTTGGGCAAAAAGGCGCTGATGGCATCGACCCACTGGTTGGCAAGCTCGGGCCAGCGCTGCTTGTATCGGGAGAAGCCGGCCTGCCAGGCCTCTTCACGGGCCTTGCCCTGCTCCAGGGCCTTGCGGAAATGTTCCAGCACGTCCTGGTCCACGGCGAACTCGGCCTCGGGGTCACAACCGAGGTTCTGCTTGGCCAGGCGGACCTCCTCCTCGCCCAGGGGGGCGCCGTGGGCCTCGGCGCTGTCCTGTTTGTTGGGACTGCCGTAGGCGATGTGGGTGTGCAGCACGATCAGCGAAGGACGGTCCGCTTCGGCCCGGGCCTGCCGGACGGCCTTCTCGATGGCATCCAGGTCGTTTCCGTCTTCAACCCGGAGCACCTGCCAGCCGTATGCCCCGAAACGGCCGGCCACGTCCTCGGTGAAAGTAATTTCGGTCGAACCCTCGATGGAGATCCGGTTGGAATCGTAGAGGCAGATCAGCTTGCCCAGGCCCAGGTGGCCTGCCAGGGAAGCGGCCTCGGCGCTGACACCTTCCATCAGGTCGCCGTCGCCGCAGACAACATAGGTGAAATGGTCCACGATGGCACAATCAGGCCGGTTGAAACGGGCTGCCAGGTGAGCCTCGGCCATGGCCATGCCCACCGCATTGGCGAATCCCTGTCCCAGGGGGCCGGTGGTGGTCTCCACGCCGGGGGTCAGTCCGTACTCGGGATGGCCCGGGGTCCGGCTGCCCCACTGGCGAAACTGCTTGATATCGTCCAGGGTCAGTCCGTAACCGGTAAGATAGAGCAGGCTGTAGAGCAGCATGGAGGCATGGCCTCCGGAAAGAACGAAACGGTCCCGGTCCGGCCAGTCGGGATTTCCGGGATTGTGTTTCATGATGCGGGTGAAAAGAACGTACCCGGCCGGGGCCAGGCCCATGGGAGCTCCGGGATGGCCTGAATTGGCCTTCTGGATGGCATCCATGGCCAGGGTGCGAATGGTGTTGACACAGCGGGTTTCCAGGCCGGCGGGCCGATCTGACTTTCCAGTGGTCATGATGATTTTCTCCTTGCAGACAGGACGATAATTGTGATTTTGGCCCGGTGATACAATGGTTCGATGCCCGATGCAAGGACTTTGCCCTCAAAAAATATTTGCCTCCGGGGCCGGGGCGATGCCATAAAGCCTCCAGGCCGATACCCGGCCGACACAATCCTGGGTTGAGCGTTTCAAATTTGGCTCGCCAAAACGGAAAACACTTTTTCAGGCCATGGAGCAAGCCATGCGATTCAGGCCCTGCATCGATCTTCACCAGGGCAAGGTAAAACAGATCGTGGGAGCGACCCTGGAAAACGGCCGCCGGGTCCGGGTCAACTTCGAGGCCCGGCGTTCCGCAGACTGGTACGCCCGGCTCTACCGCAACGACGGCCTTACCGGCGGCCACGTCATCATGCTCGGACCGGGCAACGAGGAGGCCGCCCGGCAGGCCCTGGCCGCCTGGCCGCAGGGATTGCAGGTGGGCGGGGGTGTCGATATCGACAACGCCGGCGCCTGGCTGGAAGCCGGAGCCGCGGCGGTCATCGTGACATCCTGGCTTTTTCCGGGCGGCCGGTTTTCCGGACAGAGGCTTGCCGCGCTCGGCCGTAAAATCGGCGCCCGGCATCTGGTGATCGACCTGAGCTGCCGCCGCCGGAACGGCCGCTACTGGGTGGTCATGGACCGCTGGCGGACCTTCACCGATTTGCCGGTCACCCCGGAAACACTTGACCGGCTGGCCGGATTCTGCTGCGAATTCCTTGTCCACGGGGTGGACGTCGAAGGCCGCTGCCAGGGAATCGAAAACGACCTGGTGAAGCTGCTGGGCCGCTGGTCGGGCAGGCCGGTGACCTACGCCGGCGGCATCCGCTCCATAGAGGACATCCGGCTCATAGAAGAGCTGGGCCGGGGCGCGGTAGATTTCACCGTGGGCAGCGCCCTGGACATCTTCGGCGGCTCGGCCCTGAAGTATGAGCAGCTGGCCGCAGCTTTCGGTCCCCGCCCCGGCAACTGCCGACCTGTCGGGCAAGACCATCTCCGGCATTGACACCACGGCCGGCCCCTGATTTAATTCATTCATGAATCCCTACCAGAATGAGCGCCACTTGCCGGCAAAGAGCTTCGGCTTACTTCTGGCTGCCGGGATCCTTTTGTGCCTGGCAGTTGGTGTTTGCCGGGCTGAAAGCTCCGAAGCCGGGCCTCCGGCCATCAGGATCGGGGCGACCGTGTCTGTCAACGGCAAGTATGCCGGCCCCTCCCTGATGCTTCAAAATGCCTACCGCCTGTGGGCAGACCAGGTAAACCGCGGAGGCGGCCTGCTGGGCCGCCGTCTGGAACTGATTTTCTACGACGACCGGAGCCAGCCGGAAAGATGCGGCCGCCTGTACTCAAAGCTGATTTTCCGCGACAGGGCGGACCTGGTGCTGGCTCCCTACGGAACGCCCCTTACATTGAGCGCATCGGAGGTGACCGAAAAAAACGGCTACGTGCTGGCAGCCTGCGCGGCCTCCGGCCTTGAAATCTGGAACCGGGGATACAAGCGGGTTTTCGGAATCTATGCCACCGCCGACCGCTACTTCATAGGGTATCTCGACATCCTGGCCCGCCACGGGTTCAGGACCACCGGCATTGTCTACGAAGATTCCTCCTTTGCCAGGGCCGCGGCTGCCGGGGCCAGGATCTGGGCCGGACGGTTCGGGATCCGGATCGTATTCTACGGAAAGTTCCAGGGGTTTCTCCCAAGCCTGGAGAGACTGACCGCAGAGGCCCTGGAGATTCAACCCGACGGCATGATCTTTTGCCTGTATCCTCCGGACACCTATGCCGTTTGCAGGTTCATGAGCGGGCAAACCGGGCGCTTCAACTCCATGGCCTTCACCATCGCACCGGTGTTCCGTGATTTCTACAAAAAGGTCGGACCCCTGGCCGAGGGCGTCTTCGGCCCATCCCAATGGGAGCCGGACCCCCGCCTCCCGTATCCCGGAAGCCAGCAGTTCGTAAAGGATTTCAAACACTACACCGGCACCATGCCGACCTACCACGCCGCCTCGGCCTATGCCTCATGCCAGATCCTGGCCCGCGCCATCCAACAGACCGGCTCCCTGGACCAGGAGAATATAGCCGCCTACATCCGCACCAGGGACACCATGACCATAACCGGCCGGTTCAAGGTGGATCACCGCGGCCGCCAGATCGGGCACAATCCGCTGCTGATCCAGTGGCAAAAGGGACGCAAACAGATCGTCTATCCCACCAGACTGCGCACCGCCAGGGCGGTTTTTTCGCCCGCGAAAGGAAGCGCCAAGCCATGAAAAGAATCGGGAAGCTTTTCGGCCGCCGGCTGGTAACCCCCATGCTGCTGACCCTGATTGTCGCCGGCACGGCCGCGGGCTGGGTTTCTCTCAGGCTGCTGACCCCTCCTCTTTCCAGGATGCTGGGCCAGCGGGCCGCCTCGGACCTGGTCCACTCGGTGGAAATGAGCCTTACGGTGTGCGAAGAACGCCTGGACGACCTGCTGTCGCTGAGAATGGAGGCCGATCCCGGCGTCAACAGCAGCATGCGGCGACAGGCCCTCGAGGAAATCAAGCGCATCAGCCGGACCTTTGTCGACATCGAGATCATGGTTCTCCAGGAAGGCCGCCTGGTGGCCTCATCCATCCCCATAGAGTCCGGCCAGCTGGACCTGGACCAGTTCGAGAAGCATCACGCGGTGGTCATTCACGCCACCCTGGGACAAAATCCGATCATGGCCTGCTCGCGCTATTTTCCCTTCTGGCGCTGGCACATAGTCAGTTTCATCTTCGACAGGGACTTTCAGGCTCCCATCGTCCTGGCCAGCCAGATCCTGGCCCTGGGAATCAGCGGCGTGGTGCTGGTGATGATCGGCACGGTTTTCATCCTCTTTCAAAAAAGGATCAACCTGCCCCTGAAACGGCTGAGCGCCGGGGCGCGCAACGTGGCCGAAGGGCATCTGGAAAAAGTCGAGGTCACGAGCCGGGATGAAATCGGCCAGGTGGCCGAAGCCTTCAACGTCATGGTCCAGGCCCTGCTGAACGACAAGCGGATGATCCGGCAGATGATGTCCGAGCTGCGGGATTCCGAGGAACGCTACCGGGTGCTGAGCGAGCATGCCCTGGCCCACATCGCCGTCATCCAGGGCTCCCGCATCGTCTATGCCAACAACAAGGTCCTGGAAGATCTTGGCTATACCAGCCAGGGCCTGGCCGAGGTGCCGGCCGATAATTTCGTTTACCCGGACGACCGCCCATGGGTGGTGGAAACCATGAACTCCATCTTCAAGGGCGAACGCAACGGCGCCCATTTCGAATGTCGCTACCTGGACAAATCGGGCCGCCCCCTGTGGTTCGAAACCCTGGCCACGGCCATCGTCTACCGTGAAAAGCCGGCGGTGGTGATCCACGCCATCAACATCGAAAAGCGCAAGCAGGAGGAGGCCCGGCGCCTGGAGCTGGAGCAGAAACTGTCCCGGGCCCAGAAGATGGAGGCCATCGGCGCCCTGGCCGGCTCCGTGGCCCACGACCTGAACAACATCCTCGGCGGCCTGGTGACCTATCCCGAACTGCTGCTGATGGACCTTGACAGCAAAAGCCCCCTGCACCAGCCGCTGGAGATGATCCATCAGGCCGGCCAAAGGGCGGCGGCCATCGTCCAGGACCTGCTCACCCTGGCCCGCCGCAGTGTTCCGGCCGCCGAAATCATCGACCTCAACCAGGTGATCAGCGACTATCTGTCCAGCCCCGAGTTTTGCCGCCTGCGCTCGGAATACCCCCGGATCGAGCTCATCCAGCGGCTCGCACCGGACCAGGGCAACATCATCGGCTCGCCGGTGCATCTTTCCAAGACCGTCATGAACCTGGTGGCCAACGCCTTCGAGGCCACGGCCGACAAGGGCAGGGTCGTTCTGGAAACCTTCGCCCGGAAACTGGAAAAACCGCTGGAAGGCTACGAGATCATTCCGCCGGGCACCTACACCGTTTTGAAGGTCGAAGACAATGGTGTGGGCATCGAGGCCGAGGATCTGAAAAAAATCTTCGAACCTTTCTACACCAAGAAGGTCATGGGCCGCAGCGGCACCGGCCTGGGGATGGCGGTGGTCTGGTCTACGGTAAAGGACCACGACGGATTCATCGACCTGCAAAGCCGTCCCGGTGAGGGAACCTGTTTTCAGCTCTACTTTCCGGTCACCGGCCGCGGCAGGCCGGAAACCGGGGCCGAGGCCGACATAGAGCCCTTCAGGGGCAACGAGACGGTGCTGGTGGTGGACGACGTGGACCAGCAGCGCCTGCTTGGCCGCCGCTTACTGGAAAGGCTCGGCTATGAAGTGTTCGAGGCCGAAAGCGGCGAAAAGGCCGTGGCCCTGGCGGCAAAACGGGCTTTCGATCTTCTGGTGCTGGACATGATCATGGATCCCGGCATCGACGGCCTGGAGACCTACAACCGTATCCTGGCCGCAAATCCCGGCCAGAAGGCAATCATCGCCAGCGGATACTCGGAGACGGTGCGGGTAAAAAAAGCCCTGGCCATGGGAGCCGCCTGCTACGTGCGCAAGCCGTATACCCTCCGGTCGCTGGGCAAGGCTGTCCGCCGGGCCCTGGACGGCTCCGGGCCGAACCGGTGCTCCTGACGCAGGGCGCACCGGAAAACGGAGGCGGAACTCAGAGGGCCCGCATCCATTCAGGCTTCAGCGATATCCTGCCTTCCAGGGCCTGGTCGATCAGCTCCAGCACCCGCTGCTTGTCCTTGGGCATGCGGGCCTTGATGGGCAGATAGTTGGAAGCATGATTGGCGTGAAACAGGCCCCGGCTCATATCGGTATGGGCGATCATGGTCCGCAGCTCGGCCAGCATCTCCATGGGCTCCAGGAGTCTGAAGCGACCGGCCTCCCAGTCGGCGTGCAGGGGGGTGCCGGGAATCAGAATCAGGCTCAGGGCGCCCACGTATTCCGGATCGATGGCCGAAATCACCCGTCCGGTTTCCCGGGCGTGAATCTCCGAGCGCTCGGGGCCGGCAATGCCCAGCAGGACCGTCAGGGACAGCTTCATTCCGGCGGCCCGGGCCTTGCGGCCCATATCGATCATGGTCCGGGCGCCGGCCCCCTTGTCGATGGCCTTGAGGGTGACATCGTCACCTGTCTCCAGGCCCATGTAGAGAATCCCCAGCCCGTTTTCCCTAAGCTGCGCCAGCTCCCGGTCGGTCTTCATCTTGAGGCTCTTGGCATTGGCGTAAGCCCCGACCCTGCTTACCCAGGGCAGTTTCTCCCTGATTTTGTCCAGGATATGCATCAGCCGTTTCTGGGGTATGATCAGGGCGTCGCCGTCGCACAGGAAGACCCGGTGCTGGCGCCGGCAGTATCGGGCCGCAAAATCGATATCCTCCATGATGATACTGTCGGGCTTGATCCTGAAACGCTCACCCATGTATGTGCCGCAGAAGGTGCACTTGTTGCGGGAACAGCCCACCGTCACCTGGAGCAGGATACTGTTGGCCTCGCTGGGAGGCCTGATTATGTTGCCTTCGTAGTGCATGTGTTTTCCGATCCATCAAAGATTGAAAAATAAATCCTCTCTTGCTAACCTGTCCTTCAGAGACTGAATCTGACCTGAAAAGAAGGAATTTCAATTTCCACAAAGCGCCAAAACGCTCGATTCAGGTCCGATTTACCCGCTTCGGGTATTACCTCCAAATGCCGGCCACGGACTTTGGTTACCGGGTTTTTCCCGGCCGTAGCCGGCCGCAATCCAGCCAAGGAGATCAGACAATGGCCGAACTGCTATGGACCCCGTCTGAAGAGAAAGTCCGCGCAACCAACATGTTCAAGTTCATAAACCTGGTAAACCATAGGTACAACCAGGCCTGCAGTCAATACCCCGAGCTCTACCAGTGGTCCATCGACAACATACCCGAATTCTGGGCCGCCTGGTGGGATGAGGCCGGCATCATCCACTCCGAGGGTTACCGGAGGGTCATCGACGACATCACCAAGATGCCCGGGGCAAAGTGGTTCGAGGGAGCCAGGCTCAACTTCGCCCAGAACCTGCTGCGCTACCGCGACGAGCAGACGGCGCTGATCTTCCGGGGGGAGGACAAAATCCGGCGCAGCCTGACCTACGCCGAGCTGTACGCCCGGGTGGCCGGGCTGGCCAAGGCTCTCAGACAGGCCGGGGTAGAGCCTGGTGACCGGGTGGTCGGCTTCATGCCCAACATGCCCGAAACCATCATCGCCATGCTGGCGGCGGTAAGCTGCGGTGCCACCTGGTCGTCGTGTTCGCCGGATTTCGGCATCAAGGGCGTCATGGACCGTTTCGGCCAGATCGAGCCCAAGATACTGTTCACCGCCGACGGTTACTTTTTCAAGGGCAGGCGGCTGGACAGCCTGGAAAAGATCTCCCAGGTCACGGCCCGGCTGGCCTCGGTCAAAAAGCTGGTAGTAGTGCCTTACACCACTGAAAAACCTGACATCGCCGGAATCGACCGGGCGGTGCTCTTCGACGATTTCTGCGCGGCCGATAGCCCGGCTGAAATCGATTTCGTCCAGCTGCCTTTCGACCATCCCCTTTACATCATGTACTCTTCGGGCACCACCGGCCTTCCCAAGTGCATGGTCCAGAGCGCAGGCGGCATTCTCATCCACCACCTGAAAGAGCTGGTCCTGCACACCGATCTCAAGCGCGATGACACGATTTTCTATTTTACCACCTGCGGCTGGATGATGTGGAACTGGCTGGTCTCTTCCCTGGCCGTGGGGGCCACCATCGTCCTTTACGACGGCAATCCTTTTCACCCCTCTCCCCGGGCCCTGTGGGAGATGGCCGAACAGGAGAAGATAACCGTCTTCGGAACCAGCGCCGGCTACATCGCGGCCCTGATGAATTCCGGCCTCAAGCCGGCCGAAGAATTCGATCTCGCCCCCCTGCGGGCCGTGCTTTCGACAGGTTCTCCCCTGTCGGTGGAAGGCTTCCGTTTCGTTTACCGGCACGTCAAGTCCGACCTGCAACTGGCATCGATTGCCGGAGGCACCGATCTGAACGGCTGCTTCGCCCTGGGCAATCCCATGGGGCCCGTCTATGCCGGCGAGCTGCAGTGCAGGGGCCTGGCCATGAAGGTGGAGGCCTTCGACGAAAACGGCAAACCGGTGGTGTGCCGCCGGGGCGAGCTTGTCTGCGCGGCTCCTTTTCCGTCCATGCCGATCTATTTCTGGAACGACCCGGACGGCGAAAAATACCATGCCGCCTACTTCGACGTATATCCCGGTGTATGGCGTCATGGAGACTACATCGAAATCACCGGGCGCGGAGGAGTAATCTTCTACGGCCGCTCCGACGCCACCCTCAACCCGGGAGGTGTCCGCATCGGCACCGCCGAAATCTACCGCCAGGTCGATCAGCTCGAAGAAGTGGAAGACAGCCTGGTTGTGGGCCAGAACTGGAAAAACGACGTGCGGGTTATCCTCTTTGTCAAGCTGGCTCCCGGCCACGAGCTGACCGACGAGCTGAAGGACAAGATAAGAAAAACCATCCGGGCCAACGCCTCGCCCCGGCACGTACCTGCCAAGATCCTGGAAACCCCGGCGATACCGTACACCCTGAACATGAAAAAGGTGGAACTGGCCGTCAAGAACGTGATCCACGGCCTGCCGGTGAAAAACAAGGACGCCCTGGCAAACCCGGAAGCGCTGGATTACTACGCGAACATAAAAGAGCTGCAGGAAGACTGATTGCTTCGCACAAAGTCTCCGATATCTTCGTCTCACTGCGCGTCGCAGGGACCTCGCCTGCGACGCCTTTTCAGCTCGCCGATCGCCGCAGGCAGGGCGACACCGGCGGCTGAAACATCTTTTCACAGACACCATGACACCGGACAGGTAAAAAGCTTCCAGGGAGTAATCTAAATGAAAGATCTTCCCGATCTTCCCGACGGCATACCATCAGTGCAGAATTATAAAGCACTGTTGGAATCAGACTTTTTTAGATCCATGGAGCAATATTCCGACAATTTTCTGTCGTCCAACAAAAGCGTTCTTGAAGACTATATGAAAAAATGGGTGGCTGATCCGCTCCATCAATGGAGCCGGCAATGGGAATATCCTTTCGTATATGCCAAAGTCCGGGAACAAGCCCGGCGCAAACCTCGGCTGAAAATTCTGGATGCCGGATCAGGGGTCACCTTTTTCCCGTATTTTTTGAATGAAAGTCTCAATGCGAGTCTTCATTGTCTGGATTACGACAGGACACTATCTGCCATTTTTGACGATATAAAGACCGGACGGGGGAAAATTGAGGAATTTTCGGCTGCCAATTTGAGCGACATTCCTTATGAAGACAAATCCTTTGACACAGTTTACTGCATTTCCGTTCTTGAGCATACGGACGATTATGAAAAGATAATAAAAGAGTTCCTGAGAGTCTTGAGGCCTGACGGCTCTCTTGTCGTAACATTCGATGTTTCGTTAGACGGCACCAGGGATATATCTGTCGACCGAGCCGGGCTGCTGCTGTCTTCACTGGCAAAGTACTTCAAGACGGACAGCACTATTTGTGACGACTTTCATGCATGCATTTCCGATCCGAACATTTTCACCACCCGCACGGCATATGAAATAGACCCCAATCTGCTTCCATGGAAAGCGCCGGGTCTTTTGTCTCGTATTAAATCGTTCGTCACATCCGGGCGAATTGGTTCATGGCCGCCACTGTTAAGCGTGGTGTGTTTAAAACTAACGCCCATGTAGCCTCACCCCAGCAGGTTGTCCAGGGCCATCATGATAACGAAACCGATCATCACCCCGAAGGTGGCCGGCCGGGACTTGCCCCGGGAATGGGTCTCGGGAATGATCTCGTCGCTGATGACAAACAGCATGGCCCCGGCGGCAAAGGCCAGTCCCAGGGGAAGCAGGGGGTGGAAGACGGTCACGGCAGTGACACCGAGCAGGCCGCCGGCCGGCTCCACCAGGCCGGTGAGAGTGGCGATGGCCACCGCCTTGGTGCGGCTGTAGCCCAGGCCCAGCAGGGGCAGGGCCACGGCAAGGCCTTCGGGCATGTTCTGGATGCCGATGCCGATGGCCAGCCCGGTGGCGGCCCCGGTGTCACCTGTTCCGAATCCAACCCCGACTGCCAGACCCTCGGGAAAATTGTGAATGGTAATGGCGATGACGAAAAGCCAGATCTTTTTAAGGCGGCTGTCCGGCCCTTCGCGGCCCATGACGAAATGCTCGTGGGGCAGCCAGTTGTCGATCCTGTCCAGGAACACCGCCCCTGCCAGCATGCCGCCGATCACGATCCAGACCCCGGAGCCGGGCCAGAGCCGGTCGCCGTGTTCGATACCGGGAACGATGAGGGAAAAAGAGGTCGCCGCCAGCATGACCCCGGCGGCGGCCCCCAGCATGACATTGACAAGGCGGTCGGAAATATCCTTCATGAAAAAGGCCGGCAGGGCACCGGCTCCGGTGGCAAGGCCTGCCAGAGTGCTGGCGACCATTCCGGCGGCAATGGGAGACATCTTCTTTGAGCTCTCCGGATGATGTTCGAGGAAACCGGCCGTCCTGAATCGGCCCTCTGTTTTCCAAAAGACGCGCCCCCACACCAACGCGGGACGACCGGTAACCCCGGTGCCGGAATATCAGGCGAGGCGGTCCCGGGTGATGATCTTGCCGCGGGTACTGATCACCATCTTTTCCAGGGCCATATCCACCCCCGCCTTTTCCAGCCCCTTTTTTACGATCATGGGCAGCCCGCTGCAGCAGGGCACTTCCATGACCACCACGGTAAGCTTTCTGATACCGGCGGCGGCAAAGATTTCGGCAAACTTTTCGACATACTCGTTGACGTCGTCGAACTTGGGACAGCCCATCATCACCGCCCTGCCCTTCAGAAAATCACGGTGCAGGTTTGGATAGGCCACCGCCACGCAATCTGCCACCACCACCAGGTCGGCTCCCTTGAGGAAAGGGGCCGTGGGCGGAACCAGCCTGATCTGGACCGGCCAGTGTTCCAGGGCGGACTGCCGGTCGGAAAACTCGGTGGGCGCATTGGCGGCCTGGCAGGCGCTTGCCGGGGCAAACTCCTGGATCACGGTGGAAGGACAGCCGCAGGCCAGGGTTTCGGCAGGTTTTTGCGGGGCACCGGATTCAAGGTGCTTTTCCACGGCTTCTTCGTCGAACTCTTCGGCCTCGCGCTCGATGATCTTCAGGGCCCCCTGGGGACATTCTCCGATGCAGGCCCCCAGGCCGTCACAAAGGTTGTCGGAGATGACCTTGGCCTTGCCGTCGATGATGGCCAGGGCTCCCTCGGCGCAGCTTATGACGCACTGGCCGCAGCCGTCGCACTTTTCCTCGTCGATCTCGATTATCTTCCTTTTTACCTTCATAATCACCTCATCCGGCCGGACCCTGTGGTCAGAAATGCCCGGCCTTTTATCGCAAGCGGCCTCAGTTGTGCAGCAGGCTGCGGGCCTGTTGCCGGGCCGCATCGGATTTCAGTTTCTCGCCGATCAACTTCTCCAGTGACTTTCCGTCCAGCTTGCCTTCCTTGAGACTATCTTCCCATTTTACGATCAGGTCGGCTTCAGAAACCACCTGACCTTCAAGGCCGGTATCCTCCGCCCGGCCCATGGCTTCCAGAATCCGGCATACCTGGTCCACCATGGGTTCAGGGGCGGCCAGAGCTTTCAGAATTTCGCGGGCCTTGTCCGAAGATCCGGGGCTGTCCAGCTCCATAAGGTAAGCGGCCATCAGGACAACGGCCATGTTGGCCTGGAGTCCCTTGCCGATCTGCTCGGCATGGCGGGCCCGGCGCACGGCACGGCCGATGGCCTTGAAATCGGTTTTCAGGGCCCGTTTGACCTCGATGGCCACCCGGTCCTTGAAAAGGTCTTCTTTCTGGGCCAGCAGTTCCGGCGGCAGATTGCCCAGACACTGGGAAGCGAATTTACAATAGGCGGCACAACCGAAATCAAGCTGAGGGTTGACGAAACGATGACCGCAATGATTGCACTTGCGCTGGGTGTCGTCCTTGAAAAACTCCACCGGCTTGCCGCATTGCGGGCAGGGAACTTCGAAGATGGCTCCCGGTTTCCAGTATTGGGTGTCTTGTCCTGGGCATTTCATGGCCCTACTCCTGTTTTCAGGCGGGCGGCAGGCCTTGGCCGTCCTGCCGCCCGCGATCCGCTTGCAGTTGCATTTACCCCTTTATCCCGATTATCCCAAAATCGCCTTGAGATCCTCCTCGGGTGTCTTGATTGGCATGAGGTTGAAGTTTTCCACCAGAACCTTGAGCACGTTGGGGCTTACGAAAGCCGGCAGGCTCGGTCCCAGGCGGATATCCTTTATTCCCAGGTGGAGCAGGCTCAGCAGGATGGCAACGGCCTTCTGCTCGTACCAGGAGATTATCATCGACAGGGGCAGGTCGTTGACCCCGCAGTTGAAGGCATCGGCCAGGGCCGAGGCGATCTTGATGGCCGAGTAGGCGTCGTTGCACTGGCCGACATCCAGCAGCCGGGGAATGCCGCCGATGTCACCCAGGTCCTTGTCGAAGAAGCGGAACTTGCCGCAGGCCAGGGTCAGGATGATGCAGTCCGAAGGCACCTGCTCGACGAACTTGGTGTAGTAATCCCGTCCCGGCTTGGCACCGTCACAGCCGCCCACCAGGAAAAAATGGCGGATGGCCTTGTCCTTGACGGCCTGGATAACCTTGTCGGCCACTCCCAGCACTGCGTTGCGGGCAAAGCCCACCATCACCTGCTTGCCGGGCACATCCTCGGTGAAACCTTCCATGGACAGGGACTTTTCGATTGCCGGCGTAAAATCCTTGTCGGCGATGTGAGTCACTCCGGGCCAGCCCACCAGGCCGGTGGTGAAAATCCGGTCCTTGTAGCTGTCACGCGGTTTCTGAATGCAGTTGGTGGTCATGATGATGGCGCCGGGAAACTTGTCGAACTCCTTGGCCTGATTCTGCCAGGCGGTTCCGTAGTGGCCGTAGAAATGTTCGTATTTTTTCAGTCCCGGATAACCGTGACAGGGCAGCATCTCGCCGTGGGTGTAGACGTAGATCCCTTTGCCCTCGGTCTGCCGGAGCAGAAGCTCCAGGTCCCGCAGGTCGTGACCGGAAACCAGGATGGCCTTGCCCTTCTTGGCTCCCAGGGGAACGGCCGTGGGCACCGGATGGCCATAAGTCCCGGTATTGCCGGCATCCAGCAGCTCCATGGCCCGGATGTTGATCTCGCCCACCTTCAGGGCCAGGCCCACCAGGTCCTCGACTGTCTTGCTGTCATCCAGGGTGGCCGCCATGGCCTCGTAGATGAACTGGTAGACCGTGTCGTCGGACTGGCCCAGGATCAGGGCATGATCGGCATAAGCGCAGACCCCTTTCAGGCCGTAGGTGATAAGCTCGCGCAGGCTGCGGATGTCTTCGTTGAGATCCGGATCGGCCATGATCCCTACTTTTTCACCCTGGGATACCATCTCTTCCTTTGTAGCCGCGGGCGTGAAAACCGCCGGGCCCTGGCTGAAATCCACCTTGCCGCCGGCCGCCTTGACCTTTTCCTTCAGATCGTCACGCAGGGCGACACACTGGTTGATCAGTTCCACGAAACGCTGGGGATCGAAATCGACGTTGGTCAGCGTGGAAAAGGTGGCTTCACAGGTGAACTTGTCGATCTGCCTGTCCTTGACTCCCACCTTGGCGCCCTCCAGGGCCACCTGGGAAAGTCCCTTGATGGCGTAGATGAGCAGATCCTGGAGCGCCGCAACATCGGGTTGCTTGCCGCAGACACCAACCTTGGTGCACCCGGTTCCTTTTGCCGTCTGTTCGCACTGAAAACAAAACATGAAATCCTCCTTTATCGGTTTTTAAGTTAAGAATACGAAATAACGTTTATTTTTCCTGATCATGGGTCAGTTTCTATCACCCTCCTTCCCGGCTTGCCTTGACTTAAATCAAAAAATGTCTGATTTTGGGCCCGTAAACAAATGCCTGAACCGTCGTCAAACGCCGGACCGCCACCGGACCGAGATCCAGCTGGAGCATCCATGGACAAGACATTTGCCGTCATCTCCTCCATCCCTCTTTTCAGCGGCCTTTCTCCGGGCCAGATCGAAGCCATCACCGCCATCGCCACAGAAAAACGCCTTGCCCGCAACCAGACTGTCTTTACCGAGGGCGATCCCGCCAGGGGCTTTTTTATAGTCGCCGAGGGCAAGGTCAAAATCTTCAAGCTCTCCATAGACGGCAAGGAACAGATCCTGCACATCTACGGCCCCGGCCAGCCCTTTGGCGAAGTGCCCATGTTTGCCGGCGGTAAATTCCCGGCCAACGCCCAGACCCTGGTGGCCAGCCGGCTGATTTTCCTTCCGCGCCGTGATTTCGCCCGCCTCCTGGCCGTTCACCCTTCCCTGGCCATGAACATGCTGGCGGTGCTGTCCCGGAGGCTGCGCGAATTTACCGTCCAGATCGAAAATCTTTCGCTGAAAGAGGTCCCCGGCCGCCTGGCGGCCTATCTGCTTTACCTGTGCTCCGAACAGGACGCCAGCGACAAGGTACGGCTGCCGATCTCCAAGGGGCAGCTGGCCAGCCTGCTTGGAACCATTCCCGAGACCCTCTCGCGCATCTTTTCCAAGATGACAGACCAGGGTATGATCAACGTCAGGGGCAGATGGATTACAATCGCAAATCGACAGGCGATGGAAGAACTTGCTTTAGAGGGCAGACTGATTGTCTGAAACGTACAAGCTTTGAAAACGGCTGTCGGCCGGGCGGCCGCAGCGGCTGCCCGGCCCCGGTCTTTATTTTTTCAGTCGCGCCAATTCCCCGCTCAAAAGACGGATATGGCTCATTTCTTCTTTGATGATATCTTCCAGGCGGGCCTTGCCCTTTTCCCGGGGAACGGCCTCTTTCATGCCAAGGTAGAACACGATGGAATCTTTCTCGGCCGTGATGGCATCCTTGAGAATGGCTTCCATGCTGGAAGTATCGAGGTCCTTTTCAAAAAAGACCCGCGTGTCGGCCAGGGCCTTGAGGTACGCCACCGATTCGTCCCGGGGATCGAAGACGGTGGCTTGCTTTTCACCGGCCGTCAGGTCCTGGCGCATCTGTTGGAAAGTCTTTTCGTGGTCGTCTTCCATGGCGGCCAGTTTCAACAGAAACTGCTTTGCCTCCCGGTCCTGGACCGATTCGGCGGCCCGGCGGTAAAAAGCCGCCCCGTTGCGTTCAAGCTGTTGTGCAATCTGAAAAATGTCATCAGCGTTGAAATCGTACATGATGGGAATTCCTTTCCTTCTACATCTACATTTTCTTGATTGACGGTTTGGCAAAAAGTTCACCGGTCACGCCGCATCCGGCCTGACCGTCCCCGGATCTGCAAGGGACCGGCCGGCCGGAGTACGTCCGGGCTGCCAACGCGCCCTGCAATCCTGAGGCAAGCTTGCAAAGCGCTCAACTTAATTGATAATAAATTTAGTCCGGTTTGAAAAGTATTATTGTTTCTGGAAAAACCGGCGATAGGCACGCTGCAGGAAAACCTGAGCACGCGCATCACTGATTTTCCATCCGGCACTCCTTGTCCCATTCCGGGCAGGCCTCTTTCATCGGTTTGGTGTACTTGTGCATGCAGGCGCTGCATTCGAGTTCGACGTTGGGAACGTCGCCGAAGCGCTTCCTGATCTCTTCCTTGCTCAAATGGCTCACCGAGCTGCACCCGCACTGCGGGCAGGCGGCCTCTATGCGATAGCGTTTTTCTGACGACATGGCATACCTCCTGTTGTCTGGATGACCCGCGATCAGGGTCTGTTTCACGGCTGCCGCCCCAGCGGACGGAATAACCGCACCGAACAATTCGTCTATTTTTTCAGGCGGCAAGACTTTGGCCTCCAGGGCAACCCGGCGGACGGTCTTGCCGCTTTCAGCCGCCTGCCCGGCCAGGGAGGCGGCCGCGTCGTAGCCGATGTAAGGCACAAGCAAAGTGGCCAGGGCGGTGCTTTTTTCCGCATATCGCCGGCAGATCTCTTCATTGGCCTTGAGGCCGTCGATACACCTGGTGGCGAAAATCCGGGCGGCGGCTCCCAGCAAATCTATGGACTGGAGTACGGCGTGGGCCATCAGGGGCATGGCCGTGTTGAGCTCCAGGATACCTCCCTGGCCGCACAAAGTGGCGGTGACATCATTGCCCATAACCTGGTAGGCGGCCTGAATCACCATCTCCGGCACGACCGGGTTGACCTTGCCGGGCATCATGGACGAGCCGGGCTGCAGGGCCGGCAGCTCGATTTCCCCCAGGCCGCCCCGCGGGCCTGAAGCCATCAGCCGGATATCGTTTGCCATCTTTGCCAGGCCGGCGGCAATCGTCTTCAGACAGCCGCCGGTCTCCACCAGGGCGTCCCTGCTTGCCTGGGCCTCGAAGTGGTTGCGGGCCTCGCAGAAACGGATGCCGCACCTGGCGGTCAGGGCCTCTATGGTCCGGCGGGCAAAGTCGGGATGGGTATTGACGCCGGTGCCGACGGCCGTGCCCCCCAGGGCAAGCTCGCGCAGCCTGGGCATAAGGTCCTTGACCCTGAGGATGGCAAGCTCCATCTGGCGGGCGTAACCTCCGAATTCCTGGCCCAGGAAAACCGGCAGGGCGTCCTGGAGGTGGGTGCGGCCCAGTTTGGGCACCTTTTCGAATTGCCCGGCCTTTAACTTCAGGCTGCGCAGCAGGCCGGCCAGGGCCGGCAGGAGATCCCGATGGATGGCGACGGCCGCGGCCAGATGAATGGCCGTGGGGATGACGTCGTTGCTGGACTGGCCCAGGTTGACATGATCGTTGGGATGAACCGGCTTGCGTCCTCCGCGGCGGCCCGTGATCAGCTCGTTGGCCCGGCCGGCGATCACTTCGTTGACATTCATGTTGGTGGAGGTGCCCGAACCGGTCTGAAAAAGGTCCACCACGAACTGGTCATCGAACCTGCCGGCCGCAACCTGGCCGGCGGCCTCGGTGATGGCCGGGGCCAGGTCGTCCGGCAGCAGGCCGAGGTCGCGGTTGACCCGGGCCGCACATCCCTTTATCAGCGCCAGCATGCGGATCATGCCCAACGGCGGCCGCAGGCCGCTGCCGAGGCTGTTGCGCCGGGCCCTGGCGGTCTGGGCACCGTAGTAGGCGCTTTCAGGAACCCGGACCGGCCCCATGCTGTCTTTTTCAGTGCGCGTCTGTGTCATCGCTCTTTCTTTCGCCATGGCGGCCAAGTCCGCCAAAAACCTGAAATCAATGCGCCCGCAACGGCTTCACCTGTTACAAGATAAGCATTACCGGCCAAGGTCAAACCCCGCCGCCAAAATTAGCTTTTGACATTGAGAGGTTATCTTTATATAAATTGTAAGAATGTTTCCGCGGAGAATGCCGCACTCCCGGAGAATCTCGCCGCCGCCATGCCGAAACTCAAATTCCCCATACCAGCCGTTTTCCAGAGTCTGAGCCGATTCAGACACCGCAAGCAGGTGGTGCGCCAGGACATCTTCATCGGTGAGCTGCTCAAGCGCCGGGGCCTGATAACAGACGACCAGCTTGAAAAAGCCCTTGAAACCCAACGTGAAATCTTGATGCAGGACGGACGGATGGTTCGTCTGGGAATGGTCATCTGCCAGCTGGGATACACCACCGAAGAAAAAATCGTCAAGGCCATCAACGACGAGTACAAAATCAACGTCAGCACCCTTTCGGACAACATCCACCAGCAGGTGATCGAAAAGCACGGCACCTTTTTCGACCACCTGCCCTATCCCCGGATACCGATCTGGTTCCAGCTGTCGGTGGCCACCACCTTCATCGTCGTCCTTACCATTTTGACCCTGAGCATGGTGGTGCTCAATCAGCAGAAAGCAAGACTCTACGAGCAGACCGTCAGGATGGGCACGGTCAGCCTGAACTATTTTGCCAACAACGCCAGGATTCCCCTGCTGGAAGACAACGTCCTGGGGCTGAACACCCTGATCCGGGAAGCGACCAAGGTTGAAGGCCTGCGCTATGCCCTGATAGTGGACACCCAGGGGGTGATCAAGGCCCACACCAACGTGGACCGGATCGGGCGGGTCTATCAACCGCCCCGGATCACGGGATCCAAGCAGAAAAAAGGGGAGGTCGTCTACTATGCCTACCAGGGGATATCGGGCGAACACCTGCTCGACCTGGGACGGGACATAAAGTTCAAGGGTAAATTCCTGGGGCAGGTACATGTCGGGGTTTCCCTGGATTTCATTAAGCAGCTGATCGAAAAAGAGCGAATATCGGTCATCCTGATAACCGTGGTGGTGGTCCTTGTCGGGCTGGTGATCGCCGTCATGTTCGGCTTCAGGTTTTCACGGCCCATAAACCAGCTTGTGCAGGCCACCCAGCAGATCGCCAGGGGCAATTACCGTTACAAGGTCCCACTGAAGCGCAAGGACGAACTGGGCAACCTGGCAGCGGCCTTCAACCGGATGAGCGAAGAACTGTGGAAAAACGCCATGGCCCAGAAGTCGTTCGGCAAGTACCTGGGCAGTGAAATAATGGCCATGATCCTGGCCGACCCGGAAAAAACATGGCTCAAGGGAAGCCGCAACGAGGCTTCCGTTCTGTTCATAGACGTGCGCCAGTTCACCCCCATTGCAGCCAACCAGCCTCCCGAACAGGTGGTGGAATGGCTCAACCAGTTCCTGGAAGCGGTCACGGCGGTGATCATCGAATACGGCGGCTACGTCGACAAGTTCATCGGTGACGCCGTCCTGGCGGTCTTCGGTGTCCCGATATTCAGGAAAGACCACGCCCAGCGGGCCGTCCGTTGCGCCGTGGCCCTGCAAAAAGAGCTCGGCCGCCAAAAACACGGCCGGAACCCGCTGATGGGTTCGGCCGGCATCAGCATCCATACCGGTGATGTGGTGGCCGGCAACATCGGCTCGGCCGACAAGATGGAATACACCGTCATCGGCGATACCGTAAATATCGCTTCGCGGCTCAACTCCCTTGCAGGACCCGGTAAAGTGGTGATAAGCAAGGCCGTTAAAAAACGCCTGCCGCCGGGAATCGAGGTGGTCTCGCTTGGCCGGCACAACGTAAAGGGCAAGGCTGATCCCATAGAGGTATATGAAATCGTCTGCTGACAGAATGCGGCCATGGCCGCCATCATCGAGGCCGGCGGCCACCGCCGGGGCCCTGTTGCTGATCATCCTGAGCCTGGCCGCGCTTTTGACGGCGGCAGCAGGATGCAGCCGGATGTCGGCTGCCGGGCCGAAGGCCGCGGCCCCGATCAAGACCCCGGATTTCTTCCTGGTGACCGTGACAGAGGGCCAGAGCCTGCGATCCCTTGCCGCCACTTACCTGGGCGATTCCGGCAAATGGTGGCAGATAGCGGCGCTGAACAATGTAAGCCGGGCCGTCCCCGGCGACACCCTGGTGATTGCCCGCAAGGACCTTCATCCGGGCGGACTCGTCCCCGAAGGCTACCGGACAGTGCCGGTCCTGGCCTATCTGAAACTGGCCGGGGAAAAGTCCGGCCGGCTGGTGGTTCCGCGTTCAGCCTTTGAACGCCAGATGAAATTCCTCCGGGACAACGGCTACCACCCGGTATCCATCGACCGCCTGATGGACTATCTGGAAATGAAAAGCGGGCTGCCGCCAAAGGCGGTGGTGATCACTTTCGACAACGGCTGGCGCTCGGTCTACGATATCGCCTATCCCATCTTGAAAAAATACGGTTTCCCGGCCACGGTTTTCATCTACACCGACTTTATCGGAGCGCCAAAGGCCCTGACATGGAAACAGCTGCGCGAAATGGCCGGCCATGGCATTTCAGTCCAATCCCAGACCCTCAGCCTGCCTGACCTTACCCGCCTGCCTCCCAAGGCCGGCCTCCAGGATCATATCAGGCACCTGGACCGCGAGCTGGGGCAATCAAAGGCTTTGATCCGGAAAAACATCGGCGCACCCTGCCGCTACCTGGCCTATCCTTTCGGCAAGACCAACGATCTTGTGATCGCCATTGCCAAGAAATTCGGCTACCGGGCCGGCTTCACCCTGAACCGCGGCAGCAATCCTTTCTTTGTCGACAATTTCAAGGTCAGGCGCTCCATGATCTACGGACATTACGACCTCACCCAGTTCGCCAAGAACCTCAAGGTCTTCGAACCCCTGGAGTTGCGATGAAACGCCTGCTGCCGTTGACAGTCGCCGTTTGCCTGGCCTGCCTGGCGGCCGGGTGCAGCTCCACCTGGACCAGGCTGAAAGCCACCATTGCCTCTCCGGCCCAGCATTACCGTGACCTGGCACTGGCCAAGGAAAAAGAAGACCGCCTCCATGAGGCCATCTTGCTGTGGAAGGCCGTCCGGCGCCTGGAAGCCGGCGACAAGACGGCCGAAAAGGCCATCAGGAAACTGAAAAAAACGGCCCGCGAAAGGGCCCGCCGGCATTTTGCCAAGGGCGTCAACGCCTACCAGCAGGGAGATTTCGCCCGCGCCCGGCTCCACTTCCTGACGACCCTGCGCTACCGGCCCGATCACCGCGGAGCGCTGGATTATCTGAAAAACCGGCTCCACCGCAAGGAACAGGTATCTTACCGCATCAGAAAAGGTGATTCCCTGAGCACCATCGCCTACAGGACATACAAGGACGCCGAACTGGCACCGGTAATCGCCTATTTCAACGACCTGGATCCCGGCCGGCCCATCTTTCCCGGCAAGGTCCTGATCTTGCCCACCCTGCCGGCTGAATACCTCAGGCCGCCCGGGGCCATCGAGCAGCTGATCATCGAAGCCCGGGAAAAATTTTCCCGGGGCGACCTTGACGGCGCCCTGGCCCTGATAGGCCAGATCGAACCCGGCAGCCCCCATTACAAGGAGGCCCGCTGTCTGGCCGACAAGATCTACTTCCGCCAGGCCGCCGAGCTGATGAAACACCGCCAGTTCTGGGAAGCCCTGGAACGGCTCAAACGGGTCCGGCCGGGCTTCAAGGGCCGCGACAAGGCCATGGCCCGGGCCCGCGAGAACCTGAAATGCCAGGCCATGGACGACCGTCTCAAGCTTGCCCGCACCCGCCTGGAAGAAGGAGCCTACCTGGAGGCCCGTACGGTGGTGGAGGAGATTCTGGCTTCGGAGCCCGGCAACCAGGCGGCCAAGTCCCTGATGGATGCGATCAACTATGCCATCGCCAACCAGCTGCTGGCCGAGGGCAAGGACCAGGAAGCCATCGCCGTGCTGGAGACCATCGACCCGGCCTACGAAGACACCGCCGTCCTGATCAACGATGCCCAGCTGCGGCTCAATGCCGCCGCCGAAACCCACTACCGCAACGGGGTCAAGTATTTTCTCAACGAAGAGCTGGAACTGGCCATAGAGCAGTGGCAGGCCGCCCTGCGGCTCAATCCCAACCTGGACAAGGCCCGCCGCGACATCGCCAACGCCCGCCGGCTGCTGGAAAAACTCGAGGCCCTGGAAACGGGCGCCTATCGCTGAAGCCACCGCGGCTGCCCTTTTCTTGACCCTCACGCCGGCATGTAATACGTTTTGGTTATCACCCGTAGCAACCTGCGGGTCTCCAACATCGGAGAAGGCATGAAAACAGACTTCAAACCCTTGTTCGCTCCCAAAACCATGGCCGTGGTGGGAGTATCCCTTACCAATTCCAGCCACCCGGCCAACGTGATCTTCAACAAACTCAGCCTGCGCTACCCGGTCAGGGTCTATCCGGTCAATCCCAGGGGAGGTCGCATCCTGAAAGACACGGTCTACAGGAGCCTGGCCGAGGTGCCCCAAAGGATAGACCACGTGGTGATAGCCGCCCGCGCCCGGCACGTTCCGTCCATAATCCAGGAGTGTATCGCCTGCCGGGCAGGCTCCGCCACGGTCATTTCAGGTGGTTTTGCCGAAAGCGGACGGCAGGATCTCCAGGACCGGATAACCGCCATGGCCCGGGAAGCCGGTTTCCCTTTCATCGGTCCCAACTGTCTTGGGATATACGTGCCCGACCGCTTCGACACCTTCTTCCTGCCCGGGGAAAGGCTGGTCCGGCCCGTGAAGGGCAACGTGGCCCTGGTAAGCCAGAGCGGAGGAGTGCTGGTGGACCAGATAGTCAAGTTCGTCGGCCAGGGGATCGGGCTTTCGCTGGCCGTATCCATCGGCAACAAGGCCCTGATTCGGGAAACCCACCTGCTGCGCTACCTGGCGCGCGATCCGGCAACCGAGGTCATCGCTTTCTACATCGAAGGCTTCGGGCCGGGTGAAGGCCGCACCTTCGTCGAGCTCGCCCGCAAGTGCCCCAAACCGGTGGTGGTCCTGAAAGCCGGCAAGAGCAGCCGGGGCAAGCGGGCGGTATCCAGCCACACCGCGTCCCTGGCGGGCGATTACGCCGTTTTTTCCCAGGTACTGGCTCAACACGGCATAGTGGAGGCCCGCAACGAATACGAGATGATCTCCTTTTGCGAATCCCTGAGCTGTTACAAACAGGCCATCGAGGGGCAGGTGGGCATCATAACCGTAAGCGGCGGCCACGGTGTGCTGGCCGTCGATGCCTGCGACGCTCACAGCCTGAAGGTTCCGCCCCTGGACGAGGCGACCCGGGAGCTTATCCGCCGGAAACTGTCGCCTTCCATCCGCGAGATAGCCGCCCTGGGCAACCCGGTCGACCTTACCGGCAGCGCCCGGGACGACGATTTCATCGCCGCGGCCAACGGCCTGGTCGGATCAAGCGACATAGACTCCGTTCTGCTCTCTTTGCTGCCCTATTCTCCGGGCATCTCGTCCGACCTGGGGGCGCGGCTGAGCCACGTCAACCGTGACCGTGACATACCCATGGTGGCCTATGTCCCCCATGTGGAAAAATACCGCATTCTGATCGAAGGTTTCGAACTGAACCGGGTTCCGGTATCAAACTCAATCGAAGGGGCCGTGCTGATGCTGGAAGCCCTGAGAAGGTGCCAGCCATGCTGAAAAAAGCAATCAGACAAATCCTGGAAGACTCCAGGCCTTACGGCTGGGTGCTTGAGCCGGATGCCAAGCGCATCCTAAAGCTGTCGGGTATCCCCGTCCCGGCCGGCAGGGTGGTCCAGTCGGCCCGGCAGGCCGTGGCCGCCGCCAAAAAGCTGGGTTTTCCGGTGGTGGCCAAGGCGGTGGGAATCACTCTGATTCACAAGTCGGATGCCGGGGCGGTGATCCTGCCCATCGGTGATGAATCCCAGCTGGAACAGGCCTACCACCGCCTTACAGGCATCAAAGGATGCCAGGCGGTGCTGGTGGAAGCCATGGGCCGGGGCCTGGAGCTGATCGTGGGCGGCAAGATCGACGCCCAGTTCGGCCCGGTCGTCCTGCTGGGCATGGGAGGAACCGGGGTGGAAATCTACCACGACACCGCCCTGCGGATGGCTCCCCTGAAGCGCCGGGACGTGGATTCGATGATCAAATGCCTGCGGGCCAGGGATCTGCTCAACGGCTTCCGCGGCAGCCGTCCGGTAAACAGGGAAGCCCTGGTGGAACTGATGCTCAACTTTTCCAAGCTGCTGGTCAAAATGGCCGACAAGGTGGAATCCATAGATCTCAACCCGGTTCTGTGCAACCCGGACGGCTGCCTGGCGGCAGATGCCAGGATCATCCTGGATGCCGGATATGCTGCCGGCACGGACAAACCCGAACCTGACACCGGCGGCAAGAGACCGTCAAGCCGGGCATGAGAGAAAACAAGTCACAAAAAAGCCTGTCCTTGCCGGGGCTCGCCATGGGGCCGGTCCTGCAACGCGGCATAACCTCCCTGCTGGCCGGCGCGGCACTGCTGGCCTCGGCCATACTCGTTCTGACCGGCTGCGACGCCATGCGCGACGGTCTGGAAACCATCCGGGCCAGGGGATACCTGAAGCTCATCACCCGCAACAGCTCCACCACCTATTTTGAAGGCCCGAACGGTCCGGCCGGTTTCGAATACGACCTGGCCGAAGCTTTCGCCGATCATCTGGGGGTCAGTCTCAAGGTGGTTGTCCGGGAAGACGAAGAGGACATGATCACGGCCCTTGCCACCGGCCGGGGTGACATCCTGGCCCCGGGTTTTCCCCTGGGCCGCCGGGTGGCCAAGCTGGTCTATCTCGGCCCTTCCTACCTGGATGTCAACCAGCAGGTCATCGGCCGCCGCGGCCGGCCCGATGTTACCCGGCCGGCAGACCTCAAGGGCCGCAGCATCTGGTATGCCCCCAGCAGCGCAAGGCAGGAGGCCCTGGAAAAACTGAAACGCCAGGTGCCCTCGGCCCGCTGGGTGCTGCGTTCCAGTTACAGCTCCGAAGACCTGCTGGATCTTGTGCAGAAACGCTCGGCAGATCTCACCGTGGTCGAATCCAACACCTTCACCAGCAACCGCTGGCTGTATCCCGAGCTGGTGGTCCATTTCAGCCTCGAACCGGCCCAGCAGCTGCGCTGGGCCATCGGCCGGCAGAATCACCGGCTGCAGCAGGCTGTAAAGCATTGGTTTGCCCTGCCCAAAACCGGCGATCTCATCCGCAGCCTGATAAAACACTACTACGGTCATCTGGAACGGTTCGACTACGTGGATCTGGTCCGTTTCCGGAAAAAAATCTCCAGCCACCTGCCAAGATATATCGAATATTTCAAACAGGCGGCCGCCCGGTACGGGCTGAACTGGATGCTGGTGGCCGCCCAGTCTTACCAGGAATCCCACTGGAACCCCCGCGCCCGGAGCTTCACCGGAGTGCGCGGAATGATGATGCTCACCCTGGACACGGCCCGCGACATGGGGGTCAAGAACCGGATGGCGGCCCGGGAATCGATCTTTGCCGGAACCCGCTATCTGGCCCGGCTTCACAACCGGATCGAGGAAAAAGTGCCGGAACCGGACCGCACCTACCTGGCCCTGGCGGCCTACAACCTGGGCTTCGGGCATCTGCAGGACGCCCGCCTGCTGGCAGCCAGACTGGGCAAACCGGCCGATACCTGGCGGACCATCAGGGACGTCTTGCCCCTGCTGCAGCAAAAGAAATACTACCGCACCCTGCCCCATGGATATGCCCGGGGCAAAGAGGCCGTCCAGTACGTGGACCGGATCAGGACTTACTATGACGTTCTGCGGGACTATTTTGGAAACCGCCCCCGGGGATTTTTCTGAAGGCGGATATCGGGGCCGTCAGTTTCCGGCCTCGGTATCGACGATCTGGCGGATGCGGATGGGCCGCTTGCGAAGATTTAGCCTGTTGTTGATCAGAAAACGCTTGAGAGCCGCCTTGGACTCCTTGGCGGCCTCGTATTGGCTGAAATACGCCTTGAGCTTTTCTATGCGGGGATAGGCCCGGTCGACCCGCAACCACTGGTTGGGTGCCATCTTGGCCTCCAGGACATACAGAACGGCTTTGCTCCTGACCGCCACCAGCCTTATGTCGTCACCCAGCTTCTTTTCCAGGGCCTTGATGGTGGCGACCTCGTCCGGGGTCAGGTTGGCGAACTGCACATCGTCCCAAAAATCCATTCCGGCAAACCTCCTTGTTGAAAATCAAAGTGTCTGCACCGCCGCCCATACCGGCCGGGCGGAATCTACCCGGAGCCGCAGGCTTCAACCAGGGCTTCGAACAGCCTCAGGCAATGGGGATCGCTCTTCCAGGTGCCTTCCGGATGCCACTGCACTGCGAGCGCGAAACGCCGGGCGGAATCCTCGACGGCTTCCACGATCCCGTCCGGCGCAACGGCGCTCACCGTCAGGCCCGGGGCCACCTTGTCCACCGCCTGGTGGTGGCGTCCGTTGACCCAGATTTCCCCGGCGCCGATGATCCGGCCCAGCAGGGAATCTGTCTCGATCCTGACGGTATGGCTCAACACCCTCTTGTCTATGGACGGATTGTGCAGCAAAGCCCCCGGAACCTGGCTGCCGATATCCTGGATCAGGCTGCCGCCGCAGGCAACGTTGAGAATCTGGATTCCACGGCAAATTCCCAGCAGGGGGATGTCCCTTGCAAGGGCCAGCCGGGCCAGCTCCAGCTCCATCCGGTCCAGCTCGTCGTCCACGTCCGCCAGCCCGGCCAGGGGCATGGCCCGGTAATGGCGGGGATGGACGTCCGGGCCGCCGCTGAGGATCAGACCGTCGATCCGGTCCAGGATCAACTCCAGCCCGGCGGTGACCTGTCCCACCGGCACCAGGACCGGTACCGCGCCGCAGGCAACGACCGCCCGGCCGTAGGCTTCAAGAGTGTAATTGATGAAATGGCCTTTGGAAAGCTGGCTCCAGGCGGCGCCGACCATCCGCGAACAGGTGATTCCGATCAGGGCCTTGCATCGCCGTGCGGGCATTCGAATCGCTCCCTGGTTATGTTACTGCAAAAATCTCCGGCCTTTACAACTACCACTTTTGGCCGGGCAGGTCAAAACCGGATCGGATCCGGGGCTTTAATTTTTACAAGATTTCGGATATACTGAAGTCTCACCTTGCAGGCAGGCTTCCGGATTCTTGAGCGCCTTTCTGTTCCCGTTGTTCATATTTCCCTGTCAGACGGCAAGCGGTATCTCCCCCTGGTCTAGGACAAAGCCGCCCTGCCCGGTTCCGGCAATCATGATCGGCCGGCAACCGCCGGGCAACCGGGACTGGTGTTATTTTTCGTGCTCACGTATTGAAGAAAGGACTGACCATGGAAACCAAGAAGTGGGTCTATCTGTTCGAAGAAGTCGATCAGGCGGAAAAATACGTGGGAGGCGACTGGGAAGGCGTGCGGGGCCTTTTCGGCGGCAAGGGAGCCAACCTGGCCGAGATGCGACGCATCGGCCTGCCGGTCCCTCCTGGTTTCATCATCACCACCGAGGCCTGCAACGCCTACCTGGAAGGCGGCGGAGTATTTCCGCCCGGAATGTGGGAGCAGGAACTGGAGGCCCTTAAAAAAATCGAGGCGGCCACCGGCAAGCGGTTCGGCGGCACGGACAATCCCCTGCTGGTGTCCTGCCGTTCCGGCGCCAAGTTCTCCATGCCCGGGATGATGGACACGGTCCTCAACATCGGTCTCAACGACGAGACGGCCGAAGCCATGATCAGGCTGACCGGTGATCCGCGCTTTGTCTACGATTCATATCGCCGGCTGGTCCAGATGTTCGGATCGGTGGTCATGGGTATTGCCGACGAACCTTTCGAAGAGGTGATCACCAGAACGCGGGCCGCAGCCCGGGTCGACAGTGACGCCGAGCTGGGGGCCGAGCACTGGAAGGATATAACCGGCCGGTTCAAGACCATCTTCCGCAGCCACACCCAGGTGGACTTTCCCCAGGATCCCTGCGAGCAGTTGAAAATGGCCACCGAGGCGGTCTTCAAAAGCTGGAACGGCAAGCGGGCCGTGGACTACCGCAACGCCGCCGGCATCCCCCACGACATGGGAACCGCGGTCAACGTGGTGACCATGGTCTTTGGCAACCTGGGCTCCACCAGTGCCACCGGCGTGGCCATGACCCGCGACGGCTCCACCGGCGAGCCCAAGATCGAAGGCGACTACCTGATCAACGCCCAGGGCGAAGACGTGGTGGCCGGCATCCGGATGACCAAGGACATCCAGGAGCTGGCCCGGGACATGCCCCAAGTATGGGAGCAGCTGCAGGAGATAGCCCGCAAGCTGGAAAATCATTACCGCGAAATGCAGGACATGGAGTTTACCATCGAAAACGGCAAGCTCTGGATGCTTCAGACCCGTGACGGCAAGCGCACGGCCCGGGCGGCCGTGCGCATAGCGGTCGACATGGCCGAAGAAGGCCTGATCACCAGGCAGGAGGCCGTCCGGCGGGTCAGCCCCGAACAGGTCGACTTTTTCCTCCATCCCCAGTTCGACCCCAAGGCCATGCAGAAGGCCCGCAGCCGGGGCCTGATGCTGGCCAAGGGGCTCAACGTATCTCCCGGAGCCGCCTGCGGGCAGGTGGCCTTCGAAGCCGACCTGGCCCAGCAATGGGCCCGGGACGAGGGCAAGGACGTGATCATGGTGCGTCCTGAAACCAAGCCGGACGACGTTCACGGCATGCTGGCGGCCAAGGGAATCCTCACCAGCCGCGGGGGCCGCACCAGCCACGCCGCCCTGGTAGCCCGCCAGTTCGGCAAGCCGGCGGTGGTGGGGGTTGCCGCCCTGGAAATCGACCTGCGCAAGCGGACGATGACCGTCGGCGGAGCAGAGATCCACGAGGGGGACTGGATTTCCATCGACGGCAACACCGGCGAAGTCTTCAAGGGCCGCCTTGATACCCTGGTACCGGACATCAAGGACCCCTGGCTGATCAAGCTGCTGGACTGGGCCGATTCGATCCGTCGCCTGGGAGTCTGGGCCAATGCCGATTATCCCGAAGACGCCCGGCGGGCCCGCGAGTACGGCGCCCGGGGTATCGGCCTGTGCCGCACGGAGCACATGTTTTTCGAGGCCGAACGCCTGCCGCTGGTGCAAAAGATGATCATGGCCGACCTGCCGGTGGAGCGCCGCCAGGCCCTGGACGCCCTGCTGCCGTTTCAGCGGGAAGATTTCGCCGGCCTGTTCCGGGCCATGGACGGCCTGCCGGTGATCATCAGGCTCATCGATCCTCCCTTGCACGAGTTTCTGCCCGACCTGGTGGAACTGATGGCCGACCTGGCCGACCTCAAGCTGCGCATCAAGCATGCCGACAACATGGCCGAAATCGACAGCCTGCTCAAGCAGATCAGGATCAAGGAGAAAATCCGCAGCCGGGCCCAGGCCCTGCGGGAACAAAACCCCATGCTGGGCCTGCGGGGAGTCCGCCTGGGAATCCACATACCGGAACTTACCGCCATGCAGGTACGGGCCATCTTCGAGGCCGCCTGCCAGGTGACCAGGGAAGGGGTCAAGGTCCTGCCCAAGGTGATGATCCCCCTGACCAGCCATGCCAACGAGCTGAAGGTCCAGCGGGCCGCCCTGGAACAGGAGGCCCGCAAGGTGATGGAAGAACAACAGATGGAGATAGAGTACCGTTTCGGCACCATGATCGAACTGCCCAGGGCCGCCCTGACCGCCGGCCAGATCGCCGAGTATGCCGAATTCTTCTCCTTCGGCACCAACGACCTGACTCAGACGACCTACGGCATATCCCGTGACGACGCCGAGGCCGGCTTCCTGATCGAATACATGGAAAATCACATCCTGCCGGACAATCCCTTTGCGACCCTGGATGCCGACGGCGTGGCGGAACTGATGCGCATGGCGGTGAGCAAGGGACGCCGGCGGCGGCCCGAGCTGGAATGCGGCATTTGCGGCGAGCACGGCGGCGATCCGGCCTCCATCGCCATCTGCCACAAGCTGGGGCTGGACTATGTCTCCTGCTCGCCCTTCCGGGTACCCATCGCCCGGCTGGCGGCAGCCCACGCCGCCCTGCAAGAAGACTGATCACCGACGGCCGGAGCGCACCGGAACATCTCTTTGGCCCCGGCCTTTTTCTTCACCCTTCCAGCCGGCTCAGGCCGCCGCTGTCGACCCGGCACCGCCGTCCAAGTCTCAGCAGACTCCACCACCGGACCAGCAGAACAAGACGGGTGAAACTTGTCCGCAGGCAGGAAAGCTCGCGCCGGATCAGCCTGGTGTTGAAACAGAAACTTGCAATGCAACGCTCGGGTTTCAGGTCTTCCGGGAAGAGGCAGGGCCCGCGGCCGTCTTTGAGAAAGACACAATCGGCGTTGTGCAGCCCCCGGGCGGCCCGGGCGCACCCGGCAATCAGGTCCGCCATCTGCGGGGCAGAGGCGAGCACCAGGATGAAATCGTAAAGGCTGACGATTTCATCGACTCTAAGGTTGCGGCAGCACAGTCCCCGGCAAACCCGGCCGCAGTACTCCAGATAGACGGCACCGTTGAGCAAAACCGCCTGCTGTGCCTTCTGAATCCTGCGGCAGGCCGATTCCAGCCTGCGCCTTTGAGAGGCCTCCAGGCCATCGACAATGGCTGCCGCCCGGCTGAAACGGGACATCAAAATCATACGCCTGCCCCCGGACAACGATAGCAGAGATGCAGCAATCAGAATTGGAACCGGAATACCTGTTATCCCAGCAGAACCGGAGACAGGAGTCAAGCCTGCCGATGTCCGCCGGACAAACGGAGGGAATCAAAAAGAGGCTGCCGGCGGCCGGCAAAAGCCGGCCCCGGCAGTTGTGATATGCAAAATCTACTGAATACTCAGTATCTTGACATCAAAATGGAGGGTCTTGCCAGCCAGGGGATGGTTGAAATCGACCAGGGCGGTCTTTTCCTTCAGTTCGACGACTTTGCCCCTGAGGATGCGGCCGTCATTGCCCTGGGCCTGGACCTGAGCCCCGACCTTCCACAGTTCTTCGGGCATCTGGCTCTTGTCGACCTCGATGATGGCCTCCTTGATGACCTGGCCATAAGCCTCGTCAGGCTCCACGGTAACCTGCTTGGTATCGCCCACGGTCATGCCTTCCAGGGCCTTTTCCAGACCCGGAATGATCTGATGTGAACCCTGAACATAGGTCAGAGGCTGGCCACCGACGTTGGTGTCCACAACCTGCTTGTCGTCCAGGGTCAGAGTGTACTCGATACCTATGGTCTTTCCTTCTTCAACCGTCATTTTCTTTTCTCCCTTTTTTTTATCTGCCTTCTTATCCGCACCAACCGCTCCGGTTGCCAGGGCAAACACGAACAGGCAACACGCCACCACGGCCAGGTACGCGCGATACGATTTCATTGAATTGCCTTCCTTGTCTTTAAAGATTATCCCGGGGGCGAAATATATTCCGCCCTCACATAGCCGCGCCTTACCTGGGCGCGCCAAGCCAACCAAGAAACAATTTCGACCGTCATACAAACGTGGCGGGAAACAGCGGCGGGTATGACTGCAAAATCATTCGGTGCCCGGGCCGCAGGCCTGATAAGTGGCTGCAGCCTTATAAATTTTGGTAAAGATAACACACATAATGGCAAGTTTCAAATTATTTCCGTACGGCTGCAGCAGGGCGACGGCTTCATGCCGGGGCCGGTTTCCTGTCCGCCGGCTTGGGATTTTTTCATGAACGCAGGCTCGGGCCGGGATCCGGCACGAGCTAATGGGGCTCTTCAAAATACTGCACCCGGTAAACCTTCACCTCCAGGTCGCCCTTGCGCCACTGGTCGGCAGGCAGGCCGGCTTTCATGCAAAGGTGGGAAAGAAACTCCTCTGGCCGGGGCAGCTGCTGCCAGACCTGGGGCAGAAATGTCGCGCTGGCGCGCCCTTTCGAGATTATCACCCCGTCGATGCCCGGCCTGAGCTTGCGCAGCAGGTCATCGGCGTCCTTGTATTCCAGGGGCCGGGGCTCGCTCAGTACGCTGACTTCGATACGCACCTTGTCAAGCTCGTGGACGCTCAGGGGCGCAAAACGGGGATCGTGGAACGCGGCATTGACGGCATTGCGCCTGACCCCGTCTTTCAGGGGTTCGTAACCTTCCAGGGTGCCGATGCAACCGCGCAGGTTGCCATCGATGGTAAGGGTAACGAAAGTCCCGCAACGCCTTTCAAAGACCGGGTCGTCAAGCCGGGATTCCAGGTCCTCCAGCTCGGCGTGCCGGCCGAAACGCTCCAGCAGGCTCTGGCGGGCCAGTTTCACAAGCAACTGGCCCTGTTCTTCGGTAAGCTCAAAATCAGGTTTTTCATTCTTTTCCATCGGCTCTTCTCCCAATATGCCACGGCTACGCAGCCCGCTGTCGGCGCGCTATCACCGCTGTCGGCACAGTCAGCTATTTCGGCCTGCAAACCCCAACCGGGCGGCCAACGGCAATCCGGCCATCATAAAAATTGACCGGCCATTCTCCTTGCCGTACGGATCATGGCTCAATAATACACCTGCCTGCGGGCAGGGATCAAACCGAAATCGGTTTTCTTTACCCGGGCCGGCATCACCCCGGCGGCATACAAGCATCTGCGGCCGTCAGAAAAGGTGCAGCCTGTCGCGGTAGACCCTGATCACCTCCCCGGGATCGTCGGTGATCAGCAGGTAATCCCTGATCCAGGCCGGAGCGCGGCCGAAACGGACCATGGTTTCGATCTGCTCCTGCATGGGACGCCAGAAACACCGGTCACCTTCGGTATCGAAAAGCACCACCGGCACCTGTTCCATTATGGAAAGCTTCATGTTGCACAGGGTTATCCCCAGCTCTTCCAGGGAACCCAGGCCGCCGACGTTGAAAATGGGGAAAGAGGCGATCTCGAACCATTTCTGGCGGCTGTGACGGCAGGTGTCCTGGAAGACCTGGCAGAAATCCACATCGGTGGTCATGGGCTGATCGGTTATGTCGAGAAAATTGGCCCCCGAAAGGATGCCCCGCTCGCGGGCCATGGTGTTGGCCACCTCCATCACCCCGCTGCCGCCGCCGGTGACGATCCCGATGTTGCGGCCCCAGAAAGATACCAAAGCGTCCATGAGCCGCCCCAGCCGCTGCCGGCCTTCCCTGGAAAGGGCCAGGGTGGAGCCGTAGAAGGCGAAAAACATGGACTTGTGAAAGGCCGCCAGCCGCTCGGGCACCACGAAGTAGCCCTTGCCGTCGCGGATGGTATGGACCATGATCCGGTTGTTCAGGCCGCATACCCAGTAAACCCGCAGGCCGAAGGCATGGTATTCCAGCAGGCGGCCGTGGTCTTCCTGGGAAAGGAAGGGGCCGTGCTCGCAGGAAGCCTCGTAGAAATAGAGCGCTTCAACCTTGCCCCGGCAGGCAAGGTTGATTATGTCCCGGTGTTCCAGCAGGTTGGGGAAATAGCGCAGCACTATCACCGCCGGACGGCCGATCTTGTCCGGATCGATGCGGGAAGTGGCATAGACATGGGCGCAGGCGCTTTTGACGGAATAATTCCGGCGTTCGACCGCGCAGCGCGAAGGGGCGAGCCCGCAGGGACTGTCCGGCCCGTTTACCAGGATCCGGGCCGTTTTCAGATCGTCCGGGCCCGGTTCGATGACGGCCGCCGGCTTGTCGATGAAGGAACAGGTCTTGCTCCTGTGGGCCTCCAGCCGCCCCGCCAGCCCGGTCATCTGGGCAAAACTGTAGCGGCCGTGGGAGGCAGGCCGGCCCCTGCGGCGCTCGCGCCGCCTCCCCTTGGGCGCCCCGTATATCCTGGCTGCTATGAGGGGATTGACGATGGGCTGGCCGGAGCCGTTTACGATCTCAAGATAGATCCTCACCCCCCGGGTCTTGATGGGGTCCAGGACCGTGGCCGGCAGGTTGCGCCCCAGGGCGAAACCGCTCTGCAAAACGACATAGTGCTCGTTGAGATACATGGAGCAGGTTGTGATAACTCCCTGGCCGGGGGGTATGACAAGCGCCGGCACGGCCTCCCTGACCTGGAAACGGTTGAGCATCTGGCGGCCGTTTTCGTGGAAAAGGATCCGGCCGATTGTGGCCTTGTCGATGGGATGGCGCAACCTGCATACAACCTTGTGGGGTGCGATGACGATGCTGCCGTCACTGGAAATGGAGGTGGAGGCCGGCAGCTTCAGCTCGGCCCTTTCAATGGCCTCCAGAACCCGCTCGGAGGTGAGCAGGGCCTCCGGATCGCAGAACACCAGCCGGCCCACCGGCAGGCCGACGTCAAAAAAATCGCCCAGCTCGCCCAGGCCGGGGTAACCCGATATGACCGAAGTGGCCTGCTGGACGATCACCAGGGAGTCGCCCCGGATATGACCGGCCGATACCGGATGGCTGCCGGCAATCCTGATCCCCAGCCGGGCTATGCGCGACCGCTCGCTGAAGACCAGGTGTTCGGGATGGGTCTTCAAGCGCTTGATCATGTGCCGGGAAAGCCCGAAGGCGGTCTCAAAGGTTATCTTCCCGGAGGTTCTTTCCAAAACGCGCACGATCACCCCGTCACCGGACTGGAGCACGCCGCGGAAAGAACGGTTGTCCCTTTTGGAACGGTCCATCATTGTCCCCTTGTAAACATTTTTGCACTTGCGTGTACAAAAGTACCATCAATCACCATGGCGGTCAATCATAACGGCGTGTTTCTAAAAGCAATAATTTCACCCAAAACCTCGACCCGAATGGTATGTATATTGCATATTATCTTCAGCGTATTTTTTGAAACCAACAATCCCGTAATCGAGGAAGAAGCATGCGTTGCCCAAAGTGCGGATACGAAAGACAACCAAAAGACAATGCCTTTGTCCCTCCCACCGAGTGCCCTGCCTGCGGGGTGGTATACGCCAAGTATGAAAGCGAACGGCTCGCCGGCCGGATTCCGAAGCTGCTGCGCAAGCCCAGCCCCCTGGATGAATCCACCCTAAGGCAGGCGCGGGAAAGGGTGGAGCAGCGGCTGCGTAAAAAAATGCTCGGCCGGGTCAAAAGCGAAGAAAAAGCCCGCACCCTGGAGCGGGCGCGGAAAATATTCCTGGAAGAGCTGCGCCGCCGGTGGCAGGAACAGGCCGCCCGGGAACAGGCACAGGATCAAAGCACGAACAACGCCGGACAGCCCGGGACTGAATCCATGCAACAGGGCCTGCCGGCAGCCATGGCCGTACTGGCCGAAAGTTCCGACAAGGCCCTGAGAGCCACCGTCCGGCAGGAGGCCCTGGGTGAAGGCAGCCCGGACGATGAAGAACTTGGAACCGGCCGGCAGGAAGAAATCGAAGAAATCAACGAAATGCTTTCAGCCGGCAGTCAGCAAAATCACCGGGACGCTGATGACGATTCCCGGATGACAGACCATGGGCCGGAAGCCGGGCCATACTCTAATCTTCCCGCTGACCGCGGCGAAGCACCCCGCTGGCTGCCGGCCGCCGGAATAGCCACCCTGATCGCCGGAATAATCGGCGCCCTGATATCCTGGGCCACCCTGGAGCCTGTCCAGGCAGGCACACTCGCCGGCGCGGCCCGGGGCAGCCAGGGCTTGCCCCTGGAACTGGTGGTGGGGTTCTGTTACCTGGCTGTCGGCATCCTGGGCAGCGCCCTGTTCTGGATCATCTTTCTGATGACCCGTCAGCTCAACCAGATGCGCAACATTCTGGCCACCCTGACCGGCCAGCAAGTCAGGGATTCATGACCAGGACCTTGGCCCCCTTTATTTGCCGCCGTTTCAGTTCCAGCAGGGCCCGGTTGGCCTCCTGGAGTTCATAGGTCCGGACTTCCGGCAAAATCGGTATCGCGGCGGCCAGTTCCAGGAAGCGGCGGACATCCGCGCAGGTTACGTTGGCGACACTCTTGATCTCTTTTTCCATCCAAAGATGGTCGGTCCAGTCCAGGTCCTGAAGGCAGGCTTTGTCGCCGGCCTCCTTGCGCACGGCGTTTATGACCAGCCGTCCTCCGGGTTTCAGGTTGGCCAGGGCTTTTACCACCGGCAGCCAAGCCGGAGTGGTATCGATTATGCCGTCAAGCAGTTCCGGGGCCCTGTCGGTCGTATGCCCGGCCCAGACTGCCCCCAGGTGGCGGGCAAAATCCTGTTCGGCCGGATTGCGGGCAAAAACGTAGACCGGACTGTCAGGATAAAGATGGCGGGCAAGCTTCAGCACCAGGTGGGCCGAGGCCCCGAATCCGGTAAGGCCCAGGCGCTTGCCGTTTTCAAAGCCGCAGAGCGACAGGCTGCGGTAACCGATTGCGCCGGCACACAGCAGGGGCGCGGCCCGGACCGGGGTCAGACCTTCCGGAATCGGATGGGCAAAGGCCGCGCCGACCTTCATGTATTGGGCGTAACCCCCGTGGGCATGGCACCCGGTGGCTTTGAACTGCGGACAAAGGTTCTCCAGGCCCGAACGGCAAAAATCGCACCTGCCGCAGGCCGAGTAGATCCAGGCCACCCCCACCGTTTGGCCCTTTTCCAGGCCGGTTGCCTCCGGACCCAGTTCCACCACGGTTCCCACTACCTGGTGTCCCAGGACCATGGGCAGAGATACCGGCGGAATCCGTCCCTCGATCTCGTCCAGCTCTGTGTGACATACTCCGCAGGCAGCCACCTCTATGAGAATTTCCGATCCTGCCGGCACCGGCACCGGCAGGTCCGCGGCCGTAAGGGGCGTGTCACAATCTTTCAGATCGACCACTTTTTCCATCACCATCGCACGCATCGTCTTGTGTTCTCCTGTCTCGAATCTTACAAACGGTTTTGCCCGGCCCCTACCCTGACCGGAAATTCACGGCCTTTAAAAAGCTATGGGGCGCATTACCTGCGGGTGTAACCACCAGTGCCGGAACCAAATGTGTAACTTGTTGACATAACAGCCAGTAAACATCTGGCCGAAATTTGAAAGGCTCAATTCAGATTGGAGCTTGAACGCTCCGGAAACCTCAAGTAAAGTGTAGCAATGCTCGGCGTCTATGACAAGCGCCGGGCAAGAGGCATCTGGAGGACTGAAATGGGTGAAGCTTTGAACTGCCTGGGTATTTGCATGGGTGCCTCCTCGGTTTCCCTGGCCGGCATCAGAGGGCCTGAACAGGCTGCCGACAGCAGGCCGGAAATCATTTACCACCGGGTTCACCCCCATGAAGGCGATCCCCGCGGAACCCTGCTCAAGGCCCTGGCGGAAATCGACCTGAACCGATACCAACGCGTGGCCGCCACCGGCCGCAAATTCCGGCACATCCTGAATCTGACATCCATTGCCGAGCCCGAGGCCCTGGAACACGCCTTCCGCTTCACAAGACCTGAGGGCAAGCCATGCCCGGCGGTGATTTCCGCCGGCGGGGAAACCTTCATGGTCTATGTGATGGACCGGCAGGGCCATGTCACAAACGTCATCACCGGCAACAAGTGCGCATCTGGAACCGGGGAATTCTTTCTTCAGCAACTAAAAAGAATGAACGTCTCCCTGGAGCAGGCGGCCCGGTGGGCGGTGGAAACAGAACCTTACCCGGTTTCGGGCCGCTGCTCCGTCTTTTGCAAATCCGACTGCACCCACGCCACCAACAAGGGCGTGCCCAAGGAAAAGGTCACCGCCGGCCTGTGTCAGATGATGGCCTCCAAGATCATGGAACTGCTCAAGAACGTGCCCCGCCACGACCTGATGCTGGTTGGCGGCACTTCCAAGAACCCGATGATGGTCGACCACCTTTCCCGGGCCGTTCCGGGGTTGCTGGTGCCCCGGCAGGCCCCCTATTTCGAAGCCCTGGGAGCCGCCCTCTGGGCACTGGAGAACCGGACCGCACCTTTTCCCGGAACAGAAAATCTTTTCAGACCGATAAGCTCCAGTTTCGACCGCCTCCCTCCCCTGAAAGAGGCCGAAAGGCTGGTTACTTTCAAGGACATGCGTCGCGACCGGATAAGGGTCGGAGACGTCTGCCTGCTCGGCCTCGACGTGGGGTCCACCACCACCAAGGCGGTCCTTGTCCGCCGCGACGACAAAAGCCTGCTGGCCTCGGTCTATCTGCGCACCAACGGCGACCCGGTGGGAGCCTCGCGCCTGTGTTACCGCAGCCTGCTGGAACAGATCGAGCAGGCCGGCACAGCCCCTTCCCAGGTATCGATCGTCGCCCTGGGAGTCTGCGGCTCGGGCCGCCAGATAGCCGGCCTGCACGCCATGACCGAGACGGTGATCAACGAGATAATCGCCCACGCAACGGCCGCGGTCTTTTTCGACCCCCGGGTCGACACCATCTTCGAAATCGGCGGTCAGGACGCAAAATACACCTATATCATCAACAAGGTTCCGGCCGACTACGCCATGAACGAAGCCTGTTCGGCCGGCACCGGCTCTTTCCTGGAAGAATCGGCCCTGGAGACCCTGGGCCTGCCCGTTGAGAAGATCGCCCCCGTGGCCCTCGAGGCCCGGCAGCCCCCCAACTTCAACGACCAGTGCGCCGCTTTCATCGCCTCGGACATAAAAACCGCCATCCATGAAGCCGTCGCCCGCGAAGACATCGTGGCCGGCCTGGTGTATTCCATCTGCATGAACTACGACAACCGGGTCAAGGGCAACCGCCCGGTGGGAGAAAAAATCTTCATGCAGGGAGGAGTCTGCTACAACCGGGCCGTTCCCCTGGCCATGGCCGCCCTGTGCGGCAAGCCGATCGTGGTGCCGCCGGAGCCGGGCCTGACGGGCGCCTTCGGCGCGGCCCTGGAGGCCGACCGCCGGATCACCTCCGGACTGGCCGCGGAGCAAAACTTCGACCTGCGCCAGCTGTCTGCCCGGCAGGTCGAATACGGCCGTTCCTTCACCTGCCGGGCAGACCGGTCCGGCTGCGACCGGCGCTGCACCATAGCCCGCATCCGGATCGACGGCCGGACCTATCCTTTCGGAGGGGCCTGCAACCGGTACGAAAACCTGCGGCGCAAGGTCAGGAACCGCTCCGAAGAACTTGACTTCACAGCCTTGCGGCGCAAACTGGTTTTCGAAAAATACGGGGTGCAAACAGACCCGCAAGGCAATACCGGCCTTACCGTCGGCATCAACCGCAGCTTCCTGGTAAACACATATTACCCCCTGTACTCTCATTTTTTCAGCGCCCTGGGAGTTCAGCCGGTCCTGGCCTCCGCCTGCCTGCCCGAAGGCAGAGACCGCCGCTCGGCGCCCTTTTGCTACCCGGCCGAACTCGCCCACGGTTTCTTTTCCGACCTCATTGAAAACCACGGAAAGCCGGATTTCATCTTCCTGCCCCATTTCAAATCAGTGCCGGCCCTCAACGGCCTCCGCTATTCATACGTCTGTCCCCTGGTCCAGGGAGAAACATTTTATCTCCAGACCGCTTTCCGCAGGGAACTGGAAGAGCTCAAGGCCAACGGCACCCGCATCCTGAACCCCTGCCTGGACATGAGCCGGGGAATCAGGGGAGCCCGCGCCTCCATGCTGGAAGCAGCCGGCCAGATGGGGTTTTCCAGGGCCAGGGCTTCGCGGGCCTTCGACCTGGCCGCCGGCCAGATGCAAGCCTGCCGGACCGAAATGCTCCGCCGGGGAAGCGCTATTCTGGCAGAACTTGCCCAGAATCCCGAACAATGCGCGGTGGTGATTCTGGGCCGGCCTTACAACAGCCTGGCGGAAGAAGCCCACATGGGCATCCCCCGCAAGCTGGCCACCCGCGGCATCCTGGTTCTGCCGATGGATTTTCTGGAAACCGACGGGCTGCCCACCGGCAAGCGCATGTACTGGGGCATGGGACAAAGGATCCTGGCCGCCACCCATCTGATAAGGAACAATCCCCAGCTGTTTCCGGTCTATATCACCAACTTTTCCTGCGGTCCGGACTCTTTCCTGCTGGGATACTTTCGCCAGATCATGGGCGACAAGCCGTCACTTACCCTGGAACTGGACAGTCACACGGCCGATGCCGGCCTGGAAACACGCATCGAGGCCTTCTGGGACATCGTCCGGGCCTGGCGCAGACTCCGCCGGGGGCGCGGGAAAAAATCAGCCGGCCCCGCTTTCAGACCGGCCCGGACCAGCATGGAAAACAACCGCCTGATGGTCACCGACTCCGGGGGAAACAGTCTTCCCATGACCGATGAGCGGGTCACTGTGCTCTTTCCGTCCATGGGTAAACTTTCCAGCCAGGCCATAGTAAGTGTCTTCAGGGGAGCCGGGTTCAATGCCGTCCATTACGTGCCCGAGGACGATAGAATGATCAAGCTGGGCCGGGCCCATTGTTCCTGCAAGGAATGCCTGCCCCTGATCCTGACCACCGGCACCCTGCTCGACTATATCGGGCGGCAAAAGAGAGCGGACGAAATCCTGGTCTACTTCATGCCCACCGGCTCCGGGCCGTGCCGGTTCGGCCAGTACTCGGTCTTCATGGAGAACCTGATAAAGAAGCTGGGGGTTTCCGACGTAGCCCTGTTCAGTCTCAACTCCGACGACGGCTACCATGGTCTGCCGACGGCTTTCCACCGCAGGGCCTGGTGGGCCGTGGTGGTGTCCGACGTCTTTGAAGACATCCGGGCCATGCTCCTGGCCGATGCCCGCCGGCAGGATCAGGCCATGGGGCTGTTTGACCGGCTGTGGCAAAAGGTACTGCGACGCCTGGAAGAGGGACAATGGGACGGGCTGCTGGCCACGCTCTCACGATGTGCCGAACAGCTTTCCAGGATACCTTTGAAAAAACCGCCTGCCCAAGTGCCCCTGATAGCCCTGGTGGGTGAGATCTTCGTCAGGCGGGAAGACCTGTCGCGCCGGTATCTGACCGAAAGACTGGCCGAAAAGGGCTTTGCCGTGATCTGCGCTCCGGTTGCCGAGTGGATCCATTATTCCGATCACATAATCATTCACGGCCTTTCCGACACACCCCGCAACCTGTCCCAGAGGATAAAGGACCGCCTGAAGCAGCGGACGATGCAAAGCGACGAACGGCAGATCAAGGCCGTTCTGGCCGGGTGCGGACTGGTGCCCGTCGAGCCGGTAAAAGTGGACGAAATAATCGCCGCCGCCCGGCCTTACCTGTCTCCCCGGCTGGGGGGAGAGGCTGTTTTGACCATCGGCAGCGCATTGAGGGAAGTCGTGACCCCGGCAGCAGGGGTGATTGCCATCGGGCCCTTCGGATGTATGCCCAACCGCTTGTCAGAGGCTATTTTGACGGAAATCATGACGGCAGAAGACAAGATCCGGGCCTCCGGCGACGGACACGATCTGTCCCGGATACTGGAAGGAAATACGCACCTGCCGTTTCTGGCCATAGAAAGCGACGGGGCGGCTTTTCCGCAACTTGTCGAGGCCAAGCTGGAGGCATTCTGCCTCCGGGCCAGGCGGCTGCACGCCCGCATGCTGGCCAAGGGGCCGGGCAAGGCCGTCGATGGTTCCTAGGCCGCGCTCTGCCCGCCGCCCTTGCGTCCTGACAGGTGGACGATCACACAGGGCGAAGGCCGGCCGGAACCGGCGGCCCGCCTGGAAGGATGATCCTTGGCAGGCTTTTTCCGGGGCCGGCGCCTGTTTTTCTGTCCGGTGCCGTCATGCACCGGAGCCGTTCTGCCTACCAGCATTTCCATTTTGCTGTTCCTCCTGTTCCGTACATCGGCCGGCCGGCTCGCTACTTTAGCAGAATCTTTGCGTCAGAAAACAAAATTGATTATATTATTGCCGTCTTTTTTCAACGTGTCGTGAACTTCGACAAATCACTGCAACCAGGAAATCGCCATGGACCTGCGCAACAGTTCTGCCGGCAAGCTGTACTATTTGGTGCTTGAACGTTTCATCCTGGGCCATCTTGAAAGATCGGGCCTGGGTCCCAACCAGCTCACCCTGGCCGGCCCCCTGCTGGCGGCCCTGGCCCCCCTGGGGTTCCGGCTCCATCCCCTGGCCGGCGGCGGCGTCATCCTGTTATCGGCCCTGGCGGATTCACTGGACGGCCTGGCGGCCCGCAGGTGGCAGCAAAGCACCGCCAGGGGGGCTTTTCTAGATTCATGCATGGACAGGCTGGCCGACACCTTCTACCTGATGGGCTTCTGGGTTCTTTTTTGGCCCGGCCGGTATGCCCTGGCAGCCGGCCTGCTGATCATGGCCTCGATGGCTTCCACCTTCCTGATAAGCTATGCCAAGGCACGGGCCGAATCCCTCGGCATGAAGACCGGCAGCGGAATCATGCCAAGGGCACCCAGGGTGATCTTCCTGCTGGCCTGGACCATCCTGCTGGCCGCACTTCCACGCCACAGGCAGGAACTGCTCTGGGGGGGCTTGCTTCTCTATTTGTTCCTAACCTCTTTTACTGCCGCCTGCAGGATGGTAAACTGCCACTCCGAAAAAAAGGAAGGTTAAAAACGTTCAACAGCAAACAGGATTACTCCCGCCCGTTACTGCCAAAGTATCATACCTGCTCCAGTCAAAAATTTGACCATCTGGCCCCCAAACAAGTCTCCCCAGAATTAACATACTGATTTTTCTAAAATAATAAGCGCATGGGCTATGGTATGCCTTTTGCTGTCCTATTTTCCCAGCCAAAGCCGACAGATACCACGCAGTTTGTGTCGGCTGACGAAAGCCGTGTCTGCCCCAACTGAAAGGAGTGGGCTGCAACGATGGATACAATTTACAGCAGAGTTTTTTCAGCACCGACCACCATCAACCTCGAAATCACCGACAAGTGTAACGCCAGCTGCCGCCACTGCTACAACTTCTGGCGCCCTGACAAAAATCGCATCATATCCATGTCCTGCGAACAGATCGACGCCCTTGTTGAGATGATGGCAGCCTGCGGCGTCTTTCACGTGGTTTTGAGCGGCGGTGAACCGCTGTCCAATTTCCGGGTTCTGGTTCACGCCTGTGAAAGGCTGCAGGCCGCGGGCATGTCGATTTCGGTAAATTCAAATCTGATGGCAGCCACGCCCGGCAGGCTGGAACGTCTCCGGCAGGCCGGCGTCGACCATATCCTGACCAGCCTGAACTCCTTCGACCCGGCCACCAATGACTCCCTGGTCCAGGTAAAAGGGGCCCATGCCCGGATCCTTGCCGGTATCACCGCCGCCCGCAGAGCCGGAATCCGGGTCAGTGCCAATATGATCCTGAACCAGGAAAACATGGACCAGGTCTATGAGACCGCCCTTTTGGCCCACCGGCTCGGTTGCCAGAAAATCTTTGCCACCAGGGTGGTTCCGCCGCTAAATCCGCCTAAAGGTCTCGACCAGGAAGTATTCCGGCTGGCCCCGGATCAGCTCAGGCGCAGCCTGGACCAGCTCATCGCCGCCCGGGATGCAACCGGCATCATGATCGGATCCCTGGTGGGGTACCCCCTCTGCTTTCTGAAAGATCTTGAAAAATACATTGATTTCGTTGGCCGGGGATGCCCGGCCCAGGCCGGCCACCGCATGAGCATAAACGCAGACGGCACAGCCCATTGCTGTGTTCACGAGGCCCGGGGGTACGGCAACGTATTTGAAATCGGAATCTCCGGAGCTTACAAGAAAATGCGAACATGGCACGAGGGTGGACTGCGCCACCCTGCCTGCCGGCAGTGTGCCTGGATAGAATTGTGCTTCAGCGGATGCCGCATGTCGGCCCTGGGACACAACGGCAGCATGGATGCCGCCGATCCCTTGATGGATTCTCCTGCCGGAATAAAGCCCTCTCCCGGAGAGCTGGCCTCCGCGATCGGGCTGGAACAAACCACTTCGTGGCCCGAATTCGATCTCAAGGTAAACCCTGGTTTGCGCTTCAGACCGGAAAACGGGTTCTGGCTGGTGAACATCCGCTGGGCAAACACCATCCGCGTTGAGAGCCGGGTGGGTGAAATCATCCGAAAATACTCCCGGAACAACAAAACTTTAAAAGCTGCCGAGCTCGGGCTGTCCGATCCTGTTGCCGTCTGGCACCTGCTTTACAAAGGCGTCCTGCAAAGCCCGGCTTACAGGCTCTCTTTCCGTCAGGCCATGGCCGGGCTCAGCCTCGATCCGGGCATTTTGCCGGCACAGCCATTGGAGGCGGCATGAATCCCGATCCGCAGAAAAGTTTCGACCACGAAAACGGTTTTTACCTGACAAGCCCCGTTTCGAGGATAGGAAAACTGCTGGCCCATTACGAATTGTACAAGAAAATCATAGGGCTTCCCGGTGAAGTGGTCGAATGCGGGGTGTTCAAGGGTGCCTCCCTGATACGCTGGGCAAGCTTCAGGAACCTGCTGGAAACTCCTTTGTCCCGCAGGATCATCGGTTTCGACACCTTCGATACCTTTCCGATGCCCGACGACCCTGAAGAACGGGCCTACGTTGAGCGCTTCGTTGCTGCGGCCGGCCCCAACAGTCTCTCTGTCGAGGAACTCTACCGGGTCCTGGAAGCCAAGCAAATCGACAACGTGGAACTTGTGGCCGGCGACATCGTCCAGACCGTACCGGAATATGCTCTTTCCAACACCCACTTGCGGATCAGCCTGCTGCACATCGACACCGATACCTATCGACCGGCAGCCGTGGCCCTGGAGACGTTCTATCCCCTGGTCGTGCCGGGCGGATTGATCGTACTTGACGACTACGGCACTTTCCCCGGAGAAACCAGGGCCGTTGACCAGTTTGTCCGGCAGCAGGGACTGCGGCTGGCCAAGTTGTCATTCAATTCTGTTCCAAGCTACGTGGAAAAGCCATGAAAACCATCGCCATCATCCCCGCCCGGGGAGGATCAAAGGGAATACGGTTGAAAAACATCCGCCTGCTGGCCGGCAGGCCCCTTGTGGCTCATGCCATTTCCAGCTGTCTTGCCAGCCGCCATGTCAGCCAGGTGGTGGTATCGACCGACAACCACAAGATTGCTTCGGCAGCAGGAGCCTGGGGTGCGCGGGTGATAATGAGACCTGCAGCCCTCAGCGGTGACCTGGAACCGTCCGAATCGGCCCTCTGCCACGTCCTGGACCAGCTGGAAGCAAACGGAGAGCCTGTTCCGGAAATCACCCTCATGGTCCAGTGTACGTCCCCCCTGACCACGCCCGAGGATATCGATGCCACCATCGAAAAACTCGAAAACTGCGGGGCAGACGTGGCCTTCACCGTAACGCCTTCCCACAGCTTTCTGTGGACCCGTGAAAAGGACGGAACTTTCTCGGCATTGAACCACGATCACCGCCACCGGCCCATGCGCCAGGAGATCACCACCCAATTCCGGGAAACCGGTGCCGTTTATGCCATGCGTACCGTGAAATTCAGACAGTACCGCCATCGTTTTTTCGGCAAGATGGTTGCCTGTATTGTGCCCGAAAACCGCAGCATAGACATCGATACGCCACTAGACCTGCAGGTTGCCGAAATGCTGCTGGCAAACCAGGAGCCTGTCGGACGGTCATATGGGCCACTGTCGGAAGCAAAAGCCCTTGTCATGGATTTTGACGGAGTCCTGACAGACAACTCTGTCTGGGTGGACGCCGATGGCAGGGAAAGCGTACGCTGCAACCGGAGTGACGGTCTGGCACTGAAGATGCTCAAAGAAGCCGGCTATCACCTGCTGGTTCTGTCTTCGGAAGCAAATCCAGTGGTTCGTCAGCGGTGCGCCAAGCTGAATGTAGAATGCCTCATCGCCACGGAAAACAAGCTGACATCGCTGAAAAAATGGGCTGCCGCCCGTGGCCTCGATCTTGGCTGCATCATATACGCCGGCAATGATCTCAACGACCTGGAATGTCTCCGGTCGGCGGGTTGGGCGGTGGCGGTCGCCGATGCCCATCTGCTGGTCAGGCAAGCGGCTCAGATTGTGTTGGACACGGCCGGGGGCAGGGGGGTGTTGTCTGAATTGGCACAAATCATGTTAGAATCCAGGGGGATACAATGCAATCAGAAGTCACGATCGGTACCCGCCGCGTAGGGCCGGGGCATCCGGTCTTCATCGTGGCCGAAATCGGAATAAACCACAACGGCGATCTGGGCATCGCCAAGAAACTTATCGACGTGGCCGCTGCAGCCGGTGTCGACGCGGTCAAGTTTCAGAAAAGAGATCCTGACGTCTGTGTTCCCGAAGACCAAAAGCAGGTGATGCGCAAAACTCCCTGGGGAGTCATGTCGTATCTCGATTACCGCCGGCACCTGGAATTCGATATGGATCAGTATGCAGAAATAGATCGCTACTGTCGGGAAAAGCCCGTCATGTGGTTTGCCTCCTGCTGGGACCTGCCCTCCCTGGAGTTCATGGATCAATTCGATCCGGTATGCCACAAGGCGGCCTCGGCCATCCTCACCGACGACGATCTGATAAAGGCCATGGACCAAAGGGGTAAACCTATAATCCTGTCGACCGGCATGTCCACCTGGGAAGAGATTGAACACGCGGTGTCGCTGATCAGGCACTCGCCCCTGATCATAACCCACAACACCAGCACCTATCCATGTCCGCCACAGGAACTGAACCTGGGAATGATCACGACCCTGAAGAACCATTTCGACTGCCCCATCGGCTATTCAGGGCACGAAGTCGGACTTCAGACCACATATGCAGCCGTGGCACTGGGAGTAAATCTGGTTGAACGTCACGTCACCCTGGACCGGCACATGTGGGGCAGCGATCACATGGCATCGGTGGAAAGCACCGGTTTATTCCGCCTGGTACGCGATATACGGATTGTCGAAGCCGCCCTCGGAGACGGCATCAAGCGGATCTACGAAAGTGAAATGGCCAGTATGCTAAGGCTGCGTCGGAAAAGAGACTACGCGGCTGCAAACTGATAAGCCCCAACTAAAGGATGGCAACTGTGGCCGACCGGCAACCGTCTGAATCTTACGTTGATAACAGAGCTGACCTCAGGGCCGGCCTGGCTCTGAAAATGGAGCATCTGTCCAGGCTTCTGGCAACCATTGCCCGGGAACCGGGCAATACCGCCGCCTGCCTGGAAGCCGGCCGCATCTGCTGGCAGATGGGTGAAATCCTGCGGGCCGTCACCCTTTTCCGGGAAGCACACCGTAGGTCTCCTGAAGACTGGGAGGTCGTCAGGTATTTGGCCGCCGCCCTTGCCGCCTGGGACAAGCCCGGTCAGGCCCGCCGCCTCTGCCTTGAGTACCTTAAAAACCACCCCGGCAGCCAGGCGGCCGTAGATTTTCTCCTGGCCCTGGAAAAGGATCTGGGAACACCTGAAAAGGATATCGACCTGGACGGCTTTTTGAGCGATGAGGCCACCTTCGTGGAAATCGCCGCCAGCGCCCTGCTGCCCGGTGATCCGGGCAAACAACGGCTCCCGCAATGGCGCAATCTCTACCAGCGGCAAGGTTCCCTGACCAGGGTCCTTGCCGCCATAGCGAACACAAGTGAATTCAAGAAACAGGCCGTCTCGTGGTTTGTCTGCGGCAACGCGCGCCTGTTCTTGGAAAAAAACAGCCGTCTATGGTCGAAAAATCCCCTCCCGGACAGGAAGCACCGGCCGGAGCAGGGATATATCCTGACTTCCTTCCTCCACCCCGATCCCACCAACAAGGTCCGCAATGGCCTGATTGCAAAATACCTCCAGCATCGCTTCGGCTGTCCCATTATGGCCGTTGGTATAGACGGCCATTACAAGCAGCTGCACAGGCAACTGGCCGCCTCTTTCAAAATGGAAAGCTACTGTCACCTGGAACCTGAAGACCATCCTCCCATGATACAGGACAGGCTGCGACAGGCGCAGGGTCACACCTTGCGTAAACAGATTCTGGCTGCCAGAATTGATGGACTGCCCGTTGGGGACCTTATCTATGATCAATATGTCCGTTGGGAACGGCAGCCCACCATAGAAAAATACGATCTGCAACTGGAAAAGCATCTGCACCGGGCGGCATCCCTGATAAAGGCTTTCAAGAGTCTTTTCCGGAACAACCGGGTAGCCTACCTGGTGGTGGATCACTTGGCCTATCTGCGCTGGGGCATCCTGGCCAGGGTGGCCCTGGAATGCGGCGCAACCGTAATCTCCCACCACGGTCGCTCCAGCCCGGTAATCGCCAGGGTCCACCGTCCCGGGCAGTTAATTCCGGAGTACGAAGCACGGATTACCCCGGAACATTTCGAATACCTCTTCCGGACCCGGGGCCGCCAAATGGCCAACCGGGGCCATGAAATCGTCAGGCGTTATTACCGGGAACAAAAGCCCCACAAGCATACCCTGGTGAAAGGCGAAAAATACAGGCTTTACGACCGCAGCCGGCTGCTCGGCCGGCTGGGGATGGATCCACGGTTGCCGGTTGTCTTCATCATGGCTCACACCATGACCGACGCACCCCACATGATGGGGCCTCTGCTCTTCGACGATTACTTCCAATGGCTCAGTGAAACGCTGGAAATGGCGGCCAGCATCGCCGGAGTCAACTGGATCGTCAAGGAACATCCCTTTGCATCGGTATATACCGGCCGGCACGATGCCCTGGAGCTCGCCGCCCCCCATGCAGCCGCAACGACCAACATCGGATGCTGCCCCTTTGACTTTCATCCCGGAGGCCTGCTGGATTGTGCCGACGCCGTGGTTACCGCCCGCGGAACGGCAGGCCTGGAAACCGCAGTCTTCGGCAAGCCCTGCGTCCTGGCAGGTAAAAGCGCCTACAGCGGCCTGGGTTTCACCATCGATCCACCTGCAGTGCCAGCCTACCGCAGTGCTCTGGAATCCCTGGCTTTTCCACGGCCCCTGCCGGAAACAGCAACCATGCGGGCCAGAGCCTGTGCCTATCTGTTTTTCGAAGCCAGCCGGATACCCTGTTCCCTTTTGCCTGACCAGCCCCTTGTGTCCCTGGATCCCATGCCGGACGACATTCAATGGGGAGAAATGGCAAGGTCCATCGAAACGTTCAGGCCGGACCGGGACCCCCTGTACAGAAGCCTTTTGCACGCCCTGGACGGTGATCTGCCCTACCTGATGCACCTGGATGATCTGGACGCCGGGCCTGAAGAGTCAACACCAAAGGAGGATACTGAAATATGCCCGGCAAAAGCATCGCCGGCCGGCGTATCCTGCTGATCAACCCGGCCACCCTGGACTACCTGCCCAATAAGGAATTCGTCATGCCCCAGTCTCTGCTCTCCCTGGCAGCGGCGCTGGAAAATGCCGGATTCGAACCTGAAATTTTCGATCTGAACACCTTTCGGCCCTGGGACAATCCAGAATGGCCGGACAACTGGTGGCAAAAACCGCTGCTGGACAGGCTGGCCGGAGACCGGCCCCTGATGGTCGGCATCGGGTGTCTCTTTTCAGGACAGTTCAGGCCGGTGCGCAGAATTGCCCGCTTTGTAAAGGCCCACTGCCGGCAGCTTCCCATCGTGGTGGGAGGGATGCATCCGACGGTATTTGCCCGCCAGATCCTGGAAAACTGTCCTGAAATCGACTATGTTGCCATTGGAGAGGGGGAGCCCCAGGCGGTTTATCTGGCCCGCCAACTGGCAGCCGGTCGTAAACCGGTCGCTGCCGATGGACTTGGCCGGCGCCAGGATGGGAAAATCGTCCTGCAACCCAAGAGGCACTACCTGAAGGACCTGGACAGCCTGCCCCTGCCGGCCTATCACCTGTTTGATTTTGGCAAATACGAACACGACACCAGCCACTGGCACAATCCCCGCGGTCTCGATTTCAAGCTAACAGTTCCTCTGCTTTCCAGCCGCAGCTGCCCCAACCGCTGTAACTTCTGTTCAATGTACCAGGTCATGGGCAAACGATTCAGGGCCCGCTCACCCAAAGCCGTGGTGGACGAGATCGAGCTGCTCTACCGGCGTTACGGCCAAAACCACTTCAGCTTCATGGACGACAACCTCAATCTGAACAAATCACATATAATCTCTATCTGCCACCAGATCATTCAAAGGGGCCTCAATATCCAGTACGAAACGCCCAACGGCCTGAGCACGGCCCACCTGGACGAAGAGATAATAGACGCCATGGTTGCTTCAGGCTGGGTGCGCGGGGCCATTGCCATCGAAAGCGGCTCGGACTTCATCCGCAACAAAGTCATGGGCAAACGCCTGCCGCGGGAAAAGATCTTCCGGGTGGTGGAATACGCCCGCAGATATCCCCATCTTTACCTCAAAGCCTATTTCATTATCGGCATGCCCGAAGAGACCCCTGCCAGCCTGGAGGCCACCTACCGCATGATTCAGCAACTCGGCCTGGACGAGGTCTATGTGACCAACCTGATGCCGTTCTACGGCACCGCGGTCTTCGACCAGGCTCTAAAGGACGGTCTTTTTACAAAAAACATAGACCTGAGCCGGCTCTGGGAAAGCGACGGTTTTCACTACCACAATAACAACCGCTTCTACATCAAGCCCTATGCCATGGAGCTTCAAGACCTGGACCGCTGGCGCCAGCGTTTCGACCACCTGCTGGAAGAAATGGCCGGAAACAGAAGTGCGTCCATCTGTCAACAGGTGCCGGCAGCCCAGCCAGCATAGCCCCACCCATCGCCGACGTTGATCCCGGCCGGCTTTTACACTGCCCGCCCAGGGTTGCATTCCGGACAATAAATGTATATTTTAGAAATTCTCGCGTTAGCCGCGATCTTCTGGTGAAGGAGGATTTTACCAAATGGCCAAGATCAGAATCGCTAT
>JAMOUQ010000048.1 GCA_027068085.1 Desulfobacteraceae bacterium | reverse complement strand
TTGCCAGGTAGAGTCCTTCGATCCCGGGCCAGGGCCCGACGATGGCGTTTCCGTCCAGGGTGTTGACGGCATACAGTCCGGCCCAGCCCCTGACGAGCTTGAGGCGGTCGAAAGCCGGTACGAATTCGTACAGCTCCGGCCAGAGTATCTCGTAAAACCGCTTGTCGTCCCAGGAAAAATCGAAACCAACCCGGTCTTCCTCCATGGACTTGCCAAGCAGGATCAGGCCTCCTGTCTCGGTCCGGAAATAGAGGCCGGAGGGCAGGACCGTCAGGGGCAGCGGGCCTTCCGGTTTGACCGCGCTGTCAAGGGCGAAGACCTGGCGCATGACCGGCCTTACCGGCAGCCTGACGCCGGCGGTCTCGGCAACCTGGCAACACCAGGCACCGGCGCAGTTGATGACGATTCCCGTGGCCAGACGCCGGCCGGACGCAAGGTGCACGGCCTCGATCCGGCCCCGGCCGGCCTCCAGGGATTTTACCTCCCCCTCGATGTAGACGGCTCCCTGGGACCTGGCCTTGGCCCGGTAGCCCATCAATACGCCGTAGGCATCGAAATGCCCGTCACCGGGCCCGAAAGTTCCTCCCGGGTAGTCTCCCATCTCGTAAAGGGGATAGTTTTCCCTGACCTGCTGCCGGTCCCACCACCGGATGTCGCAGCCCAGCTCCTTTTGCAGCCGGTAAGCCCGGCGGGCGGCCTCCTTTCCGGCAGCATCGACAATGAAAAGATTTCCTTCCCGCCGGAAGGCGATGGCCGGCCTGCGGTCTTCGACGGCCATCTCTTCTTCGAAATTTTCCAGAACCTCCATGGCGTACATGGAAACAAGAATGTTCTCCTTTAGGCTGAACTGAATCCTGACGTTGGCCATGGAGAGGGTGGTGGAAGCATGCTGGTAGGCAGGATCCTTTTCCACCACCACGACCCGGAGCCCGGGGTCGGCCTTGGTCAGATAATAGGCCGTGGCACTGCCCATTATGCCGCCGCCGACTATTACCACGTCTGAGCTCTTTGCCGTCTGTTCCATCTTAAATTCCTTCCCGTGTCTGGAATTCCGGCCTAAAGGACCGGAACGGCGATTTTAGCAAGCCCCATACTTTATACTTGGTCACACCGGTATATCAATCCCAAACCTGACGGCTTCGCGGCCGCAGTTTACTGTCCCTCCGGGACGGGGTCAGGCAAACAGGCGGCAATAATTACGGTAGAGCCTGGGGCTGACGGTGGCAAAGCGGTCAAAATCGGCCAGCCACTCCAACCCCGGCACCAGGGCCCTGGAAACCGGGAAGCCCAGATCCTTGCGTGTCAAATCGACATAGACCGGTTCAAAACCTCGGGCTGTCAGCTGACCCGAGACCAGTTCCAGGTTGGCTGCGCTGCGGTTGGTATCGAAATTCGGCAGATCTTCGAAGCGGCGCACGGGCAGGCCCGGCGGGCACGGAGCAGAAGGCGGGCCGGCAGGAAAAGGATAACCGGTTTCGGTCAGGGCCGCCATGGCCGCCCTGCGCCCGTCCAGATGGGCTCCTGTTCCCCGTATGATCTTGCCCTGCCGGTCGCGGACGAAACAGCGATAACACGGTATCCCGAACTCGGTGGTGATATCCTGGAAACAGATGGCGATACCTTGTTCTTCGTAGGCCCGGAACAGGGGCTGCAGGTGGGCATTGGCCGTCTCCAGCCGGAAACAGGCGGCCGGATCAAACGGCATGCTGGCATCGGCATCCCTTTCGACAACCTCCAGCAGGCCGGCCAGCCTGGCCTCGGTCGCATTGTTTCCGGCCGCCAGGCCGGTCGAACCCAGGCCGCTGAAAAGGCCGGGCTCGTCCAGATTGGAAAAAAGAAAGACCGCCTGGGCCGGTACGAAAAGACTCCGGCCCGCTCCGGTTTTACCTTCCACCCAGTATAGCCGTTCCTGGTTGTAAGGAACGTCAAGCCGCATCCGGTTGGGGTCCAGGACCGGCAGGCCGCGCTTTTCGAGCTGCCTCCGGCTGCCGAAGACCAGTTCCCGCCGGCCGGCCGAATCCACAAGGCGCTTTCCGTCCACCGACACAAAGGAGCTGAGCCGCTCGACCATCTCCATCAGGCAGGAGACACGGGCTGCTTCCGGACTGAGGCCCCGGCCGTAACTGGTCTGGATTCCACCGAGCCGGTAATGATTACGGCCGGAAGCTACCGTGACCGAAAGCCTCCACCGGCGCAAATAGGCTATGGGGCTGAGGCTCGCTGCATGGCGGACTTCGGGGCCCCGGAAAACATCCAGGGCCTCCAGCCGGGCCGATACTTCAGCAAGGGTATCCTCCAGGGGCCTGCGGTCACTTTCGGGCAGGCGGAAGCCGCTTGCGGCAAAGCGCTCGGCCAGTTCCGGGCCCCGGTCAGGCAGGCCGCCGTCTGCAATGTCCCGGTAAAGGGGGGGCAGGCCGGCTTCCGATACCGCGACAGGCAGCTTGTGCTCCAGCAGGTTCTGCTTCAACACCTCCTGCCAGCGCTGGTGTATGGCCCGCCGTTGAGGTTCCATGCTCCGCAGGTAGACAAGGGAAGAGTATTGCTCCAGGCCATCGGCCGGTGGCAGCCGGGGAAAGTCACCGCCTTTTATCAGACGGGCCTCGTGCAACAGCGCCAGCAGGAAGGGATCGTTTGCCGCGCAGGCAGCGCTTGCCAGCTCTTCAAGTTCGCCAAACGGTCTGGATAAAACATCGGTCAGCAGGTAGCGGTGCAGAAAATCGTCCAGGGGCCTTGAGCGCAACAGTTCGAGACCCTGTTCAAAACCGGGCGGCGGGCCGGGCAGACAGGTAAAAAAGCCTGTCGCCGCCTTTGTGTCCGTCAGTTTCAATTCGTAGTCGACTGCAACCGTTGAAACGGCCATGGTTCCTTTCTCCTGGTACCTGTTGTGCTAAAGTACAACCGCTGCAAATGCCGCTGCCGCCGAAAAGGCCCGCCCCCATCTGGAGAACAATGCCGTAAGGCTTACAACCGTCTCCGGCCGAACTTTTCGCCGAGATCCGTCTTTTTCGTTTTCACATCCGGGCAAAATCAAGGTCGCGGTATTGCAATGCTTCAGACAAGTGCCGGCTGCCGATACCGTCTCGGCCGTCCAGATCGGCAATGGTGCGGGCCACTTTCAAGACCTTGCCATAACCGCGTGCCGACAGTCCCAGTTTGTCGACGGCGGTCTCCAGCAGGCGGGCGGCTTCCTTGCCGACCTTACAATAGCGCCTTATATGCCCGCTGGCCATTGCGGCATTGCAAAAAATCCCGTCTTTTCTGAAACGTTCTTCCTGAATCCTGCGGGCCGCCACCGTGCGGTGGCGGATCCGGGCCGAAGATTCTTCCAGCCGGGTCCGGGACAAGTCCTGATAAGCCACTGCCGGCACCTCCGCCTGAATGTCGATCCTGTCCAAAAGGGGGCCGGAAATCTTGTTGCGATAGCGCCGGATCTGGCCGGCATTACAGCGGCAGCCGTGCTGGGGATCGGTCAGATAACCACAGGGACACGGGTTCATGGCCGCCACCAGCATGAAGGTTGCCGGATAAGTGATGCTGACAGCAGCCCTTGAAATCGTCACCCTGCCGTCTTCAATGGGCTGGCGGAGACCTTCGAGCACGTTCTTGCGGTACTCGGGCAATTCATCCAGAAACAATACCCCGTTATGGGCCAGGCTCACTTCACCGGGGCGCGGAACCGAACCGCCCCCGATGAGCCCGGCATCCGATATGGTATGATGGGGAGACCTGAAAGGCCGCCTTACCACCAGCGGCTGGCCGGCCGGCAGCATGCCGGCAACGCTGTGGATCTTGGTGGTCTCCAGGGCTTCATCCAGGGTGAGATCAGGCAAGATAGTGGGCAGCCGCTTGGCCAGCATGGTTTTGCCTGAACCGGGTGGCCCGATCATCAGCAGATTGTGACCTCCGGCCGCGGCAATCTCAAGGGCCCGCTTGACATGCTGCTGGCCCCTGACTTCGGCGAAATCAAAGGCCGGACGGTCATCCTGCCTGAACAGGGCGGCAAGATCGACCCTTTCCGCAGGCCCGACACCGGCCTCCCCCCTGAGCATGGCGACCACGGCCGCCAGGGTTTCTGCCCCGAATACTTCCAGGCCCTCGACAACTGCCGCCTCCCGGACATTACGCTTTGATACAATAATGCCCTCCAGGCCTTCCTGCCGCGCCTTGTCGGCCATGGACAAACAACCGTAGACCGGCTTGATCCGGCCGTCCAGGGAAAGCTCTCCTGAAAACAGATACTGTCCCAGACAGTCAGGGTCCAGCTGTCCGGAAGCGGCCAGAATCCCCAGGGCAATGGGCAGGTCGAAACCCGTGCCGTCCTTTTTTATGTTGGCGGGCGCCAGGTTAACGGTTATGCGGTTGTTGGGAAAATTGTATCCCGAATTTTTAATGGCCGCCTTGACCCGTTCCCGGCTTTCCCTGACTGCCGTTTCGGCCAGACCCACCATTGAAAAGGCCGGCAGGCCCCGGACGATATCGACTTCCACCTCGACGATCCAGGCCTCAATACCCAATACCGTACTGCTGGAAACCTTGGCCAGCATCCGCATCCTCCTTTAAGCGGCCGGCGGCAATTATTCTGTTGTCAAAGCAAGCTTGGATGGGGTAAATTGCCGACACCATCCGTAGGCCGCCCCAATAGTCCAGCCATGGGGACGACTGACAGGACATTTGGTAATACAAAAGCTGAAGATTGCAGCGGACGGGATATTTTCAGTATAACAGACAAGGATGCCTCATCGCAAGGAATCGCGATAAATGGATAGTGAATCATTGCAAACAACCATCGCCCACCCTGTAAACTGCTCCGGCATAGGAGTTCATTCGGGCAAGACGGTAAATCTTACCATTTACCCGGCCCCTGCCAATTTCGGAATCAAGTTCGTAAGGGTCGATCTGCCTGACAGGCCTGCCATCACGGCCCGGTTCAACCGGGTTGTCGATACCAGCCTGGCCACGGTAATCGGGGCCGAAGGCGTTATAGTTTCCACCATTGAACACCTGATGGCGGCTTTCAGCGGCATGAAGATCGACAACGCCCGGGTTGAAATCGACTCCCACGAACTGCCGATAATGGACGGCAGCGCAGGCCCCTTTGCCCGCATGCTGGCCTCGGCCGGCCCAAAAGTCCTGGACGCGCCCAGATGCTTCTTCGTAATCGACCAGCCTATAGAACTGGCGGCCAACGGAAGATTCGTCGGAATCTACCCGGCCGTCGAGTTCAAGATAAGCTGTACCATCGAATTCGACCATCCGGCCATCAGGACCCAGACTTTTTCCTCCGTCATATCTCCCCGTGTCTTTTTGGAACATATTGCCGATGCGCGTACTTTCGGATTTCTTGAAGAAGTGCAATACATGAAAAAGTACGGTCTGGCCCAGGGCGGCTCTCTGGACAACGCCGTCGTGGTGGACCGAAACGGTGTGATCAACACCGGAGGCCTGCGGTTTGAGGACGAATTCGTGCGCCACAAGGTGCTGGACTGCATCGGAGATTTTGCCCTCCTGGGTCTGCCTATCCGGGGACACATCGTGACCCGCAAATCCGGCCATGCTTTTCACCACCGTTTTCTGGAAAAGCTGTTCCGGAACAAGGGGTCCTGGAAAACCTGCACTCAAAACCCGCCGGCTGCGACGGCAGCCGCCATGTCGAAACAACTTGCCAATTGATGCCAGATGCGGTTAATACCTAAGCAATGTACAGAACCATCGGATCTCAACGGCCTCCTTGGCCCGGCGAGGCCCTTTGAAATGAAGCCGGCATTGCCGAAACGCTGGTGACCCGGCTGATACAATCTGCTTCCCGGCTATTTCATATGCAGGTATCCAGGACAAAAAAGGGCGTGCTTCTGCTGCTGGTCTGGCTGGCTTTCCTGGGCGTTGCCTGGGCACAGGACGCCCGCCTGACCAACATCATAGTCACCAATACGCGGGATCACCTGCTGCTCTACATGCAGGTCGAGGGCGCATTCCGGGAAAATATGATAACCGCCGTCCAGAGCGGAGTGCCGACCACGTTCTCCTTCTACGTTAAGCTGTATCGGGTACGCGGATTCTGGTTCGACGAGGAAATAGCCTCTCTCAAATACACCCACACCATCAAATACAACTCTTTGAAGAAAGAATACCTTATCTATCGTTCCTGGGAAGGCAAAAAACCCCATGTGGTCAAGTCGTTCGAAAAAGCCAGGGAGCTGATGACCGACCTGGACAGCCTGAAAATAGTTCCCCTGTCGAAGCTGGAAAAAGGCCTTCAGTACCAGATCCGCGCCAAGGCTGAACTGAGCCGGCTGACCTTGCCTTTTTACCTGCACTATGTCCTTTTTTTCGTCTCCCTGTGGGATTTCGAAACCGACTGGTACACTATCGATTTCATTTACTGACCAGGCTTGCGAGCCGCCCGGTAAAGCAAAAAGACCATGGCCCTGATCAAACTCCCTCAAGATCTGCCCGAAGACGAACTCCGCCGCCGGAAAAGAGAAGGTATCATCATCGTGGCCATCCTTGTGGTGGTGGCCGGAGTTACCTTCATCCTCAACCGGATAATCAACTTCGGGGCCGACGTGCCGGTGGCCAACGCCGTCCTGATGTTCATCCTGATCAATATCACCCTGCTGCTGCTTATCCTCCTGATCTATCTGGTCTTCCGCAACCTGGTCAAACTGCTCTACGACCGGCGCCGCAAGGTCATGGGCGCGCGCCTGAGAACAAGGCTGGTAATCGCCTTCGTCGCCCTGACATTGCTTCCCACAACGATTCTTTTTTTCTTCGCCATCAACTTCATCACGGCCAGCATCCAGTTCTGGTTCAACGTGCCGGTGGAGCAGGCCCTTGAAAATTCTCTGGAGGTCGGCCGTTCCATCTACCAGCAGGCAGAGAGCAACAACCGCTATTTCCTGGAACGGATCGCCTACCAGATAAACCGCAAGAAACTGCTGGCCCCCAAACAGCTCAAGGCCCTGACACGTTACATTCAGATCGTGCAGCGCGAATTCAACATCGACGCCATCGAGGTCTACGGCCCCAATGCCCAGCGTATCACCTTCGCCCTGCGCCAGAGCCTGGAAAAAATACCCCTAACCCCTCTTGCCAGTGACGATCTGCGCAATTCCAGCAAGCACAAGCATGCCGGATCCGTAATCACCGACACCGGCAGCGGGGAACTGATACGCACCGTGGGCACGATTCCCTTTCGCACCCAGCCGGACAAGGCGGCCGGCTTTATCGTCCTGGGCCATCACATCCCCAAGCACCTGGCGGAAAAAATGTCCATCATTTCCCATGGCGTGGAGGGCTACAAGCAGATAAAACTGGTAAAGCGGCCGATTCAAACCGTATACTACATAACCCTTTCGATCGTGGCCCTGCTGGTGGTGTTCTGCGCCATCTGGTTCGGGTTCTACCTTGCCAAAACCATATCGATTCCGCTTCAGCGCCTGGCCGAAGGCACCCGCCGGGTGGCCGAAGGCGACCTGAGCTTCGCCCTTGAAATCCAGGGTGACGACGAAATCGGCGCTCTTGTGGAAGCCTTCAACAAAATGACCCGTGATCTGCGGATAGGCCGGGAGCAGATAGAACTTTCGGCCCAGATGCTGCGCCAGCAGAACATCGAAATCGAAGAGCGCCGCCGCTACATGGAAATCGTGCTCAAAAACGTGTCGGCCGGTGTAATCACCATCGACGCCAGGGGCAAGGTGACCACTTTCAACAAGGCCGCCGAGAGCATGCTCGACATCCGGGCTGCGGCCATCCTCAACAAGGACTACAAAACAGTGCTTACAGGCCCCTACCTTAAAATGGCCGATGAAATCACGGAAAAACTGACCGGTACCGGCGGCGACACCGCCCAGGTCCCTCTCAGGCTGACCATCGCCGGCCGGCCGCGCAGTTTTCTGGCCTACATCAACGCCCTCAAGGACGACTCGGGCCAGCACATGGGAATCGTCATGGTCATCGACGACCTGACCGAGCTGGAAAAGGCCCAGAGAATGGCGGCCTGGAGAGAGGTCGCGCGCCGCATCGCCCATGAGGTGAAAAACCCGCTGACGCCCATTTCCCTGTCAGCCCAGCGCCTCAAGCGCAAGTATTCCTCGCGGGTCAACGAGCCAGTATTTGAAGAATGCACCCAGATGATCATCAACCACGTGGAGCTGATCCGGAACCTGGTAAACGAATTTTCAGCCTTTGCCCGCTTTCCCACCGCCGACCTGAAGCCCTGCCCCCTGCCGCCTTTGATCGACGAAACCGTGGCCCTGTATCGCGAGGGCCATCCGGAAATAGAGTTCGAGGTCGATATCGACGACTCTCTTCCCATCCTGAACCTTGACCGGCAGCAGATCAAGCAGGCCCTGATCAACCTGATCGACAATGCGGTGGCCGCCCTCAAGGGCTCCGGCCGGATATCGGTCGTGGCCACCTACGATCCGATTTTGAAAATCGTCCGCCTCGAGGTGGCCGACGACGGACCGGGGATTTCCGACGAAGACAAGATCCGGCTTTTCGAACCCAACTTTTCCACCAAAAAAAGCGGCATGGGACTCGGACTGACCATAGTCAACAGCATAGTGACAGACCACAACGGCATGATCCGGGTCCAGGACAACCATCCTTGCGGCGCCAAGTTCGTTATCGAGTTGCCGGTGGTGTGATAACCCAAGCAACAAGGAGAAAGTAACAATGGCCATGTTTCCATCGATTCTGATAGTAGACGACGAACCGTCAATCCTGCAGTCCCTCAGCGGCCTGCTCGGCGACGAAGGCTTCGAGGTGATGACAGCCGCCAACGGCTACGAGGCCCTGCAGAAAATCGAAAGCGAAGCGCCCGATCTGGTTTTGCTCGACATATGGATGCCCGGCCTGGACGGGATAGAGACCCTGAAGGAGATCAAGACTTCCTACCCCAACGTCCAGGTGATCATAATAACCGGCCACGGAACCATCGAAACGGCCGTCCAGTCGACCAAGCTGGGCGCTTACGATTTCATCGAAAAGCCGCTTTCCATAGACAAGGTAATCGTTTCCATCAACAACGCCCTGAACTTCAGGCGCCTGGAAGAAGAAAACAAGTACCTGCGCAAAAAAACCATCGAGAAGCATTCCATAACCGGCAACAGCGCGCCGGTAAGGGACCTGCGGCGCCAGATAGAGGCCGTGGCCCCGACCGAAAGCTGGGTGCTGATCAAGGGTGAAAACGGCACCGGCAAGGAGCTTGTGGCCCGCACGATCCACCATCTCAGCCAGCGGGCCACCAAACCCCTGATCGACGTCAACTGCGCCGCCATTCCGGAGGAGCTGATCGAAAGCGAACTGTTCGGCCACGAAAAGGGGGCCTTTGCCGGCGCCACCACCAAAAAGATCGGCAAGTTCGAGCTGGCCGACGGCGGCACCATCTTCCTGGACGAAATCGGAGACATGAGCCTCAAGACCCAGGCCAAGATTCTGCGGGTCCTGCAGGAGAAAAAATTCCAGCGCGTCGGAGGCAGCCGCACCCTGACCGCCGACGTGCGGGTGATCGCCGCCACCAACAAGGACCTGGAAAAAGAAATCAAGGCCGGCAGGTTTCGCGAAGAACTCTATTACCGGCTCAACGTGGTGCCCATAGAAGTGCCGCCCCTGCGCCGGCGTATAGAAGATCTGCCCCAGCTGGTAACGCTTTTCATCAGGGAGGCGGCTCAGAACACCCGCAGCAAGACAAAGCAGATATCACCCGAAGCCATGAATCTGCTTTCGCGCTATCCCTGGCCGGGGAATGTGAGGGAGCTCAAAAACCTGATCGAAAGGTTGATGATCATGGTTTCCGATCCGGTGATAGAGCCCGAACACCTGCCCCGGCCTTACAATCCCGAAGCCGGAGAAACCGGCGACCCGATGGACAACCCTCTTTTTGCCATCGAAGATCTGAAAAGCGCCAAGCAGGCCTTCGAAAGATACTACATCCAGAAGAAACTGGCGGAAAACGACAACAACATTTCCAAAACCGCCAAGGCCATCGGAGTGGAACGCAGTTACCTTTACAAGAAGATAAAGAAGATGGAACAGCAGGCCGATCAGGCGGCGGCCGGCAAACCCTGACGGACCTGAGCGGAACCGGTTACCTGCAATGAGAATAATTAGCGGCAAATACAGGGGGCGGCGGCTGCAGAGCATACCCGGAAACTCGATAAGACCGACTTCCGACCGGGTCAAGGAAGCCATGTTCAGCATCCTGGGAACAACCTGCCGCCAGGCGGCGGTCCTCGATCTTTTCGCCGGGACCGGAGCACTGGGCCTGGAAGCCCTGAGCCGGGGGGCGCGGCAGGTGGTGTTCATAGACAAATCCCGCCGGGCCCTGGAAGCGATCCGCAAAAACATCGCCCTGTGCCGGGCGGCCGGCCAGACCCGCGTGCTTAAATGGGACATTGCCAAAAACCTTGCCTGCCTGGCAGGCCGGGACACTCTTTACGATCTGGTGTTCATGGATCCGCCTTACGGCACCGAACTGGCGGCAACTGTCCTGGAGCACCTTGAAAAACACGGAATACTGGGTGCCGGCGCCCAAATAGTCATCGAACATGCCCGCAACGATCTGCCCGAGCCCGGCCCGGCGTTTGAACTGACGTCGCAGCGCACATACGGCCGCACCATGCTGTCGTTTATCGGTTACACCGGCGGCGGCTGAAAGAGCCCCGGCCGGCTTTGTTACTCCGCCTTCCTGACAGAGGCAGTCATCCATCTTGCGTCCGGCAGCAATCGATGCTAACTTGAACCCCGGTGCCATTGAAAACCAACTCGGGTTAAACTATCATCCCCAAAAGGGATGGTTTTGATCGGTCCCGTGCGGCGGGAAAAATCAAAACAGGAGACCGCCAGGGCTCCGACAAGTTCAAGGTTTTGCTGCAAACAATCAGGATGGTCTGGCTCATGCAACGGATTGCAATCTATCCCGGCAGCTTCGATCCGGTAACCAACGGTCACATCGATATCGCCAAAAGAGGTCTCAAGCTCTTCGACAAGATTATCGTCGCCATTCTCCACAACCCGGGAAAGTCTTCGCTGTTCTCGGTGGAGGAAAGAATGGAGATGCTGGAAATCAGCATGCGGCATCTTCCCAACATCGAAATCGACACCTTCGACGGTCTGCTTGTTGATTACGCCGCCCGGCGGGGAGCCAGGGCGATTTTACGGGGGATGCGGGCCGTATCGGACTTCGAATACGAATTTCAGCTGGCCCTGATGAACCGCAAGCTGAACCGTGAGGTTCAGACCGTGTTTTTGATGACCGGCCTGCGTTGGATATTTACCAGCTCTTCCATAATCAAGGAAGCCGTCCGGTTTGGCGGCAACATAGAAGATATGGTCCCGCCCATAGTCAATGAACGGATAAAACGCAAGTTCAACCTGGAGACAGATCGATCCTGAACGGCTTTCATCCAGGGCCTCCGGCCGGGATCCAGGCAAGATAAAATGGATCTGTGGCAACTGCATATCTTCTGCAAGGTGGTGGAACTGAAAAGCTTCTCCAGGGCCGGAGAGGCGGTCCACCTTTCCCAGCCCACCATCAGCAGCCATGTCAAGGACCTCGAAGAACACTTCGGACTCAGGCTCGTCGACCGCCTTCCGCGCAAGATAGAACCAACCCGGGCCGGCAGGCTGTTGTACCGGTACGCCCGCCGCATCCTGGCCCTGCGCGACGAAACCGAAAGCGCAATGGCCGCTTTCCAGGGAAGCACCAGGGGACAGCTGGTGATCGGCGGCAGCACCATCCCGGCCGGCTATATTATGCCGCCCATAATCGGATCATTTTCCAAGGCCTATCCGGAAGTCGCCATAACACTGATGGTTGGCGACACCAGAGAAATGATAGGCAAGACCCTGGCCATGGAAGTCGAGCTGTCGGTGGTGGGGGCCCGCACCACCGACAGGCGCCTGCAGCAGCTGGCCCTTGTAAGGGACGAGATGAAGCTGGTCGTCCCTGCCGGGCACAAGTGGTGCCGGCGCGCATCGGTCGACCTGAAATCCCTGGCGCAGGAACCTTTGATCCTCCGTGAACCCGGTTCGGGAACCCTCCGCTGCTTCGAAGAAAGCCTGGAACGACGGGGCTGCCGCCTGGAAGACTTCAACGTCATTGCCAGGATGGGAAGCACCCAGGCCGTCTGTCAGGGAATCAAAAACAAGATGGGAGTCTCGGTCCTGTCTTTCCTGGCAGTAAGGGAAGAGGCGGCCGCCGGCAGACTGTGCCTGCTGGAGATTGAAGGGTTGAAACTGGAACGCAGCTTTTACCTGACAACCGCCCGCAAGCGAACCCCGTCTCCCCTGGCCGGTCTTTTCATAGACTTTCTCAAGGCAAGCTTCAACGCCGCTGAAAAACAAAGCGAGTAAGCCATGGACCGTTTTCCCGACACAGCCCGGCCCATCCTGGAAAGACGTTACCTGAAAAAGGACGCTTCAGGCAAACCGGCCGAATCGGCGGCCCAGATGATAGAAAGGGTCGCCGCTCACGTGGCTGCGGCCGACGCCGGCTTCGGCGCCGGCCGGACCGCGGTCGCCAAAACCAAAGAGCGTTTCTTCAAGGCCATGGCCAATCTGTGGTTCCTGCCCAACTCGCCGACCCTGATGAACGCCGGCCGGCGCCTGGGCCAGCTGGCGGCCTGCTTCGTTCTGCCCATCGAAGACAGCATGCAGAGCATCTTCGACACCCTGCGCAACACGGCCCTGATCCATAAAAGCGGAGGAGGAACCGGGTTTTCTTTTTCCAGGATCCGTCCGGCAGGCGATACGGTCTCCTCCACGGCCGGAATCTCCAGCGGGCCTCTGTCCTTCATCGAAGTCTACGACGTGGCCACCGAAACCGTAAAGCAGGGCGGCACCCGGCGGGGAGCCAACATGGCCGTCCTGAGGGTGGATCATCCTGACATCGAGGCCTTCATCACCGCCAAAAACGACACCGGCCGCCTTAACAATTTCAACCTTTCGGTGGCCCTGACAGACCGCTTCCTGGCGGCCCTGAAAAACGACACCGGCTTCGAGCTGGTCAACCCCAGGACCGGCAAGAGTGTCCGTTCGGTGGCGGCCCGCCGGCTGTTCGACCTCATGGTTCAGTCGGCCTGGGCCACCGGCGAGCCGGGCATAATTTTCATCGACCGTGTAAATGCAGCCAATCCCACCCCGTCGCTGGGGCAAATCGAGGCCACCAACCCCTGCGGCGAACAACCGCTGCTGCCCTTTGAATCCTGCACCCTGGCATCTGTCAACCTGGCCGCCATGGTCACAAACCGGGGCTTCAGTTTTTCACGCCTGAAAAGCTGCGTGCGGACCGTGGTTCATTTCCTGGACAACATGATCGAGGTCAACAGGTACCCCCTGCCGGAAATAGAAGCAAAAACCAGGCTGACCCGGAAGATCGGTGTCGGGGTCATGGGCTTTGCCGACATGCTGATAAAGCTGAACATAGCCTACGACAGCCCGGAGGCGCTCAAGTGGGCCGACCGGATCATGGCCTTTATCGGCAAAGAAGGACGCCTGGCCTCGGCAGAGCTTGGCCGCCGGCGCGGCAACTTCCCGGCTTTCCGGGACAGCCGCCTGGCCGCCCCCGACTGCCGGTACATGCGCAACGCAACGATCACCACCATTGCACCCACCGGCACCATCAGCCTGCTGGCCGGCGTATCAAGCGGCATCGAACCGCTCTTTGCGGTCGTCCACCAGCGCCGCATGCTAGACGACACAACCGTGGAGCATGTTCATCCGCTCTTTGTCCAGAAACTGCGGAAAGCCAGGGTCTACAGCCGCAAACTCATGGATCAGGTGGCCCGCAAAGGCAATCTGCAGGAAATCACCGGCATCCCCGAATCCATCAGGCGCCTGTTTCGTACCGCCCATGAAATTTCACCCCTCTGGCATGTAAAAATCCAGGCTGCCTTTCAAAAGCACACCGACAACGCCGTCTCGAAAACCGTAAATTTCCCTGCCGGCGCAACCATTGAAGAAGTCGGCCGGGCTTTCCTGGCGGCAGCCGATCAGGGCTGCAAAGGCATAACCATCTATCGCGACGGCAGCCGCGGCAGCCAGGTCATCCGGCCGGCCGGAAAAAGGCCGGAAAGCATCAGGGTTGCCCCCCGGCCCCGGCCGGAACGTACCTTCGGCATGACCGAAAGGATCAAGACCGGCTGCGGCAAACTCTATGTTACCATCAATTCCGATTCCCAGGGCATCTGCGAAGTTTTCGCCCAGATGGGCAAAACAGGCGGTTGTGCGTCATCCCAGATCGAAGCCGCCGGACGGCTGATCTCCCTGGCTCTGCGCTCGGGCGTAAAACCGGAAGCCATCGTCAAGCAGCTGACCGGCATCAGGTGCCCTTCGCCCAGCTGGCAAAACGGCACCATGGTCTTGTCCTGCCCGGATGCAATGGCCCGGGTCCTCAAGCGGGCGGCCGATACCGGCGACATCCCGGTCGAGACCGCCGAAGGGATCTGCCCGGAATGCAGCAGCCCGCTGGTCCATGAGGAGGGCTGCCTGATCTGCAAACGGTGTGGATACTCCAAGTGTAACTAGTTCAGAGCCGGGTGTTTCAATTTTTTTCCAGGCAATATGACCGCTGCCGGTCAGGCGGCAGCCGTGTGTAATTCATCGCAACAACAATCCGTAAAGAATCGACCGAAATTTGAAAAGCTCGGCTCTGATCAGAAAAGATATTTGAGGACCAGGAACCCGACCACGGTAACAGCGGCAAGAGCGAATGCCAGCATATTGAAATAACGCTCGATAAAGGCCTGGATACCGGGGCCGAACCTGTGGATAAGCCCGCCGACCAGGAAAAAGCGGGCCGAGCGGGACACGAGGGAGGCCAGGAAGAAAACCTTGAAATCTATCTTGAACATTCCGGCGGTCAGGGTGAAGACCTTGTAAGGTATGGGCGTGAAACCGGCTATGGCCACGGCCCAGGCGTCATAGCGGCGATACAGGCTGCCAATTTCCGCCACCTTGTCTTCCAGGCCGTAGAAAGCGATTATCTTGGTCCCCAGCAGGCTCATGAACTGCCAGCCGATCAGGTATCCCAGGCAGCCGCCCAGCAGGGAACCCAGGGAACATACCAGGGCATAGCGATACGCCCGCGCCGGAAGAGCCACGGCCATTACGACCAGCAGGGTGTCAGGGGGAACCGGAAAAAAGGAAGACTCCGCCACCGCCAGGAAAAACAGGGCCCAAACACTGTAAGGAGACCGCGACCACGCCAGCACCCAGTCATAGAGACGCCGGATCATCAGGCGTCTCTCCAGCCGTCTTCTCCTACCAGCTTGACAAAACGGCAGCCTCCGAGATTGGTCTGATGAATTCCGTTTTTGTCGCGCACCAATCTTATCAGATCCTGGCAATGCTGATCACCAACCGGGATCACCATCCTGCCTCCAACGGCCAGTTGATCCACCAGGGCTTTGGGAATCTTGGGCGCGCCGGCGGTCACGATGATGGCATCGAAGGGACTTTGATCTTTCCAGCCCGTGGTGCCGTCAGAGTAACGGGTAACTATATTGTAGTACTTCAGCTGGTCGAAAATGCGGCGGGCTTTGATATAAAGGGAATAAATCCTTTCCATGGTATAGACCCGGTATGCGATCTGGGCCAGAACCGCCGCCTGATAGCCTGAGCCGGTGCCGATTTCAAGGACCCGGTCGTCTTTGCCAAGCTGGAGGGCCTGGGTCATTTCGGCCACGATGTAAGGCTGGGAGATGGTCTGCTGCTCGCCTATGGGCAGGGGGAAATCACCATAGGCCTGATCCATCAGGGCTTCACTGACGAACAGATGACGCGGAACAGTCCGCATGGCTGCCAGCACATTGGGATCGGTTATCCCGCGTGCCTCCAGTTGTCGTTTCACCATTTCGTGACGCAGCCGCTGGTATTTCATCTCCAAACTCCTCAAGGCCTTCTACCAGAGGGCCGGACCGCGGTCAAGCCGATACGGACGACACCCCTGTTTCCGGCCCCGAACACCACAGGAGACAGCAACCATATCCCGGACCAAAAAAAGGTTGCTCCCCGATCGGTCCCCGGTTACCATGTGCCAAACAGTCTCCCGGTCTTTGGCACATAACCGCCCTAAGAAAACAGCGACCACATGCACCACGAAAAACAGGTTGTCATATCGATTGCTTCTGCCGTTCTGCTCATCCTGACAGGAACCCTGGGCTATATGCTACTGGAAGGATGGGATCCTGTCGATGCCTTGTATATGACCGTAATCACCCTGGCCACCGTGGGATACAGGGAAATTCACCCCATGAGCCGGATGGGCCAGATCTATACCATGGTCCTGATCGTGGTGGGCGTCGGTTTTTTTCTCTACGTGGCCGGTACCGTCATCCAGTTCATGGTGGAGGGGCGCATACGGATTTTACTTGGGAGGAGAAAATTGGACCGCAAGATCGCGCGTTTGAAAAACCATTATATCGTCTGCGGCTTTGGCCGCATCGGTTCGGTAATCTGCCAGCGGCTGCACCACGAAGGCGCATCCCTGGTGGTGATAGAGAAAAACGGCAAGCGGATCGAACAGCTTGAACAACAGGAAAAGCTATACATCAACGGAGATGCTTCCGACGAAGCCAATCTCCTGCAGGCGGGTATAAAACGCGCCAAGGCCCTGATTGCGGCCCTGGGGACCGATACCGACAATGTCTTTCTGGTTCTGACAGCCCGCCAGCTGGCACCCAAAATGAAGATCATCGCCCGGGCCAGCAACGAAAAGGCCAAGTCCAAGCTGTTGGCCGCCGGAGCCTCCATGGTTGAATCCCCCTACGAAATGGGTGCCGCCACCATGGCCCAGCGGGTCATCCGGCCGACCGTGACCAGTTTTTTCGACCTGGCCTTCGCCCAGAGCAACGCCGATATTCAAATGGAAGAAATTCCGGTCACGGTCGAGTCGAGGCTCAACGGCCTGATCCTCAAGGAATCGGGCATCCGCCAGGACTTCAACCTCATCATCATCGCCATCAAACAGGCCGACGGCCGGATGCTGTTCAACCCCTCGTTTGAAGCCAAGATATCGGCCGGCGACACGGTAATCGCCGTCGGGGAACGCTCCAATCTCAAAAGGCTGGAAGCTGTTTTGAATCCCAAGGCTCAGGATGACGCCCAAGACCAGGCTTAACATGGCTTTCCGGAAGCCGCCAACCTGTCAGATCTTATAGATAACCCGTTTTTCAGTAATGATTATGTCCACATACTTGTCGTGGGATTCCATGGGCACCTGGGGAACTATCTGATCTTCGAACACCAGGCCCACCTTGCGGCTGGTAATGGGCAGACGGGGTATCAGGCGATCGTAGAACCCCTTCCCCGAGCCTATCCGGCCGCCCTTTTCATCCATGGCCAGCCCCGGAATGATGGCAATGTCGATACATTCGAGGGGAACTTTTTTACAGCGGCGGGAATCCGGCTCCAGGTTTCCCCGCGGCCCGGGGATTAAATCGGTACCGGGATCATCGATCTTCATCAGGGTCACATCGCGTTGCCGGGAGTCAAAAGCCGGCAAGACCACAAGCTTGTTATAATCAAAAGTCCGGCGGATGATCCGGCTGGTATCCACCTCACCGGCAGCAGGTGTATACAGCAAGACTATCTTGGCCTCAAGAAAATTGGCGAAATCAAACAAACGGCTTTCGATGTCCTGAATCTTGGCTTGTTTTTGCCCATCGGAAACTTTTTCCAGCTTCCTGGTTATATCGTCCCGAATCTGTTGTTTTTTTTCGCGAATTTCCTCCATGGCGCACTCCCGAAATCCTGTCTGGCTGGTTCGATTTGGATTCAAGCTCCGGCAACCCGTTAACTTGCTCACAATCCCAATTGACTAAATTGGCCCCGTGGGTTAATGTTTCCAGGCAATGCAATATGCCATAACAGCCAGAAAAATTTAATTTTTCGCCGGAAATTTCCCGAACGCGGCTGCAGGCATCGGCCATTGGCAAAAAAGTCGGGTTGCGAACGCAAACTTTAAAAATATAGGGATGGTTATGCTGGAAATCAAGTTCGTACGCCAAAATTTGGAACTGATCAAAAAAAATCTTGAAAACCGGCAAGCTGAAGCCGACCTGAACGCCCTCCGGGAAGCCGACGGCAAAAGGAGGGCGATATTGCAGGAGCTGGAATCCCTGCGCCATCAGCGCAACGTTGTCTCCGATCAAATCGCACGCATGAAAAAGCAAAAGACCGCACCTGCCCGGGAAACCATCGAGCAGATGCGCAAAGTCGGCAGCCGGATCAAGGAGCTTGAAAAAGCGCTGGCCGAATATGAAAAAACCATCGAAAACGTTTTGCTGCAAATTCCAAACATTCCCCACCCATCGGTGCCCGTGGGCCGCGACGAGGCCGACAACCAGGTTGTGAAAACGGTCGGGGACCTGCCGGAGTTCGATTTCCGGCCCCGGGCTCACTGGGACATCGGCTCCGGGCTGGGCATTCTGGATTTCAACCGGGCCTCGCGCATCGCCGGCGCGCGGTTTCCCCTGTATTTCGGCAGCGGGGCTTTGCTGGAAAGGTCTCTGATCAACTTCATGCTCGATATCCATATAAACGAGCATGGCTACACTGAAATACTCCCCCCTTTCATGGTAAACCGGCAATCAATGACCAACACCGGCCAGCTGCCTAAATTCGAACAGGACCTGTTCAAACTCGAAGGCTGGGATTATTTTCTGATTCCCACCGCCGAGGTTCCGGTTACCAATATCCATCAGAACGAAGTGCTGAACGCCGAAAATCTCCCTGTCTATTACACCGCCTATACACCGTGTTTTCGCAGTGAGGCCGGCTCCTACGGAAAAGACACCCGGGGCCTGATCCGCCAGCATCAGTTCAACAAGGTCGAACTGGTAAAGTTTGCCCTGCCGGAAACATCTTATGACGAGCTGGAATCATTGCTCCAGAATGCAGAAGCAATCCTCCGGCGCCTTGAATTGCCCTATCGGGTGGTAACCCTTTGTACCGGCGACCTGGGGTTTTCATCCGCCAAGACCTACGATATCGAGGTCTGGATGCCGTCCCAGGGCGTGTACAGGGAAATATCGTCTTGCAGCAACTTTGAAAGCTTCCAGGCCCGCAGGGCCAATATCAGATTACGGCGCAAGGGCCAGAAGGGAACCGAGCTCGTTCATACTCTGAACGGCTCCGGACTGGCCGTCGGCCGGACGGTGGCGGCGATTCTTGAAAATTTTCAACAGGCAGACGGCAGTGTCATCATACCGGAGGCCCTGAGAAGCTACATGGGAGGAAAGGAGCGGCTTTCAGCGTGAATCTGGAATATCTGCCCCGGAAAATCAGGGATAATCTGATTCCGGCCCCGGCCGGTAATATGTGCTACTATTGCCTTGAATGCGGGCAGCGGTTTGATATTCACCGCCTGCTGTACACCTGCCCTGACTGCGGTCAGGTGCTGATGCTGGAAGACACCGATTTTCAGCGCCTGAAAAATATCGACGGCAAGACCTGGCGGGAAATATTCGATGCCCGCCAAATGCTCAAACTGCCCGCCTTGCGGGGTATCTACCGTTTCCACGAATTCATCGGCCCCATCATACCCCTGGAAGCCGTCGTTTATCTTGGCGAAGGCCACACACCGGTCATCGAGGCCAGCTCACAGCTGCAGGCAATGGCCGGCTGCCGCCTGTTTTACAAAAATGACGGCCAGAACCCCAGCGCTTCCTTCAAGGACCGGGGAATGGCTTCAGCCCTGAGCTACATAAATTACCTGCTCAGGCAGGGCAAAATGGAAAATGTCCTGGCCGTGTGCGCCTCCACGGGTGACACTTCGGCGGCGGCCGCCCTCTACAGCGCCTATCTGCAACCGGCGGTCCGGACCGCGGTTCTTCTGCCCGAGGGCAAGGTAACCTCCCAGCAACTGGCCCAGCCCCTTGGCAGCGGAGCAAAAGTATTCGAAATACCGGGCGTGTTCGATGATTGCATGAAGATCGTCGAGGTCCTGTCCGAACGGTACAACGTGGCCCTGCTGAATTCCAAAAACGCCTGGCGTATTCTCGGACAGGAATCCTACTCTTACGAGATAGCCCAGGCATTCGACTACCGGACCGCAGATCTGGCGGTAGTGGTGCCGGTTGGCAATGCCGGAAACATCACGGCGGTGATGAACGGCTTTCTCAAGTTCCTGGAGACCGGGATCATAGATGCCCTGCCGAAAATAATCGGCGTTCAATCCATGCACGCCGATCCTGTCGTGCGCTACTATAACACTCCGGCCGGGAAGAGAAAATTTAAACCGGTCACGGTCAAACCTTCGGTTGCCCAGGCGGCCATGATCGGAAATCCTGTTTCAATGCCCAGAGTAATCCGGCTGGTGGACAAATATAACGACATGGCTGGCCGGCAACGGGTGTTTTTCGTTGAGGTGACCGAACAAAAAATCATGGACTGGCAGCTGACCGCCAACCGTCACGGCCATATCGCCTGTACCCACGGCGGTGAATGTCTGGCCGGCCTGCAGGAAGCCCTGGCACGGGCAATGGTTACAGAAGACGATACCGCCGTGTTGGACTCCACGGCGCACGCGTTGAAGTTCGTGGGATTCCAGGACATGTACTTCCAGGGCCAGCTTCAACGGTCTTTCAACGTCGTCTCCAAGCCGGAACTGATCAATCTGCCGGTGAAAATCAGGCCCGGCGGACTGAAATTGCCCCAACCGGGCGAGCCCCTGACCGGCAGGGACCTGGAGCGTTTCGTCCAGGCTTCTGCCGAAACGGTGGCCTTGCAACTGAACTTGAAAAAGGGATAAAAAGAACCATATTACCGGTTGCAGCTATGCTCTTTTCCGGCACGGGGCAAGAGCTTCAATCATTCGGCTCTTTCACCAACTGCAAACATAAAAACAACAGGCGATCGCAATACGATGAAAGACAGGCATGCTTCGGCAAACAGACTGGCTGGCAAGCTGGCCATCCTGGCGGTGATTGTCATCCTCTGTCTGGGGCTGACCCATCGGGTACGGGCCAGCAGCCTGTTGTACAAAAGTTATGTCATTCGCTACGACCGCGGCTGGGACATCCTCTGCGAGCCTTACGAAGTAAAACCCAACGACTGGGTTTTGAAGATCTTCCGCCAGAAGGGCGAAATCTCCAGCCGGGACTTCAGGGAATTTCTCGGAATCTTCAAGCGCCTGAATCCGCACGTCAAAAATGTCGACCGCATCAGGCCGGGGCAAATAATCGATATTCCGCTCAAAAAGATCGATCCGGGCACTTTGCCGGGCCAGGCCTCGGGAATAGTCACAATTCCCTTCGTCACTTTATCCAGATCCAGTGAATTGATTCATCAGCATTCAAAGCAATACCGGGTGCGCAAGGGTGACACGGTCTCTAAACTGATAGCCCGCCGTTTCGGCCGCTTCGGCACCAAAAGCTACAAGGAAGGCGTCAAGCTCTTCAAGGCGGCCAATCCCGGCATCAAGAATCTGAATCTGATATACGCCGGCCAGCGGATATACCTGCCCGATCCTTCCATCCGCAAACAAACCTGGTATGCTTCTCTTTACGATAAAAAGGGCAATATCCGCAACAAACTCGATCCCCAGGCCCTGGCAGCGTCAGCCGCAGCGCCTCTGCATGAACTGCAACAGATGCAGAAAGAGCAAGGACCCGATTCCGAGTCCGATCCGCTCAAAAGAGTCGCGGCCGCGGTAGAAGGAAAGCTCTACAACAGGGGCACTTACTACTTTCCGCGTCAGGGACAGCCTGATTTTGAACTGGATCTGGAGCGCTACCCGGTCCTGGATATGAATGACGGCCAAAAGATAATCTTCACCCATGAAAGCAGAATCATGGATGTGGAAGCGGCCCTGCTGGAAACATACTGGCCCAATGTCAAAATCATCACTCTGGAAGAAGGAGAAAATGCCCCTGAAATTCTGGACAAGGTTTTCCGGGCCATAGAAGGAGAAGAACAGGACAACGAAATCTACTATGCCGGCCAGGGAACCCGGATCACTGTCAGGGCGAAATGGATAAAACCTGCGACCGCCGACGGACGCAGAATCTGCATAACACCCATTGAAACGCCATCTCAGAAGACACCGGAACCCATAAGGCGCTATCTCGAACAGAACGGAATAGTGCTGAAAGAGATCCTGGCCGGCAACGATAAAGTGCCGGCCACGAACTCGGCCGGCCAATCCGGTGAACATCACCGGATCAAACCGGTAATGGCTCTGGCGCCCACAGGTATCCGGGACTTGGTGGGTCAGGTTCTCGATGTCCTGGGATATGGCTTTTCAACGGATATAGAAATTTCATTTCCTTACGCCGGGATTCAAGTAAAAGCCCGGTCTAACCTGATAAGCTCGCCCGACGGCGGTCAATGGCTGGTCGATTTCGGAGACCTTTATGGTGATGCCGTGGCGGCCATAGAAAAGAGCGGATTGCCGGTCATCCAGATAAAGCCCGGAACGGATGAGGCCGGTGCCCTGGAAATCATCCTCCGTGCCCTGGGAAAAACAGTCACCCGTAATCCATCCTATCTTGCCGCCGACCGTCCCCCGGATTACAATATCCTTGTAACCGTCGAGGGAATTCTGGTGGAGGATCCGGACAAGAACCGCTATCTGCTTACCAATGCGGCCCTTCATCCGGCGGTTGCCGATCTTATAACATCGAGGGGAATAAAGCTGGTGGAATGGTCCTCATAGAAACACGAAACCGTCCAATGGAAGGAGAGTGCGGTGAAGCAACTATCCAAGCCTGCAACAGTGATCATTCTGGCGGCTGCGGTCATGATCGTCTGCGGCTGTGCCGGATCAGCACAACTGGAACAAAAAAAACGCAACGCCGCCATAGCACGCGACCTGGGGGACGCCTACCTCAACCAGGGCAACGCCTCTGCTGCCTTGCGGGAACTGCTTAAAGCCGAAAAACTGAACCCGGATGACTACCTGACTCAAAACAGCCTGGGCCTGGCCTACATGATGAAAAAGCACTATGCCCAGGCCATCAAACATTTCAAGCGGGCCATCGAGCTGAAGCCGGACTACTCTCCGGCCAAAAACAACCTGGGAGCACTCTATCTGGCCATGGAAAACTGGGACGCGGCCATTGAAATCCTGACCCAGGTGACGAAAGACCTGCTATATGCCACGCCCCACTTCCCCCTGACCAACCTTGGTTATGCCTATTTCAAAAAGGGCGACTATGCAAAGGCCGAAAGCTACTACAAGCAGGCCCTGGAAATCGAACCCAATTATCCTCTGGCCCTGCAGGGTCTGGCGCGAATCTACATGAAAACAGGCCGGCCGGCCAAAGCGGCCGTCTATCTGCGGCGACTGGTAAAACTCGCTCCCAAGCATCCCGGATTTCATCTATTGCTGGCCAAGGCCCTGCATCGGGCCGGAAACCTGAAAGAGGCCTGGCGGGTCTATGGCAAAGTCATTGCCCTGGCTCCGGACAGTCCCCAGGCCAGGGAAGCCGAAAAGGCCATGGCCAGCATGCGCTAAAGAAGGAGCAAACCACCTATAAAGAGAAAATTTTCATTGGCTTTGAGACATGGCATGATACTTTCATAAAAAAGAAATGCTTTTTTCTTAATTTTAAAAAACCGATGCGTCATTCCCGGCCCTTTTATGGGGCCGCCGGGAATGACGCATCGGTTTTAAAACACAATTAACTGTCACTAAGAACAGTAAATAACATTCCCCGCCGTAATCGTAATTGTACGACCAACCCGTACGGATTCACCGACAGCGTTTTCCCCGTACAAAGTAATGGTGACTGTATATTTCATACTTGTTCCACCATTATTCATATAATCGTCAAAAAGCAGATTTTTATACTCTATCGGCAAAACAATGAACTTATTTACAGTAACTGTTTCACCAGGTTTAATCGTCAAAACTATATCATCAATCCAATCAGGAAGATCGCGTACCGCTCCCTCCCTCTTTTCATATGTTACTTTATAACTATTTATGTTAACTTGAGATCCTTCTTCATCCAACTCAAGCGTAATTTGAACTAATCCGTCATAATAAACACCGCTGTAATCAGGACCTCCAACCGGCCCATCTGGACCGTATTCATACTTTCTCGGCTTAGTATCATCAATCTCACAATTCTGATTTACAACATCGTAAAACGCAGTAGCCATAGTACTAGAACACTTGTCAGTATTGTCCGGGCAGGGTTCAACTGCCGTAATGAGTAAGTCCTCAAACCCCATTTCTTCAATAATCGTAGAATCGCTACAGCTCAAAGCTGTTGCCATAACCATCAGTCCAAATACAAGCGCCTTGGAGCACCTTCTGAAAGCCTTCATCACAATATTCTCCTCCCAAATCTTATTCACAAAACCAAGGCTACATTCTATGCTGCTCAAGCTGGACAATCCTTGGCGTCATAAAGATCAACAGCTCGTTCTTCTGATGGCCTTTGGTGTTATTCTTGAACAGCCAGCCCAGAACAGGAATCTTGGACAGCAAGGGAAAACCGGAGGTGCTTTCGTTGCTGGTAGCCTTGATGATCCCGCCGATAACGATGGTATCTCCATCGTTGACCAGCAACTCGGTTTCGGCCTCGTTGGTTGCCACCGACGGCACCCCGTTGGTGACCGAGGCCACGTCGTTTTTGGTAATGTAGATACTTAGCGATATCCTGTTGTCCGGTGTCACATGGGGAGTGAC
>JAMOUQ010000047.1 GCA_027068085.1 Desulfobacteraceae bacterium | reverse complement strand
GTGGTATGTTTTATAGCTGTCGGCGCGGGTTTCGTTCTGTCGTATGGTTTCAAGGAGAAACTTTTCGCAATCCTGGTGGCCCCCCTGGTGAAGGTGATGAAACCCGGCCAGGCCCTGATCTACACCGGGCTGCCGGAAGCCTTTTTCACCTTTCTCAAAGTGTCGTTCCTGTCCGGTCTCATCCTGGCCTCGCCGGTAATAATTTACCAGTTCTGGATGTTCGTCGCTCCCGGGCTTTATGATAAAGAAAAAAAACTTCTTTTGCCGATCGTGCTGCTTTCGACTCTTTTTTTCGTCGGCGGGGCCCTGTTCGGTTATTTCGTCGTTTTTCCCTGGGGCTTCAAGTTCTTTCTCGGATTTGCCACCGAAACCATCCGGCCCATGCCTTCCATGAAGGAATACCTCGGTTTTTCCTCCAAGCTGCTGCTGGCTTTCGGGCTGGTTTTCGAGCTGCCTCTGGTCATTACCTTCCTGGCGCGGCTGGGTCTGGTTGATGTCGATTTCCTGAAGAAAAACCGCAAGTATGCCATATTGCTCTTTTTTACCGGAGCCGCCATTCTCACCCCGCCCGATGTCGTCACCCAGGTAATGATGGCTTTGCCGCTCATGCTGCTTTACGAAATCAGCATCATCGGCGCGCGGATTTTCGGCCGGCCCAGGGTAAAGGACAAGGAAAGCGGCGAGACCTCCGGGCAGGGGGACAGCCGGTAGGCTGTTGTGCGTAAAAAGGAAAAATTGCCGCAAAGGGCGGTTTGCGGGCCTGCCGGAAGTGTAATTTACAGCGGAACATATTGAAAAAATATGAAAAGCTGTCTGAATCATAAGCGTTGACACCTGTTTTTACGCCTGATAGAAGAAGTGTCGGGGTTATGGCTAAAATTTCAAGACAAGGAGGTGAATCGGTTTTATGAAAACTAGGACTTTGCTTTTGACGTTGCTCGTATTTGGTTGCGCCTTTGCCTTTGCCGCCGCTACCACCATTGCGGCCGGCATGCCTGATGTTATCGGCATTCACACTCCCTACAAAATGAAAAAAGGGCCGGTTAAATTCACCCATAAAAAACATGTGGAAGAACACAAACTCGCCTGTGGTGAATGCCACCACGATGACCAGGGCAAGCCGCGCAACGACCTGAAGGAAGGTGACACGGTTAAAAAGTGCTTCGATTGCCACAACAAGCCGGGTGAGCTGAAAGGCAAGAAGGCCAAGGGTAAATCCAAAAAGGAAAAGCTGGCCTATCACGCCAATGCCCTGCACAAAAACTGCATCGGCTGTCACAAGGCTTACAACAAAAAGCACAAAACCAAGGCCGCCCCGCAGAAATGCACCGGCTGTCATCCCAAGAAAAAGAAAAAATAGACAAAAAAAGGCCCAAACAAGTTTTATCTGCAGAAACAAGGCCCGGCAGGCTGTACAGCCTGCCGGGCCTTGTCGTTTTCGGACGCAGGCTGACCCCCGCCCGGGTCAGCCTGCGTTGTGTCAGCTGCCACGGCAACCGGCGGCTGTCAGAACAAGGCTTGGGAGATCAAAGACGCCGGCAGATGAAGGTCAGGAATGCTTGAATTCTATGGCCGCCCTTACGAGGGCCGGAGCCCAGTTGTCGGTTCCCAGGGCATGAATGTGGCTGTAGGTGGCCAGAACGTTTTTATGGCAAAGACCGTCTTTACCCTGGACAATGCCGTTTCCCCTCTGCATGTCGAAGGCCAGGTCTTCGGCTCGGCCGTTCCATTGCTCGATGGTGGAATAATGGAATTCGTGACCTTTGAGGACAGTGCCTTGCCTGAAATAAGGATTCGGGCGTTGCACCCGGAAAACAGTGTATCCGTGCCCCTGGGGACGCCGGGAAAAACCGAAGACGATCGGCAACACGCCGGTCATCGGAAAAGTCCGGTTTTCGAGAACCAGAGCCTCTCCCAGGTACATCAGCCCGCCGCATTCGGCGTAAATGGGAAAGCCGAGATCGGCCAGTTGCTTGATGCGCCGGTTGTAATCTGTGTTGGCGGCCAGTTGGCCGGCGTGGGTTTCAGGAAAACCGCCACCGATATACAAGGCATCCACATCCGGCAATGTCTTGTCTGTCAACGGGCTTGTAAAAACCAGGCGTGCGCCGTAACATTCCAGGGCCTCCAGGTTTTCCGGATAGTAAAATTGAAAGGCCGAGTCACGAAGCACGCCGATGCGACAACGGGGGGCAGTCCGGCTACGGTGCTCAGAACACGTCTTTGACAGGGGCAATCCCCGGTCATGAATTTCCAGGGTCTCGATATTGCCGGCAGTGGTTTTTCTGTCCGAAGCAAGGTCTTCGATCTTGTCAAGGTCCAGATAGCGCTTGGCGAGCGCGCCGATCTGATCCACTGCTTCCCGGGCCCAGCTGTGTTCCGGTGTCGGTACCAGGCCCATGTGCCGTTCGGGAAAAGCGCTGCCGGCTTTCAGTTTGGGCACGGCTCCCACCACCGGAAGATGGCAGAATCGTTCTATGCTGTCGGTAAGGATTTTGCGGTGTCTCGGGCCGGCCACGCGGTTGAGGATGACGCCTGCAATCGGCACCCGGGGGTCGAATTGCTGGCATCCGCTCACCACGGCGGCCATGGTGCGGGTGGTCTTGGTGGCATCCAGGCAAAGGATTACCGGCAGCCCCAGTTGCTTGGCAAGTTCCGCCGTGCTGGTTTCGCCCTCAAGGTCAATACAGTCGTAGAGGCCGCGGTTACCCTCGATTACCGTAAAATCAGAGTCTTGACTGTTGTAATGGTAGGAGGCGAGAATTTTGTCGGGCTCGACCAGGAAGGTGTCCAGATTATAACAAGGCCGGCCGGCAGCCAGAGCCAGCCAGCCGGCGTCGATATAATCCGGCCCTTTTTTGAAAGGTGCAACACGCCTGCCCCGGTTCCTCAGCGCTGCGATTATCCCGACTGAGAAAATTGTTTTGCCCGAACCTCCCCTCAGGGCGGCAATAATTATGCCCGAAGGCAGGGGCTGAGCGATTGATTGAACCTGGTTCAAGGATCCTGCGGATGAAAGAGCGATAATTATTAATCTTCGTGTTCAGCAGCGGCCTGTTTCCCGGTCCCCGGAAGGCCGTACATGGAAGTGCTGCCGCTGGACCAGTATTCCAGCAAGCCTTCTTCAACCATGCGGTTGACTATTTTCTTGGCTTCGCGCGGCTTGGCACCGAGGATCTTGGAAAGGTCATTGAAGTAAAACTTCGACTTCGTCTTCAGCTTTTTCTTCAGTCCCTCGATGATTTTCTGTTTTGATTCTTCGTAATCCAAAGCCATTTTAAAACCCCTTTCCGTGAAGGATGAAATCGGGCGGGGGAAAGATCCCCCGCCCGCCTGTTAATCTAGAACTTGAATTGTGATGTCTGGCGCCAGGTATAGTAGGCCGGATCACGGAAGTCATCTATCAGGTGATGGGTGAAGTCCAGCTCGCATTTTTCGAAGAACCGTTCCCAGCCTATTCTTTCGGCCCATTCACCCAGCCGCTCGTACTTGTTGGCATCGGCAGCGTAAACCTCGAGAATCTGGCGGATCACCTTGGCGGTGGTTGGCCAGCGCGGCGGTTCGTTGGGGATGAAGGCCACTACGACCTTTGAGAACTTGGGAGCACTGATCCGGTTGGACACCTTGCCGCCGGCCATGATCACTATTCCGTCACCTTCCTTGTCGGCAAGAGGCATGGCCGGGCACATGGTGTAGCAGTTACCGCAGAACATGCAGCGGCTTTCGTTGACCACAACGCTGTTGACCTTGGTGCCGTCTTCCAGCTCGACCTTGGCCGGCTTGATGGCGGCCGTCGGGCAGGCTGCTATGGCCAGCGGAATTTCGCACATTTTGTCAAGATATTCATGGTCCAGCATGGGCGGCTTGCGATGGTAGCCCAAAATGGCGATATCGGAGCAATGCACCGCGCCGCACATGTTCAGACAGCAGGCCAGAGAAACCCGCACGTGGGCCGGCAGGCGGTGGTTCTGAAAGTCGGAGAACAGCTCGTCCATGACCGACTTGACCGGACCGGAGGCGTCGGTTGCCGGGGTGTGGCAGTGAATCCAGCCCTGGGTGTGAACGATGTTGGTCACACCGGCGCCGGTTCCGCCAACCGGGAACTTGAAAGAGCCGCCGGAGAACTTGCGGCTCTGCAGATCGTCGATCAGAGGCTGGACTTTTTCCTTGCTGTCGACCATGAATTCGACATTGTTACGGGTGGTCCAGCGGACGTAGCCGCCACAATGCTTGTCGGCAATTTCGCAGATTTCGCGGACCAGCATGGTGGTCATCAGGCGGGCGCCGCCTACGCGAACGGTGTAGACTTCATCGCCGGTTTCCGAAACGTGCACAAGCACTCCCGGCTGAAGGATTTCGTGATAGAGCCATTTACCCTTGTTTTTGGCGATGAACGGAGGGTAAAACTCATCGTATTTGCGCGGTCCGATGTCCGTAATCCTGTCTTTCATCGGATTGTCGGGATCGTATCCTGAGGAAATGAATGCCATGGTTGTCCCCTCCTATCTCTGATGGTATTTTCTGAATTCTTTGATGTCGCGTTTCCAGCCGCCGGGCACTTCTTCTTCTTTCCAGAAGATGTACGGATTGGAGCGCGGTTCCTGGACCATCCGCGGATCAGGCTCTACGCCCAGGATCTCGATCATTTTCTGGAGGCCCTGACGCTTCATCAATTCGCCCAGGCGCTCGCGGTTTTTGCCCTCTTCCATCCACCAATCCCAGATCGGCTCGATGACGTTTTCTTTGATCTCGGTATAAGGCGGTTCAGCCTTGATGAACGGAACGATCAGGGTTCCCATCTGGGCGCCGTCGAGAATGGGGGCCTTGGCACCGGCCAGGATGGTGATCCCGCGGTCATCACCGATGCGCAGGGCGCGCGGCATGACGTTGATGCAGTGCATGCAGCGGGTGCATTCCTTGTTGTCGATCTTCAGCTCTTTGCCTTCCATCCACATGCAGTCGGTCGGGCAAAGATCGATGACTTCCTTCTGGATGTCGAAAGGACCCCAGTCCCGGCCGCTGTGGGCTCCGGCGTTGGGTTTCAGCTCTCCGCCGATATAAGCCTGGACGGCTTCCTGGTCGATCTTGATGTCGTCCTTCCAGGTGCCGATGAATGAAAGGTCGGAACGGGCAATGGATGCCACGCAGCAGTTGGGACAACCGTCGAACTTGAACTTGAACTTGTATGGGAACGCCGGACGGTGCAGCTCGTCCTGGTATTCCTGGGTAAGGTCATAGCAAAGGTCCTGGGTATCGTAGCAGGCAAACTCGCAACGGGCCTGGCCGACACAGTCCGAAGGCGTTCTGAGGTTGGAGCCCGAGCCGCCCAGGTCCTGGTGCAGGTTGTGGGTCAATTCGTAGAAAATTTCTTCCAGCTGGGGAGTGGTGGTTCCCAGGAAGATGATGTCTCCGGTACTTCCATGCATGTTCAAGACGCCGCTGCCGCGGAAATCCCACAGGTCGCAGAGCTTTCTCAGGTAATCGGTGGTGTAGAACTTGCCGCCGGGCTGATTGACGCGCATGGTATGGAAGTGAGCCACCCCCGGAAACATTTCGGGCTGGTCGCAGTAACGGCCGATGACTCCACCGCCGTAACCGAAGACACCCACGATGCCGCCATGCTTCCAGTGGGTCCGGCCGTGCTTGTAGGACAGTTCCAGTACTCCCAGGATATCGTCAACGACGTCGGTGGGAATCTGAAACTCAATGCCCTCTTCGTTCTTGGCCCGCTTTTCGGCCAGAGCTTTCAGGTCTGAAACGAAGCTCGGCCATGGCCCAGATTCAAGCTGGTCCAACATAGGGGTTTCATGTTTTGCCATCGTTTTACCTCCATTCGATTAATAAAAGATGATCAACCTACCTGATGCAGAATTTTGTGCGGGGTGTTTCACCTCCTCTCGCAATTTGAATCGGCTTTCAATTATACCTTAAACGGGTTAGGTTCGTTGCGGAATAAACCACGCTCGAAACGCGGGGCCTTAGCCTCAGCCATCCAAATTAACCCCCGGATCAGGATCAGGGATTACAGTTACTTGCTGACGTTGCAAACAGTTATGCAAGGCGCAGATATAAAATTTTTACCGCCACTTGTCAACAAAAAAGCCCGGCCCTTAAGGGTTTCGGCCGGCCGGAGACACGGAGTCGGCGCTGACACACTATTTTGTATTCACCCAGGTTCTGAACGCTATATTGTGTGGTTGTTCCCCGTTCCTATCCTGGATGCGGCGTCATCTGCTAACGGCGTTCCGAAGGCAGGTCATATGGTTTTCAAGATCTGTTTCAAGAAGCCGGCGTTCGGGACTGCCGGCCGGAAATTTCTGCAGCCACCGGCCGGAAATTTCCATCCAGTCGTCCAGCGAATGATTACGGAAATAATCTGCCATGACCGAGGTAAGTTCGGCCGGTATCCCGAGGTCCTTCAGGGACCAGGCTACACCTTCGGCAAAGCCCTCCCAGAATGCGTCAAGCAGCCGGGACGGATACAGCGCGTAGCCGCCGACACCGTCCAGGCGGTCCAGGCGAAGTTGCAGGGATGTTTTCAGCATTTGCACCAGCAATCCGTCCAGGATCGTCTGCAGGTCTGCCTCCTGATCAGGCGGGCCTGCCAGGGGGCGGTAATCCCGGATGCTGATCAGCCGGACCTGCAGACAATCTCCCCGGCCGGGCCGGACCACGAAATCGCCGGCTGCGTGATGAAACCCGCTTACCGCCTCCATTGAGATCGGATCGTAACAGGCCGCCAGGATGAAGGCCGCCTGGCGCATTATTTCCCGGACCTGTATTGTCGCCAGCACCTGCCGCGAGCCGTCCGGGTTCCAGACCATTGCCTCCTGTCGGCCGTTATGAATGCCGAGATGGAATTCCCGGAATCCATCCAGCCACTGGCCGAGAAACATCGGCAGTTCATGGCCTTCCGAGCAGCGTCCGCGGCCCAGCAGGTAGACCTGCGGCACGAAACCGGCCGCCCGGGTCTTGCCCAGCCGGGCAAGTGATTTGAATTCGCTGTCGATGGTGTTGCGCCCGGGTTGCGAGACGGCCACGTTGACGACCAGGGGCCGGCTGCCGGGGCCGGCTTCGATACGGCAGGGATGATAAAAGGCCCCGTGCTTGACCAGCAGAATGCGGACCGGGTCTGCTTGCGGCCGGGCGGCCGGCAACTCGGGTTTGTGGCGAAAGACCGTGTTTTTCAGAAAATCCGCCACCGCCCGGAACAGTTGCCCATAGGTCACGGACCGGGTCCGATCCCCGGCAGTTGCCGGGTCCGGGCCGCACGGCAGGGGGTGTGCCCAGATGGCATCGCCGGCTTTTACCGGCAGGGAGGCGGTTTCGAGAAAAAAATCGAAATGCCGGGCAAAAGAGTCCCGGCAGCCGGTCTGAGAGCTTGGGGCCATTTGCTATTGGAGACCCAGGTCCTTGAGAATCTGGGGAGCGATTTCGTAGCCAAGGTCCAGGGCGGCTTTGGCATGCTGGCGGGCCTGCTCCAGGTCTCCCTTTTCCAGGTAGGCGATGGCCAGGTTGTTGTGGGCCACGGCAAATTTTGGTTCCAGCTTGATGGCCTTTAAGCCGGCTTCGATGCTTTCTTCGATCATTCCTTTCAGAAGATAGGCGCTTGCCAGGGTGGTGAAGGCCTGAATGAAACGAAAATTGAACACGGTGGCCCTTTTCAGGGCCTTGATGGCTTCGTCCACCTCTCCGCGCTGCATATGGACAAAGCCGATGTTGCCCCAGCCTTCGGAAAATCCCGGGCGGGCCTTGACCGCCCTCTTGTTCCAGTCCAGGCAGCCTTCCAGATCGCCCCTGCGCAGGCACAGTCCGCCCAGCTGAACGTAGGCCTCGGCCAGCCCCGGGCTGCACTCGACAGCTTCCAGGAAATGCTTTTCGGCCTCCCGGTACTGTTTCTTGCCCAGCAGGGCTACTCCGAGATTATAGTGGGAGGTGCCGCATTCCGGATTCGAGGCTATGGCGGCCCGCTGTTTGGCTATGAATTCGTCGACGTTGTTGGCTACAGGCATTTGAGCTCCTTGGCAAAATTTTTCCTGAATCGTCAGGGATGCGAGCATTTTTCCTGATAATCTTAAAGTATAGACCGGTAATATGGGCATCTGCCGTTGTCAAGCAAAAACCAACAACTTGTCATCCTGTTGAAAATTTTGGGACATTTCACTTGACATAAAAGCTATCCTCTTTTATTCGTTAGAAAATCCAGCAAGGAGTTTTGTTCCTTACTATGATACTTCCAGCTATCCTCGAAGCGATCCTCTCGCCCGGAACCCAGGAGGCACTGCGGGTGGCGCATGCACCAGGTTGCATTGCCTGCCCGCGCATCAAGGTGTGACCGGCATCTTTGGGTTGCGGCCCGCTGCGAATTTTAACCTAGAGCATTGAAAAAGGGGGAATGATGAAAGCCGGATGTTATACGGCCCTGGTAACGCCTTTTGTCAAAGACGGGAGCCAGCTAGACCGGCAGGGTCTTGAAAGGCTGGTCGAATTCCAGATTGAAAACGGCATAACCGGCATTCTGGCGGTTGGAACAACAGGTGAAAGCCCCACCCTCGGCTGGCAGGAACACAACCAGGTGGTGGAAATAGTGGCCGGCCGGGTCAAAGGTCGCTGTCTTTGCATAGCCGGCACAGGCAGCAACAACACCACCGAGGCCCTGGAGGCCACCGGGCACGCCGTTGCACATGATGTGGATGCGGTTTTGCTGGTGGATCCTTATTACAACGGGCCGAGCTCTCTTGAGATCAGAAGGGAATACGTGGCGCCGATTGCGGAGGCCTACCCCGGCGTGAGGGTTATTCCTTATGTCATTCCGGGGCGAACCGGTACCCAGCTCTTGCCCGAAGACCTGGCCATTTTGGCACAGCGGTATTCCAACGTAGACACAGTCAAGGAAGCGACCGGAGACCTGGAAAACATGAAGCGCACCCGTCGCTGCTGCGGTCCCGATTTCAATATTTTCTCCGGGGACGACGCCCTGACCTACACCATGATGACCGACCCTGACATAAAGGCGGCCGGGGTGATTTCGGTTATCAGCAATGTCGCGCCGGGGGCTGTTGCCCGGATGGTTGAAACCATTGCCATGGGAGACCTGCAGGGGGCCGAGGCCCTGAAAAAGGATCTGGACCCGCTTTTCAACCTGGTGGTGGTTAAAACGGCGGAAAGCAGCCCTGCCGGCGAGGTAATGTGCCGGGCGCGCAATCCCCTGCCAATCAAGACCCTGATGGCTCTTTTGGGAATGCCGGCCGGTCCCTGCCGCAGGCCCCTGGGCAAAATGACGGCCAAGGGCCTGGAAAAGGTGCTCGCGGCGGCCAGGCAGGTACATTCAGCCAATCCGGATATCCTGGGGCCGGCAGGCGAGTTTTTCGGTGTCGATATCGAAGCCCGGCTGGCCGATGAAAGTCTGCACAGGGATCTGATCTACCCGGAATATTGACCCGGAGCGCGGGAAACCGTTGCCAAGCCGTCCGTCAGGGATGCCTGGCGGGCGGCTTTTTGCGGCTGTTTCCCAATCAGTTTTCTGTTTGCTTGGCGGCGGTTTCGGCGGCCTGCCGGTGAGGATCGCTGCGCTTGAAAAAGATGTCCTGGAGCCATTTGACACCGAATTTGAGCAGGGCCACGTCGTCGGTCTTGATTTCATCCAGGGCCTGCCGGTCGACGGAAAATTTTTCCAGAAAAGTGCTTTCGAATACGAAACGCCGGAATTTGTCGATGTCGTAGCTCACCATGAAGAACATCTGCTTGGCCTGTTCGGTCAGCTTGATGTTGGGAGGAAAAGAACGCTTGCGGACCACAAGATCGGTCCACTCGGCATTGATCTCATCGTGAATGTCGACCCCCTGGTCCTTGCGCCACTGGTTCACGGTCCATTCTTTTTCTTCCTCGAAGCCTTTGCAGTGGGGCTCGTTGACGAAGAAAAAAAATCCTTCGTCGTCGGCGCCCTCTTTATGCTGCAAGGTAGCCACACCCAGGGGGTAGTAGCGGCAGGTGGTGGGCCGGTCGGAATACACGATACAGCCGTCGTCCCGCACGAAGGGACATGACTGCTGCCGGTCGTCCATCAGCCGCAGGGTGACCACCGGCAGGTCTGTTTTTTCCAGGATGTGGGGCTCCGTATACAGAGCCAGGAACTCGGTGGAATTCAGGTCCAGCCGCTTTTTGAGGCGGATGATGTCGTAAGGTGTCAGGATTATGTTTATTTCCCGGCAGCACTTGGTGAAGCAGCTCACCCCGGGGTGACAGCGGAATTTGAACTTGCTTTCATAGCCCAGGCGGACCGGATCGATGCGGGCGGCCTGGTCCTGGTCGAATTGAATCATGAGCACACCTTTCCATTTGATTGTGTTCGGCCGAACATAGCCGAGCAAACCTTATATGTCAAACCATGCAAGACCCTCTCGGGTGATGTCTTGCCGGAAGCCCGATAATTATCCCTTGTAATCCGGCAGGCCGCGGGCGATATTAAGCGCAGGCCCGTGGTGGCTGGACTGAATATGATACGGAGTCGAAAGTCATGCTCTCCTTTTTGTTCAGGAAAGAAAACCGGCTGATGGAACTGATCTTCAAGTACGTCGAGACCCTCGGCCGCTGCCGGGAAAGTTTTGCCGAAGCAATGCAGGGGTGTGTCCTGCATGAGGAAATCTGTCAGGATTTCGAATTCTACCTCAAGCAGACCCACAAGCACGAATCAAGAGCCGACGACCTGCGGGAAGAGATCAACGATCTGATGTACGGCGACACCCTGATACCCGATTCGCGCGGCGACATAGTGGAACTGCTTCAGGAGCTGGATAAGATCCCCCATGTCTTCGAAATCGTACTCCATATGATCCAGACTCAGAAGTTGCGGCTGCCGGGTTTCCTGCTGCCGGACATAAAGGAGCTGATCCGTATCAGCCTTGAGTGCTGCGACCTGGTAATCAGCCAGGTGAGCGCCTTTTTCAAGAAAGATGCAGGGCTGCGGGCCCTGTCCAACACCATCGACACCAATGAAAGTCATTGCGATCACATGGAGCGCAAGATAATCACCGGGCTGTTCGAATCCGGCCTGGATCCTTTCCAAAAGATCCTTATCCGTGACCTGGTGGCCCAGATAGGGCGGATTTCAGATCAGGCCGACCGGGTTTCGAAATTCATCAACATCCTGAGCATGAAAAGAAGGGTCTGACCCTCCTTAAGCGGAGATGACCGGAATGCTGTCTCTTGCCGGCGCAATATTTTTAGGCTGGTCCCTGGGGGCCAACGATGCGGCCAATGTGTTCGGAACCGCGGTTTCTTCCAGGATGATCCGTTTCGGCACGGCCGCGGCCGTGGCTTCCGTTTTCGTCGTTCTGGGGGCCGCGGTCTCCGGCCGCTTCGGGATCGAAACCCTCAAGGGCCTGACCAGCATGAATCTGGATCAGGCCGTGGTGGTGTCGGTGGCGGCGGCGGCGACGGTGACCCTGATGACGGTTTTAGGACTTCCGGTATCGACCTCCCAGGCCGTGGTGGGAGCGATTGTCGGTATCGGCCTGCTCAACGGCCGGCTGAACCTGGCCGGCCTGGGCAAGGTGGGGGCCTGCTGGCTGGGAACTCCCGTCGGAGGGGCGCTGTGCGCCATAATGATTTACCGTTTCCTGGGCTACTGGTACAACCGGGCGCCTGTAAATATATTTCAGGCCGACCAGATCCTGCGCTGGTCCATGCTGGTTGCCGGCGCTTACGGAGCCTATGCCCTGGGGGCCAACAACGTGGCCAACGTGACGGCGGTGTTTGTCGGCGCCGGCCTGCTGGACACCATGCAGGCGGCCCTGATCGGCGGTTTCGCCATTGCCCTGGGCGTGATCACTTTCAGCCGGCCGGTGATGGAAACCGTTGGCAATAAACTGGTACGTCTGGATCCGTTTTCGGCCCTGGTGGTCGTCCTGGCACAGGCCGTCACCGTCCACCTGTATACCTGCGTCGGGGTGCCTGTCTCCACCTCCCAGGCGGTGATCGGAGCCGTGCTGGGAATCGGCCTGGTCAAGGGGATGAACACGGTCAGCGCCGGGACCCTGAAACATATCCTGCTGGCATGGTTTATCTCCCCGGCGGTATCCTGTTGCCTGGCCCTGGCCATTGATTTCGGAATCCACCTCAGATATGTACCCGGCCCATGACCATGAGCCAGCCCCTTTTGGGTGGTAGTTTACTGCTTTCTATGCTAACTTGAACCCGAATCGGGCGTTTGAACTTCGGTTTTCCGCGCCCCGGGGAGCAGACGGACATGGCCTTGATCGAAGCACAATCCGGACGATGTTTTATGGGGTCCTTGCCGCCCGCCCGCGACCTGATCCGGACCCTGGAGGATTTGTGCGGGCAATATCGGCCGTCTGCCGGAACATTCTGGATTTCCGGAGTGTGCAGCAAGTTGACCGTGGGCACTTTTGATCATCGCCAGCAGGTTTACGTCACCCATACCGAAGAAGGACTGTTCGAACTGGCGGCGTGCCACGGCGGCATGGCCTGGAGGCAGGATGCTCCCTTTGTCTGGGTCCACGGCGTGGCCTTCGACGACCGGGGCCGGGCCTGCGGAGGGCGTTTGCTGTCACCCACCATCGTCGTCAGCGGCCGCATGTACCTGCGGGAACTGGGCGGCAATGGTATTGCCGATGACATTTGCGCGCAGATGGACATGGTCGTCTGTTCCGCCCCGGGTACGTGACGGGGCAATCAGGACGGATTACAAACCTGTTGAGGCAGTCTCAGAACCGCCGTTGCAAAGTTAAGCTTTATATCCAGGAGGAAAACCATGCAGCTTACAATCACCCTGGCCGATCAGCACAAGACCAAACCCGAGGACGACAAGCTGGGTTTCGGCACGCTTTTCACCGATCACATGTTCAATATGGATTACGCTCCGGACAAGGGCTGGCATAATCCGCGCATAGAACCATACGGTCCCCTGTCCATGGATCCGGCAACCATGGTTCTGCACTATGGCCAGGGGGTGTTCGAGGGGCTCAAGGCCTATCGCAACAAGGAAGGCGGCATCCAGCTGTTCCGGCCCCGGGAAAACTTCAAGCGCCTCAACTATTCCTGCCGCAAGCTCTGCATTCCGGAAGTGGATGAGGGCTTTGCCCTGGAGGCGTTGAAGGAACTGATCAAGCTCGAAAAAGACTGGGTTCCGGCGGCCCCGGGAACCTCGCTCTATATCCGGCCCACGATCATTGCCACCGATCCTTTTCTCGGCGTGCGGGCTTCCCACACCTACCGGTTCTTCATCATCCTTTCACCGGTGGGTGCTTACTACGCCGAAGGCTTCAACCCGGTCAAGATCATGGTGACCCGCGAGCACGTGCGGGCCGTGCGCAACGGGGTCGGAGACACCAAGACCCTGGGCAATTACGCGGCCAGCCTGCTTGCAGGCGAAAAAGCCCACGCCCAGGGCTACACCCAGGTATTGTGGCTGGACGCCATCGAGCAGCGCTATGTGGAGGAAGTGGGCGCCATGAACATCTTTTTCGTTATCGACGATGTTCTCGTCACGCCGGAACTGAGCGGTTCCATCTTACCCGGCATTACCCGTGACTCGGTGATAAGGCTGGCCAGGAGCTGGAAGATGAAAGTCGAAGAGAGGAAGATAAGTATCGACGAGGTCTTCGAGGCCCATGCAGCAGGGAAGCTTACCGAAATTTTCGGCTCCGGCACGGCTGCGGTCATCTCGCCGGTGGGCCAGCTCAAATACGAAGACAGGGTTATCACCATCGGTGAAGGCAAGGTCGGGCCGGTGGCCCGGAAGTTCTTTGATGCCATCATGGATATCCAGTACGGGCGGAGCCCGGACGGCATGGGATGGACTGAGCCGGTGCAGTAAGCAGGAAACAGATTGATAAGGACCCGGCCGGAGGTGATACGGGAAGGTGAAGCAGGCAGGCACGAAGGATCATTTGGAGGCGTTTCGGGCAAAGATGCGCCGTCACCGGTTGCCGGAAGTGGCCATAGAGACTTTCAGCCATTACTACAGGCAGGTGGTGGCAGGTGCAACCGGCCTGATAAGCGACAGGGAGATCGAACCGGTTGACGACCGCGATATTCCCCGCCTGGAGCAGCTGGAGGATTTTGCAGAGCGTGGAACAAAGGAAATTCCCAGGACCGTCATGGTGGTGCTCAACGGCGGTCTGGGCACCAGCATGGGCCTTACCTGCGCCAAGTCCCTGCTGGAAGTAAAAGACGGCCTTACTTTCCTGGAAATCATCCTGCGGCGGGCTCAGCGTCTCAACCTGCGGCTGGCCCTGATGAACAGCTTCAACACCCACCAGGACACGCTCAAAGCACTGCAAGCCTTCGGGGGCCGGGTGCGGGCGGATTGTTTTTTACAGCACAAGTTTCCCAAGCTTATGCGGTCCGACCTTTCACCGGCCAGCTGGCCTCAAAACCGGCAGCTGGAATGGAATCCTCCCGGCCACGGCGACATCTATACCGCCCTGCAGACTTCGGGGATGCTGGCGAAACTGCTTTCCGAAGGCATCCGTTACGCCCTGGTGATCAATGCCGACAATCTGGGGGCGACCTTTGACGCGCGCCTGCTGGGCTACATGGCGACTGAAAGCATTCCCTTCATCATGGAGGTTGCCCGCCGCACGCCGGCCGACATGAAAGGCGGCCATCTGGCAAAGTCGAAAGACGGGCGTCTGCTGCTGCGCGAAATAGCCCAGTGCCCCCCCGGGGAGCGGGAGGCTTTTCAGGATATCGGCCTTTACCGCTATTTCAATACCAACTCTCTTTGGATCGACCTGGAGGCCCTCCAGGGGCTGATCCGGGAGCAGGGAGCGGTTTACCTGCCGATCATTCTCAATCCCAAGAACATCGACCCCAGGGATCCGGACAGTCCGCCGGTCTACCAGCTGGAAACGGCCATGGGGGCGGCCATCGCCCTTTTCGAAGGCGCGCGGGCGGTCGAAGTTCCCGAAAGCCGGTTCCTGCCGGTCAAGAAGTGTCCCGACCTGCTTGCCGTCAGATCGGATTGCTACCTTTTCGATTCCGACCTTGCCCTGGTCAGCAACCCGCAGCGCAAGCTGGGCCGGATAATGATTTCGCTGGACAGCAGATATTACGGCCGGATCGACGACATGGAGGCCCGTTTCCGTGACGCCATACCCAGCCTGGTGCACTGCAGCCGGCTGACGGTCGTTGGCGATATCCACTTCAGGCCGGCTGTGGTGTGCAAGGGACAGGTGCATTTGGAGAACAATACCGGCCGGCCGGTCTTTCTCGGTCCCGGCCGGCTCCTGGAAGACGAAAAAGTGATTTTCGAGTAAGCCATGACCGCCGAAGGAGGCGGTGGTTTACTCCAGGGCCCGGTATCTGGCCATGAAGCGGCGGTCGATGAAATCCTTGAGCCGGAAAGCCAGCCTGCCGCCGAAGGTCAGCTTTCCCCTGTTGAAAAGCCCGATTCCTCCTCCCAGGTTGAAAATCGTCAGGTATCTTTTGCCGGGAACGAACGGTTTCAGGCGGCGGCCTTCCAGTTGCGCCAGAACGTTGTGCAGCAAAACCGGATTCTGGCGCACGGCATACACGCCCAGCTTGGGCAGGGGCATGGGTTCGAAGTAAATACAGTCCCCGCCGCCGAAAATATCGGGATATGCGGCACACTGGAGGAAGCGGTTTACCGGCAGGCCGCCGTCGGGGCCGACCGGCAGGCCGGAGTCTCTGAACAGGGAGACCGGCCGGACGCCTGTTGCCAGGACCGCCAGGTCGCAGGCCAGGCTGCGGCCGGAACCGGTCGTGATTCCTGTCCCGGACACGGCGCGGGCATATTCTCCTTCTTCTATCCGAATCTTTCTTTGGCGCATCAGGGAGATAACCCTTTGACGGATGCCCCTGCCGAAGTGGCTCAACAAGCCTTTGCCGGCCAGAATCACGATTTCCGGCATCTTTGCGCCCCGGGTTTTTACAAGCTGCCAGATGTTGCCGGCGATTTCGGCGGCCGAGGGGCCTCCGCCTACGATGGCGATCCTGATTCTGCGGGCAGACGCCCGGAGGATTATTTCAGCCTGCAGCTGCCGTAGTCTTTCGATGGGCTTTACGGTAAATACGCCGTCATCGCCTTTGGAAACCATGTCGACGGGAACCTGACTGCCGGCATTGCACGACAGGACATCGTATGCGAGCCAGTCTCCCGATCCGAGGTAAACCCGTTTCCGGTCCGGATCTATCCGGGCAGCGTAATCCCTGACGAAGACAGCCCCCGCCTTCCGGACGATCTTTCCGGTGTTGAAACGGATCTGATCGGGCCGGTAGGTTCCGCCCAGCATGCCCGGTCCCATGCCGGAATAATAGTGATATGGGCCGGGGGCGATCAGAACGGCCGAGTATCCTTGCCCGACCATCCGGTCAAGGTTGGCCAGAATCTCCATGTGGGCGTGTCCGCCGCCGACAAAGACCAGCTTTTTCACATTCACCTCTGTTGGGCCGCGGCCTTCGGCAGGTTGGTTTCGGCCGGACCGGGCACCCCGGCCATAGCGTTTTTGCCGAAGGAAGCCCCAAGCCGTAACGGCGCTTGTCAAAGAGATAAAAGCCGCTTGCAGTCTGTCTCCGGACCAAATTGTTTCGGTCCCGCCACGGAACCGGCGGGTTACGATCCCTTGCGCTTGAAAAGGTAGAAGTATTTCATCACTTTTTCGACGAACATCTCGGTTTCTTTTATCGGAGGGATTCCCTGATGGCGGTCAACCAGAGATGGACCGGCATTATAGGCGGCCAGGGCCAGGGGGACCCGGCCCCGGTAACGTTTAAGCAGCGTTTTCAGGTAACGTACCCCCCCCATGATATTCTGGCGGGGATTGAAAGGGTCTTCAACCTGCAGGGAGGCCAGGTTTTCCGGCATGAGCTGCATCAAACCAAGGGCCCCCTTCTTGGAGACGGCCTGGGGGTTGAACTCTGATTCCACCTTGATGAGGGCTTTGATCAGGCTGGCTGAAATGCCGTGCCGGGCGGCCGCCTCCCGGATCATCTGCTCGAACGAACGCAGGGAGGCCACCTTGACGGTGGATTTCGGTTTTTCTTTTATGTAGAGTTTGTAGTCCGATGACGTGGGGGTGTTTGTGAAATGCAGTACCCCCTGACTGTCGATGTAAAGATAGATGTCGGCCCGGGCGGATCCCGGCACGCAGGTCCCCAACAGGCAGAGAACCAGCACGGCAAGTGCTGAAAAAAATGCTCCGCCTTGTGATCTGTTCAAAACATTGAGCATGTCAGGTTTCTTGATCGCTTCATCCATTGCTTGCCCGGTAGTCCTTACTCCAAATATCGGCCCAACTCAAACTATCATAAAAAAAACCGCCGGCGCAAGACCGTCATCCCGAAGGCCCGTCTGAAATCTATTCCGGCAGGATCTGGTAAGACGTGGTTATTTGGGCCACGCCCCGGATGGTGGCCGAAACCGAACAGTACTTTTGCTCGGACAATTCTATGGCCCGGGAAACCGCCTTGTCGGTCAGTCCCCTGCCCTTCAAACGGTAAGTCAGATGGATGCTGCGGTAAGGCCAGGGCGGCTGTTCGTCCCTTTTGCCGTCGGCGATCACCTCCAGGCTCTGGAGCTGAATCCTTTTTTTGGCCAGGATTGCGACCACGTCATAGGCCGTGCAGGCCGAAAGGGCAACCAGCAGCATTTCCGAGGGGCTGACGCCCCGGGGCGGATCGTCTCCCGACAGAACCACCGAATGGTTGCGCGAATCGGTTCCCACAAAGGTCTTACCCTCCAGCCAGCGCACCGAAGTTATGGGCATCTTTTTCTCCTTTCGTTCTGTCTTCCAGAATATATGGGGCCATCAGTCGGTACCGCCACTACATATAGTGGAAACACCTTGACACGTCAGCGGTTTACAATTATAGACCAGAGCCAACTCCGGCCGGTCCGGGGATCGCAATCCTGAGGGGCCGCCAAACATGAGTTTATATGACATCCGGTCGCCGGTGCAAGGCCTGCGTTCGCATGCCGGGCGGCAGATTAAAACAGGACCCGCAACAAGGAGGACCCATGGCCAACTCCGGCGCTGATTACAGTTTCCGAATTCAAGACAGTATTGTCGGTGCCCAGATGCTGTTCGTAGCCTTTGGCGCGCTGGTGCTGGTGCCGCTTCTGACCGGCCTCGATCCCAATGTGGCTCTTTTCGGCGCCGGAGCCGGCACCCTGATCTTTCAGTTCATTACCAAGCGCAAGGTTCCGATCTTTCTGGCATCATCGTTCGCTTTCATCGCGCCCATAATATACGGGGTGAAGACCTGGGGCGTGGCTCCCACTCTCAGCGGGCTTGTGGCCGCCGGCCTGTTCTACGTGCTTCTCAGCCTGCTGATAAAGTGGAAGGGCCGGGCAGTTCTGGACAGGCTGCTGCCGGCGGTGGTGGTGGGCCCGGTCATCATGGTCATCGGTCTGATCCTGGCTCCGGTGGCGGTTCACATGGCCCTGGGCAAGACCGGCGACGGGGCCGCCGTGCTGGTTCCCCAGGCCAAGGCCCTGCCGGTATCGATGATCACGCTGGTGGCCACCATCGCCGTCACCATGCTGGGCCGCGGTCTGCTGAAGCTGATACCGATCCTGTGCGGCATCGCCATCGGTTACCTGGTATCGCTTGCCATGGGGCTGGTCGATTTTGCCCCCGTGCAAAAGGCGGCCTGGTTCGCCGTTCCTGACTTCGTCTTTCCGGAATGGAACTTAGAGGCCGTTTTGTTCATTGTACCGGTGGCCATAGCTCCGGCCATCGAGCACTTTGGCGACATTCTGGCCATCAGCAACGTGGTCGGCAAGGATTTTCTGAAAGATCCGGGCATCCACCGCACCCTGCTGGGTGACGGCATCGCCACTTCTTTTGCCGCTTTTTTCGGCGCGCCTCCCAACACGACCTATTCTGAGGTAACCGGGGCCGTAACCCTTACCAAGGTCTACAATCCCGGCATAATGACCTGGGCCGCCATCTTCGCAATCGGCCTGGCCTTCGTGGCCAAGGTGGGGGCGGTTCTGCAGACGATTCCGGTTCCGGTCATGGGGGGCATCATGCTTTTGCTCTTCGGCGCCATCACGGTGGTTGGTCTCAATACCCTGGTAAGGGCCGGCGAGGATCTGACCAAGCCGCGCAACCTGACCATAGTAGCCCTGATCCTGGTGTTCGGCATCGGCGGCATGGCCTTTCCCCTGGGCAAGTTCACCCTGGGAGGCATCGGTCTGGCCGGTATCACCGGGGTCGTTCTGAACCTTGTCCTGCCGGCGGAAAGGCAGTAGTTTCGGCCGGGACCGATTTTTTTGACCGCAAAGCTGTTCGTTGTCAATCCACCAGCTCGTAAACGATGGTGGTTACCACCCTTACCTTCTTGATCCAGGCGGTATTGCAGTCGCGGTCGGTGATGGTGAACAGGCCCTGGCTGGCCCGCTTGATCCGTCCCAGCCGGCTGCCTGTGTGGCGGGCGAATTTTTCGGCCACCTTGCCGGCGTTGGCAATGGCTTCCTGGATCATTTCCGGCTTGATGGCGTTCAGATCGGTAAAGACGAACTCGGCCCTGTTTTCGTACCGGTCACCTCCGAATACGATTCCCGCCTTGCCCAGCACCATCAGTTTTTTCATTGTGCGGCGCACGACATCCACCTTGTTGGAGAAGACGGTCACCGAGCTGCGGGCAAAGTAGCGATATTTGAGTTTCGATGTGTCTCCGTAGCCCTGGGCCTGCTTGTCCACGATGGTCGGAGCCGAAACAGTGATTTCCTCATCTCCGAAGCCGCTTGCCTTAAGAAAAGAAGTTACCCGGTCCAGATCTTTTTCAAGATTCCGGTAAAGGCTGTCCAGCTTGTTGTCGGTACGGACGATGGTCATGGGCCAGATGGCGCGGTTGGCACGGACTTCCCGTTCGGCCAGGCCCTTGACGGTCACGGTGCGGACCGGAACCCGGATTCCGGCAAGACCGCCTGCCACCAGATAGCCCAGAATGGTGAGCCCCGCACAGAGAAAGGCCCCCAGAATAACGGCTCCGCCTGCAGATGAATTCTTCATGCCCCGGCTCCTTTTTTTTGTCTCGCCCCATGCTTTAATATTCAGGTCATGCGGGCTGTATTCGAAAAATAATTCTATCACACATATGGCCGTCGATGACAATCAAAAGCACCATGGAACAGCCAATGTTTTTGACAAGTTTGTTTTTATTCAATATGTTCGGTCAAAATCAGGAGTTGCGGCATGCGAGAATTCATCAAGATCATGAAAGCCCTGTCTGACCCCAACCGGGTCAAGATTCTCAAGTTGCTACAGCACCGGGTTCTTTGTGTGTGCGAAATACGGGAGGCCCTTGGCCTGGCCCAGTCTACGGTGAGCAAGCATCTCAAGATCCTGGAGGAAGCCGGCCTGATAAATTTCTACAAAGATGGCCTGTGGGTAAACTACCGTCTTTCGGATGGCTCCAGCAGTCCTTATGCCGCCAGCCTGCTGGGAAGCCTGCGGCACTGGCTGGAGGACGAACCGGAGATCAGGGCCCTGGTGGAGCGCCTGCCCTCCATAGACCGTGAAAAAATTTGCGGAGCCTGATTTTCAGCAAACAAGCAAAAAGGAGCGGCCGAATGCCAGAACAAATCGCCATTCAGGACCAGTACCGCGATCATTCCAGCCATTGTTACGGCTGCGGCAGACTCAACGAGCACGGGCTGCAGATCAAGAGTTACTGGGACGGAGACCAGGCAGTATGCCGTTTTCAGCCCCGGCCCTATCATACCGCCGTGCCGGGGTATGTCTATGGCGGCCTGATTGCCTCGGTGATCGATTGCCATGGTACCGGAACGGCAGCTGCAGCGGCCTATGCGGCCGAAGGCCGGCCCATGGACAGCGAGCCCGAGCTGCGTTACGTCACGGCCTCTTTGCACGTCGACTATCTGCGGCCGACCTCCATCGACGCGCCCCTGGAGCTGCGCGGCCGGGTTACCGAGCTCAAAGGACGCAAGGCCGTCGTTGAAGTGACCGTCACGGCCAACGGCCAGGTATGTGCCCGTGGAAAAGTGGTGGCCGTGCAGGCACCGGCAGACTGGCTCAAAGACCGGTAAGAGACCGTCCCCGCCGGGCCGGTTCTTATTGATTGCGCTGAATCTTGGGATTGAGTTCTTCCCGCAGCCAGTCGGCAAACAGGTTGATGCCCACCACCAGCATGATCAGGGCGGCACCGGGAAAGACTATCATCCACCACATTCCGGCGTATATGTAGTTCTTGCCGATGGCTATCATCATGCCCAGGGAAGGTTCCGTCAGCGGGACACCCACGCCCAGAAAGCTCAGGGTGGCCTCGAGCATGATAACCACCGCCAGGTCGACCGCCACCACCACCAGGATGGGGGCGATGGCATTGGGCAGAATGTGCTGGAACAGGATGCGCAGGTCGCCGGCCCCGCCGGCCCTGGCGGCCATGACATAGGCCTCTTGCTTTACCTCCAGCACACTTCCCCGCATGGTGCGGGCGTAACGCACCCAGTCGGCGATGCAGATGGCCGCGATTACCGTTATAAGTCCGCTTTCCTTGAACACTCCCAGCAGGAGAATGGCCAGCAGGGTGGTTGAAAAGGAAAAGACCGTATCTGCCATCCGCATGGTGAGGGCGTCCAGCCAGCGGCCGTAGTAGCCTGCCAGCAGCCCCAGAAACACGCCCACCAGTGAAGATATGGTGACCACCACGAACCCTACGATAAGGGAGGTGCGGCAGCCGTAGATGATGGTGCTGAAAATCCCCCTTCCCTGGTCGTCGGTGCCCAGGATGAAGGGAGCCTTGCCGCCGTCGATCCAGATGGGCGGCAGGAGGAAGTTGTCCAGGGACAGCTCCTCCAGGTTATACGGATTCTGGGGGCAGATCACCGGTGCCAGCAGGGCCGCCAGGATAAAGATGACCATGATGGCCAGGCCGGCCATGGCCGGGGGGTCGTTGAGAAAGCTGGACAGTCTGCGGGATCTGACTTTCATGTCTAGTCGTACCGGATCTTGGGGTTGAGCACGGCGTAGAGGATGTCCACGACCATGTTGATGGTTATGATGATGAAGGCCGCCAGCATGATATAGGTTACTATGACCGGCTGATCGGTTTCATAGATCGATGTCAGCAGCAGGTTGCCCATGCCCGGCCACTGGAAGATGGTCTCGGTGACGATGGAAAAGGCTATCAGTTCGCCGAACTGGAGGCCGGTCATGGTGACCACCGGTATCAGCACGTTACGCAGGGCGTGTTTGAAGATCACCTTGCGGGGCGGCAGGCCCTTGGCCCAGGCGGTTTTTATGTATTCTTCGGCCAGCACTTCCCTCATCCCGGCCCGGGTCAGGCGCAGCAGGACGGCCAGCTGGTAGGTGGCCAGGGTTGCTGCCGGCAGGATCAGGTGTTTGATACCGTCGATGGTGAGAAAGCCGGTGCGCCAGAACCCTATGGTTACGGTCTTGCCCCTGCCGAAAGGCGGCAGGATGCCCAGGTAGACGGCAAAGACCATGATGAGGAGAATACCGGTCAGGAAAGTCGGTACCGAAATGCCGGCCAGGGAGCCGGCCATGACCAGGCGGTTGTACCAGGTATGCGGCCGCAACGCCACCAGCACGCCCAGGGTCAGGCCCACCAGGAATGACATGCAGATGGCGGTGGTGGCCAGCTCGAAGGTGGCCGGGAAGCGCTCCAGAATAAGACCCAGGGCCGGGATGCGGGTCACGTAGGATTTGCCGAAATTGCCGTGCAGGGCGTTCCACAGGAAGCGGCCGTACTGCACATAGCTAGGCTGGTCCAGGCCCAGCATATGCCTTACTTCCTCTATTTCGCTCTGGGTGGCATACTTGCCGGCCATGGCCAGGACGGGATCTCCCATGTAACGGAAGATGATGAAACAGATCATCGAAACGGCCAGCAGAACCACTATGCCCTGAAGCAGGCGGCGTGCGATATAGGTTGCCATTTAACTTATGCCTGGTTTTTCGGTTTGAGCCGACGGCGCAGTCGCCTTGCGCCATCTGGAAAACAACCCCGGCGCGGGCCCGCGGCCCGCACCGGGGCGGGTATGACTTACTTGGAGATCTCCTTGTAGACCATCCAGCGGTCGGGCCGGGGCTGGAACTTTATCCCCTTGCCCTTCTGGACTGCGTAGAGGTCTTCCTGGTAATGCAGCGGAATCCAGGTGATCTTGTCCACCATGGCCATCTTGTTCAGGTCCTGAAGGACCTTGGCGCGTTTGGCCGGATCTATGATCTGGGCCGTGGACTCCAGCAGGCGGTCGATGTCAGGGTCGCTGTAACGGGTGCCGTTGAATCCGCCGTAACCCATCTCCTTGTCGCGGGTATGGGCCAGCTTGAAGTAGGTGCGGCCCATGTCGAAGGTGCCGTCGAACCATCCGATCAGGTAGAAATCGAGCTTGCCTTCCACCACTTCGGGAAAGAAGATGGCCTTGGGTTTGACATCCAGCTTGACCTTGATTCCGATCTTGGAAAGATACTTGGCTATGGCCTCGGCGATCTGTTCATCCTGGACGTAACGGTCGTTGGGACCTGCCAGTGTGATGGAGAACCCGTCGGCATAACCGGCCTCGGCCATGAGCTTGCGGGCCGTGACCGGATCGTAGGGCAGCCGTTTGATGCCGGCATTGTAACCGATGGTGGGCGGATCCGGGATCTGGGCCGCCGGGGTGGCATGGCCGCGCATGATCTTGGCAATTATCTCATCTTCGTTGATGGCCATGTACATGGCCTTGCGGACCCGGATATCCGACCAGGGCTTGTCTTTCTCATTGCCCAGGGCCAGGAATATTGATCTGCGGGCCGGCCGGCTGATGACCAGCAGCCGCGGGTTGGTCTTGATCCGGGCAAACAGTTCCACCGGAACCCCGGTCATCAGTTCGGTCTGGCCGGAGACCAGGGCGGCAAAACGGGTGGAGGCTTCGGTTATGGGCCGCACCTCGATATTCTTGATGGCCGGCGCGCCTTCCCAGTAGTCTTCGTTGGCCGTAAGGCGCAGGTAGGATCCCTTGACCCATTCCACCAGTTTGTAGGCGCCGGTGCCGATGGGTTTGACCATCACCTGACCGGGGTCGCGGCTCTCGGTGGACTCCTTGTCCATGATGAAGACCTGGTGCATGTTGTTGGCAAACCAGGGAATGGGCTTTTTGGTGCGGATGACCACGGTGTAGTCGTCGATGATATCGACCCGTTCGATCATCTTGCCGGTGTTGATGAACTCGGAAACCTCCGGGTTGCTGAGCCTTTCAAACGAGAACTTGACGTCGGCGGCGGTGAAAGGATTTCCGTTGTGGAACCTGACGCCCTTGCGCAGATAGAATTTCCACGAAAGTTCGTCCGGGTGTTCCCAGCGGACCGCCAGGGCCGGAACCAGCTTGCCGTCGGGGCCTTTTCTCTGCAGCAGGCCGTCGAAAAAGTTGGCCATGTAGGACAGATTGGCGTCGGAATCGTCGCCGTGGGGATTCATCATCCGCGGGGGGGTATCCACGGCCACCACCAGGGACGATGAAGCCGCCGCCGGGCCGGCCATGGCGACCGCCAGTACTGCCGCCAGAATCATGTAACACGGGATTGTGATTTTTTTCATGGTCTTCCTCCTCTATGATCGTTACTCGTTAAGCCGGCCAACAGCCGGCCGGGTTTAACCATGGTTTGTGTCTCGGTACAGCCAGCACCGGACCCGGTGGCCCGGCCGGTGTTCCACAAGCTCCGGCATCCGGCGGTTGCAGCCGTCCCTGGCCCGGGGACAGCGGGGGTGAAAATGACACCCGGGCGGAGGCTCGATGGGGCTGGGCACGTCGCCCTGCAGGATCGTACGCTGCCTCGGGCGCCCGGGATCGGGAACCGGGATGGCCGACAGCAGGGCCCGGGTATAGGGGTGCAGGGGATTGTTGTAAACCTGGTGATAGAGACCCGATTCGACTATCTTGCCCAGGTACATCACCGCCACCCGGTCGCACATGTGTTCCACAACCGCCAGGTCGTGGGCGATGATGATATAGGAAAGGTCGAATTCGGTCTGCAGGTCGATGAGCAGGTTGATGATCTGGGCCTGGATTGAAACGTCCAGGGCCGAGACGGGCTCGTCGCCTATTATGACGCGCGGCCTGAGCGCCAGGGCGCGGGCGATTCCCACCCGCTGGCGCTGGCCGCCTGAAAATTCATGGGGGTAGCGCCGGCCGTGCTCGGGCGAAAGGCCTACTTTCTCCAGGATGTATTCGACCCACTGGCGGCCCTCGGAACCGTTGTACAGGCCGTGGACCCGCAAAGGATCGGCGATGATTTCATTGACGGTCATCCGGGGGTTGAGGGAAGAATACGGGTCCTGGAAGATGATCTGCAACTGCCGGCGCAAAGGCCGCAGCCGGCTGCGGCTCATGCCGGTTATATCGTTGCCGTCGTAAATTATCCTGCCGCCGGTGGGATCGAGCAGGCGCAGGATTGCCAGCCCGGTGGTGGTCTTGCCGCAACCAGACTCGCCAACCAGTCCCAGGGTTTCTCCCCCGGCCAGGGTCAGGGAGACCCCGTCGACAGCGTATACGTGGCCCACGGTGCGGGAAAACAACCCTTTTTTAATCGGGAAATGGACTTTGAGGTCATCCACCGTCAGCAGTGGTTGCACTTGTATCTCCTTGGCCGGGAAACAGCCGGCAGCGTACCCGGCGCCCGTTGCCGGCCGGCACCAGTTCCGGCACCCGCCGGCGGCAGATGTCCATTGCCCGGGGACAGCGGGGGGCGAAACTGCAACCGGGCGGCAGGTCCAGCAGCCCCGGAACCATACCCTTTATTTCCTTCAGCTTCCGGCTCCTGCCGGGCCGGCGTGATCCAAGCCGGGGCATGGACTCGAGCAGGCCCGCCGTGTAAGGGTGCAGGGGCCTGTCGAACAGGTCGGCCGTGAGAGCCTCTTCTACCACTTTACCGGCATACATGACAACCACCCTTTGGGCCATTTCGGCAATTACTCCCAGGTCGTGGGTGATCATAATGATGGCGGTATGAAAGTCCTGTCTGAGCTGCAGCATCAGATCCAGGATCTGGGCCTGGACCGTCACGTCCAGGGCGGTGGTGGGCTCGTCGGCGATCAGGATTTCCGGGCTGCAGGCAAGAGCCATGGCGATCATGGCCCTCTGGCGCATCCCGCCGGACAACTGGTGGGGATAGGCCCGGGCGCGTTTGGCCGGCTCGGGTATCTGCACCCGGGCCAGCATTTCAACGGCCCGTTCCAGGCTTTCGCGTCTGCCGAGATGCATGTGCTGGCGGAACATCTCGGCTATCTGGTCGCCAATGGTGAAAACCGGATTGAGGGAGGTCATGGGCTCCTGGAAGATCATGGCTATCCGGTTGCCCCGGATATTCCGTATCCTGTCGGCCGGCAGTTTGACCAGGTCCATTCCGTCGAAAACAATGCTGCCGCCGACTATCCTGCCCGGGGGTTCGGGAACCAGCCGCATGATGGATTGAGCCGTTACGCTTTTGCCGCAGCCCGACTCGCCCACCACTCCCACCACTTCGGACCGGTCAAGGTGCAGCGACACGTCGTCAACGGCCCTGGCGACGCCCTCGAAAAGGTAGAAGTATGTCTTGAGCCCCTTGATTTCAAGCAGATGACCGGCTTTCGGGAGGGACCGGGGATTTTGGCCTGAATGTGCGTTGGCTGTAGCGATCATTTGCAAGTGGTAAGACAACTTGTGGAAACAGGTCAATCCTTTTTTGATTCCGAATTGAGCGTTTCGGATTTCGGTTTGGTTGTTATGGGTTGTTTTCAATGGGTTATGTGTTTGTTTTTGCGCCGGTGGCAACGCCGGACAAGTGTCGCGCCATGGGGCTTGAAGCGGGTATCGCAAAATCCGTTTTCCGAATCCTGCCCGGGTCTCCGGGAATGCCCGGTACGAACCGGCCTTGCGGCAATCCGATCCCGATGGGAGAAAGTTCGGCGCCTGCCCGCTCAAACCGCTTGACATGGGGCCCGCTTTTCACTAATGTGCTGCGTTACTGTTAATAGAAACACGCCGTGCCGAAGTTTGACCACTGAAAGGAAAGAGACAAATTTGGATTCAAGGAGAGACAGATGCGTTTTATTCCGCAGGGTGTAAACCCTGAAAATCTGGCCCGCACCCAGCTGGAAGGCTTGCGCTGGACCGTGCGCCACGCCTGTGAGAATTCGGTGTTTTACCGTCGGCTTTTAGAAAAGAACAACATCGGCCCTGACGACATCCGCAGCCTCGATGATCTTCAGCATTTGCCGCTGACCGACAAGCAGGACCTGCAAGCCGGCTATCCTTTTCCATTGCGCAGCGCCCCATTCGAGGACCTGGTGCGCATCCACGCCTCCTCCGGTACGACCGGCAAGCGCAAGGTTTTGTGTTACACTCAAAAGGATATCGATATATGGGCCGACATGTTTGCCCGCTGCTACGAGCTGGCCGGACTGACCCCTGACGACCGGGTCCAGATCGCGGTCGGCTACGGCCTGTGGACAGCCGGCGCCGGATTCCAGGCCGGCTGTGAACGTTTCGGGGCCCTGGCCGTGCCGGTGGGACCGGCCAATGCAGACATGCACTGTGAACTGATGGTCGACATGGAATCCACGGTCTTTTGCTCGACGGCTTCCATGGCCCTGCTGATGGCCGAAGAAATCGACCGCCGCAAGCTGCGTTCCAGGATAAAGATCCGCAAGATAATCATGGGAGCCGAACGGTGTTCGGAAGCCATGCGCCAGAGAATCGGTCAGCTGATGGGAGTCGAGCATATTCACGACATTTACGGCATGACCGAGCTGTACGGCCCGGGAACCGGCATAGACTGCCGGTGTCACAGCGGGATTCACTACTGGGCGGACCGTTTCATCTTCGAGATAATCGACCCCCGCACCCTTAAGCCGGCTGCGCCCGGTACCCTTGGCGAACTGGTGGTCACCACCTTGTGTAAAGAAGGCAGCCCGCTGATCAGGTATCGCACCCATGATCTTACCCGCATTCTGGAAGGAGACTGTGATTGCGGGGTGGGTTTTCCAAGGCACGACCGCATAATGGGCCGCACCGACGACATGTTCATCTACCGGGCGGTGAATATCTATCCCAGCCAGATAGACCACGTTCTGAGCACCATCGAAGGGGTGGGCAGCGAATATCAGATTCACCTTGCCCATGGTGCCGACGGCCGGGACATGATGACGGTCAAGGTGGAACGGGCCGACAATGTATCCGGAGATGAAGACGAGCGCCTGGCGCAGGCCGTTTCCGCCGAGATCCGGCGCAAGATCCTTGTGCGCTGCCGGGTCCAGGTCATGGATTCCGGCAGCCTGCCGCGTACGGAGCGCAAGAGCCGGCGGGTTTTCGACAGCCGTAATCACGGAAACTGATTGTTTTGCGGCAAGACAATACTACGACATATGCTAAACCACCAAGACAGGAGGGGCAGATGAATACCATATCCAGAGTTTTCCTGATGATCATCCTGGCGGCCTGCCTGCTGCTGCCGGCCGGCTCCCATGCCGGCGGTGCGGCCATCGGCCTGACCTATGCCAATTTCCCGCCGGCCAATACGTTTCCCTGCGTCCAGATGGAACGCTGGAAGACCGAGGTCGAGAAGCGCACCGGCGGCAAAGTGAAAATCAACACCTTTCCCGGCGGCACCCTTCTGGGCGCAAAGGCCATGCTCGACGGAGTGATTGCCGGCCAGGCCGATATCGGCTGCCTCTGTATGGCGTACCAGCCGGGGCGTTTCATGGTGACCAACGCCACCGGTCTTCCCCTGGGAATTCCCGATGCCCGCACCGGCAGCCTGGTCCTGCTCGATCTTTTCCAAAAGTATCGCCCCGAAGCCTTTGCCAAGGTGAAGGTCCTGACCATGTTTACCAGCGCGCCCACCAATATCATGTCCAAAGTGCCGATCCGCAGCCTTGAAGACCTCAAGGGCCTGGATCTCAGGGGTTCGGGCGGTGCCGCCCAGGTACTGGCGGCCCTGGGCGCCAACCCGGTGGGAATGCCCATGCCGGCCGTGCCCGAGGCGTTGCAGAAAGGAGTGGTCAAGGGGCTGCTTTCATCCCTGGAAGTGATGAAGGATTTCAATTTTGCCGAGCTGTGCCGTTTCGTGACCATGACCGATACGGCCATCTATCCCTTTGCCGTGGTGATGAATCTTGATTCCTGGAACAGGCTGCCGGCAGACGTTCGCAAGGTCATGGAAGGGCTGAGGGCCGAACAGGCCGAGTGGACCGGGCGCTACATGGACCGGCACGTGCGCGAAGCCATGCAGTGGTCCCGGGAAAAATACAAGGTGGAGGTAATAAAACTTTCCCCTGCTGAAAAGACCAGGTGGGACAAACGCCTGCGGCCCATAGTGGCAAAGTGGATTGCCGGGGCCCGGGCCAAGGGACTGGACGGCGAGGCCATAGTGGCCGACATCAAGGCCTTCATGGCCAAGCGGGCCCAGTGAAGATTTATTTCAAAGGCCGGCTTCGGCCACCTTCCGGATGAAGCCGGCCAGGCGTTTATAGAGAAGCCCGATACTGGGTATCAGCACGTGTTCCCGGTCTGAATGCTGGCTCATGCGGCCGTCGGCCCCCCAGACCACGCCGTCTATTCCAAGGGGGGTGAGATAGCGGGCGTCGCTGCTGCCGTGCTCGGCCTCGAGGGTTGCTTCCGGCACACAGCGGCGGAGAAGCTCCAGGTATTCGGAGCCCAGCGAGATGAACATCTGGGCCCGCGCCTGTTCCTCCAGCTTTCCTTTGACCAGGGCCTGCATTTGAGCCACCAGTTTGTCGGGATCGTCGTTTTCGGTGAAGCGGACGTCGAGGACGGCTTCGGCCCGGTCGGGAACCTGGTTGGCCGCCTTTCCCCCTTTTATCAGCCCCACGTTGCAGGTGCGGTGCCAGTGCAGGGAATCGTCAGGGTCGTATTCGAACAGGCCCTTTATCGCCATGATGTCTTCGATCAGGATGTCGATGGCGTTTTTGCCCAGCCATGGCCGGCTGCCATGGGCGCTGATTCCGGTGGCCCGCAGCCTGATTTTCAGAATTCCCTTTTCCTTGACGATGATGCGGTCAGGGGCACCGCCGTCCAGGGCGATACCGAATTGGGTGCCTATGGCGGGCAGCATCCTGGCCGCTCCGTTTTGGCCGCCGATTTCCTCGTCCGAGGTTATCAGCAGTCCCAGGGGCCAGGCTTGGGGCTTGGCAGCCAGGAATTCTTTCAGCATCACAAGTGACAGGGCCACGGCGTACTTGTCGTCGATACTGCCGCGGCCCCAAAGAATGTCGCCTTCCCTGCGGGGGGTGAAAAGCTGCCGGGGTGCGTCAACCACGTCAAGATGGGTCATCAGGAGGACCGGAACGTGATTTGACTCCGGCATGACCGCCAGGGAAAGATAGCCGCCGTGGTCATGACAGTGGTGCCTGATCCCGTGGCTCTTGAGCCAATCGGAAACAAAGAGGACGCATTTGCGGATTTCTTCCGGCCGGTCATGGGTGGATGCAAAGCGGATCAGCCTGCCGGTGATATCTACGATTTCTTCAAGGGGTGCCATTTTTCTGGTTTTCGTCTTTCGGCCGGGCCATGGTTTGCGGGCATCAGTATTAAAATCAGGCTCCGGTGTCGAGGCACGCCGGACGGTGCCCCGTGAAATCATTTATTGTCCGCCGGCCGCAAAGGCAGGTTCCATAGTCCGGTCGGAACGGAAAATCAAGCCTGATGACTTCGCAGATGTCGCCCGGAAAGGGTTGGGGCGGGAAGTTGCCGCCGGGAGGGCGGAACCATTACTTTTCAGCGGCCTCTATGAATTCGTGAACGAATCGTTCAGCGTCCTGTCTGGTAATGATTTCCGGCAGCCGCTTGGCGGCCAGGGCAATCGCCTGGTCGATCATTTCCGCCCTGATTGTATCACGTGCCTGGCGGATGTAATGTTCCATTTTGTGGCCGGCGCTTTCCAGCATGTGCCTGCTTTCCCGGCGGGCCTGCTCGATTATGCGCTCCTTTTCCCTGGTGCCGTCGGCAATTATCTTCTGTTTTATCTGTTCTATCCGCTCGGCGCGATGCTTGAGCCGGGCGCGGGCCGCCTCTATTTCCGCCACCACCTTTTTCTTCTGTTCTTCCAGCAGTTCTATCTCTTCTTTGATCTGGTCTTTCTGGCCGGTCAGGAAATTGAGGATCGGCCTCCGGCCGTATTTGAAAAAGAGGGCCGCCAATATGAGGAAGTTTACCCAGCGCATGATTAAGTCGTAGGTTGCGCGGTCAAATCCCGCGGCCCAGGCCGGCTGGGCAATCATCAGAAATCCGGCCGTAAACGGCACTAGTGACAGGGCTGATCGAAGGTGGCGCTGCTTCATGCTATGACAACCTCCGGTTTAGCAGAATCTCCATGATGCTGGTAGCCAGTTTTTCGGCCTCGGCTTCCATCTCGGCCCGCATCTTTTTCATGGATTGATTTACTTCTGCCATGGTTGCGGTTCGCTGGGCTGCAATCTGTTCCCGGGCGCGGGCTATTATTTGCGCTGCCGTGTCGGCCCCGTCTTTTTCCAGGTCCTGTCTTATTTTCAGACCTTCCCGGCGGGCTTCTGCCTCCTGAAGCCTGATCTCCTCTTCCAGGATACGGTGATCCCGGCGGGCCTTGACGATGTCATCTTCGATCCGTTTCAGGTGCTCTTTGCGCTCGGCCATGATCAGCCGCAGCGGCTTGATCATTATCCGGTTGAGCAGCCAGACCAGGACCAGGAAGATAATGATCTGGACCGCCATGGTGGCATTGATGGATATCAGGGCTATGTTGCTGACGATGGACATCCTGGGCGTCCCCCGGCATTGAATTTTAATGTTGACCGTACTTGTCAGACCACGAACAGCAACAGCAGGGCTACCACCAGAGAGTATATTCCGGTCGATTCGGCCACGGCCTGACCCACCAGCATGGTTCTGGTCAACAATCCGGCTTCTTTGGGGTTCTTGCCGATGGCCTCGCAGGCCTTGGCTGCAACCATGCCTTCGCCTACTCCCGGGCCGATCGCCCCAAGACCCATGGCGATACCTGCACCCAGAAAAGCTGCTGCCTTGATCAGATCTGCACCTTCTATAGACATTTTTTCCTCCGTCTCAAATTGGGTTCATACCACAAAAATCAATACCAGGCTGACAACCATGGCATAGATAGCCGTTGACTGGGACACGGCCTGCCCCACCAGCATCAGGCGCATCAAAACATCGGATTTGCCGACATTGCGGGCAACCCACCGGGCTGCGGCTTCGGCCGCCATGCCGTTGCCGATTCCGGGACCGATTCCGCCCAGGCCCATGCATATGCCGGCAGACAGCAGGCCCATGGCCGGCGCGAGAGCCGATGACGCTTCAAAACTCTTGAACATCAGAATGAAGCTTACCAGCAGGCCGAAGATCGACGGTGTCTGGGCCACGGCCTGACCCACCAGCATGGTGGTGGTAACCTGGCCCACCGTTTTGGGCTGGCGGGCGATTCCCTCGCAGCTTGCCCCGGCGGCCAGACCGCCTCCGTAACCGGAGCCGATGGCCGCCAGGCCGGTACTCAGGCCGGCGCCCAGCAGGGCCGCCCATCCCGGTGCCGCCGGCATCTGGCCCAGGTTGATGAAAACAAGCATCAGGGCGACGACCATGGAAAAGATTGCCGGCGTCTGGCAAACGGCCGAGCCGATCAACATGTTGGTTGTAAGGGCCGAGGTGGCCTGGGGCTGTCTTGAAATACCGAGGCAGGCCTGGCCGCCGGGAAATCCGGCCCCGATACCCGCCCCCATGGCTCCGAAACCCATACTCAGGCCGGCGCCCAGCAGGGCCGCGCTTTTCAGGGCTCCGCCGTTACCGGAAACATCCATGAACAGGAGCAGGATGGCTATTACCAGGGCGAAAATGGAAGCCGATTCGGCAACTGCCTGGCCGACGAGCATGTTCTTGAGGATGTCCCCGGAACGTTCCGGGCTGCGCGATATGGCCTGGTTGGCAATGGCGGCGGTATAGCCTTCGCCTATGGCGGCACCGATTGCACCCAGTCCGATGCAGATCCCCGAGCTGAAGAAAGCGGCCATTTGTCCAGAGGCAAGCAGGTCCAATGTAGTCTCCTATTTTACTTGCACCGAGATGTAGACAACCGTAAGCATAGTAAAAACAAAGGCCTGGATGGTCCCCACGAACAACCCGAAAAAAGCGTTCAGAAAAGGCGGCAGGACAAGGCTGTAGCACAGGTGCGATACCACCAGGATGATAATCGAGCCCCCCATTATGTTGCCGAACAGACGAAAAGAGATGGAGACTATCTTTGCCAGTTCGCCGATGACATTCAGCGGCATCATGAAAAAGATGGGTTGAAAGTATTCCTTGATATAGTTCTTGAATCCCTTTGTTTTGATTCCCGCCCAGTGGGCGATGCAAAACCCCATGATTCCCAGCCCGAGAGGGGTGTTCAGGTCCTTGGTGGGCTCTTCCAGATGGGGGATGATTCCCAGCCAGTTGGAGATCAGCATGAACATGAAAAGGGTGCAGATCATGGGGGCATACTTGGCGGCCATCTGCCTGTCCAGGGCGTCTTCGGTAAGCTGGTAGAACTGGGCCACGAAAAGTTCTCCCAGCACCTGGAAAGGACGGGGCAGGAAATCGCGCTTCCGGGTGGCCAGGAAGGCAAACGCAAGCAAGATGATCACCACGATCAGGGTCATGCAGATGGCTTCAAGGTTAAAGGTCAATTTGAAGCCTCCGAGCGAAACAACCAGTTGATGGATTCTGCCAAGATCGTTCATTTAACGGATTCGCCTTTCCTGGTCAGCCCGCCGGTGGCCGGTATCAGGCGGCCTGCGGCGTGGGAAGCGACAAGGTAGATCTGAACGGCCATGATTCCAACGGCGGTGGCCCAAAAGCTGATTGCAGGGTTGACGGCGGCCAGGACCAGCGGCAGGCTGAGCAGCAGATAGCGGATTATGATGCTCGCCAGAGACAGGACGCTGGCCCGTTTACGTTCGGCAGCCGCGCAGAAGCGCCAGCCTATGGGAATGAGAATAAAGTTCAGCAAACTGAAGACAGCGCCCAGGATTATGCCGATTGCGGCTGCCGGTGAAACAGTCCAGTTCAAAAGCAGGGCTGCCAGGATGGCCAGCGCCATGGTGTGCGTACAGGTTGCATGCAAAGTATTTTTCACCGCGCAGATTTCCCAAAAAACCCGTTGAACCCGTTGTCAGGAGTCGCCATTTGTTTCGGCCAGGGTTTCTTTTATTTGGCGATAAGCCGTGACAGCTCCCCCGATTACTCCCAGTACGGTAAACAGAACGATGAAGATCCCCCCGGTGCCGAGCCACCGGTCCAGCAGGCGGCCTATCAGGAAACAAAAGGCAATGCAGCCGGCCATGGTAAGGCCCAGTTGTAGAACCAAAGTGAGATTTTCTGCCCAGGAGCGGTTCTTGTCGTATTCGAAAACCATTTGGTCCCGCATTCCCGCAGGTTCAATAAGGTTGCAAAAGAGCGGGGAATTTTCATCTTCCTGTTTTAAAGCAAGGTGCACACATAACAGACTTGATCAAACGGTGTCAAGCAGATGGTGGCGTTATGAGCAAATGATCGGCATCGGCAAGCCGCAGAGTATTTCATCAGGCTTGCATGACCGGATGCCGGGCGGCCCGCACCACAATGTTTGAGCCTTCCGGAGCCTGATGGCCCGTTTGTTTTCCGGTTGAAAAGTTGTATTTGCTCCCATACGGTGATATGAAGTTAAAAAAGCAACATATGGTGAAATGTGCACTCAGCCACACCTTCCGGCCATCCCTGGGGCCGAAGGTCGATTTCCGAGAATTTCATATCTAGGAGCGCTAGCCCATGAGTAAAGAAAGATTCTTGTTTACTTCCGAATCGGTAACCGAAGGCCACCCGGACAAGGTGGCCGACGCCATATCTGACTCCATCCTGGATGCCATCATGGCCAAGGACCGTAATTGCCGGGTGGCCTGCGAAACACTGGTCACCACCGGCCTGGCGTTCATTGCCGGAGAGATAACGACAGACTGTTACGTGGACATGCCCGAAATCGTGCGCACAACCATCCGCGAGATCGGTTATTCCTCTTCCCAGATGGGTTTCGACTGGCGGACCTGCTCGGTGATTACGAGCATAGACCACCAGTCGCCCGACATAGCGCGGGGAGTCAACCAGGGCCAGGGATTGTTCAAGGATCAGGGGGCCGGTGATCAGGGACTGATGTTCGGGTTTGCCACCGACGAAACGCCCGAATTGATGCCCATGCCCATCATGTACGCCCACAAGCTGACCCGCAGGCTGGCGACGGTTCGCAAAAACGGCGCCCTGGACTTTCTGCGGCCCGACGGCAAGAGCCAGGTGACCATAGAGTATGAGTCCGGCGCTCCCAAGCGGGTGGACACCATTGTGGTTTCCACCCAGCACAAGCCGGATGTCACTTACGAAGACCTGCGCGAGGCGGTGATCGAGGAAGTGATCAAAAAAGTCATCCCGCTCGAGATGATAGACGGAGACACGCGCTATTTCATCAATCCCACCGGCCGTTTCGTCGTGGGCGGCCCCATGGGAGACTGCGGGCTTACCGGCCGCAAGATCATCGTTGATACCTATGGAGGTCAGGGAAGCCATGGCGGCGGTTGTTTTTCCGGCAAGGATCCTTCCAAGGTGGACCGCAGCGCATCGTACATGGCCCGCCATATTGCCAAGAATATCGTTGCCGCCGGCCTGTCCCGCAAGTGTGAGGTTCAGCTGGCCTACGCCATCGGTGTGGCCGAGCCGGTTTCGGTCATGGTGGATCTTATGTGGACCGGCAAGGTTCCCAAGGACAGGGTGGAAGAAATCGTAAGGGAAGTATGGGACTTGCGGCCGGCAGCCATAATAGAGTATCTTGATCTGCTGCGCCCGATCTACCGCAAGACGTCGGCCTACGGTCATTTCGGCCGCTCGGAGCCCGAGTTTGCCTGGGAAAAGACCAACAAGGCGAAGCTGATCCGTGAAAAGGCCGGGCTCTGATTTTTGGCAAAAAAAACCGCTGACGCCCCAATCGGGAAGTCAATGCCCTGCCTTGAGGCGGCAGTTTACTCAAGCCGTCAATACCGGGGGACGATAATATCCATGACTGTCATGGTCAAAATATGATTAGGAGGATCTACACTATGGAAGCAGCTCCCAAAATCAAGCCGGTGAGTCAACCGGCCGAGCGCGATCCTGAAATGCCGTATAAGGTGGCAGACATAGCCCTGGCCGAGCTGGGCCTGAAAGAGATGCAGCTTGCTGAAAACGAAATGCCCGGTCTGATGGCCGTCAGGGAAAAATACGGGCCCCAAAAACCGCTGGCGGACATGCGGGTTACCGGAAGCCTGCACATGACCATCCAGACGGCCATGTTGATAGACACTCTCAAAGAACTGGGAGCCGACATACGCTGGGCATCCTGCAATATTTTTTCCACCCAGGATCATGCCGCGGCGGCCGTTGCCAAGAAAGGGTCGGCGGCGGTTTTTGCCTGGAAAGGAGAGACCCTGACCGAATACTGGTGGTGCACCGAGCAGGCCCTGGTCTGGCCCGACGGCGGCGGACCGGACCTGATAGTGGACGACGGCGGTGATGCGACCCTTTTCATTCACCAGGGGGTGGCCGTGGAACAGGATCCTTCCCTTCTGGACGCCGACTACGAAAGTGAAGACATGCGCTGTCTCATGGACCGCATCCGGCTTACCTACAGTCAGGATCCGGGCTTTTGGTCAAAGACAGCCGCCAGGGTGCGGGGGGTTTCGGAAGAGACCACCACCGGGGTTCACCGCCTCTACCAGCTGGAAAAAAGCGGGCAGTTGCTTTTCCCGGCCTTCAACGTGAACGACTCTGTGACCAAGTCGAAATTCGACAACCTTTACGGCTGCCGCGAATCTTTGGCCGATGGAATAAAACGGGCCACCGACGTCATGGTGGCCGGCAAGGTTGTGGTGGTCTGCGGTTATGGTGACGTGGGCAAAGGCTGTGCCCAGTCCATGCGCGGCTACGGCGCCCGGGTGCTGATAACCGAGATAGATCCCATCTGCGCCCTCCAGGCGGCCATGGAAGGTTTCCAGGTGGTCACCATGGAAGAAGCGGCGCCGGCCGGCGATATTTTCGTTACCGCAACCGGGTGCTGTGACGTTATCACCGGCCGTCACATGGAGATGATGAAAGACGAGGCCATCATCTGTAATATAGGTCATTTTGACAGTGAAATAGAGATGCGCTACCTGGAAACAACGCCGGAATGCAAAAAACAGAACATCAAACCCCAGGTGGACAAGTGGACCCTGAAATCGGGTCGCAGCATAATCGTGCTGGCCGAAGGCAGACTGGTCAACCTGGGTTGTGCCACCGGCCATCCAAGTTTCGTGATGAGCAACAGCTTTACCAACCAGTGTCTGGCGCAGATCGAGCTTGCCACCAAGCAATATGACAGGCGGGTCTATACCTTACCCAAGAAGCTCGACGAGGAAGTTGCCCGGCTGCATCTGGCAAAACTGGGTGCAAAGCTGGAACGCCTGACGCCCAAACAGGCGGACTATCTCGGTGTGCCGGTGGAGGGGCCCTTCAAGCCCGATCATTACCGTTATTGAGTGATGACTGCGCAAAAAGTCTTTCAGGGCGGGCCGTTTTTCCGGCGTCGCTGGAGGCGGTAAAGGGTACAGAAGCCCTGGTCGACCATATCTGCTTCGGTCTTGTTTTTGGTCAGGCTGTCGGCTTTTTCCATCAGGGCCAGGCCGCCTTCGATATCCCCCTGCCGGCCCCTGATGATGGCCAGCCCCACATAGGCCGGGGCGTACTCGGGGTCAAGTTCACGGGCGCGGACAAATTCTCGCAGGGCGGCTCCGGTCTTTCCGTTTTTCAAAAACCTGTTGCCGTTGGCCACGTGCTGGGCGGGGGTGTCCAGCCCGGAGCGCAGCACTATGGCCTCTGGTCCGCATCCTGCAACCAGTACGGCCAACAGCAGCGTTACGGACAATTGTCTGCGGAGAACGATTTTCATGGCTTGCCTTCAATCTGCCGTGATTGTTTTTCTCTGATCAGGATTGCGACTCTGGCCTGTCTCATGAAAGACAGGTGGGAAGATGCGCTCCGCAAACTGGACGCATCCCCGTTGCTTATCACCAGGGTCGACTTTCGAAGCCCGACGGCTTTGAGAGCCCTGATCACCAGGGGGTTGGGCCCCACCCTGTTTTTTACGATTTCGTTGATACATGGGGTGTAGATTCCGGCGCCGTACTGGACTGCGAATTCACGACTGACAAAGGCCGGACCGTACACCTGGCGGCCGTTTTCATCTATGATCTCCGGTACCAGGACCGGTGCGGCCGCCACGGCCCTGGCGTCCACCACCAACCCGGAAAACGCGCCTAAACGGCGGTCTTCAGGACTGCCGGTGTGATTTGGGGCGAAGGTCTGGATTTCGGCAAGCTGTTTGATTTCCTCGGGCAGAATTAGCTGCAGAAAGGCGCCGTCCAGTCTGAAGCGGAGCGCTTCCGTCCCGTTTTCCCCGGGCACTGTCTTGGGCGCACTAGCTATGATTTCTTCAAGCTGGGCCTTTATCAGCGTGTTGGCGGCAAGCCGGTCTGCAACCAGGTGGTCGGAATCCAGGGGCAGGGAGGATAGGATTTCCATCAGATCGGATAAAGCTTTCTGCCGGGCATTGTCCGGCAGCAGACCATGCCCGGCGGCATCCCGATCCGGTTGGTGGGTATCAACGGGCGGCAGGGGTACCGTGACCGAGTACAGGGTCCAGTCAACCGTTCCGTTTTCCCTTGATTCCACTATACTCTTTTCCGGCGGGCACGGGGTGGCGGCCCCGGCCGGCGGGATCAGAACCAGCAGAGTCGCCGCGGTCAGGTATAATAAAAATTTCATATTGAGATTTCAAAACATTATTGAATTAGTTGACCTTTACTACCCTATACTGTAAGACCACAGTACAAGTCAACCATCATAACCTGCTTCAAACAGCGGGAAGGAGACCGCAACCGCCTGATTCCATGCGCTCGTTTATAGGTATTACCGGCCGCAAAACCATCCGGGCGACAGACCATTTGCTCAAACTTTGCGCCCTGGCCTGCCGGATAGTTCTTGTCGTGTCAAGGGGGGGCCGGGAGGGTAAGCTGATGGTCCGTCGTATCGTGACGGAGCAGATCTATTTTACCGCGGTTCAGGCCCTGGCGGTCATAGTGCCGGTGGCCCTGCTCACCGGTTCCATGATCCTGCTGCAGGTCTCCAAGGTTTCCGTCCAGTACAATTTTTCACGAACAGCCATTGTCCTGATAATCCGCGAGCTTGGTCCCATCGTAACCGCCCTGGTGGTAATTCTGAGAACGGCGACGGCGGTGACCATTGAAATAGGCTACATGCGGGTTCTTGGTGAACTGGAGGCCATTGAGCTAAACGGAATCGATCCCATGCGGATTGTTTTCGGACCGCGCCTTGTGGGGCTTACCACGGCCCTGGTTTGTCTTTTTGTCGTTTTCGACGTGGTGGCGATTGCAGGCGGATATGTCGCCGTTTGGATGCTGACCCGGATTCCGCTGGACAATTTTATGAACCAGATCATAAAGTCGCTGACACCTACCGATCTGATAGTGGGGCTGATCAAGGCGGTGTCTTTTGGTCTGGTCATTACGTCGACCTGTCTCCAGCGGGGGTTTGAAGTCGGCAAGAGAATCAATGCCGTTCCCATGGCCACGTCCAAGGCGGCCGTGGAGTCTTTCTTGTATTGCATGGTAATCAATGTTTTTGTTTCTTTGGTTTTTTACATATGATGGAAAACGGGCCGATAGTCGAGATCAGGGATTACGTGATTGCCTCGGAAAAGGCGGGTTGCGGACTGCAAGGGTGCAGCCTGGCCATCGAGGCGGGTCAGGTCCTGGCCCTGGAACCCGTTGATCCGGCAGACGGCCTGCTTTTATTGCGCGCTCTGGCAACCCTGGAAATACCGGAGAGGGGGGCCTATTTCTTCATGGGGCAAAGACAGAAGCTGGCCGATTACCGGGCGCTGCTTGAGTGCAAGCGGCGTATTGGTTATATCGCCCGGGACGCGGCCCTGATAAGCAATCTCAGCTTGCGTGAAAACCTGTTGCTGATGAGGTGGTACTTCGGCAATTCCTTTGATTTGGAACTGGAAGACGACGAACTGGAGCTTTGCCGGCAGCTGGACCTGGAACGCAAAATGGAGTTGCGGCCTTCTGACCTGGACCCGGCGGACGTTCAGTTTGCCCTGGTGGTGCGCGAATTGTCAAAGAAACCGAATGTGATCCTCATGGACCGGCCCGAAGACCTTGTGGCCGACCGGCGTTTCCAGGTTTTGCGCCGGGAACTTAAAAAATATATTCTCAAGCAGGTTCCGCTGGTCTTTACGGCCTGTGAGCATGATTTTTTCCGCCGATTGTCCAACCGCCGCCTGATCCTGGCCGAGGGTCGTCTGCGCGAGCCCCTCCACCGGGGACAGCCGTTGTTGCAGGGAAACTGAAACCATGGATACCAATTATTCGACCCGGGAAAAGATTGTCGGTCTGTTTATGGTGATAGTGGTCGGCCTGATGGTAGCGGCTATAGTCGTGCTGGGCCGGGGAAAGGGCTGGTTCCGATCATATGTTATCTATTATACTACCTTTGCCCAGAATTACAATTTGCAGAAAAATGCCGCGGTCAAGCTCTACAAGGCCGATATCGGCAAGGTGAAGGATATCAGCCTGGAAGACGACAAGGTCAGGGTCACTCTGGCCATTTTGGAAAAATACGCTTCCCGGATCCGGACCGATACGGTTTGCGTGGTGGAAAGCCCGACCTTCATCGGTTCAGAATATGTCTCGATCATTCCGGGCTCTTCAACCGCCCCGCCCCTGCCTCCCAAAAGTGAGATTCCCTCCCGGGAAAAGCGTTCCCTGGACGACCTGATGAATGAATTCCAGGTGGAAAAGACAGCCAAGATGGCCATCAAGGCCATCCAGGACCTGGCCGAACTGACGGAAAGGCTGGGTGATCCGGATGGCCCTCTTATGGGCACCCTGTGTAACATACGCCGGATAAGCGCCAATGTGGCGGCCATTACCGAAGACCTGCAGTCAGGACGGGGAACCCTGGGAGCCCTGATCAATTCCCGCCGGCTTCTGGATGAAATCCGGCGCAGCCTCGGAAGCCTGGATCTGATTCTGGCCGATCTCGGCCAAGCCGCGGCCCATACTCCCGATACCGTCAGGCTTGTCAATGACAATCTGGTGGTTTTCAGGCAGGCCGGATTCGAGCTCAACCAACGTCTTGAAGATATCAAAAAGATCATGGCCGATTTACAGGTATCCACAGCCCACCTGAAAAAGATCATGGAAAACGTGGCCACCGGCAGCCGCAACGTCCCCCGGATAACCCGGGGCGCCCTGGACGGTATCCGGGAAATCCGCAGCGGAGTCAGGCGGATCGACAACGTGGTCCGTTCCCTGGAGAAAAACATCCTGATCCGGGGCCACCTGCCTTTGCAGAAGGTGGCCGATCACAGCAAAGCCAAGTTAAGGCAGTGAGCTAGCTCCGGCCGCCACTCCACTGGAGGCGGGTTTTGAGGATTTCGTAGTAGTTCTGGTCCGGCAGGCGGATCATGTGCAGGTCGTGGGGGCTTTTGCGGACCACAAGGGTGTGGCTTTGGTCGATGGGTATGCCCACCTGGCCGTCACAGGTGAGCATTATATCCGATGATTCTCTGGCCAGGCCGATTTTGATGGTCGCATTTTCCGGCACGATCAGGGGCCTGTTGGTCAGGGTGAAAGGGCAGATGGGGGTAAGCAGGATGGCAGGGACCGAAGGATTTATGATGGGGCCTCCGGCTGCCAGGGAGTAAGCCGTGGAGCCGGTCGGCGTGGCCACTATCAGGCCGTCGGCCCTGAAATCCGTAAGGTGATAATCGTCGATATAGGTTTCGATCTGAGCCAGCCTTGCCAGGGCCCCCTTGTTGATGACCATGTCGTTGAGAACCGTTTCCCGTTTCAGTAAAGTGCCGCCGGCGTGAATGTCGACGGTCAGGCGCATGCGCGGAAAAGTTTGAAATCCATGGTCGAGAATCTGCTGCGCGGTTTCATAGATATGGGCTTCCAGCGTTTCGGCCAGAAATCCGACCTCGCCGAACTTGATTCCCATCAGCGCTATGGGCTGGTCTCCTATCCAGCGCACGGCGCTGAGGAAGGTGCCGTCTCCGCCGAGCACGAAAACACAATACAGATCGGCCGGAGCCATGGAGGCCGGTTTGTCCGCATCCGGCGGCCCGTCCTGGACGACCACCTGATGACCGCGCTTTTCCAGCCACTTTTTGAAATCGGCGGCGGTTTGCTGGGCCTTGGGATCAGTTTTGATCACCAGCCCTACCCTCTTGGCCATCGTTTACCTTGTCGAGTAATCAGGTTTCGGATTTTACAAAAGTCTCTTCCCTGATGGCTTATAGGTCAATGCCGGTTGCGCGGCAAGCTTTTTTCAAGCATGTGACTTCAGCCCCGGTTCCATTGTCACCAAATTTTTGTTTGACACAGATAAAAAATTGGCTTATGAAACTCTATTCTTGCTGAATATGATTTAGTAAATTTATGTTGTTCGAGAAAGACGACCGGATAACAGTCTGGCAGGCGGCCCGCAAGCAACCGGTCCAGAGGAATAGGGTTTTGAAAGAGCCGGTAGTACCGATTGCTTCAGATCAGGACGTTAAAAAAGAGGTCGATGCCCTTGCACTGGGCCGCAAGATCCGGTTCCGGCGGCGTTCCCGGGGCCTGACCCTGCAGAACGTTTCCGATTTGACCGGTTTGTCCAAGTCATTGCTTTCACAGATCGAAAATGACGTCATCGCTCCACCCCTGGCCACGTTGATCAGGATATCGAAGGCCCTGGGGGTTACAATCGGTTATTTTTTCAGGGAGACCGAACCCAACCAGCGTATTTCGGTTGTAAGAAGAGATGACCACCCGGTAAATGGGCAGGGCCTTGTCCATAAGTCGTCTCCGGGAGGGTATACTTATGTTTCCCTGGCGCGGCCAATTGCCCGCCGCCACATGGAGCCGTTCTTGGTCAGCTTTGATCCGGTGGACGATGACAAGCTGAACTATTATACCCATCCCGGAGAAGAGTTTCTCCACGTGACCGAAGGCCGCCTGGAATTTATCGGGGCCGACCAGCGGATTGAGCTGGCCGCCGGTGACAGCATCTACTTCGATTCCGGGATACCCCATGCCCTGCGGAGCATCGAGGGGGCCCCATCCCGGGCCCTGGTCGTGATTTATGCCTCGGATCATTAGGACCGCCGGTGGCGGCAGTGGGTCATGGTAACTTGAAGCAAGCAACATGGAGGTGACCGGTTCAAGAATCATGTTCTGGAACTTGTCATCATCCTTGACGGAAAGGTGACATGGTGGCTATAAGGTAATGTTCATCCATTTCCAGTAAACGAATAGAAGCGAGGAGGAGACAATGGTGAAAAATCATTTTGGAAAGTTGCTCATACTGTTAGTTGCGGCGGCCTTTTTGGCGGCAGCGGCCGGACCGGCCATGGCTGCCGATACCATCAAACTCGGTGTGGCCGGACCCCACAGCGGAGACCTTGCCTCTTACGGCATTCCCACGGTCAAGGCCGCCGAGCTGGTGGTCAAAAACATCAATGCCAAGGGCGGAGTTTTGGGCAAGAAAGTCGAGCTGATCGTGGAAGACGACGTCTGCAAGCCGGAAGTGGCCACCAACACCGCCACCAAGCTGGTGGGCGCCGGGGTCAACGTGGTTCTGGGGCACATCTGTTCCGGTGCCACCAAGGCCGCCCTGGGAATCTACAAGGATTCGCACATAGTTGTTATGTCGCCTTCTGCGACCAATCCGGCCCTGACCCAGAGCGGGAACTATCCCAACTTTTTCCGGACGATTGCTTCCGACGATGCCCAGGCCAAGCTGGAAGTGGAATTTGCCCTCAATGTCCTGAAGGTAAAACGTATTGCCGTGCTTCACGACAAGGGTGACTACGGCAAGGGTCTGGCCGAATTCGCCAAGGGTTTCCTGGAAAAAGATCCCCGGGCCAAGGTAGTGCTCTACGAGGGCATCACCCCGGGAGCGGTTGACTATTCCGCCGTGGTTCAGAAGATCAAGCGCAAAAAGGCCGAAGCGGTCATTTTCGGCGGCTATCATCCCGAGGCCTCCAAGATCGTGACCCAGATGCGCAAAAAGAAGATGAAGGCTTATTTCATCTCCGATGACGGCGTCAAGGACGACACCTTCATCAAGGTGGCCAAGAAGTACGCCGAAGGCGTGTACGCCACCGGACCCAAGGATGTTTCCAAAAACCCCCTGACCATCAAGGCCCGGGCCGAGCACGTCAAGGCCTACGGCAGCGATCCGGGTGCTTTCTTCGAAAATGCCTATGCCGCCGCCCTGGCCCTGCTCAACGCCATCGAGAAGGCCGGCAGCACCGACTATGATGCCATTGTCAAGGCCCTGCGCACAGAGTACGTTGACACTCCCCTTGGCAAGATCAAGTTCGACGAAAAGGGTGATGCCATCGGCGTCGGTTTTGCCATGTACCAGGTACGCAATGGCAAGTACGTAGAAGTCAAATAGCAAATGTAAATCCAGGCACATCAGGGAACAGGCCGGCGTCTGCTTGTTCCCTGATTTTTTAAGTTTCGGCTTATGCGGGCATGGGGCTACTGGCAGAACGGGGCCAAAGCCATCGGCCTTGCCCGGGCCGATCCTGACAAGACCCTAGCGGTCGGACGCAAGGGAGCAATGTTTTTCAATGGATTTCGAGTACTTTTTCGAACTTTTCCTGGGAGGCCTGACCCGCGGTAGCATCTATGCGTTGCTTGCCCTGGGCTATACCATGGTTTACGGGATCATCCAGCTGATCAATTTCGCCCATGGCGAAATTTACATGATCGGTGCCTTCACGGCCCTGATCGTGGCCGGGGTATTGACCCTGATGGGCTGGAACCAGGTGGCCATCCTGGTTATCGCCTCCATTGCGGCGGTGGTTTATTCCTCGGCCTATGGCTTTACTGCGGAGAAGATAGCCTACAAACCTCTGCGCAATGCGCCGCGCCTTTCGGCCCTGATCAGCGCCATCGGGGTGTCGCTGTTTCTCCAGAACTATGTCCTGTTGGCCCAGACTTCCGATTTTTTGCCCTTTCCCAATCTGATCCCTGAATTCGAGTTTCTGAAACCGGTGGAGCACATAGTCCGTTCCTCGGAAATCGTGATTTACCTAACCACCGCCATAGTGATGGTCGCCCTTACCATCCTGATCAAGTTCACCAGGATCGGAAAGGCCATGCGGGCAACGGCCCAGGATCAGCAGATGGCGATGCTGGTGGGGGTGGACGTGGACCGGGTGATCTCGGTAACCTTCATCATCGGGTCGGCAACCGCCGCCCTGGGCGGCGTGCTGATTGCCTCCCACATAGGGCAGATAAATTTTTACATCGGCTTTATCGCCGGCATAAAAGCCTTCGTGGCAGCGGTGCTGGGCGGTATCGGCTCCATGCCGGGAGCCGTCTTGGGCAGTTTGGTGCTGGGGTGGACCGAAAGTTTCTTTACCGGGTATATCTCCAGTGATTACGAAGACGTATTTGCTTTCATCTTTCTTGTCTTGATTCTAATCTTCAGGCCGTCCGGGATACTGGGGCGCAAGGATACCGACAAGGTTTAAGCTCAGGCAATCGGCCTGTGGAATACCGGGAAGATCATGTTTAACGTCAAAGAATTGAAAAAATCGATATTGGTTTCGCTGTGGTTCATGTTCCTGACCTTTCCCATCATGGTGATCAAGGTCAATACCATTTACAAGACCATCGAATGGCGCTGGTCGCGCATGGCCTGGGTGGGGGTGGGCAGTTTCTTCCTTTCTTTTGTCTGGCGTGCGTTGCTGCGCAAAAAAGAGATGGGCATGAAGCAGGCCGAGGAAGGCCAGGAGCAGAAAGTGCCCCTGACCCAGAAACTGATCCACGACAAGCGCTTCAGCCGTCCGGCCCTGGTGATCATCTGTGCTTTCGCTTTGATATATCCCCTGGTCTTTTCGCTCTACCAGGTCAACATCATGACCACGGCTCTCATTTATGTGGTGGTGGGGCTGGGGCTCAATATCGTGGTGGGGCTGGCCGGCCTGCTCGACCTGGGGTACGTGGCTTTCTACGCGGTCGGTGCCTACAGCTACGCCCTGCTCAATCATCATTTCGGAATCGGTTTCTGGACCGCGCTTCCCATCGGTGCCGCCATGGCGGCCCTGTTCGGTATCGTGCTGGGGTTTCCGGTACTCAGGCTGCGGGGCGACTATCTTGCCATCGTCACCCTGGGCTTTGGGGAAATCATCCGCCTGGTGCTTGAAAACTGGAACGAGTTTTCTTTCGGACCTTCCGGCATAGCCAACATCCCCAGGCCGGGCTTTTTCGGTATTCAGATGAACCTACACCAGGTTCACACCTACATATACTACCTGATGATCGGCATGACGGTCTTCACCATTTTCGTGGTAAGACGCCTGCAGGATTCCCGGATCGGCCGGGCCTGGATGGCCCTGCGCGAGGACGAAGTGGCCTGCCAGGCGATGGGCATCGACAAGACCAAGACCAAGCTCAGCGCCTTTGCCCTGGGGGCCACCTGGGCCGGCATGGGAGGAGTGGTCTTTGCCGCCAAGACAACTTTCATCAATCCTGCCAGTTTCACCATCTGGGAGTCCATCATCATTTTGTGCATCGTGGTACTGGGTGGTATGGGCTCGATAGTGGGGGTGATCTGCGGGGCTCTTATCCTGATTTTGCTGCCCGAATACCTGCGGGCTTTTTCAGAGTACAGGATGTTGATGTTCGGAGCGGTCCTGATCTTCATGATGGTTTTCCGACCCGGAGGGATCATTTCCGACGTCCGCAAAGTATATCAATTCAAGGGACTCAACGAAACAACCAAGGACCAGTAACCTATGGCACCTGCGCTTGAAGTCAGCAACCTGACCATGGATTTCGGCGGGTTGCGGGCACTGGACAGTATCGACCTGACCGTCAACCACGGAGAGATAGTGGCCCTGATCGGTCCCAACGGGGCCGGCAAAACCACTTTTTTCAACTGTATTACCGGAATATACAATCCCACCGCCGGTGACATGCGCCTGGTTTCGCCCGAGGGCAAGGCCGTCCGGATAAACGGCATGAAGCCTAACCAGGTGACCGAAAACGGCATGGCCAGAACCTTCCAGAACATCCGCCTCTTTCAGAACATGACCGTTTTGGAAAACGTGATGATCGGCCGCCACTGCCGCCTGCGGGCCGGCATTCCCGGTGCGGTCTTCCGGCCGCCCCGGGTGCGCAAGGAGGAAAACCAGCTGATCGAGGACAGCTACCGCATGCTGCAGAAGGTGGGGCTGGAAAAGTATGTCAACGAGTTTGCCAAGAACCTGCCTTACGGCGCCCAGAGGAGGCTTGAAATCGCACGCGCCATGGCCACCGAGCCTTTCATTCTCCTGCTGGACGAGCCGGCTGCCGGCATGAACACCCAGGAAACCAAGGAACTGGACGATCTGATCATCAGGATCAGGGACGAGGAAGGGATCTGTATTCTGCTCATCGAACACGACATGAAGCTGGTGATGAGCCTGTCGGACAGGATTTACGTGGTCGATTACGGACGCCTGATTGCCGAAGGACCGCCCGAGCAGATCAAGAACGATCCAGCCGTTATCAAAGCTTACCTCGGAGAAGACATCGATGCTTGAATTGAAGAACGTACAGACCTTTTACGGCAATATCCAGGCTTTGAAGGGCATCAGTCTCCAGATAGCCGAAGGAGAGATAGTTACTCTCATCGGTGCCAACGGCGCCGGCAAGACCACGACCCTGATGTCGGTTTGCGGGATAGTCCCTCCCCGGGCCGGTGAAATCTACTTCGAAGGCCAACCGATTCACCACATGCCGGCCAACAAGATCGTGTCCCTGGGCATTTGCCAGGTTCCGGAAGGAAGGCGGATTTTTCCCTACCTGACGGTGCTGGAAAACCTGGACATGGGGGCTTTTCTGCGCAACGACAAGGCAGAGATAAAGCGCGACCTGGATTACGTTTTTTCCCTCTTTCCCATCCTGGCCGAGCGCCGCAACCAGGCCGGCGGCACTCTTTCGGGCGGCGAGCAGCAGATGCTGGCCATCTCCAGGGCCCTGATGGCCAGGCCGCGGCTGCTTCTGCTGGACGAGCCTTCCCTGGGGCTGGCTCCCCTGGTGGTAAAGCAGATCTTCGAAATCATCCGCAAGGTAAACAGTGAGAACAAGACCACTATTTTCCTGGTGGAGCAGAACGCCAACCTGGCCCTGAAGGTAGCCCACCGGGGATACGTCATGGAAAACGGCAAGATAACCATGACCGACACGGCCGCCAACCTGATGGCCAACGAGGAAGTGAGAAAAGCATACCTGGGCATTTGAGTCCCGCCCGTTGGTGTCACAACCCCGGATGTCTGTCTGTCCGGGGTTTGTTTTTGTAGTCTGTATCGTTAGTTACTGCCGGCCGGTCTGCTCCTGGAGCCTTGCCAGGGCGGGGCTGATGGATACAGGAAACCTGGCCGCCCCCTCCAGCTTTTTATAGCGTTGATCGAGCCGGTCGAACTCGGCCCGGAAATTACGGCGGATCGTCTCCAGGCCGGACAGGCAGACGGTGATGCGCCCGCCGGCCATGACCGGTTCCAGCAGGGCGCGGGCGCCGGATGGAACCGGCTCCGAGTCCAGGGCGATGATGTCCTCTGTCAAGCGGCCGCTTTCGTCCTGCCTCCGGAAGACCTGTTTCGCTCCAGCCAGAGTCGCCTTGGCCGGGCTTAGTTTGCGCACATTGCGGTCTGCATAGCGTACCAGCTTGTACACAATGTCCAGGTAAGGTGCGTCGGCCGAAACCCCCATCTTTGTGCCCACACCGAAGGCGTCGATGGCCGCTTCCCTGTTGAGGAGGTCCTCGATCTTGAACTCGTCGAAACCGCTGCTGGCAAAGATTTTCACATCCTGCATGCCGGCTCCGTCCAGCATGCGGCGCACCTGCCGGCTCAGGCCGGCCATATCCCCGCTGTCCAGGCGGACTCCGGCCAGGCGCCTGCCTGCGGCCTGCATTTCGCGGGCCACGGTGATGGCGTTGCGCGCACCGGAGATGGTGTCGTAGGTGTCTATCAGCAGGACCGTGTTTTGGGGAAAGGTACGGGCGTAGGCCCGGAAGGCGTCGATTTCGTTTTCAAATGCCAGCACGTAGGAATGGGCCATGGTGCCGGAGACAGGGATGCCCAGCAGCTTGCCGGCCAGGACGTTGCTGGTGGCGGCAAAGCCGGCCAGGTACGAGCTGCGGGCCACGGTCATGCCGGCGCTGGCGCCCTGGGTCCGGCGCAGGGAAAAATCGACCACGGTTTTCCCCCGGGCGGCGTGAACGCAGCGGGCGGCCTTGGTGGCGATCATGGTGGCCATCCCAACGGTGTTGATCAGGCAGGTTTCCAGCAGCTGGGCCTGGATTATGGGCGCTGTCAGTTCCAGGACCGGTTCGTCGGCAAAGAAGATGGTCCCTTCGGCCATGGCCCGGACCTTGCCGCGGAATTTCAGGTTTTCCAGGTAAGCCAGGAAATCAGGCGTGAAAAGGTTCAGCCGGCGCAGGTAGTCCAGGTCGCTGCCTGAAAATCGCCAGCCGGCCAGGTATTGCAGGGCCTGTTCCAGGCCGGCGGCAACGAAGTACGTGCGCCGCTGGTGGGGCCGGATATAGAGAGAAAAGGTTGCTTCTTCATCCAGGCCCCGGGTAAAGTATGCCGCCGCCATGGTCAGTTCGTACAGGTCGGTAAAGAGCGGGCCGGCGTGTTCCTCGGGCTTCATTGAATCTTGGCTCCATATAATTGCTGCATCCGCTTGAGGGCGAATTCATGAAACTGCCGGTCGAAGTCGGCAACCCCCCGGCGGGGCACCAGGATCCGGTAATCGCGGTTGGCCAGGCCGCCGACGGTGTCCATGACGCAGATGGAGGTGCAGACCCCCACCACCTCAACCAGTTCCGGGCTCAGCCGGCGTAATACTTTGGCCAGGTTGGTGTTGAAAAAGCCGCTGTAACGGTTCTTGGCGATCACGGTTTCGCCCGGTCCGGGAGTAAGCTCGTCGATTATCCGGCCGCCCCAGGTTCCGGCCACGCAGTGGCGGGGAAACTTGTCGAACTCCAGGTCGTTTGGCTGGTGCGAATCCTTCAGGAAGATCACCGCCTGGCTGCTGTTGCGGTAGTGCTCCAGGCGCTCGGCGATGAAAGGAACGATAGCCTCGGCCGCGGGGCCGCAGTAAAGGGCTCCTTCGGGCCGGATGAAGTCGTTGAGCATGTCCACGATGATCAGGGCGTTTTTGGACATTTTCCTCTACCCCCTTTAGCGCAGGTTTACCAGGCTGCCCCGCCCGGCGGCAAATCCTATTCAGGGCCGGGCCAGACAGCCTGTTCTTTTTCTTCCACCAGGTAACAGAAGCGGGTCCAGGCAAATTGCTTTCCTGAGATGGGGCAGCGCAGGGTGACCTTTTTGTCGTCAACCGCCACCACTTCCCAGTCTCCCTTGCGGGGTCCGGCATCGATGTTGATTTTCTGGCCGACGGAAAAGGGATAAGGCTTGAAAACGGCTACCTTGTGGACGGTCATGGACTGCCTCCTTCTGTTGGTCCGGAGAAAGTTATGACCCAATATAATACAGGATGGCGAAATAAACCAGGGCGGCGGCAAGCAGGATTGCCGCCGCCGGGACTATCAGGCGGAAAACGGCAGCGTGGGATGCCCTGAAAAAGGCATTGGACAGCAGCAGGCACAGGTGCAGGGGGGAAACCAGGACTCCGGCAAATCCGGAGGTCATGGCCAGCATCAGGAAGGCGTTGAAGTGTTCCTGCTGGCCGCCGGCACCCAGCAGGGCGAAGATGACCGGAAAGGTGGTGCCCACGAAGGCGATGGTGATTCCGGAGACGACCCCCACCAGCATGGGCAGGATGATGCAGACGGGCACCAGGGGAATGTGCCAGCGGATCAGCTCGGCGCTGATCTGGTTGACGGCCGTGCTGTCCTGTAGGATGGCCTGGAAGATCAGGACGGCCGAAACCATGAAATACATGCCGAGCAGTTTCTTGTTGGCGGCCATCTTCAGCCGCCTGGCCCCGGTAAGTTTTCCGGTGTGCCAGACCAGGCCGATGGCCACCACCAGGGCAAGAATCAGCCCCAGTTCCTTGGCGATTCCGGCCGCCAGCGGTGAAAGCAGAAAACCGGCCGTAAGCCCGCCCACGATTACGATGGCGATGGGAGCAAGCTCCCTGACAAAGGGAGCCGGCCCGGGCCTGGAGGCTTGTCGCGGTTGCCGGGAGTGTTCGGTGATGTCGGCCCGGCGGATCAAAAACCGGCCGGCGGCGATGGCAACCGGGGTCAGGGGCAACATCAGCCAGACGTAGGACCACAGGTTCCTGGCGGCCAGGGTGGTGGCCAGCAGGACCCCGGGGTAAAGCGGCCACCAGTATTCCCAGATGTGCCGGAACCAGTAGTTGAGAAAGCTCAGCTGATCCTGGTTCAGGCCCCGGTTGTGGCCGATGTTCTTGACCATGGGAGCCGAGAAGACCGCACCTCCGGGCATGGGCAGCAGGCCGATCAGGGCCGGGAAGATGGCCAGGTTGAGAAAGGGGCTGGCCACCAGGCCCTTGAAACCTTCCAGGAGGCGGTCCATCCGGCCGGTGGCTTCCATGCTGCGCGACAGGATCAGGATCAGGCTCACCACCACCGACAGGGCCAGGGTCTTGGGATGGACCAGGGCACGGGCCATGGACAGGACGAGGTCTGCCGGGGTCATGCCGAAAAACAGTCCCAGCAGGGCCGCTCCCAGGGCGAAGGAACTGCCCAGGGAAAGACGTTTGATGGTAACCAGGATCAGGGCAAAGACCGCCAGCACTCGGATTGTGGCCGGAATTGGCATTTGTCCCTCTGGGTAGCGGTTATCGCAGGATGAAACCCCGGGCCAGGGGATCTTCAGGATCGACAACGAAGCGGTGGACCCCGGTTATATGGGCCGAGCCCTCGATTTCAGGAATTATTGCTTCATACCGCCCGCAGGTGGTGGTTGCAACGATTTTTCCCCTGAAGCGCGTGCCGATTATACTTTCGATGACGATTTCCTCTTCCCTGTCCAGCCGGCCCCGGCGATGGAGAATCGCCAGCCTGGCGCTGACCCCGGTGCCGGTGGGACTGCGGTCCACCTCGCCTTCGGCGAAAATGCAGACGTGCCGGCTGTGGATTTGGCCGCCTGCCCGGGCCGAAGTGAAAATGGTGCCGTAGAGAAAACCAAGGTCCGGTTCCAGGGGATGCTCGATGGTGGTGCTTTCCATTATGGCGCGCTTGATGGCCATGCCCTGGCGGATGAGCTCGCCGAAACCGGCGGGACCCGTGTCCAGTCCCAGCCGGCCGGCATCCACGAAGGCGTAGAAGGCGCCCCCGAATGCCAGGTCGTAGTCCACCTTGCCCAGACCCGGAACCTGGACCGACCGGTCAAGGGCCGGGGCAAAGGAGGCCACGTTGTGGAAGCGGACACTGGTTACCCGGCCGTTGCGGCAACGGCCCCAGGCGGTTACCAGGCCGGCCGGGGTGTCGATCCGCACGCAGGTCTCGGGTTCCTGCATGGGCAGCATCCCGGTTTCCAGGACCACGGTCACCAGGCCGATGATACCGTGGCCGCACATGGTGCTGTAGCCCTCGTTGTGCAGGAAAAGGACTCCCAGGTCGGCCTGCCGGCTGACCGGTTCGGTGACGATGCAGCCGTACATGTCGGCATGGCCCCTGGGTTCCCACATCAGCATTGTCCGGAGCCGGTCGTGATTTTCCCGGAACCAGCGCCGGCGCTCCAGTATGGTTGCGCCCTTCAAAGGGGGCAGGCCGCCGGTTATCACCCGGAACGGCTCTCCGGCGGTGTGGCAGTCGATGGTGGTTACCTGCCGCCAGCTATCGGGCGGCTGCCAGCCGGCCAGGGATTGGAGAAAGTCTGTCTGCATGGTCGTCGCCCTGAAATGGTTGAAGTGGTTCTATACCTCGATGACCCGGCCTATGTCTTGCCTTTCGGCGTTGCGCAGGATGGCCACGGCCGCGGCCGCATCCTGGGCAGCCAGGCCCACCGACTTGAAAAAGGTTATCTGGGACCGGCTGGTGCGGCCGGGATGGCTGCCGTTTACGATCTCTCCGATTTCGGCGTCTATCTGCACGCCGGCGGCGATGATGTCACCTGCTTCTGCCAGGCAGGCTTGGCGCGAGTCGGCCACCACCAGGGCCTTGCGTACCACCCGGGCGTCGATCTCCTGCATTTCGGGGGTAAAGGAACCGATGCCGGTTATGTGGGTGCCCGGCCTGACCGCCTCGCCGTCGAACAGGGGGGTGGTGGCGGTGGTGGCGGCTGCGATTATGTCGGCCGCCGCTGCGGCCCGGTCGGCATCGGTTTCTATTTCCACTTGCGGCGCATTTGCCCGTTGGGCCGCCAGGTCCGCCAGCCGGCGGGCCGCCTCGATGTTGGGATCGACCACGATGACCTTTTCGATGGCCCGTACCTCCAGGACCGCTTCCAGCTGGGACCCTGCCTGGACCCCGGCGCCGAAAAGGGCCAGGGTGCGGCTGTCCGGCCGGCTGAGAAGCTCGGCCGCCAGGCCGCCGGCAGCCCCGGTGCGCAGGGCGGTAAGGCTTTCGCCGTTGATCAGGGCCACCGGAAAGCCTGTTTCCGCATCCAGGACCAGGACCATGGCGCTTATGGTCGGCAGGCCGCGGGAAGGATTCTGCTCGTAGACCGACACGATTTTCACCGCCATCTCTTTTGTGGCATGCAGGAAGGCCGGCATCACCAGGCTGACCCCCTTGTCGGTATTGAGCCTGGTGCGCAGGGGAACGGTGGCCTTGCCGGCCGAGTACTGGCCGAAGGCCGAGCCCATGGCCTCGATGGCCTGTTGCATGGAAAGACAGCGGCCGACGTCATTGGCTGTCAAAACGCGGATCCGCATGCTGCTAGCTCCTTGTCAAGGCACTATCTCTTTGAGCTGGTCATCGATCAGGCTCAGGTGTTTTTCCATTTCCAGCCGGGCCTGCCGGGAATCTCCGGCGGCGATGGCCGCGACCACTTCAGCGGCCGTTTCAATGGAGAGCCGGCGGTACTCCGGCGACAGGCGTCCGGTCCGCAGGCGGGCATGCTGCCGGCTCACCTTCTTGGTGATCAGCTTCATCATCTCGCAGATGATGGAGTTGCCCGAGGCCTCGGCCAGGGCCGAATGAAAGGCCAGGTCGGCCTCCAGGAACCCCTGGTAGTCGCCGGTGGCTTTTCCCATGGCCTCCAGGATGGCCTCCAGGCGTTCGATCTGCTGCCGGTCGGCCCTTTCAGCGGCCAGGGCGGCCGACTTGCACTCCAGCAGCCGGCGGACCTCCATCAGGTCCAGCAGGCTGCCGGTTTCCAGGGCCGAGCCCAGCTTTTTTACGGCATCGTCGGAATCTGGCAGGTTGAGGCAGACGAAGGTCCCCTGCCCGTGTTTTACCCGCAGGTAACCCATGACCACCAGGGCATTGATGGCCTCGCGGACTGAAGAGCGTCCCACCGACAGGGCCTGGGCCAGCTCCCTCTGGGATGGCAGGCGCTGGCCCGGTTTGAGCTGGCCGCCGGTGATCTTGTCCAGGATCTGGCGGGCCACCATCTCCGGGGCGGTGCTTTTGCGGATGGCTTCAAAGACCATTGTGTCAGGATCCGTTCTCAGAGTTGGCCGTGCTCGGTACGCCTGATGATCTCTTCCTGCAGTTCGGGTGTCAAGTCAACGAAATAATCACTGTAGCCCGCCACCCTCACGATCAGGTCCCGGTACCGGTCGGGGTTCTTCTGGGCCCGGCGCAGCATTTGGCCGTCGACCACGTTGAACTGGACGTGGTGGCCGTCGAGCCTGAAATAGGAGCGGACAAGGCGCAGCAGCTTGCTCAGGCCCTGCTTGCCGGCCAGCACCTGGGGCAGGAATTTCTGGTTGAGCAAGGTGCCTCCGGTGCGCAGGTGGTCTATCTTGGAGGCCGACTTGAGGACCGCCGTGGGACCGTTGCGGTCTGCGCCCTGGACCGGGGAGATGCCCTCGGAAAGTGGCCGGCCGGCCCTGCGGCCGTCGGCCGTGGCCCCGATGACGCTGCCGAAGTAGACGTGGCAGGTGGTGGGCAGCAGGTTGATCCGGTGAACCCCGCCGCGGGTGTTGGGCTTTGAGTCCACGGCCGCGAAAAAGGCCTCGAAGACCTCCCGGCAGATGTCGTCGGCGTAATCGTCGTCGTTGCCGTACTTGGGGCTGTCGTGGACCAGCTGGTGATGCAGGTCCCGGAAGCCTTGGAAGTCATGGGCCAGGGCCTCCAGCAGGGTTTCCATGGTGAAGGTCTTGCGGTCGAAGACGTGGTGGCCGATGGCAGCCAGGGCATCGGTGATGCTGCCCAGGCCGACCCCCTGGATGTAGGAGGTGTTGTAGCGGGCCCCGCCGGCGTTGTAGTCCCGGCCGTTTTCGATGCAGTCGTCGATCAGCAGGGAGAGGAAGGGGGCCGGCATGTTGCCGGCGATGATCCTTTCGATGATGTTGTTGCCGCGGATCTTGATGTCCACGAAATACTGCAACTGAGCCTTGAAGGCCGCCATCAGGTCCTGGAAATTTTTCCATTTTGCAGGGTCGCCGCCGGCAATGCCGATCCTGCGCCCCGTGCGCGGGTCCACCCCGTTGTTCAGGGTGATCTCGAGCACCTTGGGCAGGTTGAAGTATCCGGTCAGAAAGTAGGCTTCCCTGCCGAAGGCACCGGCTTCGACGCATCCGCTGGCTCCCCCGTCCCGGGCGTCCTCGATGTTTTTTCCCTGGCGGACCAGTTCCTGGACGATGGCATCGGTGTTGAAGATGGAGGGCTGGCCGAAACCGGTGCGGACGATTTCCAGGGCCCGGTAAAGGAAGCGGTCCGGGTTCTTCTTGCTGACCTGGACCATGGAGGAAGGCTGCAGCAGGCGCATCTCTTCGATCACGTCCAGCAGGAGATAGGTGACCTCGTTTACCGCGTCCTGGTTGTTGCGGTCCACACCTCCCAGGTTGATGAGGGCAAAATCGACGTAGGTGTTGCTCTCTTTGGCCGTCACCCCCACCTTGGGCGGGGCAGGATGGTTGTTGAACTTTATCCAGAAGCAGCCGAGCAGCTCCCGGGCCCGGTCGGGCGATAAGGTGCCTTCTTCGATCTGGCGGCGGTAAAACGGCTCCAGGTGCCGGTCGAGCCGGCCGGGGTTGAAGGCGTCCCAGGGGTTGAGCTCGGTGATGACCCCCACGTGGACGAACCAGTAATACTGGAGGGCCTCCCAGAAGGTTTCCGGTGCCCGGGCCGGAACCTTGCGGCAGATCCGTTCCATTTCTTCCAGCTCGGCCCTGCGGTACGGGTCCTTTTCGGCGGCAGCGGCCCTGGCCAGCAGGTCGGCGTAGCGGCCGGCATAGGCCATGATGGCATCGGCTGCGATCTGCATGGCCCGCAGCTGGTCGAGCTTTTCCAGGGCCCGGGGATCGTTGATGAAATCGAGTCTCCGGCGTGCCTGGTGAATCTGTTTTTTGAGGTCTTCCATGCCCAGGTGGCAGATCTTGTCCCCCATGGCGGTGTGGCCCGGTGCGCGCTGTTCCTGGAACTCGGTGAAAATCCCGGCCCGGTAGGCTTCGAGCCAGGGCTTTTCCATGTTGGCGAAGATCTTTTCGCGGATGGTCCTGCCCTTCCAGTACGGGATGATCGTCTGCCTGTAGGTCTCGAAGGTGGCCTGGTCCACCCTGAAGGGAACCTTGGGCCGCCGGTGGAGGATCTCAAGGTCCTGCTCGCTGTGAAGGCAGACCTCGGGATAGGTGGAAGTGGCCTTGGGGGCCGGGCCCCTTTCGCCCACGATCAGTTCTCCTTCACCCAGGTAGAGCTCCTTGTTTTCCATTATATACTTGAAGGCCAGGGCCCGCTGGACAGGGACCGATTCACCGGCGGCGCGCCCGCTTTGATAGAATTCTGTGACCAGCCCGGCCCGCTCGGCGCAGATGCTCGGTACGGCGGCAAGGCTTTCTTGGCGCAGCTTGGCAACCCGTGGTGTCATTTTCATCCTCCCACTGAAACTTTGAGGTCGTAACCGGCCAGTATTTCCCTGGCCTGCCGGATACGGGCTTTGTCCAGGTTGCCCGGAATCCGGCCGGGATGGCCGATTCCCAGGCGGCGGTACTTGTCTTCACCGATGCGGTGATAGGGCAGCAGGTCAACCGGGCAGCCGGCCCTGCAGGTGGACAGGAAGGCTCCCAGCCGATGCAGATTGGCCTCTGTGGCAGTGATCTCCGGTATCAGGGGTACCCTTACCCGCATGGGGATGCCGGCCCGGCAGGCGGCCCGGAAGTTGGAAAGGATCTGCCGGTTGTTCACTCCGGTATATTTCCGGTGAAGGTCGGGATCGATGATTTTCAGATCGAAAAGGACCAGGTCGCTGAGCCTGGCTGCATCCAGGAAGAGTTCCGGGGGTGCAAAGCCGGATGTGTCCAGGACGGTGTGCAGTCTCCGGTGGCGGCAGGTTGCGAGCAGGGCCAGGATGAAATCCGGCTGGGCCAGGGGTTCGCCTCCGGAAAAGGTGACCCCTCCGCCGGAGTCGTCGTAGAAGACGAGGTCTTTTTCGGCCTCGGCCACGACCCGGGCCACTGTCACCTGCCGGCCGACGGTAAGGGGCCGGCCCCCGGTTGCCGGCCCGCCGGCCATTTGCCGGGGCCTGAAATCCTGGCCTTCGGGGTTGTGGCACCAGGTGCACTCGAGGGGGCAGCCCTTGAGAAACACCGTGGTCCTGATACCGGGTCCGTCATGGATGGCATAGCGTTTGAATCTGAAGACCACACCCTCGACACCCGATGTGGCCGGCCGGGACAGATATCCGGTCATCATACCAGTTGCTGAATTGCCGACCATCTCCACTCCTGCCTGGAAAATATTATTTTAAGAAGATGATAGTTGCCTCAGGGTTGGTTGTCAATGAAATATTCAGGTCATCAGACCACTATACCACGCCCAAAAAATCTCGCTTCTATCCGGCCGTGCTAGGGAGTGCGGCGGCAGGTTCCGATGGAGGAGGGACCGCAGATCCGGCCGTCGGTCCAGACCGCACCGCTCAGGTCGGCGCCGCTGAAATCGACTCCGTCCACGGCCGCGCCTGTCAGGACGGCCCCGGAAAGGTCGGCACCGCCGAAGTTGCTTTCCCGCAGGTCGGCCCGGGCCAGGTTTGCGTTTTCCAGGTTGGCCTCCCGGAAAGCGGCATTGCGGGCCACGACCCCGGCCAGGTCGGCTCCGGAAAGGTCGGCCCCGGCAAAAGAGGCCCAATTCAGGATGGCTTGCTGCATAAAGGCCCCCTGCAGGCCGGCTTTGTCCAGACGGGCCCGTGAAAGGTCGGCTTCCCTGAAGTTTGCCTGCCGGCAGCAAGCCCCTTCAAGGTCGGCACCGCCAAGATCGCTGCTTCCAAGATCGCTTTTGGCAAGGTTGCAGCCCCGGAGCCGGGCCCGCTTCAAATCGGCGCCCCGCAGGTCGATACCCTCCAGGTTCAGGGCCTCCATGGTGGCCGCCGTCAAGCCGCAGTTGCGGCAGCGGCCGGTTTCAAGCAGCCTGCGCAGGGCCGGGGTGAGACAGCGCCCGGTCGAGCCCGGGCCGCACTTTTGCCCGTCGACCCAGACGGCACCGTCCAGGACGGCGCCGGTAAGGATTGTTCCCCCGATCCTGGCATTGATGAACCTGGCCCCTATCAGGTCGGCCCCGGAAAGGTCCGCCCCTCTCAGGTCGGTTCCTGTCAGATCGATTCCGGCCAGGCGGGCCCCGGCCAGGTCGGCTTGCCGCAGGTCGCACCCCCGGCAGGCCTTGCTCTTTTCAAGCCGCAGGATCAGGGATGAATCGCTCCTTGAAACGTGGATGACCCATCCGATGACCGGCAGCAGCAGTCCTGCGGCCATCCATGCAAGAACGGGCTTTGACTTCAGGGGCACCAGGGTATCTATCTCCGGCTGTAGGTCCCCATCAGGACGGCTTCGGCCAGCACGTGGCCTTCCATGGCCTGTAACACCTGCTTTTTGGTCCGGCCGGGAGGCAGGTTCAGCACGGTATCGAGGGCGTAGAGTTTGAAGAAGTAGCGGTGGGTCCCCGAAGGCGGGCAGGGTCCGCCGTAACCCGGGCGGCCGAAATCATTCTTTCCCTGGACCCCTCCGATATCCGGGCGTTCCACAGGCGCGATCTTTTCCGGCAGCCCGGCAAGTGACGGCGGGATGTCGTAAAATACCCAGTGGACCCAGGTTCCCATGGGGGCATCGGGATCGTCACAGATAAGGACCAGGCTCTTGGCCTCTGCCGGGACCTGCTCCCAGGCCAGCGGAGGTGAGACATCCTGGCTGTCGCAAGTATACCGGGAAGGGATTTTCTCCTCGTGGCCGAAAGCGCTGCTTGATATTTTCATCTTAGTCACTCCTTTGGCCGAGACGATTAAACAAAAGCCAAGTACAGGCAAAATGGTCAGACAAAGCCCGAAGACAGCCTTTTTCATCTTTCATTCCCCCGGCCTTCGTCCCTGATCCGGGCAGCCTCCATCAGCAGGGCGATGGCGCTGGTTTTGATGGAACACGGAATATCGAAAGTCTTGTCGTCTATCTCTTGGAAGGTGATTTCAGGATCACTCAGGCCCAGCAGGGCCAGGGCCGCCTCTTCACCATGCCGATCCCGGAATTGGGCATCGCACAGTTTTCCCTGGTAAAAGAACATCATCCCCCGGCCGCCGCAGGCGGCGGTAATGTCGACCCTGCAGGTCTTGCCCTCGATTTCCAGCAGCTGGATGAAGCCCTCCATGGAAATGCCCCTCAGCAGGCCGGTTTTGGTGTTGCCAAGCAGCCCGGCGGCTGCTTCCATAAGGGCCTTGATATCGAAGGGCTTGGTGAAAAAGCGGAATTTACTTTCTTCAAGGGCTTTCTGAACTGCCGGTTCAAGAGCTTTGACCATAAGTTGGAACTGGTGCAGGTTCCGGGCGTAGCCGGTTATTACGATACAGGGCAGGTCCCTTAATTCGGCGGCCGTATGGGCCAGCAATGCCAGGCCGTCCATTTCGGGCATCTGAAGATCGGTAATCAGCAGGTCTACTGTTTCCCTCCGCAGGATTTCGAGGGCCTCGGCCCCGTTGGCGGCAGTAATCAATCTGACTTTGTCCGGCATGCGTTTCAATGCCGCCAGGATTGCATCCCGGACCATGGCATCGTCTTCGGCGATAAGAACGGACTTCATCTTTGTTAAGAGCCCAGGAAAAGCGGTTATATAGTTTGGTCTGCAAGGGAAGGAAAAATGTTTTGACCCTCTGCTGCCGGAAGAGGGCCTCCGAAACTGAAACCAGATCATAAAAGGTGCCGCTTTGTTTTGTCAATTATAAATTGAATTGCTTTCTTTGTAGTGTCCGGGACTTGAGACCAGCCCAGGTGAGCCTGTCGGACATCCCGGCGGCAGAGCCGGAATGGCCGGCGTATTTTTCAAAGCCGGGCGGCAGGAAAGCCTTGTCCGGCGAGTTTTTTCTGATAAAATAAGTACAGAACAGCCAAGCTGGCGATCAGAGCCCGCAAGGAGTACAAATGCACCCCCGTAAAGGCCAAATGGACTGTTGGCCCTTGACCACCCTGCCAACCGGCAGATCTTCCCTGGTGCTGATCGAGCAACTGACAGATATCATCGGCAGGCTGGAAGCAGATTCCAACAATAACATCCTCCTGATACTCAGACAAACCCAGGCAGTTTTCAAGGCGGCTTTCGTTGCCTGCTTCGACCTGGACCGGCAGAGGCCGCGCCTGATTTGCCGGAGCGGATGGCGGATACCGCAGGGTTTTCCCTTGCACCTGCCTGTTCACGACAGTTTTATCTTTGCTACCACCATCAAGGGGGGCGAGGGACCGGTGGCGATCGAAAACCTGTCCCAGACTCATTTCGCCCGCCGGGACTCCATAATCGGTGAATTCGATATCCAGGCCTATCTCGGCTGTCCCCTGCTGGTCTCGGGACGGGTGCCGGGTGCCCTGGGCGTCTTTTTTTCCCGCCACCGGACTTTCGACGGACCGGATCTTAAAGCGGTAGCCCTGGCGGCCAAGCTGATCTGCCTGGAATACCGGAGGATAGAATCCGACCTGGCTCTGCGCCAAAGCGAGGCCCGTTACCGCGGCCTTTACAAGCTGCTGCGGATGATGGCCGACAACATACCCGACCTGGTATGGGCCAAGGACATGCAGGATCGTTACATGTTCGTCAATCAGGCCATGTGTGACAGGCTTCTGATGTGCGGTCATCCGGAAAAGGCCATCGGCAAGACAGATCTGTATTTTGCCCGCAAAGAACGTCAGGCCGGCTTCCGGCATACCTTTGGCGAGATCTGCATCGATTCGGACGCATTGACCAAAAGACGCAAGAGAGCCGGGCGATTTCTGGAACAAGGCCTGGTGCGCAACCGGCATCTGGTTCTCGACGTGCACAAAGCCCCTTTCATAGATGATACCGGTGCCATGATAGGAACCGTGGGCTGCGGAAGAGACGTTACCAGGGAAAAGGAGATAGAAGCCGATCTCGAAAGGCAAAGATCCCTGTTGATGAAATTCTTTGAAAATGCGCCGGCAATGATGTGGGCCCTGGACAGCGGCTGGAGGATCACGGCAACCAGCAGGCATTGGCTGGACACCCTGGGATATACCAAAGAACAGGTCGCCGGCCGGAGGCTGGATCGGTTTTTATCTTTTTCCGGCACAGAGGATGGGTGCAAGGCCCTGGAGGCGGTTTTGCAGACCGAGGCCCGGATCGACCGGCGCCGCATGCGCCTGCTGAAGCCCGATGGCAAAAAACTGGATGTGCTTGTTTCGATGGTGGCGGATTTCGACACCCGGGGTGAGTTTGCAGGCGCTTTTGCCTTCGCCATTCCGGCGGGAGACGATCTGAAGGGCCAGGATGCTTCCCGCCGCCTGGCGCGCCGGCCGGAGCAGTCCCGCCGGATGCAGACCATTTCCACCCTGGCCGGAGGGATCGCCCACCAGTTCAACAATGCCCTGGCCGTCATCCTGGGTAACCTGGAGATGCTGGAGTCGAGTGAAATCAGCTCCGAACCATTGAAGAAATACACCGGACCGATTGCCCAGGCCAGCCAGCGCCTGATTCAGCTGACCAGCCAGCTGCTGGCCTATGCCCGGGGCGGCAAATACCAGGCCCAGACGGTAGAGACCCGTCAGTTCATCCTGGATATTCTCAGGCTGGTAAGACACAGCCTGGCACCGGAGATCAAGCTGGAACTCGACCTTGACAATGAAGTAGCACCGGTCAGTGTGGATATCGCCCAGATCCAGGAGCTGCTGGCCGCCGTATTGTCCAACGCTTCCGAGGCCCTGGGCGGGCGGGGAAAAGTAACCATCGGCCTGCGCAACGTCGATCTGAGCCGGGAGGCCGCCGCCGCTTGCGAAGGCCTCAGGCCCGGAAGCTACGTCCGGCTGGTGGTGGAAGACGACGGTCCGGGCATGGACGAAGAGACCCGGCGCCGGGTCTTCGAACCTTTTTTCACCACCAAATTCCAGGGACGCGGCCTGGGGATGGCGGCGGTATACGGCATCGTAAAGCAGCACAACGGCTGGATCGGTATCGAATCTGCGCCGGGCAAGGGCGCCCGGGTGACCGTCTATCTGCCCATGGCGGATTCTCCCTGTCGCAGATGGGATCAAAGAGATCCGGCCCCTGCGGGAGAAAAGGCGGGCAGGCTCGAAGGCGCAGTCCTGATTGTGGAAGATGAAGAGCTGGTGATGGAAGTCGACTGTGCCATTGTGAACAAGCTGGGATACCCCGTTATCCGGGCTGCTTCGGGCCGGGAGGCCCTGAGCAAGCTTCGCCGGCACCGGGGCCCGGTTGCCTTCGCGCTCCTGGACGTCGTTTTGCCCGATATGGAGGGAAGCCGGCTGTATCCGCTATTGAAGGCAGAAAGGCCCGATCTGAAAGTCATCGTGTGCAGCGGTTATGCCATGGAAGGACCGGCCAAGGAGATAATGGACGCAGGGGCCGAAGGTTTTGTCCAGAAACCTTTTTCGGCCTTTCAGCTCAAACAGGTCATAGACGAGGTCTCTGGTTAGTGGCAGGCCAGGAGGGACTCGAACCCCCAACACCCGGATTTGGAGTCCGGTGCTCTACCATTAGAGCTACTGGCCTGCAGACTGTTTTCCGGTTGCAGGCTACCGGCTGGCGTCGTCTTTGGTGGAGATGATGGGATTCGAACCCACGACCTTGGCGTTGCGAACGCCACGCTCTCCCAGCTGAGCTACATCCCCGCTTTTTTCGTCCGCCTTCTATAGCAGATTTTTCAGCAAAAGCAAAACCGGGATTACCGATTTTCCCTTTCCTCATGTTCGAGATACAACAGGGTTCCGCCCACGGGCGCAAAGGAAAGAAAGACGATATTGGCCAGGGGCACGAGGAAAAGGAGGCCGAAGCCGACGTGGGACCAGAAATGGCGCCGGAAAAACGACCAGCGGTATGCAAAGGGTAGCATCCGGCGGGCCGGAACAAGATCCGTGTTTTCCCACGCCAGAAAGGCCCCGGCCGTAAGGGGCATGACAACGGTCACCACCGGTGCCAGGAAGGTGAGCCATCCGGCGGCCATGATGAGCAGGGAGATCACAACGGGCAGAATGGTGCGCGGAATCTCCTGGATTACCAGGTGCCGGAAGTACCCCCAGAAAGAAAGCCTGGATTCGACCGCGGCCCGGCCGGCATACTGTTCGGTAATCCGCGACATGAGGTCCATGATAAAGATGCTGAAAAGAATCTGGGCCAGCAGGTATCCCAGCACCGAGGCCAAAGCGGCCCCCAACAGGGCAAGTACCCAGGATGCAAGATACCACAGCCAGATTATCCAGGCACTGTCGGGCCGGGGCCAGACCAGGGCCATGACCTGATGGTGATAAGTAAGGGCCAGGCCGATTCCAAGGATCGCAATGGCGGCTGTCAATACGAGCCGCACAAGGCCGAGGCCCAGCAGCTTGGGGTTTTTTACGGCCATGGCCACGCCTTGGATGGCAAAGCGCAGGCCGAGTACTAAATCCTTGAACATCATGGTACTCCTGTTCAGAATGCGGAGCCGATTACCGGATCCGATCCGCTCCGGACGAGCGGGCAAATTCCGGAGCGGAAAAAAAAGCCCCGGTGGCCGGCCGCCTGTTTGCCCGGGGCCGGCCGGACAAGGGCCAGGCCAAACAGGGATTGACAACCGGCAGGCTTTACGTTTAGCTCAAAGCATACCGGGCCGGGTACCATTGAACCGGTCAGTCACAATCTCGCCTTGCAGTTTCCCATGGATTGGGTAACCATGGCAACAACTCTTCAACTATTTTATGAAAGGATCATTGATGACAACACCATCTCAAGACGAACTTTTCGATTTTTCCGTCGATACCGGCAACCTCTACCGGGAGGAATCGATTACCGATCTCAAGGCCGCCTCCATCCGCCGGCTCATTCCCATCCTGCCCGATGGCAGTGATGACGACAGCCGCAGCCAGATTTTCATCGGCCATACCCAGCTGATGTCGCCCGAAGGCCCCCTGCCGATCCAGGCCCGCCTCCAGGCCGAATCACTGCAGGAGGCTTACGCCGCTTTTCCCGACGCCATGCGCCAGGCCCTGGATGAGGTTATCCGCCAGGTGGAGCAGTTGCGCCGCCAGCAGCAGGCCCAGGGCGGGGAGCAGTCGCGGATAATTGTTCCCGGCCGCTGAACAGCCAACAGGTCTCGCCGCATTGGGAGTACGGTTATGCGTTTGATCAGTTTCGGACCTCCGGGAGCGGAACGGCCCGGTTTGCAACGCCCGGAAGGAATCATCGATCTCAGAAGGCATTTTCCCTCCATACCTGATATCGGGCCCGAATTTTTCAGACAGGGCTGGCCGGAGAAGCTGAAGGATTTTGATGCCCCGGCCGAACCGTTCAGCGGCCGGTTGGGCGCTCCGGTTCTCCGGCCGGCCAAGATTATCTGCCTGGGGAAGAATTTTGCAGCCCACGCCGATGAAGGCGGCTTCGATCTGCCGGAACAGCCGCTGCTTTTTTGCAAAACCCCCAACACGGTCAACGGGCCGTTTGACGATGTGCTGCTGCCTGAAAGCTCTGGCCAGGTCGATTGGGAGGTGGAGCTGGCGGTCGTCATTGCAAAGGCCGGCAAGGGCATAGACCGTCACAGTGCCATGGAACATGTGGCCGGATACATGGTGATGAACGACGTTTCGGCCCGCCAGGCCCAGTTCGGCCACAGCCAGTGGTTCCGCGGCAAGTCTTTCGACACCTTTGCTCCCATGGGGCCGGCCCTGGTTACAGCCGACGAGATTCAGGACATACGAAACCTGCGCCTCACCGCCAGGGTCAACGGAGTCTTGATGCAGGACGGCAATACGGCCGATATGATCTTTTCCGTTCCGGAGATAATCGAGGATATCAGCCGGGACATCACCCTTTGGCCGGGGGATATCATTTCCACCGGTACGCCGGCCGGGGTGGGAATTTTCCGCGATCCGCCCGTAACACTCGCACCGGGCGACGTGGTGGAGTGCAGCATAGAATCGGTGGGAACCATCCGCAACCGTTTCGTGACCGGCTAGCCCGGAAAATCGGGGCCGGGGCAAATGGGCCATCCTGTAGGCGATGGCTTTTCCCGGCCTTGGGGGACGGGCAGTCAGATCGTGAAAAACCGATGTTCCGGCAGACCCAAGCAATGAAAACAGCCTGTAAATTCTCGCGAGGCCACTAAACATGAAATTCCTCAAGTGCCGGCCATTCCTGTTGATCTCATTGCTGGCGACATCGATTATGATGCAGTCTCTCGTATGGGCGGCCCGGGACCCCGGCGCTCCTCCCGAGCTTGACCGGTGGCGCCGGTGGGTTCTTTACGACAAACAGGACCTGCTCTGTCCCCGCGATTTCGACGGCGGGTCCGTGACCCGCTGCCGGTGGCCTTCCAGGCTGACCCTGATTGCCGACCGCCGGGGGGCAAGGTTCGATCAGCAGTGGCGCCTCTTTGCTCCCGGATGGGTCCGGCTGCCGGGCGCAAAGTACCTCTGGCCGGAAGGAGTCCAGGTAAACGGCAAGACCGAACCGGTTCTGGAGCGAAACGGCTTTCCGGCCCTCTACCTGGAAGCCGGCTCATACCGGGTTACGGGCCGGTTCGACTGGGATCAGATACCTGAAATGATAAAGGTCCCGCCCCAGCTGGGTCTGGTGAAACTCGTGCTTGACGGCCAGGTGGTCAGCCGTCCGGTGATCGATCACCGGCAGAACCTGTGGATCAAGAAAAAAGAGCCCGCCGGGCAAACGGGGCCGGCCGGCATGCAGGTTCACATCGTCCGGCTGGTAAGAGATACCATCCCCATGCGGGTGGTCACGCTTTTCCTTCTGGATGTTTCCGGCCCGCCCCGCAAGGTGCTTTTGGAACCGGTCCTGCCCGACCGCGCCATCCCCATGGCCATAAAGAGTGTTTTGCCGGCCCGTTTGAACGAGGCCGGCGGCATCGAGGTCCAGCTGCGGCCCGGCAGCTGGCGGATCAGGATAGAGGCGCGCATGCCCGGACCGGTTGACAGGCTGGCGCCGCCGGGGCTGCCCTATGGTGACGAAATATGGGCTTTTGAAGCTCATCGCGATCTGCGTTTGGTAAAGGTGGAGGGCGCGGCTCCGGTGGAACCGTCCCAGACCCGGCTGCCTTCAAACTGGCAGCGTTTTCCGGCCTACCTGATCACCAGGGACAGCGCCCTGGTATTCAAGCAGCTGAGAAGAGGGGCTTCCGACCTTGTTCCGGACCGGCTGCGGCTGGAGCGGGACTGGTGGCTGGATTTTGACGGCCGGGGTTTTACCGTGCACGACAGGATCGAAGGCCGCCTGAGCAAGCAGTGGTTCCTGGCCATGAATCCTCCGGCCAGGCTGGGCCGGGTGGCCGTAGGAGGCAAGGACCGGCTCATAACCGCCCATGGTCCCGAAGGCAAGGCCGGAGTGGAGTTGCGTCAGGGCCGGCTGGAACTGGAGGCCGATGCCCGCCTGGAAGGACGGCTGTCACGCCAGGCGGTAGTCTGGTGGGATCATGACTTCAACCGTGTGACAGGAAGGCTTCACCTGCCGCCGGGCTGGCGCCTGGCGGCCGCTTCCGGGGTGGACGATCCTCCGCCCACCTGGCTAAACCGCTGGAACCTGCTGGCATTTTTCATCGTCCTGATAGTGGCCCTGGCGGTTTTCAAGGTATGCGGCCCCGCCTGGGGTGTCCTGGCCCTGGTGACGATGATCCTTGTCTATCACGAACCGCAGGCTCCCAGGCTGGTGTGGCTTCATCTGCTGGCTGCCATGGCGTTGAAGCGGAAGACCGGACCGGGATTTTTGAACCGGCTGGCCAAGGTCTGGATAGCCGGAGCTGTCTGCGTGCTTGCAGTCCAGAGCGTCTTGTTCACCGCAGGTCAGCTGAGAACCGGTTTCTTTCCCCAGCTGGCCCGTCCGGCCGTAAGCGGTGGTTTTATGCGCTCAAAGTCGCTGCCTGCGGCCAGGGTTGCCAGCGACGCCTTGATGGCCCGTCCGGCCGCAATGGTCAAGAGCAAGGCCGGATACGCCAAGCAGGCCCTGGAACAGGAAAATGCCGGCTCCCTGCTGGACGAATACGATCCCGATGCCCTGATCCAGACCGGGCCGGGCCTGCCCGACTGGAAATGGCAGACCATGGCCCTGAAGTGGAATGGTCCTGTCACCAGCAAGCAGGTCTTGCATCTCTACCTGTTGTCGCCCGCTCTCAATCTGGTGCTGGCTCTTATCCGGGTGGCCTGCCTGGCATTGCTGATCTGGGGTGTGCTAAAGCCTGAGGCGACCCGTATCAGGTTCGGCAAGGAAACGGCCCTGGCTGCGGTCGCCCTGATGATGATATTCTTGCCGCACGCCGCCAGGGCGGCTGAAGCAGACCTGTCCGGCCCGGCAGGCGGATTTCCGCCGCAGCATCTGCTCGAGGAGTTTGAAAAAAGGCTTCTGGTGCCGCCCGATTGTCTGCCCCGGTGTGCCGATCTGTCCCGGATGGACATCACCCTGCGCGACCGGAATCTCCAGATCCTGCTTCAGATGCACGCTGCTGTCAGGACTGCCGTCCCCCTTCCGGCCGGCCGCAGCCAGTGGCTGCCGCAGCAGGTTCTGGCCGACGGAGCGCAGCTGGAGGCCCTGGGATGTGACGATAGGGGCCGCCTGTGGGCCGTGATTCCTCCGGGCCGCCATACCATCGCCCTGCTGGCCGATGTGGGAGGGCTTGATACCATCAGATTGGCCCTGCCCCTCAAGCCCCATCTCACAACGGTCGCCGCGCCAGGCTGGAAGATCGAAGGCCTGCAGCCCGGGGGAAAGGCGGCCGGCGTTCTGATTCTGTACCGGATCGGGAAAAATGAGTCCGCCGCCGGGAAGAAAAACGAACAGGCCGGCCTGATCCCGTTTTTCTCCGTCACAAGGCATCTCCGGCTGGGCCTGAGCTGGAAAGTCAGGACTTCTGTGGAGCGTCTGACGCCACCCGGCCAGCCTGTGGTGCTGAAAGTGCCGCTGCTTGCCGGAGAGTCTGTGACCACCGAAGGGGTGGCCGTCGAAGACGGGGCGGCCGTGATCCGGATGGGAGCTGCCCGGCGCAGGGCGGTTTTTTCCTCGACCCTTGCCAAGTCCGCCAGGCTGGAACTGAAGGCGCCCGTGTCGGTGCCCTGGACCGAGACCTGGCTTCTTGACGCAAGTCCCGTCTGGCACTGCCGCTTCGAAGGCCTGACACCTGTCCAGCATCAGGATGCAAGCCAGATCTGGCGGCCCCTGTGGAAACCCTGGCCCGGTGAAAAGGTGACGATCCATGTGTCCCGGCCCAAGGCCCTGCCGGGGCAGACGGTGACCATCGACCGGGCGGGAATGCGACTGAGGCCTTCCAGCCGCTTTCTGGAGGCTGAGATGAACCTGACCCTCCGTTCCAGCAAGGGGGGTCAGTACAGCCTGGAATTGCCTCCGGACGCTTCCCTCCAGTTGCTGGAAAAAGACGGGAAAACGCAGCCCCTTGCCCAGGACGGAAGACTGGTCTTGATCCCCCTCGACCCGGGCCGCCAGACGGCGCGCCTTGTCTGGCACCAGCCTCACCGGTGGAAGATGATCTGGCGGGGGCCGGCGGTGAACCTGGGCCGGGAGGCGGTCAATGCCCGTATCGATTTCCACGTTCCGGCAAACCGCTGGATCCTGTGGCTCAGCGGACCACGCCTGGGGCCGGCGGTGCTGTTCTGGAGCTACCTGGGTGCCTGTCTGCTGGTGGCCCTCGTGCTGGCCCGGACCGGTCTGACGATTCTGGGAACCGGGCAATGGCTCCTGCTTACCCTTGGTCTTGTCCAGGTTCCGGTCCCGGCCGGGGCCCTGGTGGCCGCTTGGCTGCTTGCCCTGGGGGCGCGCAAGCGAATCAGTCCTTCCCGGGGTGCCCTGGGCTTCGATCTGCTCCAGCTGGCCCTGGTCGGCCTGACCCTGGCGGCCCTGGCGGTTCTCTACTGGGCCATACGACAGGGACTGATGGTTCCGCCGCAGATGCAGATCGCCGGCAACGGTTCGACCGCGTCCCTGCTGAGATGGTATCAGGACAGGATTGCCGGCACCATGCCCATGCCGGTGGTGGTCAGCCTGCCGCGCTGGATATACCAGGCCCTGATGCTGCTCTGGTCTTTGTGGCTGGCGGCCGCCCTGGTGAAATGGCTGGCCTGGGGCTGGGAGTGTTTCGGAAGCGGAGGGATGTGGCGCAAACCCAACTGGCGGCTGCGGCGCAAAGAATCCGGCCGTTCGGGGGCCCGTGATCAGTCTCCTGATGATGGGCGGGTGTGACCCGATCCTCTTTGGACAGGCGGCAAGTCTTGATCGGGACAGAAAATTGAACTATATGGGTGTGGCCTTGCGTCAGTCCGGCATCTTCGCCGGGCCGCCCTGCCGTTGTGACCGCGGCGCGAGTCCGCCTGGAAGCCACCCTTTTCATGGGCGGGCAGTTTGCCTGATACCTGGATAAGCAATGCTCGAAGAGCTCTCAATCCGTAATTTTGCCATCATAGACGATCTTCAGATACGGTTCGGGCCCGGGCTGACCATCCTGAGCGGTGAAACCGGGGCCGGCAAGTCGATCATCGTCAATGCCGTCAACCTGTTGCTGGGGGCCAGGGCTTCTTCCAAAATGATCCGCAGCGGCAGTGAAACGGCCGAAGTGGAGGCCTTGTTCCGGATCTCCCCGGACGGAGCGGTGGCCGGCCAACTTGCCGGGCTCGGCCTCGGCGGGCCGCAAGAGGATTGGCTCTTGATCCGCCGGGTGGTGGCCCGCAACAACCGCCACCGCATCTACATAAACGACAGGCTGGCCACCGTTCAGGCAATGGCCCGCCTGACAGAGAACCTGGTCGGCATTTCCGGCCAGCATGCCCATCAGAAACTGCTTAAGGAAGAAAACCACCTCCTGATCCTGGACCAGTTTGCCGGGCTGATGCCCCTCAGGGCCGAGGTGGGAGATTTGTACCGCAGGCTTTTTCCGCTGGTTGAGCGGCGGCAGAAGCTCCTGGAGGCCCAGCAGCGCCGGGCAGAGCAGCTGGAACTGCTCAAATTCCAGCAAAACGAGATCCAGCAGGCCCGGCTCGAGCAAGGCGAGGATGAACGCCTGGAACAGCAGCGGGCCCGCCTCAGGAACATCCAGACCCTGTTTTCCGGAATCCACCGTTGCCTGGACCTGCTTTACAACGGCGACGGGGCGGTCACGGAGCAGCTGGCCGAGGTCGAAAAGGAACTGAATACCGGAGCCGGTGTGGATCCGGACCTGGAAAAATTCGCCCGGACCGTTAGCGACACGATCTACCGGATGGAGGACCTGAGTGCCGAGCTGCGGACCTATCTGAGGGGACTGGAAACAGACGAGGGCCGGCTGGAGGAGGTTGAGGCCCGCCTGGACCAGATCAACCGGCTCAAGCGCAAGTACGGCGGCAGCCTTGAAAAGGTGATCGAGCATGGCCGCTGCCTTGCCGGGAAACTGGCGTCGATTGCCGGTCTGGACGAGCAGATAGCCGCGGTTGAAGAAGAACTGGCCGCGGTCCACGACCGGTTGTGCAAGGCCTGCCGTAAACTTTCGCAGGCCAGGCAGAAGGCTTCAACGAGGCTGGCCCGCAGGGTTGAAACGGAACTGGCCGATCTTGAGATGGGAGGAACCAGATTCCGGGTGTTGCTCGAAAAACCGGCTCCGGCAGCCAGCCAGCCCGAGTATTTTGTTTGCCGGGATGCGGCGGTGAGCGAAACCGGGTGCGACAGGGCCGTTTTCATGATCGCCCCCAACGTGGGGGAAGAACTCAAGCCCCTGGCGGCCATAGCCTCCGGAGGCGAGTTGTCCCGCGTGGTGCTGGCCCTCAAGGTGATCCTGGCCAAGAACGAGGCGGTCGAAACCCTGATCTTCGATGAAGTCGATGCCGGCATCGGCGGCCAGGTTGCCGAGATGGTAGGCCGCAAGCTGGAATCCCTGGCCGAGCATCATCAGGCCCTTTGTATCACCCACCTGCCCCAGATTGCCAAATTCGGATCACGGCATTTCAGGATAACCAAAAAAGTCAAACAGGGCCGGACCACCACTTCGGTCGAGGCCCTTTCTGCCGACCAGAGGGTCGAGGAGATCGCCCGCATGATCGGAGGCCGCAAAATCACTCCCACCACCCTGGCCCATGCCCGCGAGATGCTGGAAACCCCATGATAAAGCGAAACACTTGTCCAATATTTGAAGCGCTCGATTGATTCTGCTTATTTCTTTGCTATGTTGAAGAACTTGCTGTTGATGTAATACCGAATCCGATAGCCTTTGTTGCCTACCCGGTGCCGGGACATCTCGGCGATGAGGTCTGCCTTGTAGTCGCGCAGGCAGGCCGATTTCATGGTTGAAAGCGCGGCCAGTTGATGCCTTTTTCTTTTCAAACTTCAGGACTGAATCCGTCCACAGGCTTTTCGGCCGCCGGGCATACCACGATCCGGTTCTTGATATAGGTGCTGTTTTATTGCTAAGAGATCGGCAAAGAACTCGCTGTCGGTCCGGCGGAAACGGGCTTGACATATGGGCGGTATTGCCCGGCAGATCCTCAGCCGACTGGAGTAAAAGTATTATGAAAAGCAGTCTTTTTACCTATCACGATCAGCGCTCCATCGGAGTCATTCGCGCCTATGTCGCCGAGACCGGGCGGCTCTTCGGGGCCGATGACAAGGAGGCCCGGGAACTCGAATTGGCGGCCGAGGAGGCGGCCGGCTTCATTCTCGGAGCGCTGCGGCCCGACCGGGACGAGCCCTTCGAGATCGAGGCCGAACCGATCGAAAGCGGCCTGCGTTTTTTCTTCCGCAACCGGGGCATTCCGGTCGACGAGGAGAATCTGCCGGTCTACGACAGCCTGGATCCCGAGGCTTCCCTGGAGGGCCTGCCCTTCTTTCTGCTCGAAACCCTGACCGACGCTTTCCAGCTGCGCAACGAGGGCAGCCGCGGCTGGGTAGTGCTGTTTGAAAAGCGTTTCCGCGGTTTCCAACCTCTGGCGGAACCGGCTCCCCTCGACCCTGAGTGGCACCGTGCCTGCGCCAGGGAGCGGCTGGAGGTCGATCGGGCCCGGCCGGCCGACGCCTACGGCATCGTCAAGCTCACCTACCATACCTATCGCTACTCTTACGTCAAGGAAGTCTTCTACTACCGCAAGCGGCTCGAGGAGGCCCTGGCGGCCGGGGACGTGATCGCCTTTATCGGCCGTAATCAGGACGGTGAAGTGGTGGTCAACTCCGCTTATCAGCGGGATTCCCGCTGCCGGGAGATCGTCGAGGCCGGCATGCTGATGAGCCGGCCGGAGTACCGCAAGAACCGGGCCCTGCTCCGGGTTGCGCGTCAACAGATCGATTTCATCAAGGAAGGCGGCAGCCAAGTGCGGGCCGCCTACTCCAAGCTGGTCACCACCCATACCGGCTCCCAGCGGCTGGCCGGCCTGTTCGGTTTCGTGCCCACGGCATTGTGTCTTTCGGTCCATGAACAGGCCAAGTTCATAGGCATCGATACCGGCCGCAGGCAGCGTGAAAGCCTGCTGTACGCCCTGCTGGCGCCTAACCGGCTCGAGCCGGCCACAGTCCATTTGCCGGAGCCCCACCTGGAAATGACCGGCAAGCTGCTTTCTGTGTTCGAGGGGCCCGATTTCAGCACGGCGACCGCCGAACCGGATGCCGCCGCCACGCGGTTTACAACGAACCGCCGGCAAGATATGGGCCTGGCCCGGATTGTCATCGAAGCTGCGGGGCGGGACTGGTTCCGCGTCCTGCGCCGCAGTCTCGACGAACTCGACAGCGACGGCCTGGTTACCATCCATTTGCAGATTTCCACCGACCGCCCCCTGCCACCCGGTTTCGAGGAGCAAGTACGCTCCCTGGAATTTTTCTACTGCGGCCTCATTCTCAAGACCCCGGCCTGCTGGGAACTGCTCTATTGCCGGCTGCGGGGCCAGCATTTCGATTTTGCCGCCCTGAAACTTCACGACGAAAGCGCCTGCCGGTTGCGCGACTATCTGCAGGCCCAACACCAAAGCCTTAAGGAGACACCATGATAAGTACCCTGCCCCGGCGGCCGGACGAGTTCAAAAAGCTTTGCCGGCGCTGCGCGGAAGTCCAGGAGGAAGTCCTGAAGGACATCCTCAAGCGCGCCGCGGCCACCGATATCGGCCGGCGTTACGATTTTGCCACCATCGGCGACAGCCGGTCTTTCCGGCAGCGGCTGCCGGTTTCCACCTGGAAAGATTACCAGGGTTACGCAGAACGCCTGCAAAAGGGTGAAACCGACATCCTGTTTGAAGGCCGGCCGCCCTATTTCGTCTGCACCAGCGGCACCACCGGCAAACTCAAGATCGTGCCCGAATCCGAGACCGGACGCCGGCTCAAGGCGCTGACCACCCGGCTCAGGATCGAGGCCATCCAGGCCCGGGTGCCGGAAATCCGGCAGGGCAAGCTGCTGCCGCTGGTCAACCATGCCGTCGAGGGCCATACCGAAGCAGGCATTGCCTATGGCAGCGCCTCGGGCATTGCCCTGGCCACCGCTGCGGAGCAGCTCCGGCGCCGGGTCGCCTTTCCGCCGGCGATCCTCGACCTGGACTACGGCGGGTCCGGTGATTACCTGTTGATGCGTTTTGCCGTGGCCGAGGATGTCCGGCTGATCTCCTGCAACAACGCCGCCCGCCTGGCCCAGCTGCTGGAAACCGCCCGGGAGCATGCCGACCGTCTGATTCGCGGTATCGAACGGGGCTCGCTGGAAGCACCGGAAGATTTGCCGGCCGCAACGGCAGACCGGCTGCAGGCCCAACTGCGCCCCGATCCTGAGCGGGCCGCGCAACTGCGCCGCGCCGCAAAGCGGCTCGGAGCCTTCCGGCCCGAGGTCTACTGGCCGGAACTGAAGGTGGTAAGCTGCTGGCTGGCGGGCTCGGTGGGCCGCTATCTGGAAAGCCTGCGCCCCTGGCTGTCTGCCGGGGTCGAATTCTTCGATGTCGGCTACGGCGCCACCGAGGGCAAGTTCAACCTTCCCCTGGAACCGGGCCGCGCCGCCGGGCCGCTGACCATCTATGCCGGTTTCTACGAGTTCCGGGACCCGCAAAGCGGCCGTATCCGGCTGGCCCACCAGGTGGAAGAGGGCCGCAGCTACGAGCTTTTGATCACCAACTACGCCGGACTTTACCGCTACGATATCGGCGATATCGTCCGGGTAGAGGGTTTTGTCGGTTCGGCCCCGGAGATCGTTTTCGAGCAGAAAAGCGGCGAGCAGCTCAATCTGTGCGGCGAGAAGGTGGCTGCCGCAGCCTTGGTGCCGCTGGTGGAAAAGGCTGCAAGACAGATCTGCGGCCGGCCGGCCCGGCACTGGTGCGTGGTGCCCGACCAAAAGGACAACCGCTACATCATCTGCCTCGAACCGGGTGCGCCGGTCAGCGATCCGGCCGCAGCCGCCGTTCGGCTGGCAGCACGGCTGGAAGAGCTGCTCCGGGAAAACACCCTGATCTACCCGGTCTTCCGTGATCAGGGGCTGCTGCGCAGTCTCCAGGTGGTACTGATGGACCAGGGGTGGCAGGAGGAGCTTTACCGGCAACGGACCGGACCGGGCCGCTCCCGGGCCCAGATCAAGCTGCCCCTGGTTGCAGACGCAATACCGGCGGCGGAGTTCGCGGAGTCAGGGGCATGAGCCGGACGCACTCTGTCGCCATGGCCGGAGACGGTCTCCTGTTTGGCGCCGTCGTTTTGCTGATCGGCTCGATCATCCGCGTCGGGGCTTCGATCTACCTGCCGGCCATGCCGCTCATCGGCCGCATGCTGGGTATCGACCGGGCCCTGATGAGCCATACCCTGACCGTCTATTTCGTGGTCTTTGCCTCCTGCATCGTGATCGCCGGAATGGTCAGTGACGCCTACGGCCGCCGCCCGGTGTTGCTGTCCGGAATGGTCTTTTTCATACTTGGCTCACTGGTGTGCGCCACTGCCCGCGGCTATAATTCTCTGATTGCCGGCCGGGCTCTCCAGGCTTTCGGCGCCAGCATGATTCCGGGCACCCTGATCGCCATGGTGCGCGATGCCTGTTCCGACCTCAAGGTGATTTCGCTGATCGGCTGGCTGGCAGTGCTCGGCGGCCTTTGCCTGGTGGCGGCCCCCATGCTTGGCGGCCTGCTGACAAGCGTCCTGGGCTGGCGGGCCAATTTCTGGTTTCTGGCGCTTTTCACCCTGACGGTTATGATCATTTCCTGGCTCCAGATTCCCGAAACCCATCCGGCGGACGCCCGCAACCGGCTGAACCCGGGCCGGACCCTGGGACTGACGGCAGCCATGCTGACTTCCCCGGCCTTCATCCTGGTGCTTTTACCGGTGATCGCCTTTTTTGCCCTTCAGGGAGCCTTTCTCGCCGCCGCGCCCTACATCGTGATGAACGGCTACGGATTGGGACCGGCCGCCTTCGGAGCGAGCAACATAGTCGTCGTCATCGGTCTTTTTGCCGGTCGCGGGTTCGGGGCCCGGCTTTTCCGTCTCCGGGGAGGGATCAAAGTCTATCGCTGCGGGGCCCTGGCGGCGCTTGCCGCGGCCCTGGCCTTCGCTGCACTGGGCGGAGGCCGGCTTTCCGGGCTCTGGAGTTTTTTGCTGGTCTCCGGGCTCTTTGCTGCGGTCTTTGGGATTCTGGCCCCGGTCGGCATGAAATCCTCGGTCACCGCCTTCCGTTCCCACAGCGGGGTTGCCGCCGCCCTCCAGGGCGCCCTGTTGCTCGGCGCTTCGGCCCTGGGCAGTGCCGCTGTCGGCCTGCTGCTGCGCTGGCTTCCCCATCTTGGCACCGAAACCGTTTTTGCCCTGGTTGCGGTTCCCCTTTGCCTGGCGGCCGCGGCCGCAGCCGCTTGCAGCCGGCCTGTCTAGGGCGCGCACGCAAACCCGGCAAAAGCAAGGGTTGCATGATATCCTGTTTGTGAAAGCAGGAGGAAGTCTTTTCGCAGAGCCGGCTTCAAGAAAAATCATAACATGTTGATATGATGGTCGATACCCAATCAGGCCCTGTTCCTGTTTTGTTATATATATCAAGCGGTTATGCGGCGGGCCAGGGTAACGCATGCGCAAGAAAAAACATCTGAGCCGCACGGAATTGAAAGAGGCGCTGTCAGGGTACTTCGGCAATAGCCGGTGCCGGCTTATCACTGCTTGACATTTGGAACGGGGTAATAATAGAGTCACATGTTTGACGTTTATGCCCGAAAAAAGGAGGTTGTTTTCGTGCCCATATATGAGTTTCGTTGCCTGCAATGCAATCATTGCCTGGAAATCCTGGTCATGAACAAGGATGAACAGGTTGAGATGAAGTGCTCTGAGTGCGGCTCGAGCCAGCTGGAGAGGATCATGAGCTCGACCAACTATGCCATGGGCGGCGGCGCGGCAGCCAAGGATGCGGCCTCCACCCAGACCAGGACCTGTTCGAGCGGCAGCTGCACCACCTGGAATCTGCCCGGTCACAGCCGCTAGCCGGTTTTGAAGCCGTTGGGCCTGAAAGGAGTGCAACCGATGTTGTCGCACCCCATCCACAAGCAGGAACGCGAGCAGTTCATCAAACTGTTCCAGGACGATCATATCGACGATTTCGAAGATCGCCTCAAGGTGCTGGAAGTCTTTCTCCAGACCGAGCGGCACGTCACGGCCGATGAACTGTGGCATCTTGTAAGGCAGCAGGGACACGGCCTGGACCTGGATTTCGTGCGTGAAACCCTCCGGTTGATGTGCCGTTACGGTTTTGCCCAGCAGGCCCGGTTTGAAAACGGCCAGCTCAGGTACGAGCACCGCCATCTGGGACAGCACCATGACCACATGATTTGCACCAAGTGCAAAAAAATCATCGAGTTTGAAAATCAGGCCATCGAAAAACTGCAGGCAGAAGTGGCCGCGTCTTACGGCTTTCACATGCTCCAGCACAGGCTCGAATTATACGGAATTTGTGCCCGTTGCCTGAAGGAGCGCCGGGCGTCGCTCAGCCTGGATGCGGCCAAGCCGGGAGAAAGACTTTTAATCAAAGAGTTCAGGGGCGGGGCCAAATCGAAGATGCGCCTGATGACCATGGGCCTGCGGATAGGCGATCAGATCGACGTGATAACCAACCAGGGCCAGGGTCAGGTCGTGGTGGCCCTGGGCTATAAAAGGCTGGCCCTGGGCCGGGGCCTGGCCGCCAAGATCAGGGTGGCGGCATGCAGGCGTTGAGATGCGGCGATAAAGTTTTCCCAAGATTATTTGCCCGATGCATTGATTGGATACCATGAGAAAGCAACAGCCAAAGGATTCAGTCTGTTTGATGGCGGCAGGATGGTTCCTGGCGGCCGTACTGATTCTGGGGTCTGCCGCGAGCGGCCTGGCAGCCGAGCGCTATGCGGTTACTGCGGCCACCGCCAATATCCGCAGCGGACCGGGCACCCGGTACGATGTGCTCTGGAAGGTGGAGCGTTATTACCCTCTGTTGGTCCTGGAAAAAAAGGGCGATTGGTATCGGTTCAAGGATTTTGAAGGTGACCAGGGCTGGATTCACAAATCCCTGGTGGGCAAGATCCGGACGGTGGTGGTCAAGGCGGATAAATGCAACGTGCGCTCCGGGCCGGGGACAAAGTATGACGTGGTGTTCAGGGTGGACAATGGAGTGCCTTTCAGGGTGCTGGAAAAAAAGGGCCCCTGGCTGCATGTCCGCCATGCTGACGGTGACCAAGGCTGGATCCATTCGACTCTGGTATGGTGAAAAATTTGGATTTCAAAATATTGCCGGCGGGCAGAAAGATGGTCATGGGTGTCGGTTCGGCCCTGATCGATATTCTGGCGCACGCCGATGACGATTTTCTGGCCCGGCTGCAGGCTCCCAAGGGCGGCATGCTTTATGTGGAGCCGCAGTTCATCGACGAGGTGCTTGCCCAAATAGGGTCTGTTCCCCGGATCGTGCCCGGAGGATCGGCCTGCAACACCGCCGTCGGGGTGGGGATGCTGGGGGGCCGTTCCTGCTTTGTGGGCCGTTGCGGCCAGGGTGAAATGGGCGATTTTTTGGTGCGCTCACTTGAACAACGCAAGGTGTTGCCGGCCGTGGCCCGCTGCCTGGAGGCAACCGGGCGGGTCTTGTCGCTGATTACTCCCGATGCCCAGCGAACCATGTTCACCTGCCTGGGAGCGGCCGCAACCCCGGAGCCGGGGGATCTGGAGCCCTGCCCCTTTGATGCGGCTGCGGTCGTTCATATCGAAGGCTATCTGGTTTTCAACCGGGATTTCATCAGCGCTGCCATGGAGCGGGCCAAGGCTGCCGGGGCTCTGGTGAGCCTGGATCTGGCCAGTTTCAATGTTGTCGGCTCGGCCCGTGATGTTTTTGAATCCCTCATCGATGAGCACGTGGATATACTTTTTGCCAATGAGGAAGAAGGCCGGGAGCTTACCGGCTGCCGTGACCGGGAAAAGATTCTGGCCGGCATGGCAGACCGGGCGTCTCTGGCGGTCCTGAAGCTGGGGTCCGAGGGCAGCCTGATACGAGCCGGCAGCCGGAAATACATAATCCCGGCCCGGGGAGACGGAACGGCGGTGGATACCACCGGCGCCGGTGATCTGTTTGCCGCCGGGTTTTTGTATGGCTTGTTAAATGGTATGGGGCTTGCGGATTGCGGCCGCCTGGGAGCGGCCTGCGGGTTCGAGGTCTGCCAGGTAATGGGTGCCAGCATTCCGGAAGACAGGTGGAAAGCAATAAAGGAGACGATTTAAATGGCGGCCAGAAAAGTGAATCGTAAACGCTTGCTCAAGGAGCCGGATGAATTTTTGACTTTTTCAGCCCGGATGATCGAATTTTTCCGGAACAACAAGAAGGCCGTAATCGGCGGTGCGGTGGCTTTTTTCCTGGTATTGGCCCTGGCGGTCGGCCTGAGGGCGTATTTCAAGCAACAGTCGGCAGCGGCCTTCGACCTTTTGAGCAAAATCGAGAAAACTTATGCCGGCATTTTGGTAAAGAAGGGGCCGGAAGAGGCTCTGGCCGCGGTGGAACAGGATCTCAAACATCTTGTCGAAGATCACGGCGGCCGCGTGGCGGGCAGGCTGGGAGACTATCTTTACGGTGCGTTTTTGCTCGAGGCCGGTCGGCCCGACGGCGCCATAGAGCATTATCGGCGATCACTGAAACAGCTGGAGCAGTATCCCGGTTTCAAACAGATCATCCTCAGCGGCCTCGGCCATGCCTGGGAACAGAAACAGGAATGGGAAAAGGCCCTTAACTTTTTCCGGCAGGTTCGGGAAGCTGAAACTGATTTGATGGACGATATGGCCCTTTTTCAAATGGGCCGGCTCTATGAGTATGCCGGCAAGACCGATGAAAGCAGGAAAGCTTTTCAGGAGCTGGTTGAAAAATATCCCCAAAGCCTCTATGCCGGACCGGCCAGGGAGAGGGCCGGCGGCTGAAAGCGGTGGTGCGCCGCGGTACAGCCGGTTTTGTGATATTGCCGGCCCCGCAGGTTTTTATCTGCGGCCCTGAGGCCTGATATCCAGGCCGTATTTCTTGATTTTCTGGTTAAGTCCGCTTTTGCCGATTCCAAGAATCCTGGCGGCGTGCGACTGAACCCAGTTTGCCTTTTGAAGCGCCTGGACAATGAGGCTTTTTTCCACGTGAGCCAGGGTTTCATAGAGATTGGCGTCGGCCGGAAGGTTTTCCAGGCGCAGGTGGGTGGCCTTGTAAACGTTTTCCCGGAAATCTTTCGGCAGATCGGACAACTGGATCACGCTGCCCGGGCACATCACCATGGCTCTTTCGATGACGTTTTCCAGCTCGCGGACGTTTCCCGGCCAGTTATAATCGAAAAACAGCCTTTCGACTTCCTGGTCCACATGAGTGACGGCGATTTCAGAATTGCGTTCCGCCGTGTATTTTTTAATGAAGTGGGCCACCAGGGGCCGGATGTCTTCGAGTCTTTCCCGCAATGGCGGCAAAACCAGGTGGACCACGTTCAGCCTGTAGAAAAGATCCTCCCTGAACCGGCCGGTCCGGATTTCCTTTTTCAGGGACTTGTTGGTTGCCGCAATCAGGCGCAGGTCAACTGCAATCGGCTTTATTCCCCCCACCCGCTCGATGACTTTTTCCTGGAGCACGCGCAAAAGTTTGACCTGCAGCTTCGGTGAAAGTTCGCCGATTTCGTCAAGAAACAGGGTGCCGCCGTCTGCCAGCTCGAAGCGGCCCTTTTTACGGGCCACAGCGCCGGTAAATGCCCCGCGCTCGTGGCCGAAAAGTTCACTTTCGAGCAGGTTTTCCGCCAGGGCCGAGCAGTTGACCGCCACAAAGGGTTTGTTCCGGCGGGGACTGTTGAAATGGATCGACTTGGCCACCAGTTCCTTGCCGGTGCCGCTTTCGCCCTCTATCAGCACCGTGGCCGTGGCCGGCGCGACCTTGCGGATGGTGTCGAAAACATCCTGCATGGCCTTGCTCTTGCCAATCAGGTTTCCGAAACTGTAACGTGTTTCGATGGCGTTGCGCAACTGGCGGTTTTCCTTGATCATTTTGTACATGGAAATGGCTTTGTTCACGTAAACCACCAGCTGCTCGTTGTCGAAGGGCTTTAGAATGTAGTTGTAGGCACCTTTTTGCATGGCCTCCACGGCTTTTTCCACCGTGCCGTGGGCGGTCATCATTATGACGGGCAGGTCGGGATCCTTTTCCTTGATACGTTGCAGCAATTCGATGCCGTCCATCTCCGGCATCCGCATGTCGGTCAGGACAAGATCCACATCCGACTGATCCAGGATCTGGAGGGCCTCCGGTCCGTTGTGGGCGGCGATGGCCTCGAAGCCCTCTTCTTCAAGGACGGCACTCAGTATAAGAGGATAATTTTTCTCGTCATCGACCACCAAAATGGTTTCCATCGTTTTTATTCTCCCTGCTGGAAAGGCAGTTTCACCACAGCCCGTGTACCGCCTCCGGGACGATTGTCAAGCCGTATCTGACCGCCGTGGGCCTCGATGATCTTTTTCACGATACCCAGCCCCAGGCCGGTGCCCTTGTCTTTGGTGGTGAAGAACGGATCCCAGATCTTGGACCTGACCGCATCCGGGATACCCGGCCCGGTGTCGTCAAAGAACAAAAGCACGTCTTCCGGGCCTGTCTTGATTGACACCGACAAGGTTCCGCCTTCCGGCATGGCCTGCATGGCATTGATGAGAAGATTGAGAAAGGCCTGGTAGAGCATGTCGGCGTCGGCCATTATTTTGACGGCTTCGGCAGGGAAATCGACTTTGATATGATAACCCTGCTTTTCTATCTGGGGCTTGAGGAAGGCCAGGTTTTTGTTGATGATATCCATCAGGTTACAGGGATACAGGTTGGGCTCCTGGGGCCGGGCATAGTTCAGAAAATCGGTGATGATGGCATTCAAACGGGCCGATTCCTCGCTGATAATCTCGGCGATGGGAATCAGATCGGTATCGTTCTTGATCTTTTTTTTCAGCAGTTCGGCCGAAGAGCTTATGATTCCCAGAGGGTTCCGGATCTCATGGGAAATACCGGCAACCATTTCTCCCAGGGAGGAAAGATGTTTGGCCTGGCCGAGCTGTTCCTTGAGCCGCAGCTGTTCAAGCGCCCGTTTGCGGATAATGTCCTCGCCTCTTTTGACCACATAGATGAGGATACCGAAAAGAATGCTCATGACACCGCTGACGGTTATCAGCGTCAGGACCTGAACCTTGAAAATCCGGCGGTAGTCTTGAGAAAGGTCCTGGACTATTTCCACAACTCCCAGCACCGGGCCGGAGATGGGGGACAGGGGCTTTTCAGCCCTCAAGGGCGCAAAGGTTATGATTTTTACCTCTTTGGGAACTCCCACCAGCAGCTCGAAAAAATTGCCCTTTTGGACAAGCTTGCTTGTCAGGTGGCCGGCCAGGGCTTTTTTGTAGCTGGTTCCGCCCATGTTTTTCAGGCCGATCAGCTCCTTGGAAAAGCTGTAGGCGATAGTATCGTTCATGCCGTAGATGTTAACCATGTCGACCTTGAAGCTGTGCAGGGTGCTGCGGACCACGCTGTCCATGCGTTCGAACTGTTCCTGGTTGCGCAGTTCGATCTTGCCGTATTTCAAACCCACCGGCAATATGAATTGCATGAAGACCTGATGATTGAGACTTTCCACCAAAAGGCGTGCAAATTCGCGGCTTTTCTCATACTGGACCGATCTTACCCAGTGGGTGGTCATAAATGACAGTATAACCGTGCCGGCGAATATCACCACCAGGCTGGTAAAGGTAAAGTATTTGACCAGACGGAAAGGTTTGGCTCTTTCAGTGGCTGGAGATTTTTTGTTCATCGGTCGCAAGGCTTGGTTGGCAGCGGCCCTGGCGCAGAATGTGGTAAGAAGGCCGGCAACACGCAGCCCGGGTCCCTTTCGGCTCGCAAGAAGATTGATGGCATTGCAGGAAGTGCTGGCCTCAACATTTGTTTTCATATCCCGTCAGGGAAGGCATATCCTGTTGCCTGCAGTTGCCGTTATCATTGTGTCCAGCTCCCGGCTGGCAACCGTGATTACCGAATCGTCCGTCCGAACAAGGCCGTCACTTAAGCCGGTTGAAATTCAGCCGATAGCTGTATGGAACCGGTATAGGTAAACAGATGCCCAAAGTCAAGCAGGCTCTGTTTTGCCGGTGCGGGCCTGTCGCAACATGACAAGCCGGCGGCAACGGGGTGGCGACTTTGCTTTCGGGGTCCCAAAAGGGGGAGCAAATAATGTCCGTCAGGCCGGCGATAGAAAAAAGATGAAGGCCGGACACTATATATAGTATTTTTTTCGGGCGGGATACAATATAGGTTAACTGAATAAAATTATATATAAATTATGCATAATTTCGCTTGACATTGTTTCACATGTTATAAATTATGAACTTCAACAGCATTTAAAATTGTTTTTAATAAGGATTTTTTTGCTCTCTTACAGAAAAAGCCTGAAAACGAATATACTTTATTCGTTTTATAATTCAACAATCGTTGAGAAGTGTTACCCAATGGGCAAAAATTCTTTAAAAAAGATTCGCGAATCCCTGTTGATGAGTAAATCCGAACTGGCCAGGGAAGCAAATGTTTCTCCCATTACCATTACTCGCATTGAACAGGGAAAACCTTGCCGGATGGAGACCAAGCGCAAAATTCTCCTGGCGCTGGGCTATAGTCTGTCGGATGCAAAGAAAATTTTTGGCGATTGAGAATTTATCATGATTTTCGGTAAAAAAGACCGGTTGGTGGGACTCGATATCGGTTCAAAAACCATAAAGGCCGCCGAGTTGGTCGAAAATAAAAAAGGTGTCTGCCTGTTCAAGTTCGGAATGACCGATATCGCTCCCGGGTTGATAGAAGAAGGAACAATAAAAGATCCCGAAGCTGTGGCAGACGCCATCAGGCAGTTGTTCAAATCGTACAGCATCAAGAATCACAATGTCGCAATATCGGTGGGCGGCTATTCGGTAATCGTAAAAAAGATAAGTATTCCCGCAGCTTCGGAGGAACAGCTCCAGGACACTATTCAGTTCGAAGCAGAGCAGTACATTCCCTTCGATATCAACGATGTCAATCTGGATTTTCAGATAATGGGAGAAAACGAAAACAATCCCAACCAGATGAATGTTCTGCTGGTAGCCGCCAAACAGGATATGGTCAATGAATACGTAAACCTGGCTCAAATGGCCGGGCTGGAGCCAAAGGTGATCGATGTCGACGCCTTTGCCCTGCAGAATATCTTCGAGCTGAACTATGTTGTTGAAAACGAGAACGTTGCCCTGATAGACATAGGTGCCAGCAAGACTTCCCTCAACATTCTCAAAGGCCAGGAATCCGTTTTCATGCGGGATGTATCCCTGGGGTGCGGGCAGATAAACCAGAAGATTGCCGCAACGACCGATTGCAGCCTGGAAGAAGCCGAAAGCATAAAATTCGGCGATGTTGCCGGGCGCATGTCGCCCGAAGAACTTTCGGAGATTATTTCCTCGGTGGTCGCCGATTGGTGCACCGAGATCCGCAGGGCGCTTGATTTTTTCTATTCCACCTATCCCGATGACCAGATACGGAAGATAATCCTGTCCGGTGGTGGTGGAAACATAAAAGAATTCAGGCAGTTGCTTGCCGTGGAGACGTCGGCCGAGGTGGATTCCATAAATCCTTTTCAGAATATCGTAATAGACGAACACAAGTTTGACACCGCCTACCTGGAAAAAATTGCACCCCAGGCATCCATTTGTATGGGGCTTGCCACACGCAAGGTGGACGACAAATGATACGGATAAACCTGCTTCCATACCGTGCAGAACGTAAAAAGGAGAATATCAGGCGTCAGGTGGGTATCTATACCCTGTCGGTGATATTGGTGATAATCGGCTGTTATTACTATCACCTGCGTTTGAATTCCAGGATCAAAAAGCTGACGGCCGAGATAAATTATACGAATTCACAGGTCGCAAAGTATAGAAAAATCAACCGTGAAATAGAGGAAATCAAGAAAAAGCTGGCCATTCTCAAACGCAAGACCAACGTGATCAAGACACTGGATGCCGATCGCAGGGGGCCGGTGCTTGTCTTGGACGAACTATACCATCTGCTGGTGGAAAAGCGCATGTGGTATACGGGGTTGTCGGAGAAAAACAACCATATCAAACTAAGAGGAGTTGCTCTGGACAACCAGACGGTGGCCGATTTCATGACCAGGCTGGAGAAATCCAAACTGTTCAGTGATGTCCGGCTTGCTACTATTCGCAAAGAAACGATTAGAAGTAAAAATATAAATCTCAAAAAATTCGAAGTGACATTCAACCGCGTTGTGGCTTCGCCTGCAGAGACGCAGCAAAAGAAGGGTAAGAAGCGATGAAAGAATCGACGAAAGCCCTCGATTCGCTCTCTCCCTTGTTCAATAGTCTGGAACAATTGACCAGGGTTCAGAGGATTGCCATCTATGTGGGCTCGCTGTTGCTGGTGGTCGCAGCTTTCTTCTATTTCTCTTTCTATCCCAAGCATCAGACCATCACCGGCCTGGAGGCCAGTCTTAAAACGGCCAAGCAGGCTCTGGCGAAAGCAAAACGTAATGCAAGCCAGCTGAATTACTACCGCAATAAGATGAAACAGGAAGAGGCTCAGTTCAAGGCGGTCATGAAGGCTCTTCCCGAAAAGGAAGAAATCCCTTCCCTGCTGGCCGGTATATCGAAGGCCGGTAAGGATGCCGGCCTGGAATTCCTGCTGTTTCAGCCCAGAAGAGAGGTGCCCAAGGATTTCTATGCCGAGATTCCGGTAAGCATAGAAGTTGCCGGCGGATATCATCAGGTGGCTGTTTTCTTCGACAAGGTGGCCAACCTGCCCCGCATAGTCACCATCAGGGATATTTCCATGAGCCCGTCCAATAGCAAGAAGGGGGGGCATACGTTGATCACCAAGTGCACGGCAGTCACCTATAAATTTATTGAGAAGACCGCTGGCAAGAAAGGCCGTAGCCGAAGAAAATAGCGCAGATAATTTTCCGTCAACGTATTTTACAAGACAAGTTTGAATGATGCGAAAAATGGCAATAAAATTGATGGTCCTACTGCTCGGCGGTTTACTTGCGGTGGCTACCGGTTGTGACAAGGAAAAGCCGGCTCCACCCAAGCAGGTCGTCTCCCAAAGGATAAGCTCTGGTACGCCGGCCAAGGCTGGGCAGGCGGCCAAACACGCCAAGGCCGTACAATCAGCACCTGGTGCCGTGGCCAATAAGGCGGCAAAAGACAAGCAAGGAGGATCTTCTTTGCTTGAGGCAACACGCCGTCTTGCAGCCACCTATGATCCCAAAGGCCGCTTCGATCCTTTTGAGCCGCTGTTCAAGGAAGAAAAAACAGAGGCTCAGCCGGTGGTGTCCAGGTCCAGGAAGAAAAAACGCAGGAGGCCCCGGACTCCTCTGGAAAGAATATCTCTTGCGCAATTGAAGGTATCGGCTATTATCCGGTCTCCCAAGGGGAATCTGGCCTTGGTGGAAGATGCCACCGGTAAGGGTTACGTTATCCGCAAGGGCACTTACATCGGCCTTAATTCGGGAAGGGTGGTGGCCATTCTCAAAGACAAGGTGATAATTGAGGAAGAAACGGAAAACCTGCTTGGTGAATACACCATTCAGAAGCGGGAATTGAAACTTCAGAAACCTGCCGGAGAACTTTAATATGAACGAGCGCACCATAACGACGAAGCGGTTGGTTGTTTTTTGCCTGCTGGCGATTCTGATAGGGATAGCCGGCTGTGCCCGCCAAAAGGCAACCCAAACCATCAAGAATAAGCCGCAACAGGCTTCAGTGCCGCTCGCAACCATAGAGGCGATTACGGCATTTGAAGAGCAAGGGCGTGTCCAGGTGGCCATCAGCGCAGACAAGCCACTTACCTATACATCTGTCAAACAGCCCGACCCTCTGGCTGTGTTGCTGTTTTTCCCGAATACAAAGCTGGCAGAGCTGCCCGCTACATTGCCGGGACAGGCCCCGGTAATCAAGGAGATAAAGGCTGCCAAAGCCAAGAATGCCAATACTGTCCGGGTAGAGATTCTGCTTGACAAAGATGTGCCTTATAAGGTCGCGGAGTCCGGCAGCAGATTGCTTCTCAGTTTCGGAACCCCGCCCGCCCAGACTCAAAAGAAGCAAACGGCGGCCCCTGCCAAAACAGGGCCGGCGTCAGGAACAGCCGTGCAGGCGGCCAAACCGCCGGCATCGGTGAAAGTCAATCCCGGCGGACGGATTGCCTGGATCAACAAGATAGATTTTTTGGCCGAGCCCAAAGGCAAGTCGACCATTGTCATCGGCACGACGGTTCCGGCGGATTACAGGCTGGTGAAAAAGACCCCCAAGCGGCTGGAGCTTACTCTTTTCAATACCAAGATTCCTACCTACCGGCGCCGGGCGCTTATCACCACCAGGTTTGAAAGTGCCGTCAACCGGATAACCCCTGTTCAGAAATCGGACAAACAGGCATCGGTGGTTATAGAACTGCGGGAACCGGTGCCTTATTTCACCGAGCGGTCCGGAAATCTCCTCCTGGTTCATTTCGAACCTTCCAGGGTGCCGCCAAAGCCGCTGGAACAGGCCCATCTGCCGGCCTGGAAGAAAGCACTTGTCGCCGAAGAAGAAGGGGCCGGGGCGGACGGAGACGTGAGGGAACCGGTAAAAGTGGAGGCTCGGGCCGAAGTTGAAACCCCGGCGGCCGTTTTGCCTTCCGGCAAGAAAACATCTTCGCTGGCGGATTCGGAAGCGTTCGAGCCGGCGGCCGTGCAAAGCGCCTGGCTGTCGCCACGCAAGAAACGTTATACCGGCGAAAAGATTGCCCTCGATTTCTACGAGACGGACATTAAGAATGTATTTCGCATCCTGCGGGATATTTCCGGTAAAAACTTTGCCATCGACAAGGATGTAACCGGCAAGGTGACCATGACCCTGGACAAGCCCGTGCCGTGGGATCAGATTCTTGACCTGGTTTTGCGCATGAACCAGCTGGGCATGTCGGTCGAAGGAGATATCATCAGAATCGCCACCCTGGATACCCTGAAAAAAGAGGACGATTTACGCAAGGCCCAGATGGAGGCGCTCAAGAAAGCCCAGGAGCAGGCCAAGGAGCTCGAGCCGCTGGAAACCAAGTATATTCCGGTCAGCTATTCCAATGCCAAAAAGGAAATTCTTCCCCATATCGCAAAGATACTGAGCCCCAAACGGGGAAATGCCACGGTCGACGAGAAAAACAACCAGATCATAATCACCGACACGGCCGCCAAGATAAAACAGGCCGAAGAGATAGTAAGGCGGATAGACCGGGTTACCTCCCAGGTGCTGATCGAAGCCCGGGTGGTGGAAGTATCCGAAAACTGGTCCAAGACCCTGGGGATCGTCTGGAACTCGACCTACGGACCCGATACCCTTTTCGGAACAGGAATAGCCAGCACTACCAATCTCGCCATGAACTATCCTTCTTCGGGGGCGACCGGGTCCCTGGGTTTCAGTTTTTCCAGGATCTCAAGCGGCGTTCCTTTTGTGCTCAATGCCCAGATCGAGGCCATGGAGAGCCAGGGTCAGGGCCGGATCCTGTCGTCGCCAAAAATCCTGACACTGGACAACAAGACCGCACGTATAAAACAGGGGCTTGAATATCCCTATCTGGAAAGGGATTCTTCCGGCGGCGCCTCGGTCAAGTTCAAGAAGATCGACCTGCTGCTCAAGGTCACTCCCCATGTGACACCGGACAACAGGATATCGCTAAGTATCTTCATTACCAAAAACGACGTGGCCTCGGTCACCAACGGGGTGCCGTCGGTGGCAACCAACGAGGCCGAAACCGAGTTGCTGGTCAACGACGGAGATACCATCGTTATCGGCGGAATCATCAAGGCTACCAGCAACGAAAGCACCTCCGGTTTTCCCTTGCTGTCCAAGATTCCGATTCTGGGCTGGCTGTTCAAGAACAACACCAAAGGCCATCAGAAGAACGAGCTGTTGATCTTCATGACGCCGAGGATAGTGCAGCTGGAACAACATAATACCATGTAAAAACCGGGGGGGATGGTTGAATTTTAGGTTCCCCGCGCCCATTGTTTACGGTAAAAAAACCAAATACCCGCTTTGATTGCCGCCAAACGGCACCAATTAAAAAACCACCCCCCTTTTGGGGGGTGGTTTACTTTTGTATTTTGATTTTAGCGCATGCTGGCCATGGCCTTTTCGGCTTCCCTGGCCTGGGGACTGTCCGGAGCCAGGGCAATGACTTTGCCATAGACCCGCCAGGCCTCTTTCAGGTTTCCGGCCCGATGCA
>JAMOUQ010000046.1 GCA_027068085.1 Desulfobacteraceae bacterium | reverse complement strand
TGCTCCACGGCGGCCGGACCTCCTGTCCGGCCTTCGACCGGCTGATGCAGGCCCTGGAAGAGGGCCGCCGGGCCGGCCGGAAAGTTCCCTACCTGCACATCCATCCCCAGGGAAGCGACGAAGACGGCCTGGAGGCGGCCCGCCGGTACTGCCCGGACTTCGGCAGCGACACCTGGGACACCCTCAACCTCTACCTGGTCCACGGCGGCCGGGTCAACTTCTGCAACCTGCTGGGCTACCTGCACCAGGTGTTGGGCCGTTGCCTGGAGCAGGTGGCGCCGCCGGCCGAGCTGCTCCAGGAAGGAATCTACCATCCTGACTACGAAAGCCCGCCTGATCTTGAAACCTACCTGGCCGAAAAGATCGACCCTGCCAGGATCACCGTGGGGATCTGGTTCTACCAGTCCTACTGGCTCAACGGCAACCTGGCCCACATCGACGCTCTGATCCGGGAAATCGAGCGCCGGGGGGCCAACGCCCTGTGTGTCTTTCACCTGCGCTACAAGGACAAGGCCCGCGGCAACCGGGGCGCGGCCTACGTGGCCAACAAATTCTTCCGGCCCGGCGGCCGCACCGTCATCGACGTGCTGCTAAACCCCATGCTCTTTTCCCTGACCCTGCCGGACAAAAACTGCCGCCGCCTGCTGCCCGACCTCAACGTGCCCTACATCCAGGCCATCGTCACCATGGCCAGCCGCCAGGTGTGGCAGGAAAGCCTCCAGGGCATATCCACCATGGACGTGGCCTACGCCGTGGCCCAGCCCGAGTTCGACGGGGCCCTGATAACCGTGCCGGTGGCCACCCGGGAAGAAAGCGAGATCGACCCTCTGACCGGCGCCCTGATCGCCCGCAACATCCCCCTGGCCGAGCGGGTGGAAAAGACCGTCTCCCTGGCCCTGAACTGGGCCCGGCTTTCCCGCAAGCCCAACTCGGCCAAGAAGGTGGCCATCGTCTTTCACAACTACCCGCCCCGCAACGACCGCATCGGCTGCGCCGCCGGCCTGGACAGCTTCGAAAGCGTCAACCGGCTGCTGGAAAGGATGCGGCAGGCCGGCTACAAGGTGGACCGGACCTACGATGACGGCACCGAGCTGGCCCACGCCATCCTGGACCGGGTGACGGTCGACCGGCGCTGGCTGACCGCCGACAAGCTGGCCCAACGCTGCGAGGCCAGGGCCGGCCGCCGGGAATTTGCCGCCTGGCACGACCAGCTTCCGCAAAGGGTCCGCTCCAAGCTGGAGGCCGACTGGGGACCTGTGCCGGGCGAGCTTTTCGTCCACGACGACACCCTGCTCTTTCCCGGCCTGGTAAACGGCAACGTCTTTATCGGCATCCAGCCGCCCCGGGGCAAGCTGGAGAACATGGCCAAGGCCTACCACGACTTTCACCTTTCCCCGCCCCACCACTACCTGGCCTTCTACCGCTGGATAAAGCACGGCTTCGGGGCCGACGCAGTGATCCACGTGGGCAAGCACGGCTCCCTGGAATGGCTGCCGGGAAAGGCCCTGGGACTTTCCCAAACCTGCTACCCGGATCTTGCCATCATGGATCTTCCCAACATCTACCCTTACATCATCAACGATCCCAGCGAAGGCACCCAGGCCAAGCGCCGCTCCTACTGCTGCATCATCGACCACCTGACCCCGGTCTTCACCAACGCCGACCTGTACGAAGAGCTGGCCGGGCTGGAAAACCTGCTGGCCGAGTACAACCAGGCCCGCCAGCAGGACCCGGGCAAGCTGGACGTGCTGCGCTCCATGATCTGGGAGGAGGTGGAAAAGGCCAGCCTGGACCGGGACCTGGAGTGCGACCGCCACAAGGCCCTGGCCGACTTCGACGCCTTCCTGGAAAGGCTGCACGCCTATCTTTCCGAGCTTGGCGACACCATGATCGCCGACGGCCTCCACGTGCTCGGCTGCCCGCCGGAAGGAGACCGCCTGGCAGAATACCTGGTCCAGCTCACCCGGTTGGAAAACGGGGATGCCCCGTCCCTGCGCCGGGCCGTGCTGGAGGCCATGGGCTTCAACCTGAAGGAACTGGAAGAAAACCGGGGCCAGCCGGTCTTCGACGGCCGCACCGGGGGCCAGATAATCGCCGCGGCCCACGCCAGGGCCCTGGAGATGGTGCAGGCCCTGGCAGACCAGGGCTTTGCCCGGGGCGCCGTCTTCCAGGTGGTGCTGGAAAGCCTGGGCCAGGCCCACCCGGCCACCATGGCGGCCCTGGAGTACATCGCCGCCGACCTTGCCCCGCGCATCGGCCGGACCACCGACGAGCTCGATGCCAGCCTGGCGGCCCTGGAAGGCCGCTTCGTCGAACCCGGCCCCTCGGGGGCCCCCACCCGGGGCCAGGCCGACATCCTGCCCACCGGCCGCAACTTCTTCGCGGTGGACCCAAACAAGATTCCCACCAGGTCGGCCTGGGAAACGGGCAAGAAACTGGCCGACGCCCTGCTGGAGCGCTACCTGGAAGAGTCCGGCCGCTATCCCGACACCATCGGCATCATCGTCTGGGGCGGATCGACCATGCGCACCGGCGGCGACGACATCGCCGAGATCTTCTACCTGATGGGCCTGCGGCCGGTCTGGGCCAGGGGCAGCGGCAACGTGCGCGGCCTGGAAGTAATTCCCCTGGAAGAACTGAAGCGGCCCCGGCTGGACGTGGTGCCCCGGATCTCGGGCTTTTTCCGGGACTGTTTCCCCAACCTGGTGGACAGGCTGGACGAGGCGGCCCGCATGGTGGCCGCCCTTTCCGAGGACGGGGCCGACAACATCCTGCGGCGCAACGTGCTGCGTGACATGGAAGACTACCGCCGGCAGGGCCTGGGCCAAGAAGAGGCCTTCCGGGAGGCCACCTTCCGGGTGTTCGGCTGCCCGCCGGGAACCTACGGCGCCGGGGTGGCCGAGCTGATCGAAAGCAAGCAGTGGGAAGACCGGCAGGACCTGGGCGAAAGCTACATCCGCCACACGGCCCACGCCTACGGCCGGGGCAGCTACGGCCTGCAAAAGCCCGACAGCTTCCGCAAAGTGCTGGCCCGCATGGACCTGACGGTGAAAAACGAAGACTCCCGGGAATACGACATGTTCTCCTGCACCGACTTCTACAATTACTACGGCGGGCTGATCGTGGCCGCCAAGACGGTGCGCGGAAAGCTGCCGGCGGCTTTCGTGGGCGACAGCGCCGATCCGCAGCAGATAAAGATGCGTTCCACCTTCGAAGAGGCCCGCCACGTGCTGCGCGCCCGCCTGACCAACCCCAAGTGGCTGGAGGGCCTCAAGCGCCACGGGTACAAGGGCGCCGGCGACATCTCCAAGATGATGGACGTGGTCCTGGGCTGGGACGCCACCGCCGAGGTGATGGAAGACTGGATGTACACGAAGATGGCCGAAAAATACGCCCTGGACCCGGAAATGCAGGCCTGGATGAAGCAGGTCAACCCCTATGCCCTGCACAACATCCTGGACAAGCTGCTGGAGGCCATCGCCCGGGGGCTCTGGGAGGCCGACCCGGAAATGGAGGAAAAGCTGCGGGAAGCCTACCTGGAGATGGAAGGCGAGATCGAGGAGTGGACCGAGTGACGACCGCCAGAATCATCACAGGGGCCGTGCTGGCCGCCATGGTCGCCCTGGCGACAATGGCCCTGGCCGCCGACCGGGCCGAAGACGGCGGGGCCGACGGCCGGATCGTCATCACCGCCGGGCAGATCGAGGCCATGCAGGCCCACAAGATGGCCGACATCCTCAACCACGTGCCCGGGGTGGTGGCCGGGGACACCTTCGTCAGCATTCACGGTTCCTACAAGGTCAAGGCCTTTGTCGACGGCCGGCCCATCAACGATCCCACCTCCAGCCACGGCGGGATCAAGTGGGACCTGGTCAGCCCGGAAGAGGTGGAAAGGATCGAGATCCTGCGGGGCAAGGGCAGCCTGGTCTACGGCCAGGACGCAAGCGGCGGGGTGATCCTGGTGACCACCAAGAAGGGCCGCCGCCTGCGGGGCAACCTCAAGGCCTACGGCGGCAACCTGGACACCTTCCGCACCAATCTCAACCTCCAGGCCAGCGCCGGGATCTGGGGCCTGGGGGCCAGCGGCGGTTTCGAGACCACCCAGGGTTTCCGCACCAACAACGACAAGCAGCGCTGGCACGCCGGGCTCAAGGCCTCCTGCCGGCTGGGCCGGGGCCGGACGCTGTCGGCCTCGGCCGACTACCTGGAAGACCGGCGGGGCCTGGCCGGGCTGCCCGCTCATCCCACGCCCTACTCGCGCAAACACACCCGCATGGCCAGCTACTCTTTCCAGGCCACCGGCAGGACCCTGTCCAGCAAGGCCTTCTGCAACGACGGCCGCAACCACAACACCGATTCCAGCCGGAACCTGGACAAGGTCCTGCACGTGGTGGAACTGGGCGAAGACCTGACCGCCGGCCTGAACCTTTCCGGCCCGGGGCAGCTTGCCTGCGGGGCCGGGCTGCGCTGGGCCAGGGCCTCGGGCACCAGCTTCGACGACAAGCAGGAGCACACCGTCTCGGTCTTTGCCGCCCGGAACCTGGAGTGGACCCCGGCCCGCCTGGATTTCAACTTCGGCCTGCGGGCCAACTTCAACTCGGACTTCGACGACGCCCTCAACCCGGAGCTGAAAGTCACTTTCAAGGGCCGGGGCTGGCGCCTGGCAGCGGCCTACAGCCGCTCCAACAACACCCCATCGTTCTACCAGCGCTACAACGAGACCAGCTCAACCGTCCCCAACCCGGACCTGGACATGGAAACGGCCGACAACTACAGCCTGACCCTCTCGGGCCGGCCGGCCGAAAACTTTTCCGGCCGGATCGGGCTGTTTCACAACCGGCTCAGCGACCGGATAACCTATATCACCGACGACAACGGCATCGGCCGGTACCAGAACTTCGGGCTGGTGACCTATACCGGCGGCGACCTTTCCTGCGACTGGAAAGTACTGCCCGGCCTCAGCCTCAAGCCCAGCTACACCTACCTGGAGGCCATCGACCGGCAGACCGGCCTCCGGCTGCCGGGCAAGGCCCGCCACACGGCCCGGGTGCACTGCTACTGGCAGCCGGCAGACAGCCTCTCGGTGGTGCTGACGGTAAAGTACGTCTCCCGGATCTACCGCAACAAGAGCAACACCCGCACCGTGCCCGACTACACCGTGGCCGACCTGCGGGCCGAGTACGCCTTCAAGAAGGTCAGCCTCTTTGCCCAGGTGAAAAACCTTTTCGACCGGGACTACTTCTATGCCGACGGGCTGCCGGCACCGCCGCTGACCTGGCTGGTGGGGATAAACTGCAAGATCTGAAGACCAGGGAGGACGATTTGCTCCAACGCGCCCGAAAATACGCAACCAGGCCCAGCACCAGGACGGTATTTCCTTTTGCCGCCATAGTCGGCCAGGACCACCTCAAGCAGGCCCTGATGCTCAACGCCGTCAACCCGGCCGTGGGCGGGGTCCTTGTCCGGGGCGAAAAGGGCACTGCCAAGTCCACCGCGGTGCGGGCCCTGGCAGACATCCTGCCGGAGATAGAAGTCGTGGCCGGCTGTGCCTTCGGCTGCGATCCGCGCCGGCCCGAGCGGCTCTGTCCGGCCTGCCGGGCCAAGGCCCCGGAGCTTGAAACCGTCCGGCGCAAGGTAAAGGTGGTGGACCTTCCCCTCAACGCCACCGAGGACCGGGTGGCCGGCGGGATCGATTTTTCCCTGGCCATCTGCCAAGGCCAGCGGGCCCTTTCCCCGGGGCTGCTGGCCAAGGCCCACCGGGGCATCCTCTACGTGGACGAGGTCAACCTGCTGGACGACCACATCGTGGACATCATCCTGGACGCGGCCGCCGGCGGCCAGAACCGGGTCGAGCGGGAGGGGATATCCTTCTGCC
>JAMOUQ010000045.1 GCA_027068085.1 Desulfobacteraceae bacterium | reverse complement strand
AGCTTACCGGGCATCCGAGAACATGGTAAATGCGCATGAGCCCAAGGAAAAGGGTAACGTTTCTTCGCTGTTTTTCAAGCTCGCTTAACATGACCGAGAGGCAATGCAGAGCCTCGGCGCCATGGACCGCAGGTGCCTCGTGTTACAATTGTTTCAGCGGTGGGGCTATTTGCCAAAAGGGCATACCGGAAACCGGCACCGCTGGCAGTTCAGACACAATCCTCCGTGGCCCATCGCGGCTATTTCTTTTTTCGTAAGGCTTTCGCCTGCCAGTACCCGTGGCAGAACCAGGTCGAAGACCGTCGCCGGGTGATAGTAGACACAGGCGGGAAGGCCGAGGATGGGGATATTGTCCAGGCGGGCATATAAAAACATCGCCCCCGGCAGAATCGGCGAACCGTAGACTATCGTTTCGGCTCCCGACTTTTTGATCCCCTGGGGGGTGACATCGTCGGGGTCGACGGAAAGCCCGCCGGTTGCAAGGATAAGTTCACAGCCCATATCTTGCAGCTGCCTGATGGCGGCGGCGATCTTGCGTGCATCGTCTGGCACCAGAATGGTTTTGATGACTTCCGACCCGTAGTTCAGGATCTTACGGCCGACATACTTGTCGAATTCGTTGGGGACAAGTCCCTGGTAAACTTCACTGCCGGTTACGACCGCACCCACCCTGAGCTTACGGTACGGCAGAACCCGCAGGACCGGTTGCCCGTCCAGGGCCAGTTTTTCCAGCCGTTCGATCTTTGATTTGACAATGGTCAGGGGAACGATCCTGGTGGCGGCCACTATTTGATCTTTTTTGACCGGAAAGTTGTTCTTGAGGGTCGAGACGATCAGATTGCCGAGGCTGTTAATTCGGTTCAGACAGGGCACGTTCACTTTGAACAGCCCGTCTGCCGTGCTGGTAATATTGGACTTGCCTTCCACAGGATCTGACCATTGCAGTCCGGGCCCGCTGATGGCCGGTGCTATCCGCAGGGCTGCATCATCTTCATGGAGATGGTTAGAGGGATAGTCAAGTACGTAAAGGTGTCGTTTGCCTATTTTCAGCAGTTCCGGGATGTCCTCCCGGCGGACCACATGCCCTTTTCTGAAGCCCGGCCCCTTGAACTTGCCGGGTATGATCCGTGTCAGATCATGGGCCAGAATCATCCCGATGGCGTTTTCAACTTTTACCTTTTTCATGGGGGATTACCTTCCTTTTCCTGTTGCCGGACAGGAGCATGTCCATATGGTCATAAACCGACTTTGCCTGAACGGGGGCAGATTTTGCATACCGCAAGCACTGAATGTTTTGAAGTCTTTTTTTGGCCGCATGCTGTCCGGCATGGCCGGCGGCGGCAAACCAGGGCTTGAATTTTGGGCTGTTTAATGATTAGATTCTTGGAAATTGCGGCCACTCCGGCTATGGCTGGGGCTGCCGGGGATTGGAATTTGGGGCGCAACCCATCCGTTTGACTGGAATTTTCAGCCGTGGATGCGTTGAGCAACAACACGATTGGAGGTTAGCAAATGAGGTTTTCGCGGACTACGGAACGTTGGATTGCTGGTTTGACGATGTTTTTTTTCTGCCTGATCTGTGTGCTTTCCGCGCCGGCCAAGGCCACCATGGTCGATACGGCCACTGCCATCAAAAGTGCGGCCGACGACCAGTTGCGCCAGAAAGTGATGGACTTTTTCGACCGTCAGGACGTTCAGCAGCAACTGGAACGCTGGGGGGTCAAGCCGGAAGAAGCCAAGGCCCGGGTCAAGGCCCTCACGGATGAGGAGGTCCGCCTGCTGGCCAAAAAGATCGACCAGATGCCGGCCGGCGGCGGTGGGCTTGGATTCCTGATCGGCCTTCTGATCGTAGTTTTAATAGTCTTGGTCGTTCTCGATATCCTGGGGATAACCGACGTTTTCACCTTTATCAAGAAAAAGCGTTGATCCGGATTTGAAGTTTGAATCGCCAAAAAGGGCGCAGGCTGTGCTGTATTGCAGCCTGTGCCTTTGTCTTTTGAGTGCCTGCAGCTTTTTCCGGGTGCCCCGGCCGGATCCCCGGGCCCTGAATGTGCCTGCCAGGGCCATGGTGGGCGGCATAACTTTTCAGGCCCAGCAAAAGTACCAGTGCGGTCCGGCAGCCCTGGCCATGGCATTGGAAAGCGCCGGCGTGAGGGTGACAGCCGATGAACTGTCGGCTCAGATCTACACGCCTGCTCTCAAGGGCAGTTTTCAGCCGGAATTGATGGCGGCTGCCCGCCGCCACGGCGTACTGGCCTATCCCATCAGCGGCCTGGACTGCCTTCTGAAGTGCCTGGCGGCCGGCCGGCCGGTTGTGGTGCTCCAAAACCTGGGCATCAGATGGCTGCCGAATTGGCATTACGCCCTGGTGGTGGGCTACGACTTGGAGCAGGGTCTTGTGGTTTTGCACACCGGCGGTAAAAAATACCGCAGTGTTTCTTTGAGGGTGTTCATGAACACTTGGCGCCGCGCCGAAAAATGGGGACTGGTCCTGTTGCCACCGGATACCGTTCCGCCTTGTCCTCAAGAGGAAAAATGGATCCGGGCGGCCGTGGGGTTGGAAAAGGCCCATAGGACGGCGGCGGCCCGACAGGCCTACGAGACCGTTTTGAGCATCTGGCCCGATGCCCTGGGCGCCCTGATGGGACTTGGAAATACGAGCTATGCTCTGAAAGATCTGGAGGGGGCCCGGGCGGCCTTTGAACGTGTGACCGAACTTTATCCCCAAAACGGAGACGGTTACAACAATCTGGCCCAGGTCCTGGCCGAAATGGGCAGGTGCTCAGAGGCTGTCGAGGCCATCGGCCGGGCCGTAGGCATCGGCGGGCCCCACAAGCATCTTTATGAGCTTACCCGCAAAGAACTGGAGAGCGGCCCCTGCCGCGAGGCCTTCAAGGCGGCCGGGCCCTGATGCCACCGGCGGCGGCTACTTGAAAATAGCAAGATAATCTTCGTAGCCGGCCGAGGCCATCTCATGGCGGGGTATGAACCGCAGGGCCGCCGAATTTATGCAGTATCTGCGTCCCGTCGGTGGCGGCCCATCCGGGAAGACATGGCCGAGATGGGAGTCGGCATACCGGCTGCGGACTTCTGTTCTCAGCATTCCCAGACTGTTATCAGCAAGTTCCACCACCGCCGCGGCGGCTATGGGGCGGGTAAAGCTGGGCCAGCCCGTGCCGGAGTCGAATTTGTCCCGGGAGCTGAAAAGCGGCTCACCCGAAACGATATCCACATAGATCCCCTCTTCTTTGTTGTCCCAGTATTGATTGTCGAAAGGAGGCTCGGTGCCGTTTTGCTGGGTCACCTCGTATTGAAGTGGTGTCAGCATGGATTTTATTTTTTCAGGCGGCGGCTTGCGGTAATGTTTGTCATTACCGCCCGCAGAAAGGGATCTGCCCGGATGCCCCCAGGTCTCCCGGATGAATTCGTCCCGGCCCGAGTGGTGGCGGTAAAGTTTGTAGCGATAGGGATTTTTATGACAATAGCCCTGATGGTAGTCTTCGGCCGGGTAGAATTTTTCAAAAGGCAGGACGCGGGTTGCAATCGGCCTGTTGAACATTCCTGACTGTCCGAGCCGCCTGCGGGATTCTTCGGCCAGTTTCTTCTGACTCCGGTCATGGTAGAAGATAGCCGGGCTGTACTGGGGGCCGCGGTCGGCGAATTGCCCCCCGTCATCGGTGGGGTCTATCATGCGCCAGAAATGTTCTAAAAGCCGGGCGTAGGTAATACGGCCGGGGTCGTAAAAGACCTGAACCGCCTCCCTGTGTCCGCCTGCGCCCCGCAACACCTGGTGATAGGTGGGATTCTCAAGACTGCCGCCGGTGTATCCGGCAACGACCTTGACGACGCCGTCAATCTTTTCGAAATCAGACTCCAGGCACCAGAAACAGCCTCCGGCGAAAGTGGCGACCCCTGCTTGGGATATGGTGTCGTCGTTTTTCATATCGGCAGACTCCTTGGCGTTATTCTTTGTCTCCTGCCGGCAGGCGACACACAGAGAAATGGCTGCCGCGAGCAGGACGGGCAGGGTTGATTTTGTTTTCATCGCACCCCTTGTTTTCTCCGGCCGCCGGACCTGTCACGGCAAGCCAGCCCCGGCGTTTTGATCCCGGCCGGGCCCCGGCCCGGGCCGTTCAGCCGCTATCGACCAACAAGCAGGCATTGATGAAGGACAAGTCAAAAATGTCGGCAGAGCCCAAAGCTCCGATATGGCGCGTAAGGTTTAATAGACCGAAAGGGGCCTGATACGGTACTTTTCCCTGACCAGCCGGTCGATTGCCGGTATCTCGCGGCGGTCCAGGTAAATGACATGGGGATGTTGTTCGAATTCTATCTTGCAGTATTTTCCCCGGAAAGTCGAAATGGCCGCCGCCACGTCTTTTGCCGATCCGATGGATTTCCCGTTGATTTTGCTGACCACCAGATTGCGCAGGTTTTCGTATCCGATGGTCAGAGCCGTGGGAATAACACCGGACAAAATTACGATCTTGGACCGGTCTTCATCCCTGACAAGGTAATCCTGATTCTGGCTGTAGTACAACAGGTCCACCGGCGCCCGTTTTCTCCATTCGCTGCCATATTCCCGGAGGTAGGGAACGGAAAGCTCCTGAAAGATCATGCCGGCGATGATCACATAGTGGGGCGGACGGTCTACAATGTAAGGCGGGACCAGATACTGTTCGGGATTACGGTGGTCCAGGGTTATCGCCAGCTCCCGTTTCTTTCCCTGACGGTAGATGACGAACCTGACCCTGTCGCCCACAAAGTAAGTACCCCGGATGAGGTGGGCCAGTTGTGTTTTGCCATAGAGTGAATGCCTGAAATGGCCGGTGGAAGATATGCGGTTTTCACCTACCTGGACAAGCACGTCGCCGGCCTTCAGGCCGGCCTTTTCAGCGGGGCTGCCTTTGAGTACATTCTGGATGTAGATACCTTCCACGGCTTCTGGCAGGTGGATATAACGTTTTAATTGCGGGTCCAGCAAAGGGCTGTACCGGAAGCCGGCTCTGGGAAAGCCCCTGTAAGGGGCCATGTCGGCATCGGCCATGAAATGCCTTATGACCGGCGAGGCCAGGACTTCCACGGTCTGGGATTTTGATGAATAGCGCATGACGAATCCTGCCAGCTTGCCGGATGCCAGCACGGGCAGGGTGAGATTGGCGTAGCGGAACTGTAGAGACTGGTTGAGCCGGTAGGTCAGGAAGTGGTCGCCGCAAGGATAGGCGGCCAGGTCGACTGAAGTTATTGCGCCCCGGCTGGGCACCACATCACCGTTGGGTTTGACCTGCAATACGGTCAACACGGACTGAGGCCGGATGTCTCCGGCCAGGGCCATGGGGGGCAGTCCGGAGAGAAACTGCGGATCGGCCGGTTTGATCAGGGCCAGATTGGCTTCATAGTCCACGACCTGAATGTTGCCTGCGCACTGGCGCTGTCTGTCCAGATGTTCCAGTTCGATATAGCGCTGGTTGGCAACCAGGTTTGCCGTAACCAGCACCAGACCTCCCTCGACCACCGCCCCGATCGCCTGGCGGGTCGCAGGCCTTCGGTTTTGCCAGGGACGGTGGAAATACCAACCCTGGGAGGTGACGGTCACTTTCACTATGGAGTAATTCTGGCTTCCGCCGGCGGCCGGGGCAGGCGGCCTGCCGGTGAACAGGCTGCATCCTGCAGCCGTCATCATGACCAGGACGGTCAATACCAGTATTGCACGAACGCGAAACCTGTTTTTCGATATCATTGGTTGCACCCTTTCCATTGCGCAGGAACGATACCGCCTTCGAGATAGGCCTGTTGCCTGATACCGTATTTCCGGGTCATGCGGAGGCTGGCTTCTGCTGCTGCTTTGGCAGTCAGGACGATGGGCCGGTTGTTGCCCACGAGCTCGATCACGTAGAATTCGGAACTTCTTTTGAGCTCCCGGTACAGGTCTTCCAAGGTACGTACCGGCTTTCCGTTTACCTTGTCCACGATTGCGTTGGCGAAACCCTTTAGATGGATATTGGCCGGATCGGGAATGATTCTGCTGATGATTATCAGTTCCGGATGATCTCGGTAAATCTCTTTTTCTACAAACCGGCTGAAAAAATAGCGCAGCTCGATACCGGTATTGGACAGGGTGGAAAACAGGGCTCTTGAAAGAGGCTGAAATACAAGCCCGGCGAACAATACATAGCGCGGCCTCTCGTCGTGCCGGTTGGCCAGCATCAGGTATGGCCAGGGCATGGTCAATTCGATTTGGACTTTTTTGAGCTGCCCGCAGCGCATGATTTCCATTTCCACCCGGTCGCCCCTGAACTTGCGCTCGACCACTTCGTTGAGCAGCAGGCGTGAACCGTCCATGGCCACATAGCCGTCGCTGAATATGGATTTGCCGTCGATCTTGAGCAGCACGTCTCCAACTTCCAATACACCGTGGGCACCGCCGGCTTCCATGACGTCGCTCACCATGACTCCGTAGTCGCCCGGTCCCAGTCCCAAGGCCCTTCGCTGGGCGGGGTTGATCAAAGGAAAGAACTGAATTCCCAGGTCGACGTAACGGTCGTAATGGCCGTCTTCGACATCCTTCAGGAAGCGCCGGATCACGGGCACCGGAATCATGTAACCGACATTCTGGGCAACCAGCCCGGAGTAGCCCTGAAAAGCCACTCCCACCACCTTGTCGTCCTGGAGTACGGGACCGCCGCTGTTGCCCGGGTTGATGGCAGCGTCTATCTGGATGGCAAGATGGCTGTCGATGCCCGAGTGGGAGTACACCTGGTAGTCGATTCGCGAGACCACTCCCCGCGTGACCGAAATCCGGTCTCCTCCGATGGGATATCCGACAACGATAACCTCGGAGTTAAGCTCCGGCACCGCCCCCATGGCAAGCGGACGGGTGCCTTTGAAAAAAGTTTTGTCGATTACTTCCAGCAGCGCAAGATCGCAGTCGTGGGCAATGAATCGTACCCGGGCTTCGTAGCGCCGGCCGTCGCCTTCCTTTTCAATGGTTATAAATCTTGAGTTACTGGAGACATGGGCATTGGTTAGGATGCGGTTGCCCGCAATGATAAAACCAGAACCCCAGCCGGTGGCGGTCCTTCCCGGGGTCCAGGGAAGGCTGTAGTCAGGCTGCTGTGTGACTACCTGAATCCGCACCACGCTTTTGCGGATGCTTTTCATGCTGTTTTGGGCGCAGGCCTTGCCGGGTGTGCAGGTTGCCAGGGCCAAGCCTATCCAAAAGATACATAGGGAAAAAGAAAATCTTTTTTTCATCATTCTTCCTGTATGATTCCGGCCTCGGCCGGGCCTGCTGCGCCGGCCCGGCCAAGCCCCCCGTGGGTGATGCTTTACTTCAGGGGCATCTGCTGTTTCCCGAAGTTTTCAGAGGGCATGCTAATACAGATTGATGTTCAAAGCAAAGACAAATGAGGGCCGCGCAAAAGGTGCGGCCCCGGCCGGTTGGGGCCCGGCAAAGGTCCGAGCTTCAGCTCAGTGTCGTATGGGCAAACGCCTCGGTTGTGCCCAGGTTGCGTCCTATGAAGGTCAGGGTCGGCTTGATCATGGAAATCTTATAGAAATTCTTTTTGAGTACCTCAAGGCCGAAAGGATGGATGTTGTTCAATTCGGTCGTATTGATGATCACGTTGATCCCTTTTTCACAGTTGGCCTTGAGGACCTGAATGAATTCGGCGGCGCTGCTGCCGTCCAGGTCTCCAATCAGCTTGAGATGAAGACTCTCGCGTGTCCGATGGATGAATATCTTGAAGTTGCTAGCCATTTTTTCCCCTTTCAACTGTTCGTACTGTCTTTGGCCAATGGCGAAATAGTAACAGTGAAAATCCATCCGCATTCATGGTTCATAAAAGCTCTGAGATGAGGTTGCGGAGAAACACTGCAAGTTCCGGGCCGGAGTGCGAGGATTTGATCGTCATTTTAAAATTGCAAATAAATCGGGTGGTTGCTGTTCGCGGCCGTTTGTTTTGTTCCCTGAGGAAACCAGGTGGCGGGCAGGCGGCGGGGAGAATTATGGCAAATTTTTCACATTTTGTCTGTCGATTATGTGGTCTTTGTACTTATTTAGCTTGCGCCTCGGTTTTTTTATGGTTAATCTTTCCCAATGGAGCCTGACCGGAAAACTTTAAGGATAAAATCATAAGAACATGGTGCGGCCATGATGAGATGCGAACGGTGTAACTGCGAAACCCATGTTATTTATGTCACAAAAGACAACGGGAAAATATGTGGTAAATGCAAATTGAAACTGACCCGTTGTAACTGCCAGCCCAATGCTTCCCAGGCCGGTCCCAAATCTAAAAATGTGCAACAGTGACGACGGCCATCTGTTAGTAATTATGGCGTTCGATTACCTCCGGGAGATGGCCTGCGGTCTTGCGGCAATACAGGTAGCCGCTTCTGCCCAGCGACGACACGCCGTTTAGAAAGAAGTAGCCCGGTCTTTCATTGGGATTTTCGAGCGTGAATCCCAGTCTGTCGGCGATCATCTTGCCCAGTTCGTAATGAGTGGGCCAGCTGAGCTTGTTGAAGCGTTCGACAAAGTCTTTCTCCGGGCGCAGGCCGTAGAACATGATCGGCACTTCGTACGAATCCAGGACGAGATGGTCATGTCCGAACAGGCCGTGCTGTCCGAAAAGTTCGCTGTGGTCTGAGGTAAAGAAGACATAGACCGGCGTCCTGAATCGGGAACCGACGTATTCTATCAGCCGGCGGTACAGGAAATCGTTGTACAGCACGGCGTTGTCATAGGCATTGCCACTGGCGGTCTTGAAGTCCAGCCCCTTGGTGGGGAATCTTGCTATCCGGGGCCGGTGGGCATAATTCTTGGCATATGGAGCATGGATGTTGCGCTGGTGCAAGACTATGAAATTGCGGTCTGTCAGGATCACGGTTTTCAACAGGCGCAACAAGGCGTCGTCGTGGAATCGGTCGAAAATTGCCGAAGAGGTATCGTAGGTGATCATGGTGTCGATGAAGCGGGTCCGGACACCGTTGAGACAGTTGGCTTTTTGGGCCGAAATATATACCGTCCTGAATCCGTGTTTTTTTGCCAGCCTGAAAAGGTTGGCCTCCTGGGCTTGCAGCACTTCACTGTTCAGCGGGTTGTACTGGAGATTGTAAAACATGGGCATGGTGGAGCGGGTAGCGTTGGCCGCGCTGAGACCTTTTTTGGCTATGAGCCTGTTTTCCGAAGCCAGTCTTTCGAGAAACGGTGTGGTGATCCGGTGGTAGCCGTAGAGTGACATGCGGCGGAAAGTGAAACTTTCGCCCATTACCAGAATTACGGAAAAGCCTTTTTGCGGCAGGGGAATTTCCCTGAGACGGTAAGGTTTGAAGCTGGCCGGCTTGCTTTCGGACAGCGATTGAGGCAAGAGTACGGTCGCCCACACTGCATATGAATTCAAAGTGTTAGCCAGAGTGGGAGTGGAAACGACCGGGAAGAATTTCAGAATGTCCTTGCGGTCGCTGTGGGTGTGAAGACGAATGGCCGGAAAGAGCAGGAACAGAATCACGCCTGCGGTCGCCCAGCGGGTCGACAGCAGGCGGCGGCGCAACAGCCATAGAAGCGACGCCAGAGCTGCGTAAGGTATCAGGACAACCAGGGGTACCCAGTACAGATGGCTTAGGCTTGCGCCGGCTGCCTCGGCCACGTCACTTATTTCGATGAACATCTGCCCGATGGTATAAGGGTTGATGAAGTCGCCCTGATAGGCCAGGCTTCCGAACTGGGTTATCTCCAAAAATGCCAGCAGGCCCAGGGTCGCCAGAATGACTTTGAAGCTGCGGCAGGCTGCCAGCACGATTCCGAAACTGAAAAAAATCCAGAAGTACTTTGCGCTGAACCAGGTAAGGCGAGTGTCGCAAAAAAAATGAAAGATCCAGGCCGGAGCCAGCAGAGCCAGCGAGACCGCCGCTGCGCCGGCCGCGTGGATAGCTGCCCGCAGCAGCAATCGATAGATTCCGGACCCGGACTGCGGGTTATCGGCAAGCTGCTTTATGGTCATGGAATGGCAAGGCTCGTTAAATGGTTGCCGCGGCAGCCGGCCTCCTGTTTCAACCCGGAGGCCGGCCGCGGAAAAGGCTTATTTCTCGGCTTTGGCCTTTTTCTTTTTGGGACGGCAATTTCCATGGGTGCCACGCCAAATTTTACCCCGCTTGGTCCGGCGGTCTCCTTTGCCCATTTGTATCCTCCTTGAATTTCGGTTACGTCTGTGCTTTACACAACTGTCCAACTGACTGAAAACTTTTCTTTTAGCATATAATCTGCGTCAGACCAATATCTAAAACGGCATGGCAAAAAAACTTGACATTCCTGTGCGGAATAAATTATCGGGTTGAGGGATGCCGGAGGCGGTCTGCCGCCACGGTAATCCGGGAAGTGACTCTTCCGGTCCTTGTTGAAGGGTAAAAAGGGAATCCGGTGCAAATCCGGAACGGACCCGCCGCTGTGAGTGAGGACGAAGCCCGCAACCCGGCGTACGCCGGAGCCACTGTCCGAGATTCGGATGGGAAGGTCAGGGTGGCAGGATGAATCACGAGTCAGAAGACCTGCCGGAGAGTTTTTGAAACCCGAGTTGAGCGTTTTTTGAATTTGCCGGATCTGCAAGGCCGGCCGGCGGCCAAGACGTACCTGGATACTTCGGGGTGCAGGCAACGCGGCGGATCCGGCAGGATTAAAAAGCCCGGGGGATTTCAAGAGTCTGAAACGCTCAATTCAGGCGCAAGGCCAGGCGGTGATGGAAAAGCCCCGGTCCCGAACAGTACGTTTCGGTGACCGGGGCTTTGTTTTTTGGTCAAACCATGCAAATCGCACAAAGGAGAATTACGATGGATGGGATTGTTTCATTGGACCAGCTGAGATCGCAGATAGAGCCGATTGACCGGGCCTGGGTGGAAAAAGCCAAAGACCGTACGGTTCAGCTCGTCATGCCCACGCGGGCACTGGGCATGCTGCATGACATTTCCGAACGTCTTTGCGGCATCCGGCAGACCCTGGAGCCGGAAATCGACAAAAAGGCCGTTCTCATCATGGCCGGCGACCACGGGGTGGTCAGTCAGGGGGTAAGCGCCTATCCTCAGGAGGTTACCGGCGCCATGATCCAGACCTTTCTGGCAGGAGGAGCCGGCATCAACGCCATTGCCGGTCACGTGGGCGCTCAGGTGTGGGTGGCCGATATGGGGGCTGTGGCCGATATAGATCCTGCCGGACTGCCCAATGCCCAGCGGTTTCTGACAAGCAAGATCGGAAAAGGCACCGCCGATATCACCAGGGGGCCGGCCATGAGCCGCCAGGATGCCGAAAAAGCGGTCATGACCGGTTTCAGGCACGCCGCCGGCCTCTTTGCCTCCGGTGTCCAGTTGCTGGGCACCGGTGACATGGGCATCGGCAATACCACTGCTTCGGCGGCCATAGGCGCTGCTGTCACCGGAATGGGTGTTGATGAAATGGTCGGCCGGGGCACCGGCGTGGACGATCAGGGGCTTGAACGCAAAAAGGCCGCCGTCAAGAAAGCGTTGGACGTCAACAGGCCCGACCGAGACGATGCCCTGGACGTGCTGGCCAAGGTCGGCGGGTTCGAGATCGGCGCAATTGCCGGCAGTATCCTGGCCGCGGCTTTTCACCGGCGTCCGGTGGTGGTGGACGGTTTTATTTCGACCGCAGGTGCTCTCATCGCTTCCGGGATCTGTCCGACCGCCCGGCAGTATATGTTTGCCGGTCACTGCTCGGCCGAGGCCGGACATGGCAATATGCTTGAATACCTCGGGCTGGAACCGGTACTGCGGCTTGGCATGCGCCTTGGAGAGGGAACCGGCGCTGCCCTGGCAATGGGGATTATCGATGCGGCCGTAAAAATGTTCCGCCAGGTGATGACCTTTGCCGAGGCGGGCGTGGCCGACAAGGAGTAATTGCGCGTGCCCTTTACGAACCAAAAAAGGCAGGCCGTCCGGCCTGCCTTTTTGACGTTGTGGTGGAGCTGACGGGATTTGAACCCGTGACCTCATGACTGCCAGTCATGCGCTCTCCCAGCTGAGCTACAGCCCCGCAACAGATGCTTCAATTAACAAAGCCGATTCCGCCTGTCAATGCAATTTTGAACATCGGAACGTAAAGCCTCCGTACCGGCCGGCAATCTTTGTCGGAAATGGTTGACAATAATTGGATCTAAAAGTAAAATCGCCAATTTATTATGAGAATTTACAGCCGGACGGCTGTCTTGAAGCGGAGATTTCAGGGAAAGGACGGCAAATGCTTGACTTGATGCGGAAACATGCTGGCAGTTGGATGATAAAGGTCATCCTTTTTGTTATCGTCATCGTTTTCATTTTCTGGGGTGTCGGCAGCGTCAAATCGCGCCGGGCCAATCGGGTCGCAGAAGTAAACGGGGAAGTCATTACGGTTTCCGAGTACAGGGATGTCTACGAAAACCTCAAAGACCAGTACCGAAGGGTATACGGCAGCAACCTGACCGAAGAGCTCCTGAAAATGCTGAATCTGAAGCAACAGGCCCTGTGGAGACTGATCGACCGCAAGATCATGTTGCAGCAGGCCGGCAAAATGGGGCTGCAGGTAACCGACGCTGAGCTGGCGGCTTCCATTCAGTCAATCAAGGCCTTCCAGACCGACGGGGTGTTCGATCCCGGCCGGTATCAGCGTGTTCTGGCCAGGGTCCGGATGACGCCCGAAGCTTTCGAGGTCGAACAGCGCCAAAACCTGCTCATTGCCAGGCTGCAGAATATCCTGCTGGCCGGGGTGACGGTCTCGGACGGAGAGCTGCGCAGCTACTACGATTGGCTGGAAGCAGAAGTCGATATACAGTATGTTCTTTTTTCTCCCGAAGATCAGGAAGTACCGGAACCGTCAGCCGCCGATCTGAAACAATACTTTGAAGCCCATAAAGAAAAGTATAAAACCCCGCCCAAGGTCAAGGTGCGTTATATCCGTATCGATCCCCGAGAACTGAAGGACAAAGTGGATGTCAGTCAAGAGGAGATCCAAATATACTATGAAGACCATCTGAATTCCTTCAAGCAGGAAAAGACCGTGGAGGCCAGGCACATACTCATCAAGGTGGCGCCTGACGCCGATCCCGCCACGGTGGCGGCCAAGAAGGCAAAGGCCGAGGAAATATACCGCAAGGCTGTCAAAGGCGAAGATTTTGCCGAGCTGGCCAAGCGCTATTCGGAAGATCCATCCGCCAAAAACGGCGGATATCTGGGAGTCCTGCGCAAAGACAGCGTGGTTGAACCTTTTGCCGCAAAGCTCTTCAGCATGCAGGCCGGTCAGATAAGCGAGCCGGTCCGCACCCGTTTCGGATGGCATGTCATCAAGGTGGAAAAGGTAAACCCGGCCAGAACCCTGAGCCTGGACGAAGTCAAAGAAAAGATAAAGGACAAGCTGCTTCTGGACAAGGCCCGATCCATGGCCTACGACAGGCTGGAGGCGGTCTATGAAATGACGTTTGACGGCGGAAATCTGGAAAAGATCGGCGGGCAGGAGAATTTGCCCGTGGCTGAAACAGATTACTTTTCGACACGGGGGCCGAAGGGCAAGATAGAGGAGCCCGCCAAGTTTGCTCAGGCGGCCTTTGCCTTGGAGCCCGGTGAGGTGAGTGATATTCTCGAACTGGGGGGCGTTTTCTATCTGCTCGAGGTGGTGGACAAAGTGCCGCCCCGTATTCCGGAACAGGCAGCCGTGGCCGAGCGCCTCAAAAAAGACTTCATCGCAGCGCGTCAGGATGACAAAGCCAGGCGGGAGGCCGGAGCTTTTCTGGAAGCAGCCCGGGCGGAAAAGGATTTCGGAGCATTTTGCGCCCGCCGTGAAGTTGCTGTCAATCAGAGCGGATTTTTCAAGCGCAGCGGGACGATACCCGGCCTGGGCTATGAGCCTGAAATAATCAAGGCCGCCTTTGAACTTTCCCCATCCCGGCCTCTGGCTGAAAAGCCGCTCAAGGGCCGTAAGGGCTATTACGTCATCTGCCTGAAAGAACGCCGGTCTCCAACCGACGAGCAGTTTGCCAAAGACCGCAAACAGGTGCGGGAACGGCTCCTGGCACAGAAAAAGAACAGGGTCTTTGATCAGTGGCTCCGGGCGGTTAAGAAGAACAGTGAAATTGTTGTCGAGGATGCTTATTCGGGGCGGTAGACAGACTTCCGGTGGATGAAAAGCCCGGGGACAGGCCGGAGTTTGGAGGCCGGCCGGCTCCGGACGAAGCGGGGTGTGGTTAAATGGCTCTGAAGGGAACAAACAAAGGAAAAGGGGAGCGGGTCGATTACGTCACCAAAAAATGTCCTGAATGCTATGCCTATGTCAAGATGGAGGCCGAGGTCTGCCCTTACTGCAAGACCAAGATAGGTAAAGTGGGGCCCCATGGCATGGCGGTTCGTAAGATGGACTGGAAATCGTACCTGTCTTTCGGCGTTGCCCTGGTGGCTTTGGTGGTTTACCTCTGGTGGGCGTTTTTCAGGCAATAGCGCCTGGCCTACAGGCCGGCTCCGCGGTTTTCATGTTTCGGTCAAGGTTCAGCGGGCGACCATGGCTCGCATCATGTCTCCGGCGTTTTCGGCATGATCTGCCACATGGCCGATGGTCTCGGCCAGCCTTGTCAGGTGGAACACCACGATGGCATTTTGCTCCAGACTGAAAACCTTGTGCTTGATGAGGTCTTCAAGGGTGTCAGCTTCCTGTTCCTGGCGCCGCAGGCGGCGGATTATGTCTTTGACTTTTACCCGCTGGCGTTCCGAATAATTGCGGAAATACTTACGGGCTTCGGCCACCATCTCGACCAGCAGTTCAACCGGGTTGATTACCGCGTCCACGAGCAGAAAGAAATCCTTGGTCAGTTTTTCGGGAATGCCCGACTCGGGGCGGTAAGACAGCCAGTCCAGGGCGTCGTCCATTGCATCCAGAACATTGTCCTGCTCCCTCAGATAGCGGAACAGTTCAAACTTGTCCACCGGCATCAGGGTTCCCTTGGGAAGGTGACCCCGGATGCGTCTTTTGATGGCGTCGGCCTGGTTTTCCAGGCTGCGAACTTCCCGGCGCAGCTCATCGAAAGTGTTACAGTCCCTGGCGTTATAACATTCGAAGGCTGTCTGAAAGGCCCAGGCGCATTCCTTGACCTTCTCTGCGTGCTCCTGGAGCCCTGCGAAAGGCGATGTTATGAACATGGACAAAAAGGGAAGGCGCATGAGACTCTCCTTGGCTCATAATAGACTTTCAATGATTTTGAACAGCAGCATACTGGTCAGCGCCGCTGCCGGAACAGTCAGAATCCAGTATATCATGATTTGAAAAATGATGCGAAAATTTACGGCTTCCAGCCCTCTTGCAAAACCGACCCCCATGACGCCGCCCACGGCGGCATGGGTGGTTGACACGGGCAGGCCCATCTTGGAAGCCATCAGGACCGTGGTTGCGGCCGCAAAATCGACGGCGAACCCGCGTGTGTTGGTCAGGGTCGTTATCTTGGTTCCCATGGTGGTCATAACCCTGTAACCGGCCATGGCTATGCCGCAGGCTATTCCGATTCCTCCGAAAAAAAGCAGAAACAGGGGGACGGGAACCTTGGCTCCCACCGACCCTGTTTTGACCAGGAAATAGATGACCGCCAGGGGGCCGATGGCGTTGGCGACGTCGTTTGCTCCCTGGGCCAGGGCCACGTAGCACGAAGTTCCTATCTGAATGCGGCGGAAGATTTCTTCAGCATTGCTGTCCCGCGCTTTGCCGGATATTCTTTCCAGCAAGTATCTTCCCAGAAACCCGAGGCCGACGGCGGCCGGTAAGGCCAGGGCGAAGGCCATGGGGGTGCTGATGGAAAGTCTTTTGCCGAGGGGGGTTTTGAAAAGAAATGAAAGAACCACGACGAAGCATGCCATGCCGATGAAAATCGGTGAAAGCCTAAGGGCGACCATCAGACTGTCTTTGCGGGAAAGAATCGTCTTGACGATTACCCGGAACATTATGAACCCGATTATCAGACTGAAGATGGGCGATATGATCCAGCTCAGGACCACGGCGCCGAGTTTGCCCCAGTTGATCACGTCGGTTCCGCCGGCCATGATTCCGAAGCCGATCATCGCCCCCACGATGGCATGGGTGGTCGATACCGGCAAAGAACGCCAGGTCGCGAAAGACACCCACAGGGCGGCGGCCAGCAGGGCCGACAAGGCGCCTATCAGCGCCAGGTGAGGATCGCTCAGTACTTCGGTGGAGACTATGCCCTTGCGGATGGTGTTGGTTACGTGAGAGCCGATCAGGGTCGCTCCGGTTATATTGAGCACGGCGGCGATGACGATGGCCTGCCGGATGGTGATAGCCTTGGCGCCCACGGCAGAAGCCATGGAATTGGCCACGTCGTTGGCCCCTATATTCCATGCCATGTAAAAACCGAAGGCATAACCTGCAATCAGGATCGCGAATTCGTGTCCCATCTATCAGACGCTGTCCGCCTTTCAGAAATATTTTTTCCGCCCGCCTCTTAACATGTGAAAGGGGTTAAAGCAAATCAAATCTGATCGGCTCTTTCGATGTAACGGCGCTCGAGATAATTTTCGGCTATCGGTTCGAGAAAGCGGCAGGGCCGGTACAGAACCGTGCCGCTGCTGCGGTCGTAGACCTGGGCGGGGAAGGTGATGATCAGGTTTTCGCGGGCCCTGGTGGCGGCCACGTACATCAGACGGCGTTCTTCTTCCAGGCTGTCTCCGCTGTCCAGGCTGTGAAAAGAAGGAAAACGTCCGTCCAGGGCCCAGATGATGAAGACCGTGTGCCATTCGAGACCCTTGGCCGAATGGATGGTGGATAAAACCAGATTGTCGCCGCGGTGGTCTTCGGGTGCCAGTTGGTTGTTCACACTGCTGGCCGGAGGTTCCAGGACCATGTCGTCCAGGAAGTCTTCCAGCCGGTCGTAACGTTCCATGATGGTCAGCAGCTGCTCCAGATCGCGGAGGCGTTTGGGATGGTCGTCGAAGCGTTGTCTGAGGATCGGCAGATAATGGCGCAGGGCGATTTCACCGATTTTTGCGGGAGCAAGGCCATCTGCCTGCATGGCGGCGAGGGCCTCTGTCAGACCGCCTAGGGAGGGCAGCTTTTTGCACGCGCCTTCAAGGGCCTGGATGCCGTCCCGGCTTACGGCCCTGAACAATTTTTCGGCCGTTGCCGGTCCCACCCTGTCCACCAGATTCAGTGCCCGGTACCAGCTCAAACGGTCGTTGGCAGATGCCACTATTCTGAGGTGGGCCAGCAGGTCTTTGATATGGGCCGATTCCATGAATTTGAAGCCGCCGTATTTTACAAACGGCAGGTTGCGGCGGGTCAGCTCCATTTCCAGATCGAAGGCATGAAATCCGGCCCGGAACAAGACCGCCACATCGGAAAGCGCAACCCCCCTGCGCTGCAGCCTTGCTATTTCGCTGGCCACGAACATGGACTGGAGGTGCTCGTCGGCGGTGGCCACCAGCTGGGGCAGCCGTCCTCCCTTGCGCCGCGTGAAAAGGCGCTTCGAGAATTTTTCTTCAGCCTGCTCTATAATCCTGTTGGTCAGATCCAGGATGGGTTGAATGCTGCGGTAGTTTTCCTCCAGTTTTATGATCCGCGTGCCCGGGAAGCGCTCCGGAAAGCTTATGATATTCTTGAAATTCGCGCCCCTGAAAGCATAAATGCTTTGGGCATCGTCTCCCACCACCATGATATTGTTTTCCGGATTTGCCATCAGGGTTATCAGCCGGGATTGGATATAATTTGTATCCTGATATTCATCCACCATAACATGGCGGTAAGTTGTGACGATTTCCCGGCGGACATCCGGGCATTCGCGGAGCAGCTTCAGCAGAAGGGTTAAAAGGTCGTCGTAGTCCACCAGGCGATGGATGCGTTTTTGCTCCCGGTATTCATGGTGGATGGAGAGAATTTCGTCCAGAAGATTAACGAACTGCGGGTACTCGCGGCAGACCACGTCTTCAAGATCGACATGCTTGTTGATCGCCCGGCTGAATATGGTGGCCAGGGTGGATTTGCGGGGGAGTCTTTTGAGCTTCGCCTTGGCCGCGGCGGAGTGGGTCTTGGACACCATGCCGATCAGGTCTTCACTGTCGGCCCTGTCGATGATGGTGAATCCTTCGGCAAAACCTATCCGGTCCTTCCAGCAGCGCAGGACCGAATTGGCGAAGGAGTGGAAAGTGCCTCCGCCTACTTCACGGCAGCGCCGGTCCAGCAGACTCGCCGCTCTGGCCAGCATTTCCCGGGAGGCCTTGCGGGTGAAGGACAGCAGGAGGATCGATGAAGCAGCTATCCCGTCTTCTACCAGACGGGCCACGCGGTATGTCAGCGTGCGCGTCTTTCCACTTCCGGCGCCGGCTATTACGAGCAAAGGCCCCTGCCCGTGCATGACTGCTTCATACTGGGCCGGGTTCAGCTGGCGGCGGTAATCGATCTTATACTTGCCGGCAGTACTCATTTTCCTCTACCAAGCCACTACATATAGTGCTTTTCGACTACTGCTCACCGTCGATATTGTGGACGGTCAGCAATTAACTGACAGTGTTTAGAACTAAGCTTTTTGAGATTTGTTGTCAACCGCAATAGAAGATATTTATCTGTCCGGCAGATAGAAATGCCAGAATATGCAATGATATCAATTATAAATGACGATATTTGCGCCCGTGCTTCATCAGGGGTAGCAAAAAGGGAAAACGGGCTGAATGACTCTGAAGTTCAAGGCCCTGAAGAAAAGTTTTATGGGAAGGATATGAAAAATTTGAAAATTTTGCCCCTTTTGACTAGTAAGGTGTTGACTTTTACTGATTCTTGTATTAGGGCAGAAAAGAAGAGGTAAATTTTGCAAGTATATTAAATCATTAAGGAGGTAGAACGATGGCTAACGTAAAAGCACAGCTTGCATCGATTGCCAAGGCTCTGGTCGATCTTTCGAAGCGTGTCGAAAAGGTGAGCCAGCAGGTGGAGAAATTGAAGGCGGCTCCGGCCAAGAAGGCCACGGCCAAGAAAGCCACGGCCAAGAAGAAAACCGCACCAAAGGCGGCCGCCGCCAAAAAGATGACTGTCCTGGAGAAGGTCTACGAGGTGATCAGAAGAAGCCGCAACGGCGCCAACATCGCCAAGCTCAGGGAAAAAACCAAGTTGGAATCCCGCCAGCTCTCCAATGCTTTGTACAAGCTCACCAAGAAGGGCAAAATCAAATCAAAATCCCGTGGCGTCTATATCAAATCCTAATGCCGTCCGGCAGATGTCTTCGCCGCAGATCATCTCCGTTTCATCTGCGGCGAAGCCTTTTTCAAACCGGCCGCAAAATATCTTGCCGGCAGACCGGTCCAGTCGATAGGGCTTCCGGTTTTTCCTTCCGCCATAGAAATTACGCTTGCTTTTGCACGGATCCGGGTTATTTTTTTGCCTGCCGTGGCCGGGCAACCAAAATGCTGCGCCGGCAAAAGAAACAGGTCCCACGCAAAACGGAGCAAATGCCGGCCGGGCAGATACGATCCTGTGCGGGGCGATGAACTTTCCAGAAAGTTTCCGGTGCCTGTCAAGGGAGGTTGACAATGGGCAGATTTTCAAGAGACAGATCAGGGGTGTTGCTTGTTTCGTGGGTGTTGATTTGGGCCTTGATTGCCGGCTGCAGCCTGCCGGGAGCGGTCAGGCATCAGGCGGGAAAGGCTGCGAAATGGCCCCATGAACGAAGTGATCTCGAGCCGGACCCGGATTTGACTTTTGGCGTCCTGCCCAATGGTTTCAGGTACATACTGGCCGCCAACCGGCATCCCCGCCGGCGGGTCAGCATGCATCTGTATGTGGCTGCAGGTTCGTTGTACGAAACCGACAGGCAGCAGGGCATCGCCCATCTGCTCGAGCATATGATGTTTAACGGGACCACCCATTTTCCGCCTGGCAAGCTGGTAGAATTTTTCCAGACGATAGGCATGCAGTTCGGGCCGGACGCCAATGCCCACACCGGTTTCGACCGCACGGTCTACGATCTGGTCCTGCCGCGGGGCGATCGTGAAAGTATCGCGGAAGGGCTCCTTGTATTTCGTGATTACGCCGAAGGCGCCCTGTTGCTGGATGAAGAGATAAAAAATGAAACCAAGGTGGTGCTGGCCGAAAAGCGGGCGCGTGATTCGGCCGGCTACAGGACTTTCAAGGCCAAGCTGGCCTTTGAATTTGCCGGGACCCTGGTGCCCGACAGGCTTCCCATCGGCAAGGAGGAAGTGTTGAAAAGTGCCGACAGGCGCTTGCTGAAAGAATTTTATGACACCTGGTATCGCCCGGAGAGGATGGTGCTGGTGGCGGTGGGCGATTTCGATGCCGGGAAGGTTGAACATCTGATCCGGAATGCCTTTTCCTCCATGAAGGGGCGCGCCCCGGCACGCCCGGAACCTGATCCGGGCCGCGTTCGTCATAACGGGCTGGAGGTTTTTTACCATCACGAGCCCGAAGCAGGAAAGACTTCCATCAGCATAGAGACCATAGTCAACCTGGAGAATAATTACGATAATCTCCGGGAACGAAGAGAAGAATTATTGCGCGACATGGCAGCCTGGATAATCGACCGCCGGCTGCAGGACAAGCTGAACAGTCCGCAGGCCGTGTATACCGAGGCCTGGATGGCGAGTTATGATTTTTTGAGAAGATATCGCCTGGCGGAGATCGGGGCCCAGTGTGACCCCGGCAAATGGGAGGCCGCCCTGGCGGATATGGAACAGACGCTGAGAGCCGCCGTAGTTTTCGGTGTTACCGCGGAAGAACTGGAAATGGCCCGCAAAAAGTGGCTGGCGGTTTTGGACGAAGCTGTCAAGAAGTCTCCCACGCGCAAGAGCAGGCAGTGGGCCCGGCAGATCCTGACGGATTTCGGCAGCGGCAGGGTGATCTTGTCTCCGTCCCAAAAGCGGGATCTGTTGGCACCACTGATTGAAGCAGCCACGGTGGATGATGTGAACCGGGCCTTGAGGCAGATGTGGGCTCCCCGCCACAGGCTGGTGGCTGTTACGGGCAATCTGGATCTGGGGCGCGGTGATACGGCCCGCCGGAAGATAGCCGCTGTCTGGAAAAAGAGCGGTCGCAGCAAGATCAGGCCTGTTCTGAGCCGAAGCCGGGCTGAGTTTCCTTATCTGAAATTTGCCGGCAAGGCGCCGGTCGTTGCCCGGAAAACGGTGCGGGACCTGGGGCTGTTGCAGATCGCGCTGGCCAACGGGGTGCGCCTGAATCTTAAAAAGACCACCTATGAAGCCGGAACCGTGGCAGTCAATGTGGCTTTCGGGGCAGGTCAGGCGGGCCAGCCGCAACAGTTGCCCGGTCTGGCCCGTCTGACCGAAGAAGTGATAAATGAGTCCGGTTTCGGCTCCATGGACAAGCAGGCCCTGGAAAGGGCGCTGGCGGGCAGGACGGCTGATTTCAGTTTCCAGGTCAAGGAAGATCATTTCCTTCTGTCCGGCCGGGCAACGGCCGATGAGGCCGAACTGCTGTGTCAGCTGCTGGCCACTTTTTTCCGTGATCCGGGGTTCAGGCCGCCGGCTTACAGCCTCGCCATGCAGCGTTTCAGGCTCCGGTTCCGGAAGCTGGCAACGACTCCGGAAGGCCTGTTGATTTTAAAAGGACGTCGGTTTCTGGCAGGGGGTGACAGCCGTTTCGGGTTGCCGGACTGGGATGATTTCAGCCGGCTCACCCTCGGCGATGTCGAAAGATGGCTCCGGCCGGCCATAGCCGGTCAGGTCCTTGAAGTCTCCATGGTGGGCGATTTGGATCCGGATGAAATGGCCCGCCTGGCGCGGCGATATTTCGGCGCCCTGCCTGCCAGGCATTCCTTGCCCGCTGCCGCCGGGAAAGGTCCTCTATTTCCCTGCGGCCGCCGGCTGACCGTAAAGGTTCCCAGCCGGATCCCCAAGGCTCTGCTGGTGGTCGCCTATCCCACCGCGGATTTCTGGAATATCGGGCGCACGCGGCGGCTGTCTCTGCTGGCGGAGGTGTTTTCCGAGCGCCTGAGGGTGAAAATCAGGGAGCAGCTCGGTGTCTCGTATTCGCCGGTGGCCTTCAACCGCTCTTTCCGGGCTTACCCCGGTTACGGACTGCTGCAGGCTTTCATTCAGATTGCACCCGGCCAGGCCGGCAAGGTGGAGGTGGCCGTGGAGCAGATTGCCGCCGGCCTGGCTGCCGGCGGTATTTCCCGGGACGAGCTGCTCCGGGCCAAAGATCCGGTGCTGACCGGCATCCGTGATATGCGCCAGACAAATTCATACTGGCTGGATTCGGTCCTGACAGGTTGCACCCGTTACCCCCAGCAGCTTGACTGGAGCCGAAGCATAGAATCGGATTATGCCTCCATCACGGCGCAGGAGATCAACCGTCTGGCCAAACAGTACCTGGACAATGCCAGGGCGGCTGTCTTCACGGCCCTGCCGGAAGCCGGGCCGCAGTAACCTTGGCAGGGCGGTTCTATTTAGTCTCCAGCAGTTGTTCCGCGGTGGTGAAGAAGCTTTCGAACTGCCATTTTTCAACCCCGTAGAGCCACAGTCCCGGATCGGCCAGGGCGGCACAACCGCCGATGACCGAGCTTGCGGTGCCTGTCGCCGGCCGGCCGGCGGGGGTGACTCTGAGCAGCAAACGGTACGGCCCGTCGTGTTTTCCGGACAAAAGGAAAACCGTGTAAACCGTTCCGTCGTCGAGACGGAAGACAAGGTGCGGCGCCTTTGCGGCATCAGCCGGGGCCGGCCCCAGGATGTCGGCCACCTTCAAGGGGTTGAGGGCGTCGAAAAGCTGGTCGACTCTGGCCCGGGAGACCTTGCGGCCTTCGGGCGCATCCTCCAGGACCGCCGGACCGGAAGGGGCCGGGCGCCTGACCCGGTAAACCAGGTTGCCGCCGGCGGTGTAGCTTTCGATCTGCCTGATATGCTTCGGTTCCACGCTTATCAGGTCGTCCTGGATCCAGTACTCCGGACCCGGGTTCAGCAGGTGGAAGGTCTCATCCACCAGGCAGACCGTATTCTCCCCGGTCTTACGCACGAATTGGCCGCCGCTGCCGGCTGCCGCCTGCCGTTGCCGGCCGATGACCAGGTCGGCTATTTCCCGGCCTTCGGCATCGCTGACGATGACCCTGACGCCCTTTGCGGTTTGGGTCTCGGGCGGGCCTTCCAGGCGGAGCCTTGCCAGGATCGTTTTGTCGGCTGCAAAGGCGTATCCCACCTTCAGGCGTCCGATTTTCCGCAGCAGCTTTGTCAGGCGCTCGAAATCGGCACAATAGTCGTACCGGTCCCTGACCTGCCAGTGGCCGGCGCCCTTGTGGAGCCGGCAGCTCTTGCCGCCGCCTTCCAGGATCACTTTTGCCGCCTTTTCGAGGGCAAGCGGTTTTTCCCACAGGGGATGGCCCAGGGGACGGCTTGCAACGTCGGTGACCGACAATACCTTCCGCTGGGCCAGGACCAGGACTGCCAGGCAGACCACGGTTGCAGACAGGATCATTATCCGTTTGTCGAGTTTCATCTCAGCCGTCTCTCCGTTGTGCTTTGCGGTTCTGGTAAAGGCTGTAGCCAATGCCCGCCAGGGCCACCAGCAATGGCATCAGTACCAGGTTGATCAGCTTGACCATCCGTCCCAGGTTGTCGATGTCGGCCCGCAGGTTGCGCCGGACGATTTTCAGCTCCTTGTCGATCCGCTGTTTTTCTTCCTGGAAACGGCGGATTTCTTCCTGCTGGGCCTGGCTGATGATGGTCTGGCGGGCCAGTTCTTTCTGGCGTTCCAGTTGTTGAAGCTTGCGATTTGCTTCTGCGGCGGCCCGGGCAAGCTCCTGTTCCCGGTTCAGCCATTTCTGGCGGGCCTTCTTCGCCAGTTCTTCAACCTTCGTAAAAGGTCTTGTAAAGCGGCCGCGCGAGCGGATGGCAACCAGGTCCCGGCTGCCGGTGAGCAGCTCGCAGGCGTTTAGAAGGAAATTAAGGTTGTCGTTGAACACCCTGGTGATGGTGTAGCCCATGAAATTCTGCTTGGCCACGTAGTATCCGTCGTAAAGCATGTCGGCGTCGGCCACCAGCACCATGGTGGCAGGGGCCGACTTTATGGCCTTTTCCTTACCGGCGGTCAGGGAGCCCTCGGCCGGCAGGCGGCCGCTGACCTTGAGGGCCAGGCTAAGGGGGCCGGCGTTCGGTTTCAGGTCTTTGCGCAGGGTTTCGGCGTCGAAGCCGTACTTGAAGCCTTCCACCAGGGCCGCCGCTTTCCCCGAGACTATCAGATCGGTGGCCTTGAGTCCGCTTCGGGAATCCACTTTGAAGGAGCCTGCAACCGGCAGGAGCATCTCCTCCAGCTGGCCGGTTATGGGTTCGTGGCGGTTGAAGGCCCGGCCCGAGGCCGAGATCCACAACGGATTGGACTCGCTCCGGGAATCCGAGACCCGCACCTGGGTGGGGTGATCGAGGTCGGCCACGATTTTTTTGGGATCGAAGCCGATGCCCCATTTTTTCAGGAGTCCTCCCAGGTCCGAGGACGCCATGGATGTCTGGGGATTGTCCAGCAGGCAGACCGGATCGAGGAAGGCCAGGATCCGGCCGCCGCCCCTGGCGAAACGGTCGATGGATTCAAGCAGTTCTTGGCTCACGGCCTTGGGATGGAACAAAAGCAGCAGGTCGGTTCCGGAAGGCAGTTCCTTGCGGCCGGGATCCACCTTGAGGACGGTATATGATTTGCGCAGCTCCTGGATGAACATCCAGGGCTGGCGTAAAGACGGCGGCGCGCCGAAGCCGGCCGACGGTCCTCCGAATACCGGCAGGGCGCTGACAACGGCGATGGTCTTGCGCTCGGCGCTCTGGACCCGTGAAATTATGCGGGTGATATCGTATTCCAGATGGGCTTCGCGGCTGGGATCCAGAAAAGGGATGGTTTCTTCCTGGTCGGCCGCCAGAGCCGTGAGGCCGAAGTAGGCTTTCTGTCCGCCGGGAAGATTGAAACCTTCTATGCCGAAACGCTCGGCCCACTCTTGCACGTCCGAGTCCGGCCTGGGATCGTAGATTTCAATCTTCACCTTCCCGGCACCGGCCTTCTGGTATTCACCAAGCATGTCGATCACCCGGCGGGCATAGTTTTTCAGATGAAGCGGAAGGTGGATGGCGTGACTGCTGTAAAACAGGCGCAGGGTCACCGGATGGCGGATTTTTTCCAGTATCTTCAGCGTGCCGTCTGAAAAAGAATAGATCCGGTCGGCGGTGACGTCCCATCTCAGGTTGACCGGGGCGGCCACCATGTTTACCAGAATGACCACGGCTGCCACCAGGACAGCCTCGACTGTTTTGCGCCAGTATCGGGAACCGGGGTTACGGGAATTGCGCTCGGCCATGGTATTTCTCCAAAAAGACTTAACGTTGACGCTGCCAGGCAAGCAGGAGACTGTTGCAGTAAAGGCCCAGTATCATGAACGACAGGAAGTAAAGCACGTCCCGCAGGTCGACCACACCGCGCGAGACGGAGGCAAAGTGGGATATGAAACTTATGTTTTCCAGGGCTTTTACCAGCCAGAGGGGCGCCCACCCGGAAAGGATGTTGATAGTCGGAGGATAGCCTGCCAGAATGAAAAACAGGCAGAGCACGACGGCAAGGATGAAACTCACCACTTGGTTGCCGGTCATGGCCGAAGTGGCCGTTCCGATTCCCAGAAAGGCACCGGCCATTAGAAAGCTGCCCAGGTAACCGCAGGCGATGGCTCCCATGTCCGGCTGTCCCAGGTAGATTACCGTGAGCACCATGGGAAAGGTGAGGGCCAGGGCCAGGCCGAGGAAGAGCCAGGCGGCAATGAACTTTCCCAGGATAACCTGGCTTGGCCTCAGGGGCAGAGTCAGAACGATTTCAAGCGTGCCCAGCCGTTTTTCCTCGGCCCACAGGCGCATGGCGATAGCCGGAACCAGCATGATGTAGATCCAGGGATGCCACTGGAAGAAGGCGCGCAGATCGGCCTGGCCGGCCTCGAACCAGTTGCTGACGTAGAAGGTGAAAAAACCGCAAAGAAGCAGAAAGATCACGATGAACACGTAAGCCACGGCCGAATTGAAATAGGCGTTCAATTCGCGTTTGGCCACGGCTTTGACTCCGGTCATAAAGGTAGCCATGTCTATATCTCCTTCAACGGCGGCATTTCATGGATGAGGTTGCCCGGGATCATTGGCGGTCCGGCCTGTGATTTCTGAACTGCCGCCGGTAAGAGTGCGGAAAACATCGTCCAGTCTGCCCCGGTCAACGGCGAAGGAAACCAGGTCCCGCTCCCGGTCCAGTTGGGCCAGTATCCGGGCTGCCGAAGCCGGTTGCCTGGCTGCCGGAACAAGGCGGAGCGTGACCTCGGGGCCGGTTTCATTTATGACTTCCACCTGTTTCACCCCGTCCAGGGCTTCAAAACGTTTTTTCAGTTTGTCCGTCAGCCCGTTTTTCAGGACCAGGGTGACGGTGCCGTAGGAGGCCGAACGCCGTCGCAATCCCTCGGGGGTGTCATCGGCGATCAGGCGGCCGCCGGCTATTATCAGCGCCCGGTGACATACTGCATCCACTTCGTCCAGAATATGGGTGGACAGCAGGATGGCCTTGTCCCTGCTCATCCGGCGTATCATCTGGCGCACCTCGTGTTTCTGATTGGGGTCCAGGCCGTCGGTCGGCTCGTCCATGATCAGGTACGGAGGATCGTGCAGGATGCTCTGGGCGAAGCAGACCCTCTGGCGGTACCCCTTGGAGAGGGTGCCGATGCGCTGATGGACCACAGAGTCCAGGAAACATTTGGCGATGGCTGATTTGACCCTCTGTTTTTTCGGGCTGCCGCTGTATCCGCGGGCCTCGGCGCAGAAGGCTAAAAAAGCCTCCACGGTCATGTCCGGATAAACAGGCGCATTTTCCGGCAGATAGCCAAGTTTCCTTCTGACTTCCACCGGCCGGTCCGCCAGAGGCAGGCCGTCTATGGTGACCGATCCGGAGGTGGGCGGAAAGAAACCGGTTATCATCCGCATGGTGGTGGATTTGCCGGCCCCGTTGGGCCCCAGGAATCCCAGCACTTCACCGCGTTTTACGGTAAATGAAACCCGGTCGACGGCGGTTGTGGTCCCGAAAACCTTGGTCAGTCTGTCTACCTTGATCACGATACGGCCTCCATCAAAGGATGATATCGACCCTAAGCCCAGGATCGGATGGTGAGCAAAGTATACTTGGCCGAATATGTCAAGCTCCGGATGGCGATACCGTGTTAAACGGTCCGGATCAGCGCCTTTCGGATTATTGTCGGAGTTTTCTGTATGTCGTCCCGGATTTTCTCTCTATTGAACCGCCAGGGTAATTCTGTTATGAAACTATACTTCATAATTCCGATAAGGTGAACCATGACCTCCGAGCAGAACGTCAAAGCGGATTTTGCCGAAAGCCTGTGGCGTTTTTTCGCCTCAGTCAAGCTTACAATAGTCCTGCTGATTTCCCTGGCCCTGACATCGAGCATCGGCACCTTCATTCCCCAAAACGCCGGCCCCGAGCAGTACCTGCGTCGTTTCGGCCCCTTCTGGTTCCAGATGTTCAGCGTGCTCGATATCTTCGATATGTACCACGCCTGGTGGTTCCAGCTGCTGATCCTGGCCCTGGCCGTCAATATCGTGGTCTGTTCCGTCGAACGGCTCAGCAAGACCTGGAAGATAATCTTCAATCCTGATCCCAAACTCGATCCGGCCAGGATCCTCAAGACCAGGAATCGCCAGCAATTCAGCCTGCCCTGTGATCCAAGCCGGGCCCGCGAGATCTGCGAAAATTTTTTCCGGAAACGTTACCGGCGGCTCCGGATCGAGCAGCGCAGCCGGGGATTCGCGCTGGCCGCCGAAAAGGGGCGCTGGACGCGGCTCGGGGTCTACATAGTGCATTTCAGCGTGGTTTTGCTCCTGGCCGGAGCTCTGATAGGATCTATTTTCGGCTACGAAGGTTTTGTCAACATCGCCGAGGGCCAGAGTGCCGATCAGATCCGGCTGTCGAATTCCAATCAGATCCGCAAGCTGCCTTTTACCATCAGGTGCGATGATTTTTCCATCACTTTCTACGACAACGGCGCTCCCAAGCAGTACCGCTCCAGCCTTACTCTCCTGCGCGACGGAAAGGAGATTTTCAAAAAAGACATAATCGTCAACGATCCCCTGCGTTACGAAGGCATCAACATCTTCCAGGCAAGCTACGGAAAGACCGTGGTTCCGGCCGGCACGCAGGGCCCGCAACTCAAGGACCTGCCTTCCGCCATCGATCTGGAGATAACCAGCACCTCCTCGTCCATGGTTTACCGGTATAAGTTGAAGCTGGGCGAGAGACTCGATCTGCCCGAAGGCGGCGGCAGTCTTACCCTTACGGATTTCAAGCCCCGGGCCAGCTTCGGCGGCCAGAGTATCGGTCCGGCCCTGCTGGCCGTCTTGGTGAAGCCCGACGGCAGCCGGACCGAAATCCTGCTCCCGGTGAATTTTCCGGGTTTCGACAGGATGCGCGGGGGAGACCTGGTCTTTGCCATCGGACCTGAAACCCGCAAGGCCCTTCAAAAATTCGAGCATACCAAAGAGATTTATTACACCGGGCTCCAGGTGACCCGGGATCCGGGGGTTCCGGTGGTCTATGCCGGTTTCATCCTGATGATAGCCGGCTGTTTCATCACCTTTTTCCTTTCCCATCAGCAGGTGGCCCTGGAGGCGGAGGGCGAAGCAGACGGCTGCCGCATCCTGCTGGCCGGCAAGGCCAACAAGAACAAGATGGGGTACAAAAGAAAGCTCGCCGGCCTGGCCCGGGCTCTGCAGGCCGCAGCCGGCGGCTCGGGGGACTGAAGCCGCGATCGGTCTCCGGTGCCCGAACACCCGGAGCCTTGGAGCCGGGAAACAAGTAATTAAGAAGGATATCGTTTCATGTACAATTCGCTGATTCTTTCCATCGTTACTTTCGTCTACGGCCTGGCCGGGTTCCTTTACCTGGCGGCCTGGGTGTTCAGAAGGCAGGGGCCGGCCAGGCTCGCCACCTGGACGGCCGTCCTGGGCCTGGCCGGCAACACGGCCGGAATCATAGTGCGCTGGGTGGAGTCATACGCTATGGGCTACGGCCACGCTCCTCTTTCAAATCTCTACGAATCGCTGACCTTTTTCGCCTGGGTGATAACCCTGCTCTACCTGATCATCGAAAGGAGACTGGAAAACAAGACAATCGGCGCCGTGGCCATGCCGCTGGCTTTCCTGGCGCTGGCCTATGCCTCCCTGGGGCCCAATATATCGGAAAGAATTCAGCCTCTCATTCCCGCATTGAAGAGCAACTGGCTCATCGCCCATGTGATTACCTGCTTCATAAGCTACGCTGCCTTTGCCATCGCTTTCGGGGTCGGGGTTGTGTACCTTCTCAGGCAGAAAGCGGAGGACAACCCCGGCAGCGTGCTCGCCAGGCTTCCCTCCCTGGATATTCTTGACGAACTGAACCATCAGCTGGTGCTGTTCGGGTTTCTGTTTCTGACTGCCGGAATCATTACCGGATCGGTGTGGGCCAATTCGGCCTGGGGACGGTACTGGGGCTGGGATCCAAAGGAAACCTGGTCCCTGATAACCTGGTTCGTGTACGCGGCTCTGTTGCATGCCCGCCTGATGCGTGGATGGCACGGCAGGAGGATAGCGTTGATGTCGGTGATCGGTTTCATTGCCGTTTTGTTTACTTACTTCGGTGTCAATCTCTTGCCCGGCCTCCACAGTTATGGGGCTGTTGGGGGCTAATTTCACTTGACAAATTCAAGGTCACTGGATACTAAAGCCAAGGTCATTTCCTTCGCAGACTATTACCGGCGGGCGCGCGGTTTGACGCCCGGCAGTATCGATACAAGCTGTAACGAACATTGGTTCGTTTCAATATTATCCAGGGAGTAAGCCGCAGTGGCGGCATCGATCTGTGATAACCCCTTGAACAGGGTATGCATGGGTATGCATACCCCTTGGAGCGTTAGACGGAGTGTTCATGAGCAGTCAAGAAGACAAGGTGAAGACGTTGAGTGAGACACCTGCTGATTGCCAGGCCGGCCAGGGCTCAGGAGGTGGACCTTTCATTGTCCTGTTTTTCATCATCGGCTTTGTTGCAAGTCTGGTGGTCGGCTGGGTGATCTTTCCCAAGGTTCTCTATTCCCAGAAAAGCCAGCCATTCGATTTCAATCACAGGCTGCACTTGGAACAGGTCGATGACGGTTGCCAGAGCTGTCATTTTTTCAGGGAAGACGGCAGTTTTGCCGGCGTGCCCAAACTCGAGCAATGTATCGATTGCCACGAAGACGTCCAGGGCGAGAGCGAGGATGAAGCCGTTTTCGTGGAGCAGTACGTTGCCAAGGAGCGCGAGGTGCCATGGCTGATCTATTCCCGCCAGCCCAACTGCGTGTTCTTCCCCCACGCGGCCCATATCTTTGGTGCCAAGCTGGAGTGCCGGACCTGTCACGGCGACACCGGAACGTCCGAGTCTCTCAAACCTTACGAAGAAAACCGGATTACGGGATACAGCCGTGATATCTGGGGCAGGAACATCGCCGGATTCAAAAGCAACACCTGGGACAGGATGAAGATGGACGATTGTGCCCAGTGCCATGAAACTGCCGGAATCCATGATTCCAGCGTTCAGACGGGCCGGGACGCCTGCTTCGTTTGCCACAAATAAGTATGCTCGCATTGCCGGAAAAGCCGCCGGGTGGACCGGCTCAGTCGGAAGGATATGAGCACCCGGTATTGCTGAATGAAAAGACCGGGCTGATCCAAGGGGATGTCTTATGAAAGTCGATAGAAGAAGCTTTTTGTCATTGCTGATTGGCGGAGCGGCGGGCACGGCCCTGTCGCCGTTGCCGTGGAAGTTAACCGACGATCTTTCCATCTGGACCCAGAACTGGCCGTGGACACCGGTTCCGCCGCGGGGTGAGTCATACTATGAGACCACCACTTGCACACTTTGTCCCGGGGGCTGCGGTATCAAGGTCCGCAAGATCGATCAGCGCTGTGTCAAGATCGAGGGTGCCGACGAACATCCGGTCAACAAGGGCGGCGTCTGCATCCTGGGGTTGTCCGGCCTGCAGCTGCTCTACGGGCCGACAAGGATCAGGACTCCTTTGAAAAGGGTCGGCAAAAGGGGCGAGGGAAAGTGGGAACCGGTATCATGGGATCAGGCCCTGACCCGGCTGGCCGACAAGCTCAAGGAAGTCCGCGCCCAAGGTGCCCCGGAGAAGGCCGCCTGCCTGCTCGACAGCAGCCGGGGAACGGTGGGGCACCTTTTCCGGCGTCTGATGACGGTTTACGGATCACCAAATTTCTTTACCATGCCTTCGGTGGAAGATGCGTACAGGGCTGCCCTGAAACTTACCCAGGGGATCGAGGCCCGGGTGGGTTTCGACCTGGAAAACGCCGATTTCGTCCTCAGTTTCGGCTGCGGCCTGCTTGACGGATGGGGATCGCCGGTGCGGGTTTTCAAGGCCAACAGTACCTGGAAAGAAAATCATGCCACCGTTGTTCAGATCGAACCCCGTCTGTCCAACACGGCCGCCAAGGCCGATCACTGGCTGGCCATAAAGCCCGGTTCGGAAGCGGAACTGGCCCTGGCCATGGCCAACGTGATCGTCGGCCGCAATCTTTACCGTTCGGAATTCGTCGACGGTTTCTGTGAAAATTTCCAGGGCCTCAAAAGGATCCTGGCCCTGCATACTCCCGAAGCGGCAGCCGCCGCCACCGGCCTTGCCCCGGAGGTCGTGGTCAAATGGGCCGTTGAGTTCGCCAGGGCCTCCCGTCCGGTAGCCCTCTATGGCCGCGGCCAGGGGCGGACAGCCGCCGGCAGCCTCAGGCAGTGCATGGCCGTCATGCTGCTCAACGCCCTGGTGGGGGCTGTCAATAGAGCCGGCGGCATGTGGACCGTTCCGGACTACGATTACATAGGCTGGGAAGAACCCGAACTGGATGAGGTGGCCCGGGCCGGATTGGAGCGGCCGCGGGCGGACGGCGCCGGCAGCGGCAAGTATACCCCGGCCTCCAGCCTGGTGCAGCGCCTGCTTGGCAGCGGAGCCGGGCAACTGCCTGAAGTCTTGATGGTGGCAAGGTGCAATCCCCTTTACAGCCTGCCGGAAAACGGAGCGGTAAAGGACAATTTTGATAAAATACCGTTTGTCGTGAGCTTTTCTTCCTTCATGGATGAGACGGCAGCCAATGCCGATCTGGTGCTTCCCGAACATGTATACCTCGAAAGGCTGGAGGATGTACCGGTGACAGCCGGCCTCAGTTGTCCGGTGATCGGTCTTTGCCAGCCTGTCACAGAACCCCGGTGGGATACCAGATCCCTGGGCGATGTGGTCATAGCGCTTGCCAGGAAGATCGGCGACAGCGCGGCGGCCGCTTTCCAGTGGGATGATTACGAAGCCTGTCTCAAAGAAACCCTTGAAGACAAGTGGGATACGCTGGAAGAACGGGGTTTCTGGTACGACGCCGAGTTCAGACCGCCTGCCTGGGAAGACGGTGAAGGCAAGTTCAGGCTGGCAGGAGGCAAGCTGGATGAAGTCCTCCAGGCCGATGAAATCGTCCCGGCCGGCGATCCTGCCAAGTTCCCCCTGATACTGGTACCCTACGATTCAATCCGGCTTGCCCATGACTACATCGGAGATCCGCCTTTCATGATCAAGGCGGTAGGGGACGACGTGCTCAAGGGCAAGGATGTTTGCGTTCAGATCAATCCGGCAACCGCCAGGAAATTCGCGGTGTCCGAAGGCAGCATCGTTCAGTTGATCACGCCCGTTGGCAAAGCCAGGGTAAGGGTCCATCTTGACGAGGCTGTGATGCCCGGGGTTCTTTACGTGCCCAGGGGCCTGGGACATACTGCGTACGACGCTTACCTTGCCGGTAAAGGAATAAATGTCAATGCGTTGATCGGATCGCTGGAGGATCCTGCCTCCGGATTCGATGCGGCTTGGGGCATCCGAGCCAAACTGGCCAAAGTCTAAACGGTAGAACGAGGTTCTGATGAAACAAGAGCAGACACAACACAGACCCAAGCGATACGGAATGGTGATCGATCTGGACAAGTGTACGGGGTGCGGATCCTGCATGGTGGCCTGCATGGCTGAAAACAACGTATCCTTCAAGAAGGACGAATCTGACAAACTGCTCAGTATCACCTGGATGCGGGTTTACAAGATCACCAACGGCAAACCGTTTCCGGATACCGACATCTGCTATATTCCGCGGCCGTGCCAGCATTGCGCCGGACAGCACGAAGGGCATTCGCCCTGTGTTTCGGTTTGCCCGGCCACGGCCACCGATTACAGCCGGGAAACCGGAATCGTGAGCCAGATCTATACCCGTTGTTTTGGGTGCCGGTATTGCATGGCGGCTTGCCCTTACCATGCCCGCTACTTCAACTGGTGGGATCCGGTTTGGCCCGACGGCATGGAAAAATATCTCAATCCAGATGTTTCCCCCAGGATGCGGGGTGTGGTCGAAAAATGCAGTTTCTGTTTTCAACGTTACCAGGCTGCCAAAAACAAGGCCTATCTCGAAGGCCGCCGGGAGCTGGAAGAGGATGAGTACCAGACCGCCTGTACCCAGGCCTGTCCGGCCGGTGCCATAGTTTTCGGTGACCTCAACAACCCCGATCACCTGGTTCACAAGATGGTCGATCCCGATCTGAAGCACGGCGGCCGGCCGCGCAATCCGGAAGTATTCAGGCTGCTGGAAAGACTGGGGACCAATCCCAAGGTCTATTACAAGTCGGGCCGCCAGTGGGTTCGCAAGGCGGGCGATAACTACCTGCCCGGTGAAAAACCGGGGGCCGATATGCACAAGAGCCATTCCTGACGGGAAATGGCATGAAGCAGGGACAACCTAAGTTACGAGGAGCACGGATATTATGGATTCTGCATTGATACCCGAAGGCGTCAAGCGGTGCCCTACCTGGAAGTTCCTTTTGGCGCTGGCCATAGCGGGCGCTGTGCTGCTGTGGGGTGTGGTCGCCATGTTGATGGTATGGTTCAAGGGACTCAACCAGACCAACATGAACGACTATTACGGGTTCGCCCTCTGGATCTGGGCTGACCTGGCTTTCATCGCCCTTGGCGGCGGGGCTTTTTTCACCGGCCTTTTGCGGTACATTTTCGGCATCAAGGAACTGAAAAACATCATCAACTATGCCGTTTTGATCGGGTTCATCTGTTACAGTTCGGCGCTTTTGATTCTGGCCATCGACATTGGTCAGCCATTGAGGGGCTGGTTCATTTTCTGGCACGCCAACGTCCACTCCATGCTGACGGAAGTGGCTTTCTGTCTTTCGTGTTATTTTGCCGTTCTTTGTATTGAGTACCTGCCTCTGGTACTTGAGAACCGGCAGCTGGATAAAGTGCCGTTCTTTCACAATCTCAGTCACAACATGCACGAGACCATGGCTGTTTTTGCCGCCACCGGGGCCTTCTTGTCCTTTTTCCATCAGGGCTCCCTGGGCGGAGTGGCCGGAGTTCTGTTCGGACGTCCCTTTGCCTTCCGGACCGGGATCAACATCTGGCCATGGACCTTTTTCCTGTTTACCTGGTCTGCGGCGGCCTACGGCCCTTGCTTTACCCTTTTCATTACCTGGCTGACTGAAAAGATTACCGGCAAAAAGCTCGTCAAGGACAACGTTGTGGAACTGCTGGCCAAGATAGCCGGGTGGATGATAATCACCTATGTGGTGGCCAAGATCATCGACACCGTGTACTGGGCCACGGTTACCGCGCCTTCCCTGGGCTTCAAATGGACCTTCTTCTACTCCGACAACCCCCTCTACGGCAAATGGATCCTGCTGACCGAGATCGTCCTTTGCGGAATTGTTCCCGGCCTGCTGCTGATTTTCGGCCCCACCCGCCGTAATCCCGCCGCCAGGGTTATCGCCCTGCTGCTGGGTGTGTTGGGCGTGTCGCTCAACCGCTGGGTGATGGTCCTGCAGGTCATGGCCGTGCCGGTGATGAGCTTCGACAAATGGGTCCTGTATTATCCGAGCTGGCAGGAAGTCGCCACCACCTTGTTACCGGTTGCCTATGGCGTGATCCTGATCCTGATTTCCTATCGTTATCTGCCGATTTTTCCCCAGGAACCGGAGCTGAATCCGATTGCACCATATACGCCGGCCAATGGGGCCGAAGCAACGGCCGGTGGACAGGCCGGAGATGAGAGTGAGACAGAAGCCGTGGGCCAGGCAGCTCCGGCCGGGGCCTGATTGAAGATATGAGGTCAACCTCAAGGAGGTAAATGACAATGTTTCCGTTTTGCTTTGAATGGGTCTGGGACATGGGGCACCTGGTTTTCCACGGAGGCCTGTGGTATGCCCTGAGCATAATCGGTATGGGAATGACTTACTGCATCATCAAGGCGGTCATAGACACCCGCAGGGGCGGAAGCTCTCACCACTGACGGTTTTTTCCCGTACTTTGTTGATTGAAGTTAAAGGGCGTTTTGGGCGGTTAAGGCTCAGGGCGCCCTTTCTTTTTTTTTATGCCAAAGCGGCGCAGAATCGAGTTGACAAGTGGCGGCAGCGATGGTTTGGACTGAATGCGGGCGCGGTTGTCAGGTGCCTGAATTGCAATCTATCAGCCAGGGGGCGATCGGATGGACAAGATAGTAATCGATGGAGGCCGGCCTCTTTGCGGACAAGTCAAGATAAGCGGGGCCAAGAATGCGGCCCTGCCGATTCTGATGGCCTCTCTTTTGACCGATGGGTGGTGTGAATTCAGCAACGTACCGGATTTGAGGGATATCCGCAGTACCATCGAAATCCTGGAATACCTGGGGGCCAGGGTTGAGAGAAGCGGGCGTGTGGTGAAGGTCGATGGCAGCGGCCTGCGCCGGGATGAAGCTCCCTACGATATTGTCCGCAAGATGCGGGCCTCGGTGCTGGTGCTGGGACCGCTGGTGGCCCGGCTGGGCCGGGCCAGGGTTTCCCTGCCGGGAGGATGCGCAATCGGTGCCCGGCCCATAAATCTCCATCTGCAGGGCCTTGCCAGCCTGGGGGCCAAAATCACCCTCTCCCATGGTTACGTTGAGGCTGAATGCAGTCGCCTGCGAGGCGCTGAGATCTATTTCGACGTGGTCACGGTTACAGGGACGGAAAACCTCATGACGGCTGCCGTGTTGGCCGAGGGAAAGACGGTTTTGCGCAATGCGGCCAGGGAGCCCGAGGTGGTGGCCCTGGCAGACGCCCTCAATGCGATGGGGGCGGAAATCCAGGGGGCCGGCACGGCCGAGATAGTCATCCAGGGGGTCGACTGCCTTAATCCTGCCCGGATCGAAATCATCCCGGACCGGATCGAAACCGGCACCTTCATGACCGCTGCCGCGATAACCGGCGGAGATATCACCATTTGCAACTGTTTGCCGCAGCACGTTGAAGCAATATCCGAAAAACTGAGGCAAACCGGAGCCGAAGTGGAAGTCGGGGAAGATACCATCAGGGTCCGGGGCTGCCGGCCGGTAACCAGTGTGGATGTAAAGACCCTGCCTTATCCCGGTTTTCCGACCGACATGCAGGCCCAGTTCATGGCTCTTATGGCGGTGGCAGACGGCCACAGCCTGATTACAGAGACCATCTTCGAGAACCGCTTCATCCATGTCAGCGAACTGAGACGCCTGGGGGCCGATATTACGGTTTCCGGCAATACGGCCCTGGTCCGGGGCGTGGCCGGCCTGTCCGGTGCGCCGGTGATGGCCACAGACCTGCGGGCCAGCGCCTGTCTTATCCTGGCCGGGCTGGTGGCCGAGGGAACCACGGTGGTAAACCGGGTTTATCATCTGGATCGGGGCTATGAGGCCCTGGAGAAAAAGTTCGCCAGCCTGGGGGCCGCCATCGGCCGCGTTTCCTGAAACAGTTTTCGGCGGACTGAGATTCCGGAGGGCGGATGCGCCGGGCGACCGGCCAGTGCAGGATTGCGGCTGCGCCGTGCGGGAGGCGGCACGACGCAGCCGCAACTGCATATGGGGGATGAAAGAGGCTACCTGAGAATCATTTGCTGCTTGGTGGCCTGTTTTTTAATTACCTCGAGCCTGTCGGAAAACAGCTTTGCGCATGTAGGACAATAAGCGTGATGTTCCTTCAGATGAGGGTGCTCGGCGGTGCGCTGCTCGATCAGGTCGGCGAAACTGGCCGTTGCGTACCATTTGCCGCAGCCCTCGCATTTTTTCAGAGGCTGGCGGCCGATCACCTCGTCGCGTATGGATATGGTACGGGTGCCGTCCACGTCGGTGATTTTAATGACGTGGGTGGGGCACAAGGTGGCGCAGGTACCGCATCCAAGGCAACGGCCGGCAACGGGAACCACCAGCGACTGGCCGTCACGCCGGGCCATCTTCAGCGCTCCGGCACCGACGATCTCCTTGCAGACCCGAATGCAAAGACGGCAACGGATACATCCGTCGGCCGGAGCGCCCAGATCGATGTTCTCTTCGGCCGCCATTTGCCGCAGCCTCTTTGACTGGGGGGCCATGGCAATCAGGCGCCTGAAAGCATTCCTTCTGGCCCTGGTGACAAGCGGGCCGGTGGTCTTTATCTGCATGCCATCTTTGACCTTGAGAATGCAGGAAAGCATGGTTACCGCTTTGCCGGTTTTACCAATCACTTCAACCGCGCACAGCTTGCAGGACCCCGAAGGTTTCAGGGCCGGATGAAAACACAGAGTCGGAATGTGAATCTGGTTGCTGCGGGCCACTTCCAGGATTGTCCGGCCCTCCTGAGCCTCGTACTGCTTGCCGTCGATTTCAATGGTAACCATGAATTTGCCCTTTACTCAGCTTGCTGTCGTGAAAGTGTTTCCGGAAATCACAGCTGCGGCCGGGCCCGTGAGCATTCTCTGGAGACCTCATGCCGTTTTGTCAGTCGTGGATGGCATCCTGGAGATCGGCGATGTATTCCTGCAGGTAATGCAGCTCGGCCGTCAAAGCTCCCACGTGGCTTTTTACAAGATCGGTAATGGAAAGCATACCCACCACATCCTGATCTTTGACCACCGGAAGATGACGGATGTCGGCCTTGATCATGGTCGCCATGGCTGCGCTGACATCGTCGTCGGCCCGGGCCACGATAAGCCGGCCGGTCATCGCTTCCTTGAGCCTGATTTCACTGAACTGCCTTCCACGGTGGCTTACGTAACACCTGAGGACATCTCTTTCGGTGAAGATGCCCACCGGCCGGCGGCCTTCGACGACTATCAGTGCCGAGGTGCCCTTGGCCGTCATCGTGTCTATTGCCTTGTCCACGGTCCGGACCGCGTCCATGGTGTGGACCGTCCTGTCCTTTCTTTCCAGCACTTCAGCAACCTTCATTTAAACTTCCTTTGCCCGGCTTCCTTGCGACCGATCACTCGTCCAGGGGGCGAATGCAATCCTGGGGCAAGCGATAGGTCCCCTTGCCTTCGATGCTCACTTCCACCAGAGCATCAGGATCGTTAATCGATGTGTCCGGGTCGGTGATCACCCCGGACAAGCCGACAAAGCTGTCCATGAAAGGCTCCCAGCTTTCGTCGGACGAGGATTTGAAAATCTGGATCTTTTGTCCCTTGTGAAATCGGTTCATTTTCTCCTGTCCTTTTGCTGAGGTGTCACTATACCGGCATGGAATCAGTGTGCAGTTTGGCGCTTTGGTTGCGCGCGCACACTTCGCACAGCATCTGCCCCTCCGGCAGACGGCCGATATCATCGACACGTTTACGGATAAAGTCGAGGTACCGCTGGGGTCCTATAACTTTACCACAATTGCTGCAAAGGACAAGCTTTTGTCGGTTCAGTATGGTACCGCACAGGGAAAGAATCCTTTCGTCGCCCCGGTCGATGATCTGCATGGCATCGTTTGGACAGTTGGCCGCACAGGCGCCGCAGGCGATGCATTTTTCTTCGGTCCGGCGGAAGTCAGTCTCGGAAGGATGTTCAAAGTCCATATAACCCAGCTTGAGGGCATCGATTCCCATGTGGTCGCGGCAGACCTCGACGCATTTGCCGCAGCGGCGGCAGATGTCGCAGCGCAGACAGCGGCGTGCCTCTTCGCGCACCTGGTTTTCGGAAAAGCCCAGCTCCACCTGCTGGAAGGTGGTGCGCCGGCGGTCTATGGTAAGCAGAGGCATTTCCGGCCGCTTCAAGACCATCTTGGTGCTGGCCGGCACTTCTGTCCATTCTACCCGGCCGCGGCGCACCGGCACCGGCGGTAGTTCCGGCTGGGGGATACCCTGCAGGTAGCGGTCGATCGCCAGGGCGGCCCGTTTTCCGCCGCCGATGGCTTCGATGACGGTGGCCGGACCGGTAACGGCATCACCGGCGGCGAAAATGCCCTCCCGGGAAGTCGCCATGGTGGCGGTGTTGACCTTGATGGTGTCGCGCCGGGTCCATTCCAGCCCATCTACCTGTTCCAGGGCTTGGTAGTCCACCCGCTGGCCGATGGCGGCCACGATGGTATCGGCCGGCATGACGAACTCGCCTCCCAGGATGGGGACCGGAGACTTGCGCTTGCTGCCCGGCTTTTGAATAAGCTGGGCCCGGACGCACTCCAGCCCGGTAATCTTTCCGTCCTTCCCTGTTATCTGCTTGGGAATGGTCAGGAAGGCGAAGTGGACACCTTCTTCTTCGGCCTGCTCGACTTCTTCCACGTCGGCCGGCATCTCCACCCGCGTCCGGCGGTAGGCGATGGTAACCGATTGGCAGCCCAGACGCAGGCATGTCCGCGCCGCGTCGATGGCCACGTTGCCGCCGCCGATGACGATGACCGACTCACCCGGTTTATGGCGTTCTCCCAGGGCCACCCGTTTGAGCAGGGAGATTGCATCGATTACCTGGGGGAAATCGTCTTCGCCGGGGATGCCGAGCTTGTAGGCATTGTGGGCGCCGATGGCGAAAAAGAAGGCTTCGAAGCCCTCTTTCCTGAGCTGATCAAGGGTCACATCGCTGCCGAAACGGGTGTTGTAGCGAAATTCGACCCCCAGGGATTCTATGAGGGCCACTTCGCGGTCGATCACTTCCCGTGGCAGGCGATAACGCGGTATCCCGACCATCAGCATTCCGCCCGCCATGGGCAGGGCCTCGATGACGCGGACGGTGTAACCTTTCAGGGCCAGGTAGTAGGCCGCGCTCAGGCCCCCGGGACCGGCACCGATCACGCATACCTTGCGTCCCTTGGGCGGCTCCTGGGGAGGGTTGACGTAAGAGCCCACCGACATGGCCCTTTCAGCGGCAAAGGCCTTGAGGGACTTGATGGCGATCGGTGTGTCTATGCGCGCCCGGACGCACATGAACTCGCAGGGCCGGGTGCAGACCAGGCCGCATACCCAGGGCAGGGGGTTGTCACGCCGGATGACGGCCACTGCTTCGGCGTCTTTGCCCTGGCCGATCAGAGCCAGGTAGGTAGGCACATCGATACCGGCCGGGCATGTCATCTGGCAGGGGGCCGGCGCCAGCTTGACGCAGTCACCCGTGGCGCAGTTATGGGTTTTGACGTGACTTTCAAAGACTTCGCGGTTTGCGCTGATCCCTGCCGAAAGCTGCCTGGCCAGGGCGGCCCCGGAGGCCTCCTCACCAAGTCCCAGCCATTCCTGGAGCAATTCGTCGATGGCTGGCAGGTGGTCGCTGCCGGCGCGGCCCCAGGCTATATCGTCGATCAGCTCTTCGAGCTGTTCGGCGATACGATGAACCCGGGGATGATTCAGCGCTCCGCTTTCCATTGCGGAACGAATTTCGGATAATATCCGGTTGACCGGACAACGGGTTTCGGTCATGAAGCCACCTCAATGAAGCTAAGCTAGAATGCGCTGTGTTCCAGGGAAGCCACCGCCTCGGCGTGACGCTGACGGCGGATCTGGGTCATTTCCTCGACTTTACCGAACTTGAGACATTCCGTGGTACAGGTCGTGGCACAGGCCGGCTCCAGTCCCTGGTCCAGCCGGTCCATGCAATAGTCGCATTTAACCACTTTGCCGGTTTCGGGGTTCCACTGGGGAGCACCCCAGGGACAGGCCGAGATACAGGTCTTGCAGCCTACGCACAGGCTCTGGTCGACGAAAACTATGCCGTCTTTGGTACGCCTCTGCATGGCACCGGTGGGGCAGGCCGCCACGCACCATGGATTTTCACAGTGGAAACAGGGCATGAAGATATAGGCCGCCCGGGGAAGGTCGCCGATGAAACGGGGTCCCACCTCTACTATCTGGCACAGCCGGGGTCCGACCGGCAGTTGTTTGTAGGCCTTGCATTGGATCTCGCAGGCATGGCAGCCGATACATTTCTTGGTGTCCTGGAACAGGTAGTATTTACTCATGAAACGCCTCCGCAATGACGATGATGTTTGCTTTTCATATGCCAAAGGCCTGCATCAGGCCGGTTCTACGGTTACAAAGGTGTCGTGTAAAGCCGGGCTGCCGCCCACCTTGTCGTAGACGTTCTTTTGCAGCAGGGCATCGCTCAGCCCCCTGCCGTAGGAACGCTGGGCGCGCTGGGCCTTGTGCCCGAAACCGTGCATCAGGAACACCGATTCGGGATGGATCAGGTCGGTGACGAAAGCCTTTACCAGGCCGGAGCCGCATTCCGAGCTGACCTTGATGGTGGAGTTGTTTTCGATGCCCAGTTTCTTGGCCACCTCGGAGTTGATCCAGAGGGCGTTTTCCGACATCAGCTCATTGAGCAGGGCCACGTTCTGGGTCGACACATGGGTGTGGAGGGCGCAGCGGCCGGTGACCAGGCGGAATTTACCCTTTTCCGGTGACGGTATCGGCTCATAAGGCGGAAAGGACGGATAACCGGCGTCTTCCAGCAGGGATGATTTGAACTCGATCTTTCCCGAAGGGGTCTTGAATTTGATTCCATCTTCGCGATCCCAGAAGATCTGGTCCTTGCAGTAGGCCACGAAGCCCTTTTCCTCGAAGTCTTCCATGGTGAAACCGGTTCCTTCCAGCTGCCAGCGGACAAGTTCATCCATATCGTTGTAAGGAAAGTACTTTCCGGTTCCGATCCTTTCGGCTATCTGCTTGAGAATTATCGCCCCTTCGCGGGTATCGTAACGCGGATCGACTGCCTTGCGGCGCAGGAACATCTGCGGTTTGAGGCCGTTTGCCTGCTGAACGGAATCGGTCCTTTCCAGATAGGTGGATTCGGGCAGGATCACGTCGGAATACCAGGCGATGTCGCTGTAATTTATCTCTATGCTCACGATAAGGTCTAATTTTTCCAAGGCCTTGCGTGTTGTGTTGGTGTCGGCAATCGACATCAGGGGATCAAAACGGTAAGCGAACAGTGCCTTGATGGGGTAAGGATCTTCGTTCATGATGGCGTAAGGCAGTATCTGGGGTGCGCCGTGATTGGGATCGGGCAGGGGATAGTCCGGGGTGCCGACCTTGTCGAAACGGGGCACTTCGATGGCCGGGAAATCCTGTTCGGTCAGCTTGCGGGCAGGCTTGCCGCCGACTTCTCCCGGACCCTTCTTGATGAAGAAACCTCCCGGGGCTTCCACGCTGCCCATCAGGCTGTTTAGAATCATGATAGAACGGCGCAGGTAGATTTCATTGACATGGTTTGCGCCGCGGTAACCGAAATGGAAGACGACCGAAGGCTTGTCTTCGCTGATCTCCCTGGCCAGGGCTATGATCTGGTCGGCGGCAATTCCGGTTTCTTTCTCGGCCCACTGGGGGGTGTAAGGCTCGACAAAGTCATTGAGCTCCTGCAGGCCGAGCACCCAGCGGTTGACGTAGGCCGAATCGTAGAGCCGTTCTTTCAAAATGACATGGATCAGGGCGTAATTCAGGGCCAGATCGGTGCCCGGCCTGATCATCCAGTAGCGGTGAGCCTTGGTGGCGGTTATGGTAACCCTGGGATCGATATATGTCAGTTTGGCGCCGTTTTCCAGGGCTTTCATCAGGCCCTTGACTTCCTTGACGGCTATGGCTTCGAAAATGTTGCGGCCGTAAAGGACGATATGTTTGATTTTGCCGTATTGGATTCCCAGCTGGGCATCGGTGTAGCCGAACAGGGTGCGGCAGGCGGTGTTGACCGATCCCTTGCACAAGGCGTCGTGGGTAAAATGGTTGGGAGAACCGATTGCCTTGAGGAAAGTCTTGCTGACGTGGGTTGCAAGCTGGGTCCGTTCGCCCAGTACCACCGAGTGGCCGCCGTAATTGTCGATGATATCCTTGAGCTTGCTGCTGACATAGTCGAGCGCTTCGTCCCAGGAAGCCTTGCGCCAGTTGCCCGATCCGCGTTCGCCCACCCGGATCATGGGTGACTGGACTCTCTGGGAGTCGTAGAGCAAGGATGTGCCGGCGGCACCCCGGGGACACAGGCTTTTGCCCATTCCGCTGACTTTGGAGTTGCCCTCGATCCATTTTACCTGACCATTTTCGACGGTAACCTTTATCGGGCAACGGACCGAACACATGAAACACAGACTGAAGACCTCCTCCTTCATAACGATATCCTCCAAGAGTTTCTCCAAAAATAATTGGTGTCTATAAAATAAAGCGAGGCAGTACCCGCTGATCATTGCCGCCTGGAGAGGCAATGCATTCAAGGTCGTTTCTGGTCCGGGTCCTGCAAACTTCAAGTTTGTATAGCAATATGTATACCATCCGAATCCAGCCGGCCGGCGCACCCGGCGGCACAGATTTTTTAAGTGGGATGTATATAATTAACAAGCTGTTATCGTCGTCGCGAACGTGATCGTGCTTTTCGGGCGAAGGCAGATATTGAAAACGATATGCAAGATAATTATTGCACGGTCATTTATATATTGCACCGCTCTATTGAATTGAAATAATATATTAAATTATCACAATAGATGATTTGTGCAATAAAATTTTTGCAAATTTTAACCGAGTCCGGTTCATTTCTTCCGGGTGGTTGAAGGGTAAAAAGGATATCTTTCCGTTGGTTGTAACAACCTGATATCAAAAGATGATCTGTTGTTATTGGTGCCGCCCGGGGCGGACGAATCGGGGCTTTCGGAAAAGATGGCATGTGACTTGCTCCCTTATTGCCATGCGTTTTCAAAAAAAGATGAAGGTATCCCTGATGCCAGGGCGCTGATAGTTTGGAGAACACCCCATGATAGAGGCAGTATCGCAAATGAGAGTGATCAAGCCTTTTACGGCCAGCATTGCTTCGGGATGGGCGGGCAGCCTGATCCTGGTCCTTTTTTCGGCCGGCCTTTTTTCCATGAATCTGACTTACAAGCTGATACCGGTCTTCCTGGTGTTCAATTGCGCCATGGCCGGTTTCATGCTGGTGGATAAAAACGAAAGCCTGCTGAAATCCCCGATGGCCATGGCCGTGTTTGCGGGGAGTGCCACTGCTGTGGCGGTCGTTGTTACCCTGATTGCCATAGGATTCGCATATCTGGGCTGGCTGGTCATCGGTCCGGCGGACGGCTTGCTGTTCGTATGCCTGGGACCAATGGCCGGGTGGCTGGGAGGAAAGCTGGCCTTGAAGGCCAAGGCTTTGCGCTGACGGCATCTGCAGGCCGGTTTTAATTTGATTTCATTTAATCCGGGGCCTTAAGCCGCAGGGTGCGGCTGTATTTGCGCTCAACTTTAGAGGACAAAAGGAGGTTATTTATGAAGAAAGGTTTACACCTGGCCGGTGCACTGACCTTGCTGTTGTGCCTGGTGTTTCCCATGGCTGTTTTCGCCGGAGTTCAGGCTGATCTGCCCGGTAGTAACTTCAAAGCCGGAGACACCATAACCGTAGAAGGCACCATTGAGCCGGGACAAGACCTGTTTGTCACCATTGCTTCCCAGACAATGTTTGCACCCAAGGATACAAAGGGAGTTCATGAAACCAAGCGTTTAAAAAAGGAAGCCAAGAAGAGGGGTTTCACCGCCGACACCAGCATCCCCACCCTTTATTACATACTGACCAACACACCTGAAAAATTCGGTAAAGTTAAGGAAAAACGTTTTGGTGGCCCCTCTTTCTTCACTCAGGGCGGAAAACGCGGGCTTTACAAGACCACGATGTTCAAGCTGGCAAAATTCGATCAGCTGGACGATGCGGCCAAATCCGTGCTTGGCCCCATCAAGACGGTCGATCAGTGGAACTTTTTCCGCTTCGCCCACGAAAGCAGTTATGGCATCAACACCATAACCAAGGAAAAGACAAAAGTCGGCAAGGTGGTCATTTTCGCCCGCAGCGTTCTGACCGATTATGCCACCAGCCAGAATTACTGGGACAAGGGGACGAGCATTTCGCTGGACAAAGACACCGGCAAGTTCAAGGTGAGTTTCAAGACTTACCGGCATACGCCCCCGGACACCAAGTTCAACGTACTGGTCAACGGTGAAAAGATAGGGACCTACAATCTGGCGGCCAACGGATTCTGGCTGAAACGTGGCGGCCGCTACATGAACCCCATCTGGATCATCATCGGGGCTATCCTGGTGGGCACCTATTTCTCCATGATCGGAGCCGCCGGCGGCATGCTGATGGCTGCTTTCCAGGTAATGGTTGTCCAGACCGCGGGTCCTGTCGGCATCAATGCCGCCAACGTCTTGCGGCCCTCCAACATGGCCCTGACCCTCTTTTCACCCCTTGGGTCTTTCTACCGTTACGCCGTGGTCGAAAGGCGGGTCGCCTGGCCGGTCGGTATCTCCTTCGGGGTTGGTATTTTCCTCGGATCGATCTGGCTGGGCAAGTATGCCACCCAGTATCTGCCCATGAAGACCTATAAGGAGTGGCTCGCCATCCTGGTGGTTCTGATGGGTATCCGGACCCTGTATGAACTGTCACCCAAGGTGATGGAAAAACGTAAGAACATCAAGGCGATGGTCAAAAAGTTCAACGAGGCGGTGGCCAAGGCCAAGGCCGAGGGAACTTCGGTGGAGATGGGCCGGATAGAACCGGTCAAGACCGGCCTGACCGATTACCGCTTCAAGTTCTGGGGCGAAGAGTTCACCATCAACCCCCTGCTTTTCGGTATCGTCGGTTTGTTCATCGGCGTGGTTTCGCGCAGTTTCGGTATCGGCGGTGGTTTCCTGCTGGTGCCGGCCATGACCACCCTGGGAGCTCTGCCGATGTACGTTGCGGTACCGATTTCGCTTATCGGTACCTGCTTTTCGTCCATCGGTGCGTTTCTCGGTTATCTCTTAAACGGGTATCTGCCTGATCTGTGGCTGACCATTGCCATCATCATCGGCGGGTTTGTCGGCGGAACCCTGGGAAGCCGGGTTCAGAAGCTGTTCAGTGAGAAGGCCCTGAAGATAATTCTGGCCGTAACCCTGTTCTTCCTGTTCTTCAGGTTCTTCAAGATCGAGATTTGGATCTAAGTCCTTTTTTCGGATCTTAGATTCAGATGGGACGGGCGCGCAGACCGGCCCGGGTATAGAGCCGGGCCGGTCCAGCGTCTGTTTTTTGGATTTGAATATCTCCAGAAATAGGGCATAATGACTGCAGCTAAGGTTTCGTTTCACGGTGTGCCGGAGTATCCTCCGGTTCTGCTGTATGCCGGGGTCGGAATCAAATGGATGCTTTAATGGACCAGATATGGCTTTACATTGTAACCGCGGTGCAATTTTTGCGGCAGGGAATCGATCTGGCCATTGACCCGGTCAACAGGATCGGCCCGGCATGGGCCATCGCCCTTTTGGCTGCAATCACCGCCGGCCTCACCAAAATTTTCGGCCGGCTCTATCGTCCGAAGCGCTATCGGCAGCTGCAACGCCGCTTCGAGCACTGGTATAATATGCGCCAGGCCGCCCTTGCAGAAGACAGCGGTGAAAAAGGCCGCCTGCTTGCCAAGAACATTGACCAGGCCCATCTCAACAAGGCCTACTACGACCTGTTTTTCGAAGGGTTGCTTATCAGCCTTTTGACCCGTTACCTGCCTGTCTTTTCCATGCTGGCCTATGTCAATGAAGCCTACCGCCCGGAAAGATTACAGGCCATGTTTGGCAAACCGGCCGTGTTCATACTTGACTTCGGTCATGAAACCCCGGTGGCCATAGGTGGCATCTTCTGGTTTCTGGTATGCCTGGTGACCGTATATTCGGCAATATGGCTTGTGGGCCGCGTACACAAAAGAGACAAAGACCAGGCCATGGTATGCGAGCCACGGCTTTCTCCGGATGCATCCGTCGCCCGGCAGCAATGAGAAGAGCCGCCGGGTTTCCCGCAAACCGCTGCAAAGGCTCCTCCGGATCGCAGCATCCGGAAATGTCGAGATCTCACGGGCAATTCATCCGCAGTTATCTGGCGCGGCTCCGGGTTGCGAAGCAGTTGCCGTCGTTGCCCCCGGTGCCGGAGTTGAAGCCAAGGGCCGATATTTGCCGGAATCCTTTTGTTGGTGACTTTTAACGCATTCTTCCTGTAGTATATCATTTCGAAGTACGATTTCAGATGGTAAGGACAATTCCGTTTTCCGGGAGCCACTTTCAAGACGGCCGTGAAGAATTGTTGAACAGGGCTATTTGATGATAAACGGGCAACAATCCCACCGGATATTGAAGTTGCCGCCCCCGGGGCGGCGATTGCAGCAGGCCGGGATCACCGCCGTTGTCCTGGCGGCGGTTGTCTTCTGGCCAGGGCCGGCCGGTGCCATCCAGGGCCATGGCGGTCCGGAAGGGCTCTACGGCCACCAGCTTGCCCATATATTTTTCGTCATATCGATGGGGCTGCTGATATATTGGCTGCGCAAATGGGAACTTGTGCGCCAGACCGGTTGGAGTCACATCCAGAATGCGGCTCTTTTTTTCATCCTCTGGAATCTGGATGCCTTCGCCGCCCACATGATGGTGGAGCAGATAAAGGCGGTTGACGTGATCAGGGAAGGCACCTGGCGGGTAAGGATAGTCACGGACCCTCCCAGTGCTCTGCTGGCATGGACTTATTATGTAATCAAGTTTGACCACCTGCTTTGTGTTCCGGCCATGATCTATCTGTTCAGGGGGCTGCACCTGCTGGCCCGGGGCTCCGCGTCCGCCGGTAAAAGCGGAGGTGCCCCATGATGTTCAACATCTTTCCGCTTTGGCTGGTGGACGTGGGCGGCGCCATGCTGATGATCGTGCTGGCCTTCGCCTGCCTGAACCTGGCGGCCAGGCTCAAGCGCAACGATCCCCAGAATGTTCTCTGGACCTACCTTTTCTGGGTGTGTGTGGCCCTGACCGTGTTTTCCGTGTCCCGCTCGGCAGGGCATATAGTCCGCCAGTTGCTCGTCATGAGCGGCAAAGGAGAGGTCTGGTCGATAATCAGGCCATACAGCGGGGCGGTAAACACCATAACCTTCGTGGTGGTGGGAGCGGTAACCCTTTTTTTCGGACGGACATGGGCGGTTTACCAGGCCGTCAGTCGTGACAAGCAGGCCCTGCAGGCGGCTCACGAGGAGCTGCTTTTTTTCAACCAGAACCTCGAGCGGCTGGTGGAGCAGCGGACAGAGGCCCTGGCGATCTCGGAACAGAAGTATCGCCGCATTTTCGAAGTTTCCAAGGATATGATTCTGGTTACCCGCAAAGACGGACTGATCCTCAACATGAACCCCGCCGGCTACCGCATGCTGGGCCTGTCTCCGGGGCAGGACTTTATCCGCGGCAAGAGTTTCCGGCAGTACCTGTGGGATAAAAACGACTGGGGAAAGATCGCGGACAATATCGAACGCAAAGGATTTCTGGCCAGTGTCGAGTTTGACCTGAAAACCGGCGACGGCAGCCGCAAGGCGGCCCTTTTTTCCGGTAGCCTGGCGCGGGAAGGCCCGGAGGAGGAAGATCAGATCCATTTCCTGATAAAGGATATAGAACAGCGCCGGATGATGCGCGAACAGATGGCCCAGGCCGACAAGCTGGCTTCCATCGGGGAGCTGTCGGCCGGCATCGCCCATGAAATAAACAATCCGCTGGGAATCATTCTCGGCTACACCCAGCTGCTGCTGCGTTCTGAAGATGAAGACTCGGGCCGTTACGCAGACCTCAAGACGATTGAAAAGCATGTCCGCAATTGCAAGTCCATAGTGGAAGACCTGCTAAATTTTGCCCGCACCTCTCCGCCCAAGAAGGAGATGGTCGACATTCACAAGGTTATCGAAGAGGTGATTTCTTTCGTCCGTCACCATGCCGACCTGGAGGGAGTCCGCCTGGAGACCGAATACGACCGGCGGATAGGCCCCTTGCTGCTCGACGAGAAAAAGATAAAGCAGGTACTGATAAACCTGATCATGAATGCCAGGCACGCGGTGGAGGGCGACGGCACCATAGAGGTGACCACGGCTCTGAACGAATCCCAGACAAAGGCCGTGATAAAAGTGATCGACGACGGATATGGTATCGAGAAGAAAAATCTCACCCGTATTTTCGATCCCTTCTTCACCACCAAGCCCACCGGCCAGGGAACCGGTCTGGGCCTGTCGGTAAGCTATGGAATCATAAAAAACCATGGAGGCAGCATTTACGTGCGCAGTCAGCCGGGAAAAGGTTCCACCTTCACCATTGTGCTGCCTCTGGCCAAAGGGTAAAGGAACGACCAGTTTCATGAAGACCACCTTGCTGATAGTAGACGACGAACCCGACATGCTGCAATTGCTGAAGCGGAGCCTCGAGCCCGACTTGCAGTGTGAGATCCATCTGGCGTCCTCCGGCGAAGACGCCCTGCAGGTTCTGGCATCCCGTCCTGTCGACCTGGTGCTGGCCGACATAAAGATGCCGGGTATGAGCGGGATGGAGCTGCTTGAAATTGTTGGCGAGCAGTATCCGCGGCTGACCGTGGTGATGATGACCGCCTATGGGCACATCGACATGGCGGTCGAAGCCATGAAACGGGGGGCCTATGATTTCGTCACCAAGCCTTTCGATCACGACGCGCTCATCGTGCGTCTGGAAAAGGCTCTGGAACGGAGCCGTTTGATCAGGGAAAATACCCGCCTTCAGGACCGCTGCCGCGAGCACGACAAGTTTCAGAACCTGGTGGGCAAGAGCCCGGCCATGCAGAAGGTTTTTCAGGCCGTCGACATGGTGGCCAAAACCGATCTCACGGTATTGATAACCGGGGAGTCCGGCACCGGCAAGGATCTGACGGCAAGGGCGATTCACGCCCTGAGTCACCGCAGCCAGGGTCCCTTTGTGGCGGTCAACTGCCCGTCGGTGCCTGAAAACATCCTGGAGAGCGAACTGTTCGGCTATCGCAAGGGAGCCTTTACCCATGCCACCCGTGACAAGGTGGGCCTTTTCCAGGAAGCTCATACCGGCACCATCTTTCTGGACGAAATAGGCGATATCAGTCCCACCATCCAGACCAAACTGCTGCGGGTCCTCCAGGAAAAAGAGATCAAGCCCCTGGGTGATACCAGGTCGATCCATGTGGATGTTAGGATAATAGCTTCAACAAATCAGGACCTTAAGGCCAAAATCAAGCGCCAGGAATTCAGGGAGGATTTTTTCTACCGCCTGAACGTGCTTCCGATCCACATGCCCGCCCTGCGGGAAAGGGTTGAAGACATTCCCCTGCTGGCCGCCCATCTGCTGGCGAAACACTGCCTCAAGCTGGACAGGCCCAAGAAAATGCTGGCACCCGAACTGCTGGAAATCTTCATGCGCCGCCACTGGGAGGGCAATGTGCGGGAAATGGAAAACATGATCCTGCGCGGCATTTTGTTTTCCAGCGGTGAGGTGATCAGGCCCCAGGACGTGGGCCTGCCGGCCTCTGAAGGCCCCTGCGCCGAACCCGATCCGGAGATTTCCCGGCTGCCTTACAAACAGGCAAAGGAGCAGATCTTGAACCGCTTCAACAGGGCTTACATAGGCAGCCTTCTTAGCGCAACGGGGGGAAATGTTTCCGCGGCCGCCCGCCAGTGCGGCCTGGAACGCCAAGCCCTGCAGCAGGTAATGCGCCGTTACGGCATAAAAGCCGATGAATATCGGCGCCAGCCCTGACGGTATCACAAACAGCCCGATACGCCGCCGTACCGGATTTCCCCGTCCGGCCGTCAGATAATTGACGGTTCCATCCTGTGTCTGTCAGGTAAAAATATCATATAAAACAAATAGTTACGTCTGTACGCCATCCTGGTATGAATCCTGCTCGTTCAAGCCTGCAGGATTGTCCCGGAGACGGCCCGGATCACCTGCAGCCCAAGCAGGAGTCCGGCCGAGATCCGATAGTTCAGGTTTTCAGCGCACGGCCGGGCATGCGCCTGCCGGAAAACAATCAAACCGCCGGTGGCAGTTTGCTCAAGGTTTCGATTACGCTGTCCGATAACTGCTGTAAGGCAGTAACATATTTGTTTCAGCAAACAGTAAACCAAGAGGTGCAAGAATGAACGGAATGAGAAAAACCATTTACGGTAAGATCAGGGAACAACAAGGTTTTACGCTTATTGAAATGGCGATCGTGCTGATAATCATCGGTATTATCATCGGCGCGGTGGTAAAGGGCAAGGACGTTGTCAAAAGTGCCGAGCAAAAGCGTCTGTACACTACTTACGTGAGGGCCTGGCAGGTGGCCTTCAACAACTATTACGACCGCACGGGCTGGATCCTCGGCGATACCAACAGCCCCACCAATTCCGGAACCCGCAACGGTCACTGCAGCGACAGCGTCAATTATACGACCCTGTCCGCACAGCTGGCCAACGTCGGGCTGGAAGCGCCTCCGCCGGGCCAACTGGCAGATGGCCTGCGCCGGACCTACACGGATTCCCTGGGAGTGACCCGGACCCTGGTCCTGGCTTTCGATTACAAAAACAATGTAGGCAATATCATCCGCATATCCGGCATTTCGTCCGATCTGGGAATGGCCTGGGACCGGCTGGTCGATGGTGAAAGAGACGGTACTTCCGGAGACCTTCTCCATACGGCCAATCACAGTCCGAATCCCGTCGTGCTGTCCGACTGGCCGGCGGCCGACGACGCGACCAATCAGGGCGGGAATCACTCGGCACTCCTGCGGCTGGAATTCTAAGTCCCGAAGTTTGCCGCCGGCAGGCGCGGCCTGCCGGTTTTGGAGATCCGATCCCATGGCCGAAGCGTTTCATAAACTAGGTCCGTTGTTGCTCCACACAGTCTGTCTGATACTGGCTGTCGCTCTGGTGGGAGCCTCCCTCTATGCCTACGACACCTATGGGCGATTCAGTGGCTTGCGCGCCGATTTGGAACTTATGCGGATCAGGCAGAAGGTGATGAAGCAGCAGGCCGCCGAGCTTAATCAAAAACTGAAAACCATCCGGCGCGTGCAGCGTTTTATGAAGCGGGCTTCTGCCATGGGAATGCGGCCCGAAAAATGGGCTGCCTTCGATGTTAATATCCAGGGCTGGGTTTCTTTTCCCGAGCTTGAGAAGCTGATCGAGCAGTGCGCCCCATCCAATGATGTCTATTTCACCCCGATTGCTTTTGTGGTTCAGTCCCCCGAGGCCGCAGCCGGCGATAATGACGAGCAGGTTCACGAGCAGGTTCAGCCCGGGGCCGGGAAAACGGCCGTAAAGGACGCTTCTTCAATGGAAAGCAGCGGCGATGTGCGGTTGGTGCTAAGCGGCGCTTTCAGGATCAGACGGTAGGTACGGTATGATCGGTCATCCAAAGCAGTATCAGATAGAACTGGACGGGCAAAGCTGGATATGTTCCGGTGATCGGGCCCGCGTGCTGTCCGGGGCGGAGCAGGTTTCCGGTTCCCGCTGGTGGATTACCGATTTTCAGTCATCGATTTCACGCACCATGACCATCGAGGCCGACATCCGGTACGTGGAGCTGATGGTCAGCCGCAAACTGCAGGAAACCGGGGAATTCGACGAGCCGGTGACGGTGATCACCCACTGGAAGAAGAAAAGCACTAAAAACAGTGTCGACATATTTTTTACTGCCGTACCGGCCCGGATATACAGCCAGTACCTGGAACTTGTCCGGTCGGACCGGGATCTGCTTATTCTGGTGCCCCTGTACGAGATTCTGTTCAATGCGCTCAAGTCCGCAAGCCGTCACGGGCCGGCGGCTGTCGTTTTCGCCCACGGCCGTTTTGCCGACCTGCTGGTGGGCAGACGGAACCAGGTATACTATGCCCGCAGGATAGTTGCCTACGACACCAGCCCCGAGCAGATCAGCTCATTGTGGGAAAGTGTCCTGGGTGAAGTCAGGGCCTTGGAAAAGAACCGCCAGATACACCTGGAAACCGCCAGGCTGATAACCTGGATAGACAGCCATGTTCCGCCTCCGGAATTGGCCGATGGCAGCTCTCTCAAGTGGCAGTCCATGAGATCCGCGACTCTGGTTACAGACGACGGGACCCACCGGGTTTCCCTGATGGGAGCCGTTCCCCGTTACGCCCTGGGCCTGAATGCCATGCCGCTTGGTACCAGGCTGCTGTATGCCGCCAGGCTGATGCTGCCCAAAGCGGCGATTGCAACCTGCGCATTGACCCTGCTGCTGGCCGCCGCCGGATTGTTTTTTGATATCCAGGCCGACGGCATTCACCGCCGTCTGGATTCTCTGATCCGGGAGGCGCACAGCCGGTCGAAAGCTCTGCCGACGGCAGTTTCGGCCGGAGACTACATGGCGACGGTGGCTTTCCTGGAGCAGGTGAGAGCCAGCAGGGAACTTCCGTCGGTAAAACGTCTGGTCAACGATTTGTCAAGGGCCCTGCCGGCCGACTGCCGTCTGTTGTCACTCAAGGCGGACTACAAGGCGGACGCGGTCGATGTCGAGATTTTTGGCCGTATCGATAACTCTTTCGAGACGGCCTTCAGAGATTATCAGCAGATTCTGGAGACATTGGAAAAGGTCGGCTACCGGATAACGGAGCGCCGCTTCGACACCCTGGTCCGCAGGTCCGAATTCATGATCCGTTTCCGCAGGAAGATCGCATGAAAAGAAAATATCACAGCGCCATCGGATTGTTCTGGCTGGTTGCGGCGGCAATCGGCGCCATATTGTATCCTGCTTTGTCTTCCAGGAAAGTTGTGATCAGGCACGAACTGCCTTTGATAAGACCCGTTGGCGACATCCGGGTGCCGGCCCCGGATGTCCTGGCACGGATAGATTCCCTGGACCGGGAGCTGCCGGTACTTGTCAGCGGCCCGCGCAGGCGTTCCGACGCGGTTGACTTGTCCATGCTGGGCTATAGGCCCATGACGGCCGGCAGCCATGCCGCGGGGCAGGCAAATGAGCCGGTTCAGGTCAAACACAAGGTTACCATGGCCTTTTATTCACCGACCAGGCGTTTTTGTGTGATCGACGGGCAGCTGTATCCGGAAGGCGCCAGTCTTCCGGAAGGCGGCCGGATAACCAGGATCGAATCGAAACGGGTACTGCTCGTTCGGGGCAAGTACCGGCAGTGGATAGATGTGGTCTCACCCATGGGGGAGGTTGTGAAAAATGACAGCTGACAATAAGAGCGGGCCGGGCTGGAAGAAGTCTTTGCTGCTTGCGGCCGCAGCGGTTTTGATGACCGCCGGTTGCAGCCTGGGTCCTTCTTCCATGCTGCATCCCCGCAAGCACCATCCGGAGAAGATACCTCAAGAGGTTGTTGAAATGTCGGAGAAAGTGGCCGACACTCAGCGGTTTTATCACCGGAATCTGGAGAAAAAGCAGGAGAAGATGGCCGAGATAGAACCGGTGCTGCCGCAATACGACCCGCTGCAGGATCAGAAGGTATCCTTTTCCATGGTGGATGAAAATTTGCAGAATGTGCTTTATGCCCTGTCTCAGGCCGTGGGTGTCAGTTTCATACTCGATCCTGAAATTTCAAACGAACAGCGCACACTGACCCTCCATTTTGAAAACACCTCCGCTGCCACGGTGCTCAAAGAAATTTTGGCGGCTTATGATCTTTTCTACAATGTCCAGGGCGATATTATCCGCATCAGCCCCTACAAGGAGAAAATCTTCAAACTCGGCTTCATGGACTCCCGGCTCGAATCGAAATTCGATGTCGGCGGCGATGTGCTCGGAGCAAGTGAAGAGACCATCTCGCAGGGTCTGGCCGGAAGCTTCAAGATCCGGGGAGAAGGTGTGACCCAGAAAAGTCCCTACAAGGTCCTTGAGGCAATGATCAAGCCGCTTTTGAGCGAGCAGGGCAAATACTCCATCAACCAGATTTCAGGTACGCTGTACGTCAAGGACCGGCCGCGGGTGATCCGTTCCGTGGCAAGGATGGTAAATCACCTCAAGAAAATGATGGGCCGCCAGATACTGATAGAGGCGCGCATAATCGAAGTTCTGCTCTCGGACAAGTATAAATACGGTATCGACTGGGAACTGCTGCGCAACCTGGACGATGCCGCCACCGAGCTGACCAGAGCCTCATGGGGGGTCGGCAACGGACTGATCCTGAACGGTACTTCGGGCGAATTTTCCCTGACGGCCACCATCGACGCTTTGAGAACATTCGGTGATGCCAGGGTCGTTTCCAACCCGACCATCCGCTGCAAGCACGGTCAGCCGGCCCTGATCAGCGTGGGCACTTCCATAACATACAAAAAGAGCGTCGAGACTACCCGCACTACCACCGGCAGCACGCAGGATGTGTCGACCGACGTGGAAGTATCGACCCTTTTTGACGGATTGATTCTCGGGGTCGTGCCGTTTATCGACAGCGGGGGCCGGATCACCCTGCTCATAAACCCCATCAAGAGTGATGTCGACCGCAACAGCCTGGAAGAAACCGAAATCAGTGAAGGGATGAGTATTTCGCTTCCCGAGGTCGACATCAAGGAGATAAGCTCCACCATCGCCCTGCGGGACGGGGATGTGGTCATCCTCGGAGGTCTGATAGACCGCCGCAAGATCAGGGACGACAGGGGAGTGCCTTTTCTGTCGGCCATTCCCGTTTTGGGATATCTTTTCAAACGCGAGTATGAGCGGGTCGAATCGCGGGAACTCGTGCTTATTTTGAGTGTCAAACTGGTATGAGCGTAATATTCAAAGCATTGACCAGACTCGAACGACGACCGCCCGGTTCGGAAGGTGCAAGGTCGGCCCAGGACGGCCCGCGCCGGTTGCTGTCCGGCCGAAGATGGTTTTTTATGGTTTTACTGCCGGCCGTGGCGGTCTGCGTGACAGGGGCGGTGTTGATTCACAAGATAACGGATTGGCCCGCGGCCGGGATGGTTATGCAGGCCACCGCCACGGCGGCAGTCAATGATCCGGCCCCTTCGCCCGGGCCCGTTTCCGGAGCAACGCGGCCGGAGGTGGTCTTTCAGCCGGCAAAAACGGATGATGAAGTCAATGCTTCCGGCCGCGGACGGGCCGTTGCGATTGCTGCCGCTGAAAAGAATCGGCCGAAACGGTCAGGCCGGCTCCAAATTGCGGCCAACACCCCTTCCGGAAGGGCTTCGCGTATTGCCCGGTCCGCCGGCAGGAAAGTCGCCCTGCAGAGCGTATCGGGAAAAAAAGACGGGGACAGATCGAAATGGTTGGCCCGTCTGGCCGGACAGAGGAAGAAGACGGCCGTTCTGGTGGCAGATGTCCGTAACGCCATGTCGCGCAAAGACTTTGCAAAGGCCGATTCGCTTCTGGGCCGGCTGGCTGCCTTGAAAGGTGACGACAATCTTCTCGTGCTGCAGCTCAGGGCCTACCTGATGATTCAAAAAGGCCGCTGGCAGGAAGCCGAGTCCATTCTCAACCGTATTCTGGAAGTCGATCCGGCCGATCGCGAGGCGGCGCTCAACCTGGCGGTCGTGCAGATCAAGACCGGCCGCATCCGGCAGGCCCGCCGCCGCCTGAAACAGCTTTACCTGCGCTTTCCCGAAGATGACCGGATCGGCCGTTGGCTCGATGTCCTGGCGCATTGACCGGTATCGGATGGAATCATGAAAACCGAATTGGCCCGCCAGCCGACCATTCTTGTTTCAACCCAACTGGTTGAACGGGTTGTGAGCGGATTGCTCTACCTGACCGCGATCACGATAATGGTCGTGTTCGGCGTGATGGCTGTCGACCGGAGCGCGGTTTCCCGTTTTACAAATGACTACTTGCCGGCCTGGGCAGTGGCGGTGGCCCGGTTCGAGGCCCGGCAGGGCGTCTGGCCTCCAAACAGCGGGGGAGATCATGAAAGTTACATGGCCGAATTGGTGAGCAGGATGAAAAAAACGGGAGTTGCTGTTCCCGTGTCTAACATGGAGAAAAGCTGGCATTATAAAATAGCTCTTTTGGGAAGAAAGTCCGAGAATGTCTTCGTTCTTCCGACACCGGGTCTGATTTACCTTTTCGGCTTGTCTTCCAAGAGCGCGGCCGGGCTGGACGAAGCAATTGACGGCCGGCCGGATCCGGCCGGAGGCAAAGTCCTTATCCAAAGAGGCCGCAACGAAAGGCAGGTGGTGGTCAAATGGCTGCTGTAGAAAGAGTCGGACGCGGTAAAGAAGAATACCTGGAATTTTTCCGGCTTGGCCATAATCCCTTTCCGGTTGCTCCGGATGACCGCTATTTTTTTGCTTCCGAGGACATCGAGCAGATAGTGGCTGAAATTGTTCACGGTATCTGCAGCCGGAAAGGTTTTTTCATCCTCACCGGCGATATCGGGCTGGGCAAGACTACCATAAGCCGCAGGATTATGGCCCTGCTGGAAAAAGCGGATGTGGAGACCGCGCTTATCCTGCACACCTCGGTACAGGGGGCAGACCTGCTTAGGAGCATCATAGAAGATTTTGGCCTGAATGCGCAAGGGCAGGACGCCGGATCATCGGTTGCGGAACTGATGCGCCGCCTGAACCGTTTTGTCCTGGATGTTGACCGGCAGGGGAAAAATTGCGCCATTATCATCGACGATGCCCAGAACCTGAGTGTGGAAAGCCTGGAACTGGTGCGGATGATATCGAATCTCGAGGCAAATCAGAAAAAACTGGTTCAGATTCTGCTGGTGGGCCAGCCCGAGCTGGAAGATCTTCTGTCCCATCAGTGCCTGCGCCAGCTGGACAGCCGCATCATGCTGCGCAAGTCCGCCCGCCCCCTGAAAAAAAAGGAACTGGCCGATTACCTGGCCTTCAAGCTTACCGCCGCCGGCAACCACGGCCAGGTTCAGGTAACCCGGGCCGCGGTGAATTCTGTGTACAGGTATTCCAAGGGCAATCTGCGCCGGATAAACAGCCTCATGGACCGCTGTTTTTACGCCGCCTTTGCCAGGGGCAGCCGCAGGCTCGACCGTTCCGTGGTGTCCGAGGCCGCGGCCGATCTCCGGCCGGCCCGCAGGGCTGTCCTGCAAACTTACCGGCGGCCGCTGGCGACGGCCCTGGCCTGCCTCCTGCTGGTGACTGCAGGCTACCTGAACAGGGACCTGCTCCGGCAGGGGGCCGCCTTCATGAAAGCCGGCTTGCCGGACACCGCCAGGGCGGCCCTCGCAGATGCGGATATATCGTACAAGATCAGACCGCAGCCGGTCGTTTCCGGCAGTAACCTGGATACCGCCATCGGCCGTTTCCTCAAGTGCTACGGCCTGGAGCGGTACACTGCCGAACTGAAGACGGCCATCGAAAACGGCAGGTTGCAGGAGCTTGCCCTGCGGATAATGGGTGCCACCGGCTGGCAGATGGTCAAGTTGGCCGGTATCCCCGGGAAGATCGAGGCGCGCTTCAATATTCTGCGCTTCGAGGACCGGTCATCGGGGGCGCCGGCCAGGTTGCTTTTCTGGCGGCCGCCGGTTGTCCTGCGGCATTTTTATTACGATTACAAGGGGGCTGAGATAGTCGCCCTCCAGCATGCTCTTGCCAAACTGGGGTACTACAAAGGAAGCCTGGACGGACTGGTAGGCAGGGGCCTGATGCGGGCCGTGGTCGATTTTCAGCGTTCATCCGGCTTGCAGGTTACCGGAAGACCGGATCCGGAAACCGTTTTCCTGATGTTCAACGGACAGGAGAAGATACTACATGGCTGACAAGACAGTTCAGAAGCCTCTCGGAGAACTGCTGAAGGAAAAGGGTCTCATAACCGAGTCCCACATCCAGTACGCTCTCCAGGAGCAGAAGATAACCGGCGAGAGGCTCGGTGAGCTGATCGAACGGCTTGGCTTCGTCACCGAGTACGACGTGGTCGAGACCCTGTCGGAACAGCGCGGTGTCCCCTACATTGACGTGGATACCGTTCCGGCCGATGAAGCCCTGCTGAAGATGTTCAACAAGAATTTGTGTCTCAACAATGTCTTCCTGCCCCTGCGGCGGGTTGGCAATACGGTCGAGGCGGCCGTCAACAATGTCGACGACAATAACCTGCCCCAGATTATTGCCCGCAATACGGGGCTTACTCCGAAGATCTACATCGCAGAGCGCAAAAAGATCATCAACGCGGCCAACCGGTTCTATTATTTCCTGGAAAATCCGGTCGAAAAGCTTATCGAAAGCGAGATCAACGTTCTGGCGCAGGACGCCGAAATGGCCCGGGGCATGGACAAGTTGCTCAAGCATTTGCTCCATCTGGCCGTCAAAATGCGGGCCACCGACATCCATATCCGGCCCACCAAGCGGTCGATCAACATTTCTTTCCGGGTCGATGGCGTGATGACGCCGGTACTGGCCATGCCTTCTTCCCTGTCCCGGCTCGTGGCCAGCATCAAGATGCGCGCCGACATGGACATAGCCGAGCAGCGCCTGCCCCAGGACGGACGTTTCACTGAAACCATCCTGAACAATGTTTATGACTTCAGGGTATCCACCATTGTCACTCCCCAGGGGGAGAACATGGTCCTGCGGGTGCTGCCGATGGAAAGCGCCATAATGGGGCTGGGAGAACTGGGATTTTTGAAAGAACACATCCGGATCGTGGAAAAGATATTCAACGAGCCCTTCGGGATCATTCTGCTTACAGGTCCCACCGGGTCCGGGAAATCGACCACTCTCTATGCCGGTATCCGCCGCCTCAACCTGCTGGAAAAAAACGTGATTACCGTAGAGGAACCCATTGAATACGAAATTCCCCTGCTGCGTCAGACCCAGGTCAACGAAAAGGCCGGCTATACTTTTGCCAGCGCCATCCGCTATTTTCTGCGCCACGATCCGGACGTCATCCTGGTGGGCGAGATCAGAGACGCCGAAACCGCGGCCACGGCCGTGACCGCCTCCACCACCGGGCATCTGGTGCTTTCCACCATGCACACCAACAGCGCCCTGGGGGCCATTCCGCGTCTGAAGGACCTTGGTATCAGGCCGTTTCTGGTGGCCGATGCCCTCATCGGCGTGGTCAGTCAGCGGCTGGTAAGGAAGATATGCTCCAACTGCAAGGTGGAATACCGGCCCGGGGAGGAGGAAAAAGCCTATCTCAACCGCCCGGAAATAACCACCTTGTACCGCGGACAGGGTTGCCTGGTTTGCAACGGCAGTGGATACTTCGGCCGCACCCTGGTCTACGAATTGTTGACCGTCGATCGTGAATTGGCCCTGCTGATAGAGCAGGAGGCCGACCTGAGCACCCTGGCCGAGCAGGCCTCCAGGGGCACCTACATCGATATCTTCGATATAACGGTCCGCAAGGTGGTGGAAGGCATCACCACGACCGAAGAGGCCATCCGTATTCTGGGCAGTATCCGCCAGGCCGGCCGGGATCGACAGTAAACCGCCGCCTCCAGGCGTAGAGGGCTGTAATCGGCCACGGCTGGCGGTAAAATTGCGGCAGGAGACCGGAAGTGTTCCGGATCATTTTTTTTACCGCATGCATGGCGTGCTATCTATTAAACAATGAAGTATTACCGTTATAAATGCATAGCGCCTGACGGCAAGGTCAATTCCGGCTTCATCCAGCTGCCGTACAGGGACGCCATGTCGGCGATTTCCCACCTGGAGCGCGACGGCAGCATAGCCTTGTTTGTTCGTCCCCTGGGGCCGGTGAGCAATGCGCTGATGCGCCTGCTCAACTGGAAGTTCCGCCGCCGCCTGCCGCGTCCGGTGCTGGCGGAAATGCTGAGCAACCTGGCCTTGATGCTGAAATCGGGCATGCCTCTGATTTCAGCAGTACAGGAAACAGCTGCCGGTGCCGAACACAAGCAGGTACAAAAGGATCTGGAAGATGTTATCAACGGCATTCAGAGCGGCATGGTGCTTTCCGAGGTGGCGTCCAAATACCCGCACCTGTTTCCGAAGACGGTGGTCCATCTGATCAGGATGGGCGAGGAAACCGGCCGGCTGGACAGGATGCTGAAGGATGCCTCTGACCACATCAAGCGCATCCACGGTATCATCAGTGACACCAAGCAGGCCCTCCTGTACCCGGCCATGGTGTTTCTGGCCATCGGCGGCGGGCTGGTCTTCTGGCTGTATTACGTGGTGCCCAAGATAACCGGGCTGTTCAGGGAGATGGGGCTGGCCATGCCGGCCATTACTCTCTTTCTGGTCGGTCTTTCGGATTTTGTCCGCCGGAATATTCTGACGATCATTCTCGCAATAGCAATCCTGGTGGTCATGTCTGAAGCTGGCCGCCGCAGCAGCAGGAAGCTCAGGAAGGCCATGGACATGGTGATGCTCAAAACGCCGGTGATCAAGACCATCCGCTCTGCCGCCAACCTGGCCTTCATATCCGAGTACCTTGCCATGCTGCTCAATGCCGGCATTGATCTTTTGCAATCGATCAACATTGTCATATCTTCGATAGGCTGTGAAATTTGCAAAGAAAAGCTGCGTCAGATACGTGAAGCGATCTCCAGGGGGGACGGGATTTCGGATGCTTTCCGCAAGGCGGCCATCTTTCCGCCTTTTGTGGTCAGGATGATATCGGTGGGGGAACTCAGCGGCAACCTGACCGAACAGCTCGACACCATTGCCGCCGAGTACCGCAACAGGCTCAGGATTCTGGTGGCCACCCTGGGCAAGCTCATCGAACCGGCGGTGCTGGTGATTGCCGGCGCGGTATTTGCCGTCATCATCGTGGCCCTCCTGCTTCCCATCTACGATCTTCTGGGCAAAATTTCCTGAAAATCGCATTGATGCGGTTCTGTTGCGCATCGTTCCGGCGGATTCTTCCCGGGCTGTGTGAAAAGCCTCAGGGGCGACCGGCCGGTCGCCCCTGAGGTCTGATTTTCGATGCGCCGGGCCGGCTAGCTCTGAAGACAGATATTGTGTTCGGCCGCGCCATGGGATAAAATCCGGTAAGATAGCAACCCTCAGAGCAGGAGGTGGCCATGGGAGAAGAGCTCAAGGCAGGGTGCGCCCGGCCCACCGGGGGACCGGTGGGACAGGACCGGGACGCGGCAACCGAAAACAAACCTCTGGATGACAAGAAGGAGGAAAGAAAAATGGTGATGGTGGGAAGAAAAGCCCCCGATTTTACGGCCCCGGGGTATCACAAAGGCAAATTCGTGGAGATCAGGCTGTCCGAGTACCTTGGCAAATGGACCCTTTTGTGTTTCTATCCCGGTGATTTCACTTTCGTATGAGCGACCGAGCTTTCGGCAGTTGCCGAAAAATACTCCGAGTTCCGGAAACTGGGCGTGGAGATCCTTTCCATCAGCATCGACAGCATGTTCGTTCACAAGATGTGGAACGATCACGAGCTTTCCAAGATGGTTTCAGGCGGCATTCCCTTTCCCATGCTCTCGGATGCCGGCGGCCGGGTCGGCAAGGTCTACGGTGTCTATGACGAGGATGCCGGGGTGGAGACCAGGGGCCGCTTCATCATCGATCCGGACGGCGTGATCCAGGGCTACGAAGTCCTCACTCCGCCGGTGGGGCGCAACGTCAGCGAGACCATCCGCCAGATTCAGGCCTTCCAGCTAGTAAGGGAAACCAAGGGGGCAGAGGCGACCCCGTCGGGATGGAAACCGGGCAAAATGACCCTCAAGCCCGGGGCCGACCTGGTGGGCAAGGTCTGGGAACAGTGGAAGACAGAGATGGCCTTTGACTGAAAAGTGTTTTGGGCAAGATGTACGGGCAACAGGGACCCAAAGGCCCTGTTGCCCTCTTGTTCAGGCGTTCAGCTTGGCAAGGGCGTCCCTGGCGGCGAACATGTAAGTGTTGTCCGATGGCTTGGCGGCCAGCTCGGGATGGGTGGCGTACTGATAGGTCAGCAGGTCTTCGATGGTCGCGCCCATCTGGATGGCAAAGGAGATGAAGTCGACGTTGTTGGCCGTGCAATGGCCCTGCCGCAGAACCGACCCCCCGATGAGCCTGCGGCCGGATTTTTCAAACACCAGCCTGGTGCGGATAGTGTGGGTTCCGTCCATCATGGGATAACGGTTGAGGACTTCAGAATACCCGGTTACCACATCCAGTCCTTCTGCCCGGGCCGCCTTTTCTATCAGACCGGCGCTTCCCAGGCTCAGTTCGAAGGCCGTGGAAGCGTTGGCGTTGATAACGCCCGGAAATTTTTTGTTCTTGCCCAGGATGTTGGCCGCCGCCACCTTGGCCATGAAAACGGCGTTGGTGCCGAACTCTCCCCGGCAGGGCTTGCCGGTGACAAACGACTTTTTCCGGGCACAGTCGCCGGCGGCGTAAATGTTGGCAACATTGGTGCGCAGGTAATCATCGGTGACGATCCCCAGTTTGGAAACTTCCAGGCCGCTTCGGGCGGCAAGCTCGGTATTTGGCACGACCCCCACCGATACCACGGCGAAATCGGCTTCCAGCAGGCTGCCGTCGCCCAGTTTTACTCCGGTAACCTTGCCGTCGTTGCCGGCAAAGGCAACCACCCTGGTGTCTGTCAGCACCTTGACACCTTTTTCGCGGACGTGCCGTTCTACCGCCAGGGCGAAATCGTCGTCCATGGTGGCCAGCAGGATATGGGGCATCATCTCCACTATGGTGACATCGACTCCGGACTGGGCCAGCACCACGGCAACTTCCACGCCGATATAGCCCCCGCCGACGATGACGCATTTGTTGCCTTCCGCGGCCAGGCTGCGCAGCCTGATCATGTCGTTGCGTGATCTAACGGAAGTTATATTTTCCAGGTCCACGTTTTCGATGGGGGGGACAAAGGGCCGGGAACCGGTTGCCAGGACCAGGTGATCGTAATCGAAAACCTTGCCCGAGGCGGTCCTGACCTTGCCGGCGTCGGTGTCGATTTCTTCGGCCGTGTCGATCACCAGCTCGGCACCGAAGTCGGTGACCAGGGTGTTTGGAATGCAGAACTTGTCCACCGGTTTCTGACTTACTATTCCGTAAGGCACCGCGCAGCGGTTGACGTTGACCGGTTCGTCCTTGACAAGGGTCACCTGGAAGTCTTTGGGGCCGGCGTGCAGCACATGAACGATCACCCTGCCGGCCGGACCGCCACCGATTATGACTACTTTTTCCATGGATTCCTCCTTTGCTGGCTTGGGAAATGATTGGCAAGGAAATTATCGGTGTTCGTGGGGGATGCCTTTGATATGCAGGGCCAGGTGCTCGCGGTCTTCCAGCCGGTCGAGCCATCCGTAATTGGCATCCTCTTTGGTGTCCAGTTCCTTGATATAGGGTTTTATGTCCAGCAGGGGGGTGCCGTCGAAGACATCCAGCGCGGAAGTATGGATCACCCGGCCTGCAATCTTCTGGATGCGCACCACGCTCAACCCGATGGGATTCGGCCTGGCCGGGGAGCGGCTGGCGAAAAGGCCGATCTCCAATTGCCCGGCCCACGGCGGCCTGACCGTCATCCGGGCCGGGCCTTCGATCCGGTGGGCATGGTAGAGCAGGTAGATGTATCTGAAAGCCTCCAGGTCCCTGAGGCCCCTTGCGAACTGCGGTTCGAGGACGACCCTGAAAGCGTTTTCGTCTTGGTCGCCGCCGCTTACGGGCTGATAGGGGGCATGCTCGGTGTAGGGGGTGTGGATAACGCCGATGGGGCGGAAGTTGATGCTGACTTCTGGCATGTTACCGGCCTTGGTTTCAGTTCTATATGAGCTTATTCTCAAAACCCGTTTGTGCCAATGTAAGCCCTAATACCCGAGGGGTCAAGTCAGGACCGGGCAATACCGCGGTCCTGACCCGGGAAAGCCGGGCGGTGTTTTGTCCGCCGGTCAGTTGAGCGGGCCGACGGTTTCTTCCACGGCCCGGATGATGCTGCCGTCACGCATGATTTTCTTTATGGCTTCGATGTCGTTTGCAATGACCCGGTCTTTGTCCAGGTGGGGGATGACGCTGCGGATTACCCGGTAGGCCGCCAGGGTGCCCCGGCCGGGTTTCATGTTGGTGAAAAGGTCCAGTGCCTGGGCCGCGCACAACAGCTCGATGGCGATGACGTTTTCGGTGTTGGCCACCATCTGGCGCAGCTTGCGGGCGGCGATGGTGCCCATGGAAACGTGGTCTTCCTTGTTGGCCGAGGTGGGGATGGAATCGACGCAGGCCGGGTGGGCCAGGACCTTGTTTTCCGATACCAGGGCCGCGGCGGTGTACTGGGCGATCATGAAGCCGGAGTTGAGCCCGCCGTCTTTGACCAGGAAGGCCGGCAGACCGCTGAGCATGGGGTTGACCAGGCGCTCGATGCGCCGTTCCGAGATGTTGGCCAGCTCGGCCACGGCCAGGGCGGCAAAGTCCAGGGCCAGGGCCACCGGCTGGCCGTGGAAATTGCCGCCAAGCAGGAACTGGCCGCAGTCGCTGAAGATCAGGGGGTTGCCGGTGGAAGAGTTCATTTCGGTCTCCAGCACGCCGGTGGTGTAATCTATGGCGTCGTGGCTGGCGCCGTGAACCTGGGGCGAGCAGCGCAGGGTATAGGCGTCCTGGATCCGGGAACAGTCCTTGTGGGAAGAGATGATTTCGCTGCTGCCGGTTATGCGCAGCATGTTGTCGGCCGACAGGGCCTGGCCCCGGTGGGGACGGGCCTGCTGGATACGGGGATCGAACTCGGTCCGGCTGCCCATCAGGACCTCCAGGCTCATGGCGGCGGCGATATCGGTCAGCTTGACCAGGGCCCGGGCGTCCCAGATTGCCAGGGCGCCTATGGCGGTCATGGCCTGGGTGCCGTTTACCAGGGCCAGGCCTTCTCCGGAGCCGAGCACAAGGGGTTTGAGTCCTTTGGCCGCCAGGGCCTCGGCTCCGGAAACCTGCCGGCCGTCTACCACTGCCCGGCCCTGGCCGATCATCACCAGGGCCATGTGGGCCATGGGGCAGAGGTCTCCGCTGGCACCCACCGAGCCCTGTTCCGGGACCACCGGGACTATGTCCTGGTTGATCATCTCGATCAACCGGTGCACGGTTTCCGGGCGGGCGCTGGAGTTGGCCCTTGCCAGATCCTTGGCCCGCAGGGTCATCATGGCCCGCACGGCCTGGCTGTCCATGGGGTTGCCGACTCCGGCCGAATGGCTCCGCAGCAGGTTTTCCTGCAGCCGGCGGGTGTCCTCTTTGGAGATGAGAACATCGCTCAGGACGCCGAAACCGGTTGTTATGCCGTAGATGGTGCGCCCTTCGGCGACCCATTGGGCCACCAGGCGGGCCGATTTTTCAATTTCGCGGGCGGCCGCGGGGTCGAGGGTCACCGGCGCCCTGTGACGGGCCACCCTGACCAGCTGTTCCAGGGTCAGGCCGTTTTTGCCGAGAATCACTTTTCCGGCCATGGTTATATCTCCTTGTTATTATAACTTCTGCCAGGCAAAAGTCCGCAGTCAGGTCAGGACCCGGTGGGAATCATAGGCCGGTTTGAAGCGTCCTCCAAGACGATAGCGGGAGCCGGGATAGAAAAAGCGGCTGCTGGTGGCCACGGTCTTTCCGATCCAGGTCTTGCGGTGCAGGACCAGGCAGGGCTCGTGGCGGTTGATGGCCAGCAGGCGCCGGGTGCGCTGGTCCGGAAGGACTGCTTCGATCACGTGCTCCACCTCGGTGGCCGGCGAGACACTGACCAGGTATTCGTTGGGAGTTATCCTGGTAAAGTCCTGCTTCAGAAAATCGGGTGCCACCGCCGGGTTGACGTACCGGTCGGCCAGCTGGATGGGGACGCCGCCGTCGGAATGGACCAGGACGGCATGAAACACCCTGGAGCCGGGGGGCAGCTCCATCCCGGCCGCCAGCGCCGGTGAGGCTTTTTCCTCGCGCAGCAGATGAACGGTGCTGTCGTGGCGGCCGCCGGCCTGCCTGATCTCGTCGGCGATGGAGCGGATTTCAAGCAGGGCCGAGACCGGTTTGCGGGGCGCCACGTAGGTTCCCACTCCCTGGAGGCGGATCAGCAGTCCGGCTTCGCTCAGCTCCCGCAGGGCGCGGTTGATGGTCATCCGGGAGACTCCCAGGGTCCTGACAAGTTCGTTTTCAGATGGAATCCTGGCTTCAGGCGGCCATTTGCCCGACTTTATGCGGTCTTCGATGTAGTCCTTGACCTGCTGGTAAAGGGGTCTGGCCGTGAGCCCGGGGGGAGAATCTGCCCGCAGTTCTTTGCCCATGGTGGTCCTTTGTCGGTTCCGGAGTACAGGAATAATTATTTAATGTATAGACAAGCATATACAAATAGAGAGAAATTGTCAAATGTTGCATAATTGTCCGGAAATACAGTAAAATATCTTGCGGTAACCCGCGGCCCGAACCGTTCCGGACAAATGGGGATGATTGGAGCTTGACAGCCCGGGCGGCTATTGCATATACAAGCATATACAACCGCTTTGCAGGAGGTGCGGCCATGATGGACAACACGAAGGTGGCTTCGGCCATGCGTATCAGGCTGGACAATATCTTGAATGAGCTTCCCCCGCCGCCTGTTTTCGAGCAGGGCGTGCGCCGGGCGCCCAAGCGCAGCCTGTCCCTTTCCGAAACTGATATCAAACTGGCTCTCAAAAACGCCCTGCGGTACGTGCCGGAAAAGTGGCATGCCCGGTTGGCGCCGGAATTTCTGGAAGAATTGCTCACCAGGGGCCGGATCTACGGATACCGTTTCCGGCCCGCGGGCCGGCTCTGGGGCAAGCCCGTCGACCGGTACAAGGGCCGCTGCCTGGAGGGCAGGGCCTTTCAGGTGATGATCGACAACAACCTGGATTTCGAGGTGGCCCTTTATCCTTACGAGCTGGTCACCTACGGCGAGACAGGCCAGGTCTGCCAGAACTGGATGCAGTACCGCCTCATCAAGGCCTACCTCGAAGAGCTGACCACCGGCCAGACCCTGGTGGTGGCCTCGGGACATCCCCTGGGGGTGTTCGGCTCTTCCGAGGCTGCGCCCCGGGTGATCATCACCAACGGGCTCATGGTGGGCATGTTCGACGACCTGGAGAATTTCAACCGCGCCGCGGCCCTGGGGGTGGCCAACTACGGTCAGATGACAGCCGGCGGATGGATGTACATCGGGCCCCAGGGCATCGTTCACGGCACATATTCCACCATTTTGAATGCCGCCAGGTCCCAGCTGGGTATCGCGTCCGATCAGAACATGGCCGGGCGCATCTTCGTCTCTTCGGGCCTGGGCGGGATGAGCGGGGCCCAGGGCAAGGCCACCGTGATCGCCGGCGGAGTCGGCCTGATCGCCGAGGTGGATTCCTCCCGGATAAAGACCCGCCGGGACCAGGGCTGGATCGACCAGGTGACCGACGATCCGGCAGAGGCCTTCAAGGAGGCTGCCAAGTATGCAGCAGACAAGAAGCCGCGGGCCATCGCCTTTTACGGCAACGTCGTCGACCTTCTCCAGTACGCAGTGGACAACCACGTCTCCATCGACCTTATGTCCGACCAGACATCCTGCCACGTGGTCTACGAGGGCGGGTACTGTCCCCAGGGGCTTACCTTTGACCAGCGGACCGAGATGCTCATATCCGACCCCGAAAAGTTCAGGCAGCTGGTGGACCGCTCACTGCGCCGTCATTTCGGCCTGGTCAAGACCCTGGTGGGGCGGGGAACCTACTTTTTCGACTACGGCAACAGTTTCCTAAAGGCGGTTTACGACGCCGGGGTAACCGAGGTCTGCAAAAACGGCCGCGATCCCCTGGACGGTTTCATCTTTCCCTCCTATGTGGAAGACATCATGGGGCCGCTGCTTTTCGACTTTGGCTACGGGCCCTTCCGCTGGGTCTGCCTCAGCGGCGATCCCGAAGACCTGGCCAGGACCGACCGGGCCGCCATGGAGTGCATCGATCCCGAACGCCGTTTCCAGGACCGGGACAACTACAACTGGATCAGGGATGCCGGCAAGAACAAGCTGGTGGTGGGCACTCAGGCCCGGATTCTCTACCAGGATGCCGCCGGGCGCCTTAAGATCGCCCTGCGCTTCAACCGGATGGTCCGGGACGGACAGATCGGTCCGGTTATGCTGGGCCGGGACCACCACGATACCGGGGGTACCGATTCGCCTTTCCGCGAGACGGCCAACATCAGGGACGGTTCCAACATCATGGCCGACATGGCGGTGCACTGTTTTGCCGGCAACGCGGCCCGGGGCATGAGCCTGGTGGCCCTGCACAACGGCGGCGGGGTAGGCATCGGCAAGGCCGTCAACGGCGGCTTCGGCATGGTGCTGGACGGCAGCCGGCGGGTCGATCAGATCCTGCAGCGGGCCATGACCTGGGATGTTCTGGGAGGAGTGGCCCGCCGGGCCTGGGCCCGCAATCCCAATTCCATGGAGACCATGGCGGCCCACAACCGGGACAATCCGGCCGGTGACCACGTAACCCTGCCCTTTGTGGCCGACGACGGACTGATCGACGACCTGGTGAAAGCAAAACTTGATTCCTGAGGGAGATTGCGCCTGTAATGAAAAGCATAGTAGAATGCGTGCCCAACTTCAGTGAAGGGCGCGACCGGGACAAGATGGAAAAGATCATCGAGCCTTTCCGCGGCCGCCGGGGGGTCAAGCTCCTGGACTGGCAGAGCGATGCCAGCCACAACCGGATGGTGGTGACCGTGGTCGGCCAGCCCGAGCCGCTTGCCGAAGCGGTGGTGGAAGCCGTGGGCAAGGCCGTGGAGCTGATCGATCTGAACAAGCACCGGGGCCAGCATCCGCGCATGGGAGCAGCCGACGTGGTTCCCTTCATTCCGGTGCGCAACTATACCATGGACCAGGCGGTTGAGCTTGCCCGCCGGGTGGGCCGGCAGCTGGCCGAGGCCTACGATTTGCCGGTGATCCTTTACGAGGAGGCCGCCACCGCTCCCCACCGGGTCAACCTGGCCCAGGTGCGCAAGGGCCAGTTCGAGGGCATGGCCGCAAAGCTCAAGGATCCTGCCTGGAAGCCGGATTTCGGCCCGGACAGGGTTCATCCCACGGCCGGGGTCACTGCCGTGGGGGCCCGCATGCCGCTTGTGGCCTACAACGTAAACCTGGGAACCTCAGATCCTGCCATAGCCGACGCCATCGCCAGGAAGGTGCGCCATATCAGCGGCGGCCTGCGCTTTTGCAAGGCCATCGGCGTCGAGCTTAAAGAGCGGGGAATCGTCCAGGTGTCCATGAACATGACCAACTACCAGAAGACCGCCCTTTACCGGGCCTTCGAGCTTATCCGGATCGAGGCCCGGCGATACGGCGTGCCGGTGGTGGGCAGCGAGATCGTCGGCCTGGTGCCCATGGAAGCCCTGGTGGATACGGCGGCCTACTACCTGGGGCTGGAAGATTTTTCCATGGAGCAGGTATTGGAAGCCAGGCTGATGGAATAGTTGCAAGCCGAAGGAGTGCGGCGATGCCAGGTGATCTGATCGTCAAGAACGCGGCTCAGGTGGTGACCTGCAGCGGGTTTGGCCCCAGGTGCGGAGCGCAGCAGATGAACGACCCGGGGATAATCGAGGACGGCGCCGTGGTCATAAGAAACGGCCTGATCGAGGCCGTGGGACCCACCGGCCGGGTTCTGTCCGGGATGGACACTTCCGGGTTCCGGGTCATCGACGCTGCCGGCAAGGCGGTCCTGCCCGGTTTCGTGGATTCTCACACCCACCTCGTCTTCGGAGGCTACCGGGCCGAGGAGTTTTCCTGGCGCCTGGCCGGCCAGAGCTACATGGAGATCCTCCGGCGCGGCGGCGGCATCCTCAGCACGGTGCGGGCCACCCGCAAGGCCGGGCCCGCCGAGCTGGCGGAGGCGGGCAGGCGCCGGCTCGACAGCATGCTGTCTTTCGGGGTGACCACCGTGGAGGGCAAGAGCGGTTACGGCCTCGACCTGGAGACCGAGATCAAGCAGCTGGAAGTCATGGCCGAGCTCAACCGCCGCCATCCCCTGGACGTGGTGCCCACCTTTTTGGGGGCCCATGCCGTGCCGCCGGAATACAAAGGCCGGGCCGACGATTACGTCGATTTTGTCATCCGGGAGGTCATGCCGGAGGTGGCGGCCAGAGGCCTTGCCGAGTTTTGCGATGTCTTTTGCGAGCAGAACGTTTTTTCCGTAGATCAGAGCCGGCGGCTGCTGGAGGCTGCCCGGCAGATGGGTTTCAGGCTCACCCTGCATGCCGACGAGATAGTATCCCTGGGAGGGGCCGAGCTGGCCGCCGAGCTGGAGGCGGTTTCGGCCGACCACCTGCTTCAGGCAAGCGATGCCGGCATCGCCGCCCTGGCGCGAAAGAAAGTTGTGGCCACTTTGCTTCCGGGCACCGCCTTCAGTCTCAAGGAACCCTATGCCCGGGGCCGGGAGATGATCGACGCCGGCTGTGCCGTGGCCCTGGCCACCGACCTGAACCCGGGCAGCTGTTTCAGCGAGTCGGTCCCCCTGGTCATGGCTCTTGCCTGTCTCTACATGAAGCTTACCCCGGAAGAGGCCGTCTGCGCCATGACCATCAACGGCGCGGCCGCCGTTGACCGGGCCGAGACCGTCGGCAGCCTCGATCCGGGCAAGTACGGCGATCTGGTGATCCTGGAGTTTCCGTCCTACAGGTTCATTCCATATCACGTGGGAGTGAGCTGCGTTGAAAAAGTGATAAAGAAAGGTGACCTTGTGTTCGATAAGACCGGAATGGAGGCGAAAACATGCTGACCGAGTTGAGCGTTGAGCAGTTTCTGGCCAAGACGGCCTCCAAGCAGCCGGTGCCCGGCGGCGGAAGCGTTTCGGCCCTGGCAGGGGCCCTGGCCGCGGCCCTGGCGCGGATGGTGGCCAACCTGACCTGCGGGCGGCCCGGGTTCGCAGCCGTGGAAGGGGAAATGGAGGCCCTGAAAGAGCGGGCCGGGGCCCTGCAGACTTCCCTGGTGTCCGACGTGGACCGTGATTCGGAGGCCTACGGCCGGGTGATGGATGCCTTCAGGCTGCCCAAGCAGAGCCCGGAGAGGGGGCCGGCCATCCAGGAGGCCCTCAGGCAGGCGGCCAAAGTCCCCATGGAAGTGGCCCGCAAGGCCCTGGAGGTGATGCAGCTTGCCGGCCAGGCCTTGGAAAGTGGTAATCCCAACGCCCGGACCGACGCCGCCGTGGGCCTGATGATGGCCCGCACCGCCGCCCTGGGGGCCATCCTGAACGTCAGGATCAACCTGGAATCCATCAAGGACGAAGATTTCGTGCGCCGGATGCAGCAGGAGGCCGGAACCGTTCAGGCCCAGGTCCTGGAACTTGAAAGAAAACTCCTGGCCCAAGACGTTTTTGATAATTAGACTCTGAAATAGCCCGGCGGGAAGGTATTCATGCACCTTTTCATCGAACAACTGCTCAACGGTATCGCCATGGGCTCGATCTATGCCCTGGTGACCCTCGGCCTGGCCCTGGTTTACGGTATCCTGCGCATCCTCCACGTGGCCCACGCCGCCATATACACGGTGGGAGCCTACGTCGGCCTGGCCGTTTTCAAGTTCACCGGCAGCCTCTGGCTCGGTTTTGGAGGGGCCATGGTCTTTTGCTCGGTTCTGGGGGTGGCCATCGAGCGCCTGGTGTATTACCCCCTGCTCAAATACCCTCCCTATGTGCCGCTCATCGGCAGTATCGCCGTCATGCTCGGTATAGAAGAGCTCTGCCGGCTGGTGGCAGGCCCCTATATCCTGACTTTTCCGGCCAGGCTGCCCTTTGCCGCAGTCCACCTGGGCAGCGTGACCATCTCTTCCACCCTCATGGCGGTCTATGCCATCACCGCCCTGGTGCTGGCGGTTCTGTGGTATATAACCAGCCGCACCGAGATGGGCCTTGCCATGCGGGCCACCAGCCAGGACATGGCCATTGCCGATGCCATGGGCATCAACAGCCACCAGGTGGTAAGCGCGACTTTCGTTCTGGGCTCATCCATTGCCGCCGTGGCAGGGGTGCTGGTGGGAATATATTACAACCAGGTCTATCCAACCATGGGGGCGGTGCCCGCTTACAAGACCCTGGCCCTGATCGTTGTCGGCGGCATGGGTTCGGTCCCGGGTGCCGTGATCGCATCCCTGTTGCTGGGGGTGGCCGAAACACTGCTCATCGGCTATGCCCAGATCCCCCTGCCCAGGGACGCCCTGGCTTTCATCGCCATGATCGCCGTCCTTATGTGGCGTTCGGAAGGCTTGCTCGGTTCAAAGTGAGGAGGATCGACTCTTGAGCGGATACCTGATCACCATTGCCACCATCATTGTCATCAACGCCATCGTGGTCTGCGGCCTCAATGTCATCGTCGGCTATGCCGGCCAGATTTCACTGGGGCATGCCGCCTTTTTCGGCATCGGGGCTTACAGCGCGGCTCTGCTGGCCACCAAGGCCGGCCTGTCCTTCTGGGCGGCCCTGCCCCTGGTGGTGACCATCAGCTCCGTGGTGGGATTGCTCCTGGGGTTGCCGAGCCTGAGGGTGAAGGATGATTTCCTGGCCATCACCACCATCGGGATCAACTTCATCGTCGAGGCAGTGTTCCTGTACATTCCTTTTTTCGGCGGAGCCCTGGGCATAGGAGGCATACCCCGGATCTGCCTCTTCGGCCTCAGGCTCAAGGGTTTTTCCTTTTTCCTGCTCTGCCTGGCCTTCCTGGTACTGGTGATGACGGCCTGCTGGTGGTTTACCCGCTGCTGGGCCGGCCTGGCCTGCTTTGCCCTGCGGGAAGACGAGGAGGCGGCGGCCTCGGTGGGAATTTCGCCGGTGCGTTTCAAACTGCTGGCCTTTGTGGCCGGAACCGCCATGGCCGGCCTGGGCGGAGCCCTGTATGCCCACTACATGCGCTTTATCAGCGCCAGCGACTTTTCTTTTCCGGTTTCCATCACCCTGTTGAGCATGCTGGTGCTGGGAGGCATGGGCAAGCTCTGGGCGCCGCTGCTGGGAGCGGTCATCCTGGGGGCCCTGCCCGAGATCTTCCGGCCCCTGGTGGAATACCGCATCCTGTTCTACACGGCCATTTTATTGCTGATGATCCGTTTCCAGCCCTCCGGCCTGCTGGGTGACGAGAGCCTTGCCAGAAAGGTGCTGGCCAAAGTTGTGCCGGGAGGTGGCCGATGAGCGAGCCGATTCTCAGGGTCGAGAACCTGCACAAGCATTTCGGAGGACTGAAGGCCGTCAACGGGGTCTCCTTCCAGGTGGCTCCCGGCGAGATTCTCGGTATCCTGGGGCCAAACGGGGCCGGCAAGACGGTCTGCTTCAACATGATATCCGGTGTTTACAAGCCGACGGCCGGAAAGATCGTTTTCGACGGTCAAAGGACCGACGGCCTGCCGCCCCACCGCCTGGCGGCCCTGGGGCTGGGACGGACTTTCCAGATCGTCAAGCCTTTTGCTTCCCTGACGGTGCTGGAAAACGTGCTGGTGGCCAGGGGAATTGCCAACTATGGCCGTTTCGGAAGAATCTGGGGGCCCTGGCGGTCGAAAGACCAGGTTAGGGCTGCCATGGAAGTGCTGGATAAGGTCGGCCTGGCCGATCTTGCCGGCCGCAAGGCCGGCCTGCTGCCTCTGGGCAACCTGCGGAGACTGGAGATTGCCCGGGCCCTGGTGGTGGGCCGCAAGCTGATCCTGCTGGACGAGTCGTTTTCCGGGTTGCGGCATGCGGAAATCACCAGACTGGAAGATTTGATACGCGCCATCAGGCAGATGGGAATAACCGTGTTGCTGATAGAGCACAACCTGAGGGTCTCGATGAAACTGTGCGACCGGATCGTGGTCCTGGAGCATGGACGCAAGATTGCCGAGGGAAAGCCGGAACAGATCCAGTCGGACCTGAGGGTGATCGAGGCCTACCTGGGCCGCAAAAGGAGGAACAATGCTGCTGGAGGTTGAAGACCTGCACATTGCCTACGGCGACATCGAGGCGGTTTCCGGGGTCAGCTTCGGCCTGGAGCAGGGCGAGCTGGTCTCGATCATCGGGGCCAACGGGGCCGGCAAGACCTCCATCCTCAACGCCCTCATGGGTGTGGTGGGGGTCAAGAAGGGAAGGATAATGTTTGCCGGCAAGGAGATAACCAGGCTGCCGGCCTTCCGCCGGGCAAGGTCGGGGATGCGCATAGTTCCGGAACGGGCCCGTATCTTCCCGCGCCTGACGGTGCATGAAAATCTGCTGGTGGGAGCCTACGGCCTGCGTAAAAAGATCGACCTGGACAGCCGGCTGAAATGGCTCTACGGCCTGTTTCCCATTCTCGAAAAACGGCTGGGCCAGCCGGCCAGCACCATGTCCGGCGGCGAGCAGCAGCAACTGGCCATTGCCCGGGCCCTGATCTCCTCACCGGGCCTGTTGCTGGTGGACGAGGTTTCCATGGGCCTGATGCCCAAGCTTGTGGACGGGGTCTTCGATCTGCTTTACCGGCTCAACCGCGAAGAAGGACTGACCATTTTGCTGGTTGAGCAAAACGCCGTGGCTTCCCTGGAGATTTCCGGCCGGGCGTACGTCCTGGAGACCGGCAGCCTGGTCCACCAGGGACCGGCAGACAAGCTGGCCCAGGACCCGAGGATTAGAGAGGTATATCTCGGCCATTGAGCGGCGGCTTTGCCCACGGCCCGGTGCCTTCGTTGCGTTGCAGGCTGCTTCGGCCCGGGACTCCTTTGGAGGCCGTCGTCCCTGATAATTTCGACAACGCCCGGCCGCAGCCGGCGATCATTGGCCATGGCTTCCCTGACCGGGGGCCGGAGCGAAAATTGTTTGCAAAGCAAGCATTAGTTATATTCAACTCTAATCAGAAAGGAGAACCACTATGCGACGCAGCCTGATTTACTTGCTGGTATCGGTGATGGTTGTGGCCCTGGTTTCTGCACCGGCGGCTGCCGGCGGCAAGGTGAAGATCGGCCTGCTGGCCCCCCTGACCGGTTTTGCCGCGGCCGACGGACTTTCGGTGCGCAATTCGGTTCAGCTTGCCGTGGAACGGATCAACAAAAAAGGCGGGGTGCTGGGCAAAAAAGTTCAGCTGGTGGTCTACGACGACCGGGCCGACGCCAAGGAGGCCGTGGCCCTGGCCCGCAAGCTGATCCAGCAGGACCGGGTGGCGGCCGTGGTGGGGGGCTCTTACAGTACTCCCAGCCGGGCAGTGGCTCCCATCTTCCAGGATGAGGAAATTCCATTCGTGGCGGCCTATGCGGTCCATCCTGATATCACCCGCGCCGGAAACTACTGTTTCCGCAACGGTTTCCTGGGCATGGTGGAAGGCAAGTCGGCCGGTTACGTGGCCGTCAAGCTCCTGGGGGCCAAGCGGATCGCCCTGCTGACTTCGGACAACGATTTCGGCCGCACCCTGGCTGCCGGTTTCAAGAAATACGTGTCTGAAAAAGCCCCGGGGACCAAAATCGTCTTTGCCAAGACCTATCCTTTCAAGGAAAAGGACTTCAAACCCTATCTTTCCAAGATCAAGGAACTCAAACCCGACCTGCTCTTTGCCTCGGGTTACTATTTCCAGACCGGTCCCATCGTCAACCAGGCCCGCGAGATGGGGCTGAAAGTGACCATCCTGGGCGAAGAAGGGGCCGACTCTCCCAAGTTTCTCGAGATCGCCGGTAAGGCTGCCGAGGGCTTTGTCCTGGTGACCAACCTCAACCGTGACGACCCGCGGCCCGAAGTCAAGCAATTCCTCAAAGAGTATGAAAGCCGTTTCAAGATCCAGCCCGACATGGTGGGGGCTTCGGCCTATGACGCCTTCATGCTGATCTGCAACGCCATCGAAAAGGCAGGCAGCGTGGCGGGCCCCAAGATCCGCAAGGCCCTGGCCGCCACCCGCGACTACAACGGGCTGACCGGCACCCTCAAGGGATTTACCGACGAGGGTGAGGTAATCAAGGAAGTTCAGGTTCAGATCGTCAAAGACGGCCGGTTCCGCCACTTCGGTGTGGTCACCGACCTGGAGCTGATTACGCCCTAGGATCGGAGGGCCGGCAAAGCTGCCTTCGGCTGCAGGCGGCTGTCAGACAACAAGTTGGGCCGGAAAGCGGGCCTCGCCGGGGCCGCGGCTTTCCGGCTTTTTTTGTCAGGCGGTCAGCCGTGTCGTCGCTTTTGCCCCGGCGCTGCGGCCGGGCTGCGCTTGCCGGCGACAGGGGGCCGGGCCGGGGGCTGGGCGAAAAGATGGGTTGAAAAGCTGCTCAAAGCCGGGTATTTTTCGAAATTGTTGCTTTCCGATTGATGAAACTCCGGCTTGAGGAAAAACGTTATGCCCATCAGTCAAAAACTGCTTGAAATTCTGGTGTGCCCCCGGTGCAGGGGCCCGGTTGAACTGAACTCCGGAGAAGATGGCCTCGTATGCGGGGCCTGTAGCCTGGTATACGAAATCCGGGACGGCATTCCCATCATGCTGACCGATCAGGCCCGGCCCCTTGACAAGTCCGGGAGGCTGCAGGTGTGAGCGTTCCCCGCCGACCCCTTCCGGCCAAGCTGGTGATCGGCCTGATAGTCCATGACAAGCTCCTTTTGGAGGAGGCGGCTGCCCGGCTGGTGGATTCATTCGGCCCCCTGGAGATGGCGAGCCCCTGGTATCCTTTCGACTATACGGGCTACTATGCCGGTGAGATGGGTGCGCCGCTTTTCAGGCGCATGCTGGTTTTCAAGGACCTGGTTGATCAGGACCGCCTGGTTCAGATAAAGCTGGAAACCAACGGCCTGGAAGATAAATTTTCGGCCCGGGGCCGGCGGCGGGTCAACATAGATCCGGGGCTTCTGACCTACGAGCGGTTCGTGCTGGCCACGGGTAAGAACTATACCCACCGGATTTACCTGGGAAAGGGCATTTTCGCCGATCTGACCCTTGTCTATCGCAAAGGCGGTTACCAGGCTCTGGACTGGACCTATCCGGACTATGCCGGTGAGCCGATAAAGGCGTTTCTCGAGAAAGTCCGCACAAGATACAGGCGGCAGCTCGGCGACATCAAGCTTGGTCCCGCCTAGCGGAGACGGTCAGGACAGGAGACCGGCAGGTCTCCGCTGGACAGGGGGCTTGCCGCAGGCAAAGCGGGCGGTTTTCCAAAAACCATGAAGTGAACGTGTCCCGTGACGGAAAGGATGCAAAAAAACAGATGATCAAGAGCATGACCGGTTACGCGGTCTGTGAAAAGACCGCCGGTGAGATAACCGCCGTGGTTGAAATCCGTTCATACAACAGCCGCTACCTGGACCCTGTCGTCAGGCTGGCCCACCAGTACGCTGTTTTGGAGGAACCGGTGCGCAAGCAGCTGGCCAGGCGGCTTGCCCGGGGCAGGGTGGAGGTCCGCATCCAGATTCAGGACCGGCGGGAGACGGCCAATGCCTTCGAAGTAGATCTGACCAGGGCCCGTTCCTACCTGTGGGCCGCAGACACCATCAAGAAAGCCCTGAAGCTGGAGACAGAGATTTCGCTGGATCATCTGGCGTCGGTCAACGGCGTGATTCAGCCGGTGGACCGGCCCCAGGAACTGGAAGTACTCTGGACGGCGGTCGGCCCCTGCCTGGATCAGGCCCTGGAACAGCTGGAGCAGATGCGGCAAAAAGAAGGCCTTTTCCTGGAAAAGGATCTGGAGGCGCATCTGGCGCAGCTTTCCGGTTTGCTGGAAAAGATCGGCACCCAGGCCGACAACCTGCCCCAGCTGTACCGCCAGCGGCTTCTGGAGCGGATCGAAGTCCTTTGCGCCGGTCAGGTGGAACTGGACCAGAACCGGATTGCCCAGGAGGCCGCCATCCTGGCGGACCGCAGCGATATCTCCGAGGAGCTGGTGCGGGCCGCCAGCCACATCCAGCAGTTCCGTCAGATCATGGGGGGCAAAGAACCTGCCGGCCGTAAGCTGAACTTTCTGCTCCAGGAGCTGAACCGCGAGTTCAATACCATGGGCTCCAAGCTCGGCAAGGCGGAAGTGGCTCACCTGGTGGTCGAAGGCAAGGCCGAGATAGAAAAACTGAGGGAACAGGTTCAGAATATCGAGTAAATTGCCACCCCGAAAGGGGGACGCATCTGTGGCTTGGATGACGGTTTGGCAAAATCCGGCATACCGGCAGGGATATCCGGGGAGGCCGGCTTTGGAAAAGGCTGGAAAATGGAAAGGACGCTGCTCAATATCGGGTTCGGCAACACGGTGGTGGCCGACCGGGTGGTGGCCATCGTGGCTCCCAATTCTGCTCCCATGAAGCGGCTCAAGGACGAGGCGCGCAAGAAAAACTGCCTGGTGGACGCAACCCACGGCCGGAGAACCAGATCGATCATCATCATGGACAGCAACCACGTTGTGCTCTCGGCCATCCAGGCCGAAACCATTTCCCAGCGTTTCGAGCAGGTGAAAGGACAGGAATAGAGATGGCCGGGCCTTCTGCAAGGGGTAAGCTGTTCATAGTCTCGGCACCCTCGGGGGCCGGTAAGACCACCTTGTGCAGGTACTTGCGCAGGGCCTTTCCCCAGCTGGAGTATTCGGTTTCGGCCACCACCCGCTCTCCGCGCCCGGGCGAAAAAGACGGCCGTGATTATCACTTTGTCTCCAGGCAGCAGTTCGAGCGCGGTATCCGGGAAGGTCGCTGGGCCGAGTGGGCCAGGGTCCATGACAACTACTACGGCACGCCGGCGGCCCCCATCGAGAAGGCTCTGGCCGCAGGCCGCCCGGTACTGCTGGATATCGATGTCCAGGGGGCCCGCCAGCTGGTTGAGCGCTTTCCCGAGGCGGTGACGATCTTCATCATGCCGCCGGACATGGAGACCCTGGAAAAACGGCTTGCCGGCAGGGGAACCGACAGCCCGGAAGTAATCGCCCGCCGCCTGGAGAACGCCCGCCGGGAAATGGAACAAAAAGATTTCTACCGCCACGTTATAGTCAACGACGACCTGGAGGAGGCCGTCGGGCAGCTGGTCGGGCTGGTGGGAAGTTACCTCCAACAATCCGGAAGCCGCAAGCAATGAAAAGCAGGACGGCCGCCACGGAACTGATCTACGGTTTTCATCCTGTCAAAGAGGCTCTGGCAGCCGGCAGGCGGCGCCTGCACCGTCTGCTGGTGGCCGAGCCGGCCGAGGGCCGCCGCAAGCAGGAGCTGATGGCCGCAGCCGGGCGCCGGGCGGTTCCGGTCGATATCCTTGCAGCGGACAAATTTCAGCAGCGGGTCAAGGCCGGCGGGCACAACGGGGTGGCCGCCGTGGCCGATCCATATCCGCTGGCAAGCCTCCGGCAGGCCCTGGCAGCAGGGAGGACGGATTTGCCTTTCTGGGTCATCCTGGACCAGTTGAAAGATCCCCGCAACCTGGGAGCAATCGCCCGCAGCGCCTGTTGTGCGGGGGTGGACGCCATGGTCGTGCCCCGGGACCGCTCCGCCCCTCCCAGCCCGGCAGCGGTCAAGGCCTCGGCCGGCGCCCTGGAACACATGACCTTGGTGGCGGTGACCAACCTGGCCCGCACCGTGGAGCAGCTGAAGAAAGAAGGCTTCTGGGTGGCGGGCCTGGATACCCGGGCCGGGCTTACGGTTTTCGAGGCCGATTTCAAAGTGCCCCTGGCGCTGGTGATCGGGGCCGAGGACAGGGGGATAAGACCGCTTGTCGAGAAACACTGCGATTTCACGGTGGCCATCCCCCAGCAGGTAACCATTGGATCTTTGAATGCCGCTTCCGCGGCCACGGTGGCTTTTTTCGAGGTGGTGCGCCAGAGGCATTACGGTTGATGGCGCTGATATCGAATCCGGATACAGTTACACTGGCAGCCGCTGTTTGCCAAGCGGCCCGCCAATCCCTGGAAGGAGGCAAGTTGTGAACGATGGGACGAGGGCAGAACTGATAACCCTGGCGCCGGACGGGACCCTGGCAGTGCCGGAGCGGCCGGTGATACCTTTTATCGAGGGAGATGGAATCGGCCGGGATATCTGGCCTGCCACCTGTCAGGTGGTGGAGGCCGCAGTCGGCAGGGCTTACGGCGGCCGGAAGGAAATTGTCTGGAAAGAGCTGCCGGTGGGCGAAAAGGGCTTTGAGCAGACCGGGCAGTGGCTTCCGCAGCAGGCCCTGGAGGAGATGGAAAGGCACGTGGTTTCCATCAAAGGTCCCCTGACCACCCCGGTGGGCCAGGGCATGCGCAGCCTCAACGTCGCCATCCGGCAGAAGCTGGATCTGTATGCCTGCGTGCGGCCGGTAAGGTACATCGATCATGTCCCCAGCCCCCTGCGCCACCCGGAAAAGATAGACATGGTGGTCTTCAGGGAAAATACCGAAGACCTCTATGCCGGCATAGAATGGGAAGCCGGGTCCGCAGAGGCCGAAAAGGTGCGCGCCTTCCTGGCCGAACAGATGGGCCGCCACCTTCCGGAGACCACCGGTATCGGGATCAAGCCCATCAGCAAGGCCAACACCGAGCGGCTGGTTGCCCGGGCCATTGCCTACGCCCTGGAGAACGATCTTCCCAGCGTCACCCTGATGCACAAGGGTAACATCATGAAGTTCACCGAGGGCGCCTTCCGCAACTGGGGCTACCAGGTGGCCCGGGAAAGATTCGGCGACCGGACCGTCACCGAGGAGCAGCTCCACGCTGAATACGGCGGCCGGCGGCCGGACGGCAAGGTGGTCATCAAGGACCGGATCGCCGACATGCTCTTCCAGCAGGTGCTGTTGCGGCCCGACGAATTTTCGGTCATCGCCACTCCCAACCTCAACGGCGACTATATCTCCGACGCCCTGGCGGCCCAGGTGGGCGGACTGGGCATGGCGCCGGGAGCCAACATGGGAGACCGCTGCGCCGTGTTCGAGGCCACCCACGGCACGGCCCCCAAGTATGCCGGCCGGGACAAGGTCAACCCCAGTTCCCTGATCCTGTCGGCCGCCATGATGCTCGATTACATGGGATGGAACGAGGCCGCGCGGCTTATTCGGGCGGCCCTGCAGGCCACCGTCAGGGATGCGGTGGTGACCTATGACCTGGCCCGCCAGATCGATGGGGCCAGGCAGGTTTCCTGCTCGCGTTTTGCCGCCGAGATAGCCGGCCGGATGGGGTAGACTTACACTGTCGGGTCTGACATGGTTCCGGTTTTTACCGCAGGAATATGCGATTTTCCGTAAAACAATGAAAAGCAGAGCCGCCAGCTTGAAAGGCGGGCAGACAAGTGCCGCATCCTCGTGCTCCGGCACGCAAGCCCGGTTTTCGGGAATTTGCAGCCGGATCATAGCCTGGATCTATCCGGAGCGCTGTGCCGGTTGCCGCCGGGTTTTCCGGCCCCCGTCCGGAGCCGGCGGCGGTCGCCTCGGCCGTTACCTCTGCCCCGGCTGCCTGGCAAAGACAGAACCCATAGTCCCGCCGCTTTGCACCCGGTGCGGCCTGCCATTTGCCACTGCAGCCGGACCCGGGCATCTGTGCGGCGACTGTATAGGAGCAGGACGGCCCTTTGAAAAGGCCCGCGCCGTTTTTACCTACCAGGGGCCGGTCCGGGAACTTGTCCGTGGCCTGAAGTACCACGGCCGGACGGACCTGGCCAGACCACTGGGAAGGCTGATGCTCGATACCCTGCGGTGTTACTGGGATCTGGGCGAATTCGATCTGGCCGTGCCGGTTCCCTTGCACCGGCGCAGGGAACGCCGGCGCACCTACAATCAGGCCTGGCTGCTGCTGCGAGGCCTGAAAAGGGCGGCTGCCGGACAAGGGCTTGCCAATTTGCCCTTTGCAATCGAGAAAGGGGTGCTTTCACGCCGCCGTCCGACCAGGCCCCAGGCCGGGCTCAGCCGGTCCCGGCGCCGCGAAAACATTCGCCGGGCCTTTGAAGTTTGCCGGCCGGACCTGGTCAGGGGCAGGCGGGTTCTGCTGGCAGACGATGTCATGACCACCGGCGCCACCGCGGAGGCCTGCTGCCGCTGCCTGCTGCGAGGCGGGGCTGAAAAGGTGGATGTGCTCGTACTGGCCAGGGCCGGCTGATGGGTTTGGTATCCATGACAGGGAGTTGGCAGAGACGATGTTGGTGAGACAGGCAAAGGGGATGCTGTGGTGGAGGTTTCCCGGCCTGGAAGAAATTCCCGGGCTGGTCCACGGAATATTCGGGCCGGACGGACAGAACCGGAACGGTGATATGGGCCCGTTCAACGTCAGCCTGGCCTCCGGCCAGCCGCGCCACCGGGTCCTTGCCTGGCGGCGCACACTGGGCGGGCTGCTCGGATTCCGGGACCTGGTTTTCATCCGCCAGGTCCACGGGGATCGTATCCTGGAAGCAGACGACGGGGATGACTTTGGGCCTGAGCGGCCGGCCGGCAGCTACGATGCGGCCATGACCGGCACCAGGGGGCGGGGCTTGATAATCCAGGTGGCCGACTGCCAGGCCGTGTTGATGGTCGATCCCCGCCGCAGGGCGGTTGCCAACGTCCATGCCGGCTGGCGCGGGACCGTGGCCGGGCTGCCCGCCAGGGTGGTGGCCGCCATGGCGCGGCGATACGGGAGCCGGCCTGCCGACCTGCTGTGTGCCGTCGGGCCGTCGCTGGGGCCCTGTTGTGCCGAGTTTGTCAACTGGCGCCGGGAGCTTCCTCCGGAGTTTGCCCGCTACAGGGACGGCCGGGACAGGTTCGACTTCTGGCAGATTACCGCCGACCAGCTGGCGGACGCCGGGGTAAGGCCGGAGAGGATTTTTCAGAGCCGGATCTGCACCCGCTGCAACCCGGCCCGGTTCTATTCCTACCGGGGCCGGCGGACCGGACTGAGGTTTGCCGCAGCCGTCGGGTTTGCCTGAAAGCGAGGGGAAGTAAATGGATCTTCAGGATGCGAGAATCATAAGCAACCGGATGCTGGCTCCGGGCTACTACCGGATGGAGCTTGAATGCGGGCCGCCTTTGACCGCTGCCGTGCCCGGCCAGTTCGTCATGGTGCTGATCGACGGCGGCGGACGGGGACCGTTCTGGCGGCGGCCGTTTTCGGTGGCCGGGCTGGTCTGCCGGGAGGGCAGGGTGTGCGGCATCGAACTGGTCTACAAAGTGGTCGGCAGGGGCACGGCGGCCATGGCGGCCATGGCCGCCGGCAAGCTGGTCAGCCTGCTGGGGCCCCTGGGCCGCGGGTTCGATGTTTCCGGCGATCCCGATCCCCTTTTCCTGGCCGCCGGCGGGATCGGGATCGCTCCCATGGTGTTTTTGGCCCGCAGCCTGGAAGAAAGGGGGCACCGGGGCAGGAGGCTCTTTTTCCTGGGCGGCCGGGGCAAAGCCGATTTGTTGTGCCTGGCCAGGCTGGAAAGACTGGACCTGGAGCTGCACCTGGCAACGGATGACGGCAGTGCCGGTCATGCCGGTCCCCTGACCGGCCCCATGGCGGAAGCGGCGGCAAAAGGGCCGCCCCAGTTGATCTGTGCCTGCGGTCCGCCGGGGATGCTCAGGGCCGTGGCCCGCATGGCGGCCGAACATTGCTGCCCCTGCCAGGTGGCCGTGGAAACCCTGATGGCCTGTGGCATGGGGGCCTGCCAGGGATGCGCCCTTCCGGAGACAGGAGGAAGCGGCTTTTATCTGCACGCATGCCGGGACGGCCCGGTGTTCGACGCCTCCCGGATAGTTATCCCGGGATAGGGCCGGGGCCAAATTTGGATTGACTCACCCGGCCCCATGTGATAGATGCATGACGTTCGCTTGGTGCTTTTTCAGCGGCGAGCGTTTGGTCCGTCCACCAAAAACCAAATGAAACGTGAAACTTATCGTACTCTAAGACAGCTGGCATACTATAGCAGTATCGGGCTGTCCATGGCGCTGGCCATCTTCATCGGTTTGGCTGTGGGGGTATATCTGGACCAAAAGTGGGATTCATCTCCGTGGATGACCCTTATCTTCATGGTTTTGGGAATTGCGGCCGGGTACAAGAACCTTGGCCTGGCCATAAAGAAAAGCCGCAAGTTGTGATTGAGCCGAGGCCGGAGTGAATATTCAGAGACGACTTTTATACATGATCACCAGGGCCAACTGGATCTTTCTGGCCGGAGCCGGGTTTGCCGGGCTTCTGTGGGCCAAGCCTGCCTTCGCCAGGGGGATAATCTTCGGCGGGCTGATAGTAACCGTCAATTTCCACCTGCTGGCCCGGACCCTCAAAAAGTCTCTCACTCCCCCGCACCTTGCTTCCCACAACGTGATTCTGGCCAAGTATTACGTCCGTTTTGTCATCAGCGGCGTGATAATCTTCTTTCTGATCAGCAAGCATCTGGTTGACCCCCTGGGTCTTTTCATAGGTCTTTCCGTGGTGGTTGCCAGTATCGTCCTGGCCACGGCGGTCGAGATCACCAAACTCATTTTCAAGGAGGCGGTATAAGGATGGAACACCCCTATCTGTTTTTCGTCAAACTGTTCGAACTCATAGGGTTGGGGGAATTCGCCCATAATAACGTCCATGTGGTGTATTCATGGGTCCTGATGGCGTTTCTGATCATCTCCGGCGCCCTGATGGCCAGGGGAGTCCAGCTGATTCCCGGCAAGGCCCAGAACCTGGCCGAGGTGATCATCTCCGGGATCGAGGAATTCATGGTCGAGACCATCGGTGAAGAAGGCCGCTGGCTGTTTCCCCTGGCGGGCACTGTTTTTATCTACATCTTCATCGGCAACCTGATCGGCATCATTCCCGGTTTCATGCCGCCGACTTCCAACCTGAATACGACCCTGTCGTGCGCCATCGTGGTGGTGGTCTTTACCCACATCATAGGTATCAAGTACCACGGTGCGGCCTATATCAAGCATTTCCTGGGGCCGGTATGGTGGATGGCACCCCTTATCTTCGTCATCGAAATCATCGGTCACCTGGCCCGCATTCTTTCCCTGTCTTTCCGTCTTTTTGGGAACATGATGGGCCATGAGATCGTGCTCAGCATCCTGTTTTTCCTGGCCGGGGCCTTTTTCGCGCCCCTGCCGATCATGGCCCTGGGTGTCTTTGTGGCCTTTGTCCAGGGGTTCGTGTTCTTCCTGCTTTCCATAATCTATTTTTCAGGAGCGATGGAACACGCCCACTGATGAGACATTTACCAGGCGGCCGTCTTTCCCCGCCGGGGATGCCGGCTGCCTGCAGGTGTAAATGCGGTTAAACCTGATTGGGGTTAATAGGAAGAAGCCAAAAACATCAAAAGGAGGTAGCGTAGCAAATGGAAGCACAAGCATTACAGTTCTTCATCGCCTGTGTAACGGCAGCTGGTTTTGGGATCGCCATCGCAGCTTTTGGTTGCGGTATCGGACAGGGCCTTGGCCTCAAGGCTGCTGTGGAAGGCATCGCCCGCAATCCCGAATCTTCCGGTAAGGTCACCGTGACCATGCTGATCGGTCTGGCCATGATCGAATCTCTGTGTATCTACGCTCTGGTCGTGGCGTTGATTCTGATCTACGCCCATCCGCAGGCCGGTGCGATTGCCGGTCTTTTCGGCGGCGGTCATTAATTCCGACCCATCGAGACAGTATTAAAAGGGGCCGCATCCCTTCAGGGGTGCGGCCTTTTTAATTGGTACGAAGCCACCATCAGTAAAGAAATCGTTTCAGAAAGCGGCCTGTGTGAGAGCCGGCTTCCAGGGCCACTTTTTCAGGCGGGCCGCAGGCCACCAGCTGCCCGCCGCCGTCGCCGCCTTCGGGCCCCAGGTCGATTACATGGTCGGCGGTTTTGATCACATCCAGGTTGTGTTCGATGACAATGACCGTGTTGCCGGCATCCACCAGGCGGTTTAGGACAAACAGCAGCTGCTTGACGTCTTCCATGTGCAGACCCGTGGTGGGTTCGTCCAGCAGGTAGAGGGTCCGGCCGGTGTCCTGGCGGCTCAATTCCCTTGCCAGCTTGACCCGCTGTGCCTCGCCGCCGGAAAGGGTGCTGGCCGGCTGGCCGAGGCGGATGTATCCCAGTCCCACCTCGACCAGGGTCTCGAGCTTTTGACGGATGGCCCTGACAGGCGAGAAGAATTCCAGGGCTTGGTTGACCGTCATGTCCAGAACCTCGGCGATGTTTTTGCCCTTGTAGCGCACCTCGAGGGTTTCCCGGTTGTAGCGCAGCCCCTTGCAGACATCGCAGGTGATGTGGATGTCGGGCAAGAAGTGCATCTCTATTTTGATGATGCCGTCGCCCCGGCAGGCTTCGCAGCGGCCGCCCTTGACGTTGAAACTGAACCGGCCCGGCTTGTAGCCGCGGGCCCGGGCTTCCTGGGTTTTCGAAAAAAGATCCCTGATCAAGTTGAATGCCCCGGTATAGGTGGCCGGGTTGGAACGGGGCGTTTTGCCGATGGGGGCCTGGTCGATGTTGATGGCCTTGTCCAGGTGTTCCAGCCCTGAAATCCGGTCGTAGGGCCCCGATCTCAGGGATGCCCGGTGCAGGTGCTGGAGCAGGGCGGGATAGAGGGTTTCCAGGATCAGGGAAGACTTTCCGGAGCCCGAGACTCCCGTGACGCAGACCAGGCAGCCCAGGGGTATCTCGACCGACAATGATTTGAGGTTGTTGAGCCCGGCTCCCTCGATGACCAGCCGGTGGCGCGGTTTACGCCTCTTGGCGGGAACGTCGATCTTTTGCCGGCCCGACAGGTACAGGCCGGTCAGGGATCGTTCTGATTCCAGCATGGCCTGCGGGGTGCCTGCAAAGACCACCTGGCCGCCTCTGGCGCCGGCCCCCGGCCCCATGTCCACGACGAAGTCGGCGGCCATGATGGTGTCCCGGTCGTGTTCCACCACCAGCACCGTGTTGCCGATGTCGCGCATTCTGGTCAGGGTGGCAAGCAGGCGGCGGGTATCCCTGGGATGAAGGCCGATGCTGGGCTCGTCCAGGACGTAGAGTACGCCGGTAAGCCTGGACCCGATCTGGGTCGCCAGGCGGATGCGCTGGCTTTCGCCGCCGGAAAGGGTATGGGCGGGGCGGTCCAGGGTCAGGTAGGAAAGGCCCACGTCTAGCATGAAGTCGAGGCGCGACTTGATTTCACTGACAATCTTGGCTGCTATCTGGCCCCGGGAGCCCTCCAGGCGGAAGCTGCCGAAAAGGCCGGCCGCCTCCTTGATGCTCATGGAGGAGATCCGGTCGATGGACAGGCCGTTTACCCTGACCGACCGGCTCTCTATCCTCAACCTTGTTCCCCGGCACTCGGGACAAGGCATAAAACGCATGTAACGCCGGATCTCTTCCCGGACCTGCTCGGAATCTGTTTCGCCGTACCGGCGTTGCAGATAAGGGATGATACCTTCGAAAGGACGGGGTTCGAAGATGCGTTTGCCATTGTGTTGGCGATAAAAGCCGATGGCCTGGCTGCCCGAGCCGTAGAGCAGGACTTTTTTGAATTTTTCCGGCAACTGCCTGAAAGGGGTGTACAGATCTACTTTGTAGTGGCTGGTGAGTGCATCGAGAAATTCGGCAAAGGCCACCGACTGGCGATGGGCCCAGGGAGCGATCGCGCCTTCCCTGATAGACAGTTCCGGGTTGGGTACGATCAGCTCCGGATCGAAGATCTGGGCTGCGCCCAAACCGTCGCAGGCCGGGCAGGCACCGTGGGGAGAATTGAAAGAAAAACTGGCCGGCGTGATTTCCGGCTGCTCCAGTCCGCACCCGAGGCAGATGGCCTTTTCGCTGAAGCGCATGCATTCGATGGTGTTCATGTCGCGGTCGACGGCTTCGACCGTAACCTTTCCTCCTGCCAGGGCAAGGGCCAGTTCCAGGGAATCGGCCAGGCGGTTGCGGATGGTCGGTTTCAGGACAAGCCGGTCCACTACCACTTCGAGTTTTTCCCTGATTCTGAAGTCCGGACCGGGCGGCGTTTCAAGTTCTATGAACTTGCCGTCGGCCCTGACCCTGGCAAAACCCTGGCGCCGGAGACTGCTGAAGACCTGTTTTGCCGGTGCCGGCTCCAGCGGCGCCAGGATGATGATCCTGGAGCCGCTGTCGGCGGCGGCCATTATGCCGGAGATCATCTGGTCGACGCTCATCGAGGCTATCGGCTGCCGGCAGCGGTGGCAGTAATAGGTGCCCGCCCGGGCAAAGAGCAGGCGCAGGAAATCGTGGATTTCGGTCACTGTTCCCACGGTGGAGCGGGGATTGTGGGCTGCGGTCTTCTGTTCGATGGCGATGGCCGGTGATAGGCCCTCGATCAGGTCCACGTCGGGCTTTGCCAGTTTTTCCAGGAACTGGCGGGCGTAGACTGACAGGGATTCGACGTAGCGGCGCTGGCCTTCGGCATACAGGGTGTCGAAGGCAAGGGAAGATTTACCCGATCCGGACAGGCCGGTGACTACGACCAGCCTGTTGCGCGGGATTTCAAGGTCTATATTTTTCAGATTGTGCTGGCGGGCGCCCCTGATTACTATTTTCCCTGAATCCATTGACTGTGGTGGTGTTGTCCAAAAGGTTGCAAGCCATGACACGGCCTGTGCTTGAGCCGGCAGATCTGCTGTCGGCTGTGCCGAACAAAAAGAGCCAAGCGGCTCAGGAGCTTCTTTTTTGGAATGAAATATTAACCGGGGCCGGCGGATTTGTAAATGGAAACTCTTTCGGGAAAAAGGCCCGGAACGGGAGAAATCGACACCGGTTGCCCTGCCGGGACAGGCCCCGGCGGTCCCGGCAGGGCAACCGGTGTAAGCCTTTTTTTAAAAAAATGAAAATCGTGGAAAATGAAAGAAAATCATAGAAAAACGGAGATTGGTATTTTGTTGACACATTGTTGATAACTACGGATCTTCTTAGAATTTTTGCAAAAACACAGGTTGCCAAAATATCAGTATTTAGAAATAGTTGAAAGTTAGCGGTTTTAATAATACTAAAATCACAGAGGGTTATGATGTCTTCGGTGCCGATGGACCTGTTGGCCGGATATTGAAAATCATCCGGATTGACATCTGGGCAGTGATTCTCTAAATTTGGCTCAATCTTTTGGCATCACTTGGGGCTAATTTCCAATTTCAGTTATTTTCGGCCAAAATCTAACCAAATAAACTGTATTGCGCGCTGATTTGCCTGTTCAGGCAGCTGTGGCTGAACTTGATTCACGCAAAGACAGAGGTATGGACTCACCAACCATGAAGCAGGTTTGGTTTAAGGTAAAAGAGGCTGTAAAGAGCAGGATGCCGGAAGCATCCTACCGATTGTGGATCGAGCCCCTGGAATACATGGAAAGCGGCGACAGCGCCGTCATCGTGGCTTGCCCCAACTTTTACTCCAAAAAAAGAGTGAGCAGCCATTATCTGGCCTTGATCCTGTCGGAGTTGAAACGGCTGGCAGGACGGGATTTGAATGTGGAGCTTATGGTCAAGCCCAATGGTTCCGACAACGGCAAGGGCAGAAAACACCGGCAGATGGTGTTGCCCGGTGTTGCCGTTCAACCCCATTACGGCCGCTTTCTGCGCAAGGATTTTACTTTCGAACAGTTCGTGGTGGGGTCCAACAACGACTTTGCCTATTCGGCGGCCCTGTCCCTGGCGGCGCATCGCAGAAGACAGCTGCCGTCGCTTTTCCTGCTTTCCAGGACCGGAATGGGCAAAAGCCACCTGTCGCAAGCCATCGGGCATCACATCCTGACCCAGTATCCCAACGAAAGAGTCTACTATCTGACGGCCGAAGATTTCACCCAGGAGATGGTTTCATCCTACAAGAACAACACAATCAATGCTTTCAAGGACAAATACCATAAAAACTGCGATGTTCTTTTGTTGGAGGATGTTCATTATCTGAGCGGCAAAGACCGGACCCAGATCGAGCTGTCTCACACCCTGGACCGGCTGCTGAACGACAACAAAAAGATCATCTTTTCCAGTTGCTGTAAGCCCGGCGAGATTCCCCGGCTTAACGAGAACCTGCGTTCCCGGCTTGCTTCCGGGTTGATTTCCAACATCGATCCTCCGGACTTCAGGACCAGGGTGAGAATTCTGAAAAAATTCGCGGCTGCTAATCAGTGGTCGATTCCGCTGCAGATCATCGAATACGTGGCCGGCGAGCTGACCGAAGACGTGCGCCAGCTAAAAAGCGGGCTGGTGGGTATATACACCAAAAGCTCGCTGCTCGGCTGCCAGATAGATATCAACCTGGCCGACAGTGTAATAAAAAACATGGTCAGGCCGCGCAAGACCATAACCATCGAGAGCATCAAGAAACTGGTCTGCAAGCACTACAATATCAGCGTCAAGGATCTTGTGTCCCGTTCGCGCAAGCAGGCCTTCGTCAGGCCTCGCCAGGTGGCGATCTACCTTGCCCGCCGTTATACCGATCAGCCTCTGCAGGCCATCGGGCGCAGTTTCAACCGCTACCACGCAACCGCCCTGCACGCCATCGGCACGGTTGAAAAGAACCTGAAGCAGGGCGGTCAGCTCAAGCAGCATGTCGAATACCTGGTCGAAGTGCTAGAGTCGGGCAGGTGGTAAAGCAAGCCTTGAATCAACTATTAGCATAATCTACCTGATCGCTGCTCCAATTGATATTTTACTTAAATCCACATGAAACGTCGAAGAACCACAAATCCATAGGCAGCATATCTCTGGTTGTTCGATCAATGCCAGAATATGGAATTGCGCTATATGGTTAACGCTTATTGAATTTTTCTTGAAGCTTCAGCAAGGAATTCTGAAGCTGGGGGCGTTAAAGCTTTTTGTAAATAAGAGGAATGTTCTCCTGTTCGGCCTCGAACAGACAGTTTACAATATCGTCAATCAGTTTGGCATCCAGGTTGCCTGCGATACTAATGTTTTTATCTGATTCAATATCTTCCGGCGGAATCGGATAAATTTCGAAAAGCTGAATCCATGTATCTTTTGGGGAAAATGTTTTGT
>JAMOUQ010000044.1 GCA_027068085.1 Desulfobacteraceae bacterium | reverse complement strand
ACTTTGACCACCTGTTACGCAATGTAGCAGATCCACCGGAAGTCAGAGCTCCTGGCTGACAGCCAATCTGATAAGACCGCATCTTGTATATGCTCCGTAATCACGGATGGTGGATACCTGTTGCCACTGCCTTGTTCGCATCTCCTATGTTTGATAGATTTGCCTAAAATTTGGCTGCCCAACGATAAACAATACCTATCACTTGTCGATCTTGTGCCTTATTCCCCACACAATTGCAGCTTTCGGTCTTATTGAACTGTTCAGTTAGAATTGCTCTTTTCCATCCGGCGACGTTGACTTGCTCCCGGCGTTCTGGTAAGCGAGCCCAAACAAATAGACCGTAATGAAAGGGAGACCTGAAACCATGCAGAAAACTCTGGCCATAATCAAGCCCGACGGGGTTGCCCGCAAACTTATCGGCGAAGTCGTCAAGCGCATCGAAAAAAACGGATTGCGAATTTCCGCCATGAAGATGATCCGCATGAACAAATCCCAGGCCCGGGGGTTTTACGCCGTGCACCGTGACAAACCGTTTTTCGACAGTCTGACCGGCTTCATGTCGTCCGGTCCGGTGGTGGTCATGGTGCTTGAAGGCCAGGACGCCATCTCACGCTGGCGGGAAATGATGGGCGCCACAAACTACAAAGAAGCCGCCGAGGGAACCATCCGGCGCGACTTCGCCACCGACATCGAAAAGAACGTTGTCCACGGATCGGACGCGCCGGAAACGGCCGCCTTTGAAATAGGCTATTTCTTCAATGCCTTCGAACAAGTCAGCGTCTAAAGCGGCGGTAAATCCGGCCAACCTGACCATCGTTCTGCAGAGGCCCCGTTTTCCGGAAAACATCGGGTCGGCGGCCAGGGCCATGGCGAACATGGGCATCGCCAGGCTGCTGGTGGTCCGGCCGGAAGACTGTGACCTGACGCGCGTCTGCCGGCTGGCCACCCATGCCGCCCTGGACGTTGTCGAAAACATGGAAACGGCCCCGGATCTGAAGACCGCCCTGAAACCTTTTCAATACGTGGTGGGAACGACAGCCCGCCTGGGCGGCCAGCGCAAGCTGACAACAGGTCCCGACCGCCTGGCCCGGGATCTGGTATCGATTTCGGCCAACAACCGGGTGGCCATAGTCTTCGGCCCCGAGGACCGGGGCCTGACCAACGAAGAGCTGCGCCTGTGTCACCGCCTGGTGACCATACCGACGGCCGGATTCTCGTCTCTCAACCTGGCCCAGGCAGTGATGGTGATCTGTTACGAGCTGTTCCGCACCAGGGTTGCCGGGCCGGCGGCCTTGACCCCGAGGCTTGCGACCCGCTTCGAGCTGGACGGAATGTACGACCAGGTAAAGGAGCTGCTGGTCAGGATAAACTACATCCAGCCCCAGAACCCTGATTACTGGATGAACAAGCTGCGCCACTTTTTTTCCAGGATCCAGCTCAGGGCCGGTGAAGTCAGTATCATCAGGGGAATCTGCCGCCAGATAGACTGGTACAGCCGCAAATGCTACCAGGACGGCTACCGGGCAGGCGTCAGGGACAAGGACTCTGCATCATGAGCAATGTCATCATCGAGCCCCTTGCCGTATTCAGCGATGAGCGGGGCTGGGTATTGGAACCGGTCACCGCCGATCTGCTGGCCCGGCAAAAAAACTCCCATCTGGTCATAACCCTGCCCGGACAGATCCGCGGCAATCATTTTCACAAGGTCGCCACCGAAACAGCGGCCGTTTGCGGCCCGGCCCTGGTCCGCTTCAGGGAAAATGACCGGCAGCGGGATGTCATCATAGCACAGGGCGAAGCCATCCGGCTGGTCTTTCCCCCCGGCGTTGCCCACGCCATCGTCAATACCGGTAAAACCCCCCTGGCCCTGATCGCCTTCAGTGACCGGCCTTACCTTCCCGAAAAACCGGACACCTACAGGTGCCGCCTGATCTGACCTGCCGGCACCCTCGAAGTGCAACGGCATATCTTGCCCCGCATCCAACGGCACGCCCGGAAAGCGCCCGACCTGGATCAAAAAACTAAATTCTGAGCCGAACCTGCCGATAGCAAGAAGTGAATACGTTTTTATCGACCACGTCCGCCTGCCCTGATGCCGGCTTGCTCGAACCTAAAGACTTACAGCGGGAGACCAGGTTGCCGATGCGCAGCTTTATAGGAAACAAAGACGGCGGAATCATGGTGCTGCTGGTGATCGTGATCCTGGTCTTTGCGGGCCTGGGCGGCGGAGCATACTGGGCCTACGGGAAATACTTTCGGACCGAGCCCCGCCTCGGGCTGGCCACCGCCAAGGTGAAACCGGAAGTGATGCAGTTCGTCTACCGCTTCTTGCCCAAGGCTCACGCCCTCATAATCTCGCTGGATGATGATATCGCCCTTATGGACAGTGAAACCAAGCGTCTGGAAAAACTCGCCAAAAAATTCCCCCGGCAGAAGGAGCTGATCGACCGGCAGCTGAAGCTGATAGCCGAAACCCGGTCCAGGACGGCTGCCGGACTCGAGGCTGTCCTGACCGAAATTCAAACAATATACGTCACCTGGCTCATAGATCCGGTGCGCGGCAAAAGAGCCCTGGCCGACAAGCGCCGGGACCTCATAAAATCCATGGCCGCGGTCCGGAAATCATCAGGAAGGCTGATGGCCCGTCTGAGAGCCACCGCCCAACGTACGGGAGGCAAATCGTGAAAAAGATCCTGATCATAGAAGACGACAGATTCGTTCAGGCCATGTTGCGGCAAACAGTCGAAAAAGCCGGTTACCATGTGGAAACGGCCGACAACGGCAGCATCGGACTGGACCTGTTCGGCAGCCAGGCTTTCGACGCCGTCATAACCGACCTGATAATGCCCGAAACCGAGGGTATCGAAACCATATGCCGGATGAAAAAAATAGATGCCGGCGTAAAGGTGATCGCCATATCCGGCGGAGGCCGCAACCGGCCTGAGAATTACCTTTTCATGGCTGAAAAGCTGGGCGCCCGTTATACCTTTTCCAAGCCCGTGGACCGCGAAAAGCTTCTGGCCGCCCTGCGCGACCTTGTGGGTGATTGACACTTCGGCAACCCTCCCCATCCCTCCTTCCTGCCTGCAGGCCACCATTGACTTTTTCAACGGTTTGTGAAATTGTGACCGGCGATGCAAAATGCTGATTATCAGATATAATCGCCTTTCAACGGAGCTTGTCCATGAACCTATCGATTCCTTTTCAGCATCCGGATATCACCGACGAAATGTGGTCTTCCATCGAAAAGATCCTGCAAGACAACCAAAACAAACCCGGTTCGATAATCACGGTCCTGCGCGAATGCCAGCAGGTAGTTGGTTACCTGCCGGTGGAACTGCTGGATTATATCGGCAGGAGGATGAATCTGGCTCCCAGCGAAGTGTACGGAATCGCTTCCTTTTATGCCCTCTTTTCTCTAAAACCCAAGGGCCGGCATACCATCAGGCTGTGCCTGGGTACCGCCTGCTACGTCAAGGGCATCAAAGAGGTCCTGTCACGTATTGAAGCCAGTTACGGCGTAAAAGAGGGCGACACGTCCGAAGACAGGCGTTTTTCGCTTGAAGCGGTAAGGTGCCTGGGGGCCTGCGGACTGGCTCCGGTAATGGTTGTGGACCAGGACACTCACGGAGGAGTGAGCGCCGACAAGGTCATAGACATCCTGGAACGCTATGAGTAATCTGCCGCCCCCCGAACAAGTGGGGCTTTAATCGGCCCGGACGGTGCAATGCGGGGGCGGTTCGGGTTTACATCACATGCAAAGTGTGCGGCTTGCTGAAAGCAAGCTCTTATAGTTTATAAACAATCAACCAAGACCCGGAAGGTTCGACCCGGGTTGCACCTTTTCCCGGCAAGGCAATGAAGATATCGGAAATAAAGGACATCCTGAAAGCCAGGGTACTGGTCGGCGAAGACCAGCTGGATACCATCATCGTGGGCGGCGGAGCCTCAGACCTGATGGACGATGTTCTGGCCGCCGCCGCCAAGGGATGCGCCCTGCTGACCGGAGTAACCACCGAACACGTGATCCAAACGGCCAAGATAGTTGGCGTAAGTGCGGTAATCATAGTCCGAGGCAAAAAACCGTCGGCCGAAGTGGTAGAACTGGCACGCTCTTACAACCTGCCTTTACTGCTGACCGATTATTCACTGTTTGTCTCCTGCGGGAGGCTCTACATGAACGGAATCAGGGGACTGGACGGGTCCTGGTAAATCCTGGAGGAATGGCCTATGCCCAAGCTAACCGTCGATGATTTGAAAACCATTAAGGCCAAGCGTACCCCGCGGATGGAATTCGGCGACAAAACCTACCTCCTGATATGCGGGGGTACCGGCTGTCATGCCACCGGCAGCATCAGCGTCAAGGACGCCCTGGCCAAAGCCCTGGCGGACAGGGAACTGGAAGAAAAAGTTCAGGTGATAGAGACCGGCTGCAACGGATTTTGCGCCATGGGACCCATCATGGTGGTTCAGCCCGGCGACATTTTTTACCAGAAGCTTTCGGTCGACGATATCGACGAGCTCATCGAAAGCCATATCATCGGCGGCAAACCGGTCGAACGCCTCCTGTACAAAGACCCTCAAACCAAAAAGCGCATAGCGGTTCAAACAGACATTCCGTTTTTCGCCAATCAGATGCCGCGCGCCCTGCGCAACAAGGGCCTGATCGACCCGGAATCGCTGGAGGACTATATCGCCCGCGACGGCTACCAGGGTGCGGCCAAAGCCCTGCTGGAGATGACCCCGGCGCAAATCATCGAGGAAGTGAAAACCTCGGGCCTCCGGGGACGCGGCGGAGCCGGTTTTCCCACCGGTATCAAGTGGGATTTTGCCAGCAAGAGCCCGGGCAAGGAAAAGTACGTTCTGTGCAACGCCGACGAGGGCGACCCGGGAGCTTTCATGGACCGCAGCATTCTGGAAGCCGATCCCCACGCAGTGCTGGAGGGCATGCTGATCGCCGCCCGGGCCATAGGCGCTTCCGAAGGCATAATCTACGCCCGTACCGAATACCCCCTGGCAATCAAACGCCTGGAGATCGCCATTTCCCAGGCACGTGAAAAAGGCCTGCTGGGCGAGGACATCCTGGGTTCCGGCTTTTGTTTCGACATATCCATATACCAGGGTGCCGGGGCCTTCGTCTGCGGCGAGGAAACGGCCCTCATGCGCTCGATCGAGGGCAAACGCGGAATGCCCCGCCCGCGGCCGCCTTTCCCGGCTCAAAAAGGCCTGTGGGAAAAACCGACCGTTCTGAACAACGTCGAGACCCTGGCCAACATTCCCCAGATCATCGTCAACGGCGGGGCCTGGTACGCCTCGGTGGGGACAGAGACCAGCAAGGGAACCAAGGTCTTCGCCCTTTCCGGGGATGTCAACAATATCGGCCTGGTGGAAGTCCCCATGGGCACGACTTTGCGCACCCTGATCTTCGACATCGGAGGCGGAATCCCCAAAAAACGCAAGTTCAAGGCCGTTCAACTGGGAGGGCCATCGGGAGGATGTGTTCCGGAACGCTATCTCGACACTCCGGTGGACTACGAGGCCATCGCCAAGGTGGGCGCCATCATGGGCTCGGGCGGCGTCATCGTCATGGACGAAAAGACCTGCATGGTCGACATGGCCCGCTTTTTCATGGAGTTCATCCAGGACGAATCCTGCGGCAAGTGCACCCCCTGCAGGGAGGGCACCAGAAGACTGCTCGAAATCCTGGTCAAAATTTGTGAAGGCAAGGGAGAAAAGGGCGATATCGAGGCTCTGGAAGAGCTTTCCCAGGTAATCCGTTCATCTTCCCTGTGCGGCCTGGGCCAGACCAGCCCCAATCCGGTGCTGTCGACCCTTCGTTATTTCCGGGACGAATTCGAAGCGCATATCTACGAGAAAAGATGCCCGGCCAAGCGGTGCGTGGCATTGCTGAAATTCGAAATAGATCCCGAGCTTTGCGCCAAGTGCGGCCTGTGCGCCAAGAACTGCCCGGCCGATGCCATTCAGTGGGAAAAGAAACAGGTGGCCCGCATAGACAAGGACAAATGCATCAAGTGCCTGACCTGTTATGAGAAATGCCGTTTCGGCGCCATCCAGTAACGCCGGCGCGGTAGCGACAGATTTTCGAACTGCCGCCCCCGTACAAAAAAGGGGGACTTTCATCGTTGCGGGCAAAACCGCCCGGTCCGGACGCGGTACTGTCCCGAAGTCTCGGAGCCTTATCGGACTCCGGTTGTAAATGTTTCCGCAACCCGGAACCAGTTGAAGTCACCTCCCGCGGGGGAGGTGGTTTACTCCTTTTCAGTTTGCAGTCATATTGACGCGGTTAGGGGGACAACCTTCAGGCACAGGGGAGCAAGGCCATGTATACAGCGGTTTTCATCATGGGAGGGCTGGGATTGATCGTGGGGCTTGGGCTGGCCATAGCCTCCAAGGTATTTTATGTCTACGTCGATCCCAAGATCGAGGCAATCGACGATGCTTTGCCGGGAGCCAACTGCGGAGGCTGCGGGTATCCGGGTTGCTCGGCCAACGCCGAGGCCATCGTGGCCGGCAAATCGGCACCCAACTCCTGCGTTGCCGCCGGTCCCGAGGTGGCCGAAGCCATTGCCGCCATCCTGGGCGTCAGCATCGAGGCCCGCGAACCGGACATCGCCCGGCCCGGCTGCACTTACGGAGTCCGGGACGCCGAAACCAAGTTTCTCTACGACGGTGTCGAAGACTGCCGGGCGGCGGCGGCCCTCAACGGCGGCATGAAGGTCTGCACCATAGGCTGTCTCGGGCTGGGCACCTGCGCCCGGGCCTGTCCTTTCAACGCCATCACCATGGGCCCGGCCGGCCTGCCGGTGGTGGACGAAGAAAAATGCACCGGTTGCGGCACATGCGAAAGGATCTGCCCCAAAAACATCATCACCCTCTCATCGGTGACCAGGAGAATCCTGAAAGAATACACGACTGAAGACTGTACCACCCCCTGCCAGCGGGCCTGTCCGGCAGCAATAGACATATCCGCCTATATCGACAAGATAGCGGCCGGCGACTACCTTGCCGCCGTCCAGACAATCAAGGAAAGGAACCCGTTTCCCACCGTGATCGGCCGCATCTGCCCCCGGCCCTGCGAAGATGCCTGCCGCCGCCAGCTGGTTGACGAGCCTGTGGCCATCAACTTCCTGAAACGTTTTGCCGCCGATTACGAAAAACAGACCGGCAAGCGGATCCAGCCCTACCGGGCTCCTGAAACCGGACACCGGATGGCGGTCATCGGCGGAGGGATCGAAGGCCTGTCGGCGGCTTTTTTCAGTGCCCGTCTGGGCCATTCCATCACCGTCTTCGAAGCCGGCAGGCAGCTGGGAGGCCTGCTGCGTACGGCCATTGCCAAATACCGCCTGCCTGACGAAATCCTGGACTGGGATATCCGGGGGGTCCTGGATATGGGCATCGAAGCCAAGACCGAAAAAGCCCTGGGCCGCAACCTGAGTATTTCCCGGCTCATGGACGCGGGATTCGAGATCATCATGCTGGCAACCGGCGGCTGGGACAGCAGGCTGGCCCGCAGCGGCGCAGAGCCCGAGCCTGAAATAATCGGCTGCCGGCTGCTTGTGGACGTGCTGCGCGATACTTCCGAAAACAGCCTCCGGGGCCACGTGGTAATTGCCGGTGACGGGGCCAAACTGGCCGACGCCGCACGGCAATGCCTGGCCAGGGGGGCCGGCCGCGTAACCATAGTCACCTGGGGCGCTCCGGGTCCCGACGGCCTGGATGACAGGATCGAGGTGATTGAAAACGCGGCCGTCAACCGCCTTTACGGCAAGGGCGACAAGCTCGTGGCCATCGACTGTCATAAACTTGGGCAATGCCGAACCACCCGCATCGAGACTTCGACCCTCATCCTGGCATCGGGCAGAATACCGGAACTGATCGTCCTGCCGGCCACGGTCAAAAATGATGAAGCGGCAGGCAACGGTGAGACTGACAGCGGTCAGGATAATGCGTGGGAAGCCTTTGCCCCCTATCGGCCCAACGGGGGCACCTGGCAAAACGATCTGCTCGCCCCGGGCGGGGTTTTCACCGACTTCAGCGCCGCCATCAAGGCAATCGCCGCCGGCCGGCGGGCGGCGGCGGCGGCCCACAAGGCCTTATACGGCATAGATCAACGGCCGGCGGACAATGTTCTCAAAGCAGATTCCTACGTCCAGGACGTCTACCATGTGGAGGACGTTCTGCCGGTAGCCAGAAATATCATGCCGCTCGATCCCGAGGCTGTTTACACCAGCGGCAGGGAACTCGAACTGGGCTACGACGAAAAAACGGCCCGGGCAGAGGCCGATCGCTGCCTGCAGTGCGGCCTGATATGCTACCGTCGCACCGCCCGCCGGGCCGATGCGGACGATGTCGAGTCAGCGGCAGCCGGCTGATACCCATCAACGCATAACGGTGGTGACTGATGGCCATTGAAGAGGGCATAGTCATAGCGCAAAAGGACGGCGCACCCGGCCTGGCCCTTGTGAAAACCGTCAGGTCCGGTGCCTGTGAATCGTGCGCGGCACGCCATAGCTGCAACGTCGACCGCAACAGCCAGGAGATGGAAGTTGCCGCCGTCAACCTTGCCGGAGCCGCTCCCGGAGACCGGGTCTGTATCCAGGTGGCCACCGGCCCGCTGCTCAAAGTGACTTTCCTGACTTATCTTTTCCCCATCATCTGTATGCTGATCGGCGGCCTGGCAGGCAACCGGTGGGCCTTGGCCAATTCTGCCGGCCATGAATCGGCCATAGCCGCCCTGGGCGCTGGGGCAGCGTTCGTGACCAGCTTTTTCCTGGTGAAACTGATAGCCAAAAAAATGGAAAAAGATACACGCTACCAGCCCAAGATAACCCGGATTATAAGCAGGGCACCGGCCATGCCGAAAGAAATATCCTGTCAACCCCAAAATCGAGGGAGGGATTCATGACAGACAGGGTGTTCATCACCCGGGATGATACCGCCACCTTCATCTGTCCCAAATGCGGCAACACCACCACCGCCGATGTCTCCCAGTACGCCTACCTGACAAAACGCGTCCGCGTCAAGTGCGTCTGCTCCTGCGGCGAGCGGTTCGAGGTCATCCTGGAAAAACGCAAGCAGTACCGCAAAAAGACGAACCTGCCCGGTTCGTTCGTGTATTACGGCCAAAAGGGAGAAATGGACAAGGGCCTTATGACGGTGCTGGATATCTCCAGCAACGGGCTCAAACTCAAGCTCAACGAGGCCCGCGATTTCAGGGTCGGCGATATCCTGAAGGTCGAATTCCAGCTCGACGACAAGAGAAGGACTCCGATACGCAAAAAGGTCATTATTCGCAACATCAACAAAAACATGGTGGGAACAGCCTTCAGCCCCCATGAGGCCGAGGATCCCGCCCTGGGATTTTACCTGCTCTCCTGAAAGCAAAATCACCCAAAGGGATGGCTTTGATTGTCCCTGGTTGCGGAAACGTTTAAACTGAAGCCCGGGGGCAGGACGCGTGTCAAAAAAAAACAACGCGCCAGGCCGCCTACCGGGCAAGCCTTGATGCTAAAGTACGGGTGCTTTTGCCCGATACAATTCTTGGAGGACTGGTTTCACGAACCAACCAAACGGAAAGGGGCTCCATGGCTTTTTGTGAATATTGCAACCGCGAACACCGGATCGGTTTTGTGTCCACCCGCTTTGCCGGAACCGACGGAGTAAGCCTGGAAACCGAGAAGTGGGCCCAGGTTTTCGAAAAAGAGGGGCTGGTGTGCTATTATTTCGGAGGCGATGTAGACCGGGATCCGCAACGCTCATTCCAGGTTCCAGAAGCCCATTTCCAGCATCCTGACATCAAAAAAATCTACAACCAGTGTTTCGGGGTAACCAAGCGCAAACGGACAACGACACGCGAAATCCACAACCTGTCCCATTATCTCAAAAGGCGGCTTTATCAGTTCATCAAAAAATTCGATATCGACCTGCTGGTTCCCGAAAACTCCCTGACCATCCCCCTCAACCTGCCCCTGGGAATAGCCCTGACCGAACTGATCATGGAAACCGGGATGAACACCATCGCCCATCATCACGACTTTTTCTGGGAAAGACAGCATTTCATGGTCAATGCCTGCTGGGACTATCTCAACATGTCTTTTCCGCCCCACCTGCCGTCCATCAGGCACGTGGTGATCAACTCCTCCGGTGACAATCAGCTGAGCCTGCGCACGGGCATATCTTCCACCATAATACCCAATGTCATGGACTTCGAAAATCCTCCTCCCCCGGTGGATGAATACGCGTCGGACGTCCGGGAAGCCCTGGGACTGAAAAAGTACGAACTGCTGATTCTGCAGCCAACCCGTGTGGTAAAGCGCAAGGGGATAGAACATGCCATCGAGTTTGTCTGCCGCCTGGGAGCCAAGGCAAAGCTGGTGATCTCCCATGCCTCCGGCGACGAAGGCCATGACTACGAGCGGCGGATATGGGAGTATTCCCGCCTTATGAACGTGGACACGTTGTTTGTCTCGGATATCATCAGCGACCGCCGGGGGACCACGCCCGACGGCCGCAAGATATATACCCTGAACGACATTTATCCCCATGCCGACCTGGTCACCTACCCTTCCAACTTCGAGGGTTTCGGAAACGCCTTCCTGGAGGCCATCTACTTCCGCAAACCGGTGGTGATCAACAATTACTCCATTTACACCACCGATATCCGGCCCAAAGGTTTCGCGGTGATCGAAATCGACGGTTACGTGACCCAGAAAGCCATCCGGCTGGCGAAGAAAGTCCTGCGCGACCCCGACTACAAGCAAAAAATGGTGGACCACAACTACGAACTGGGCAAGCGCCACTTTTCTTACAGGGTCCTGCGCCAGAAGCTGCGCAATCTGATAACCGACTGCCTGCCCTGCCGCCTGGGTATACACTGAGACCGGGGTCAGCGGTCAAGCGGGCTTTTGACATACCCCGCCTTATTACGCTATTAAGAACTTGCGGGTGACTGCATCCGGTCCGCCCCGGATTTTTCACAACAGCTTCATGACCCAGGAGAAAGACACGATGGAAGACTACGACCGCTGGCTGAAAGCCAAGATGGCTGCCAGATGCGTGGAGGCCCTGAAAAAGAACGGTTTCGACGCCCACTGGGTACAGACCCTGGACCAGGCCCGCGAGCTTGTGGCCGGCCTTGCCGCCGAATTCGAAAGTTTCGGTTTTGCCGGTTCGGCCACCACCCGCGCCCTGGGGATAATCGAGCTTTTACGCCAAAACGGAAAGACCATTTTCGACCACTGGGAACCCGGACTTTCGGACCGGCAGGAACTTGAAGTCCGCCTGGCTCAGGGCCGCTGTGACTGTTTTTTCTGCAGCGCCAACGCCATCTCCCTGAGCGGAGAGATCATCAACGTGGACGGGGTCGGCAACCGCACCAGCGCCATGAGCTTCGGCCCCCGCAGGGTCATAATCGTGGCCGGCACCAACAAGCTTGCACCCGACCTGCACTCTGCCCTGCGGAGGGTAAAAGAAGTGGCCGCGCCCATGCGGGCAAAAAGCCTCAACATGCAGACCCCCTGCGCGGAAACGGGAATCTGTGTCGATTGCAATTCACCCCAGCGGATTTGCCGGATCACCACTATCTTGCACCGCCGGCCAAGCATGACTGAGACGGCGGTGGTTCTGATCAACCAGAACGTCGGTTTTTAAGCGCCATCGCTTCGGAATGATGGTTTAACCAAGGGGGACAATGCCTGAAATGAAAAAAGCGGAACAACCGCAGGTGGCTGGACCAGTTACCCGTCTGGCGGGTTTGCTGGCCGCCCTTGCCTTCTTCATCGTCTTCGGCTGGGTCGACCGCGCGCCGGGAGCAACCCTGAATGATATCACCGTCACCGATACCATGATCCGGCAGGAAATCGCCTTCTTGAGGGCCGATGCCGCCAGACGCAACCTGATAAGGGCAGACACTCAACCCCCACTTCCAAGCCGGAAGGAGTTGGCGGCAATTCTGAGCGACCGCCTGCTGCTTCTCAAAGAAGCTTTGCGGCGCAGAATCAAGGTAAAGCCGGCCCTGGTAAGAAAGGCCTGGAATGATTTCCGGCGCCTGCAAAAAGAAGATCCCGCCGGACTTTTCGCCGGTCTGGACCGCCGTATCGCCCGTCGCCGGATCGAAGAAGGGCTGCGCATAGAACGGTTGCTGAAAAAGGTCGTGCTGCGGGACGTACGGGTCAGAGAAAAGGAAATAGCGGCCTTCTACAAAAGCCGGCCCGACGGCTTTCAGACCGGGCAGATGGTAAGGGCCCGCCATATAATGGTGAAATCGTCTGCCCGGGCAAATGAGGAGATAAAACCGGCCGCCTATGAAAAATTGAGCCGGATCCAGCAGCGACTGCTCGAAGGGGCAAATTTTGCCGCCCTGGCCATCAGGTACTCTGATTGCCCCAGCAAAAGCCGGGGAGGAGACCTGGGGTATTTCACCCGCGACGAGGTTATCCCGGAATTTGCCGCGGCCGCCTTTTCCCTGGCGCCGGGACAGCTCAGCACCATCGTAGAGTCCCGTTACGGCTATCATCTGATTCAGGTCATCGACGTCAGACCGGCCGGTTTCCTGTCATTCAAAAAGGCCCGCCCTCTGATCAAACGTTATCTTTACCGCCAAAAAGCCCGAAAAGCGGTGCAGTCTTTCCTGGAGCAGATCCGTAAACAGGCTGAAAACAAGCAGCCGGCATCTTGACTGCCAGGCAATAATACCTACAAAAACACGCCGGCCACTGCCGCCCTCTTCAGAAACGTCATCCCGCATCTAGCCCGTCCTTGTTTTTCGTAGAAGTAGCATGCATTATTTTCACTTGACCGGCCATGACGCCATGGCTTATTCTGGTGGGTGGACAATATTATGGCAATGGGTGTGGTAGTGCGGCTCAAGGCCGCAATAAAGGTTGCCGGCATATTGTCCGAGGATGGGGGGATAATTGAGGTAACCGATTCACAAAAGGAGGATTGCGTCTTGGCAAATGGTACGGTTAAATGGTTCAACAATCGCAAGGGGTATGGTTTTATAAACGAAGAAGACGGCCGCGACATCTTTGTCCACTTTTCTTCTATTGAGATGGAAGGATACAAGACCCTTAACGAAGGCGAACGGGTAACCTTCGAAATCGAAGAAAGCGACCGCGGCCCAGAAGCAAAAAACGTTCGCCGCATCTGACACCGGCCTGACCGGTGAAATTTAAAAAGAGGCATCCGGTCACAGCCGGATGCCTTTACTGTTTTTATTGGACAAAGACCGGTTCCGGGAACAAACTTTACTTTCCCCAATCGCCTTTCCACCAGAGCCCCGGCTGCAAAATACGGGATGACAGCCACCAACCGCCGCCTTTGGCTTTTGGTTGCCTGCCGGCTTGATATTTACCGCTGATAGAGCCTATATTGCCGGCCATGAAGACGTCAAAACGCAAGGAAATAGCCCGGATAAAAGCCTTGCTGCCGGAAATGATGATCTCCGACCGCCGGGCGGTGCTGCGGGCCCTGGCAAGGCTTGAAAAAGGCAAAGCAGACGCTGCCGGGCTGGCAAAACTCCATCGGTCCGCCCGGGCCTCGGCCGCCAGGCGCCGGCTGCGGCACCAGAACCGGCCTTGCCCCTCGCCCAATCCGGATCTGCCGATAACCAAGGTCAGGCAGGAGATCATTTCCGCCCTTGCCGAACACAGGGTGATCATAGTGGCCGGCCGGACCGGCTCCGGCAAGACCACCCAGATCCCCCAGTACTGCCTGGAAGCCGGCCTGGGAGTCAAGGGGATGATCGGCTGCACCCAGCCCCGCCGGATAGCCGCCATAACCGTGGCCCAGCGCATCGCCCGGGAGCTGGGGCAAAGATGCGGAGAGGCCGTCGGCTACAAGGTCCGCTTCAGCCGGGCGCTGGGCAAAGAAACCTATATCAAGATAATGACCGACGGCACCCTTCTGGCCGAAGTGCAGCAGGACCGCTGGCTGAACCGGTACGATACCATAATCGTGGACGAAGCCCACGAGCGGAGCCTTAATATCGACTTTGTCCTCGGCATCCTGCGCCGCCTGGTGGACAAAAGGAAAGACCTGAAACTTGTCATCACCTCGGCCACCATTGACACCGAGAAATTTTCCCGGGCCTTTCAACAGGCTCCCATAATCGAGATTCCGGGACGCCTCTATCCGGTCAAAACCGTCTACCGGCCGCCTGAAACCTTCCGCACCGACGGCGAAATCACCCATATCGAAATGGCCGTGGAAGCAATGGCCGAACTGCAGCGCCAAAGCCCCGGCGGCCATGTCCTGATCTTCATGCCCACCGAGCAGGACATCCGCGACACCTGCGCCCTGCTTGCTTCCCGCAAGTGGCCCGGCACCATGGTGCTGCCCCTGTTCGCCCGCCTGACCCCCGCAGACCAGAAGAAGGTATTTCTTCCATCACCGGGCCGCAAGATCATCGTGGCCACCAACGTGGCAGAAACCTCCCTTACCATCCCCGGTATCAGGTATGTCATCGATACGGGCCTGGCCCGCATATCCCATTACAGTCACCGGACCCGCACCACCACCTTGCCGGTTACACCCATTTCCCGCAGCAGCGCCGACCAGCGCCAGGGACGCTGCGGCCGCACCGCCGACGGGGTGTGCATCCGGCTTTTCTCGGAGCAGGATTACCTCGCGCGCCCGCGCTTTACCAAACCCGAAATCCTGCGGGCCAACCTGGCGGAAGTAATCCTGCGCATGCTGTCGCTGGGCCTGGGCCGGATCGACGCCTTTCCTTTCATCGACCAGCCGAATCCCGGCAGCATCCAGGACGGCTTCCGGCTCCTGGTGGAACTGGGCGCCATCGAAGTTGCCCCCGCTTCAAGGGCCGGTTACCGGCTCACGTCCCGGGGCCGGATGATGGCCAGGCTGCCGCTGGACCCCCGCCTGTCGAGAATTCTGCTGGAAGCCGGCCGGCGCGGATGCCTCGAGCAGGTAAAGATCATCGCCGCCGCCCTGAGCATTCAGGACCCCCGGCTGAGGCCGGCCGACAACCAGGCCGAGGCCGACCGGGCCCACGCCCGCTTTGCCGATTCCGACTCGGATTTCAACTGCCTGCTGAACATCTGGAACAGCTACCACCGGGTGGTTGCCAACAGAACCGGCTGGCGGCAGGTAAAACTGTTTTGCCGGAAAAACTTTCTCTCCTTTCGCAGGATGCGGGAATGGCGCGACATCCACTTTCAGATCGGCTCCATACTTGAAGAGCACGGCATCGCGGCCCCGTCCAGGCCCGCCGAAAAGGACGGCCCGCGTTTCGATGCCCGCTACCAGGCGATTCACAAGAGTATTCTTTCCGGATTCCTGGCCAACATAGCCACCCGGACAGATGGTCATGTCTACCAGGCTGCCGGCGGCCGCCAGGTGATGATCTTCCCCGGCTCCGGTCTTTTTTCCGGCGCCGGCAATTGGATAGTGGCCGCCGAAATGGTCGCCACCACCAGGCTTTTCGCCCGCCAGGTGGCCAATATAGACCCGGCCTGGATCGAACCCCTGGCAAAGAAGCTCTGCCGTTACACCTGCCTCGATCCCCACTGGGAGCGCAAACAGGGCAGCGTGATGGCCACAAAGCAGGTATCACTCTTTGGCCTGATCATCGACCGCCGCAAGGTCCGGTACGGGCCCATCGACCCGGAGGCCGCCGGCCGGATCTTTATCCGCAGCTGTCTGATCGAAGGTGACCTGACCAGGCCCCTGCCCTTCATGGCCCACAATCAGAAGCTGCTGAAAAAAGTCAGCCGGATGGAAGACAAGCTGCGCCGCCGGGACCTGATGGTCGGCCGGGACGAGCTGGAAGAGTTCTACCGGCAAAGACTGCCCGGAATATATGACCTGCGACAGCTAAAGAGCCTGATCCGACGCCGGGGCGGCGATGACTTTCTGTGCCTCGAACCGGATCAGGTGTGGCGCCTGCGGCCCGAGGCAGCCACGGTGAAACGCTTTCCGGATGCCATCGACACCGGAGGCCGCAGACTGCGATGCAGCTACCGCTTCGATCCGGCCGCCCAAGACGACGGAGTGACCGTGTACGTGCCCGCCTCCGAGGCCGACAGGGTTTCTGCCTGCCGCCTCCAGTGGCTGGTGCCCGGCCTGCTGCGGGAAAAGATCACGGCCCTGCTCAAATCCCTCCCCAAGGCCTACCGCAAGCAGCTTGTCCCCCTGTCAGAGACCGCCGCCCTGATATGCGAACAGCTCGAACCGGCCGACGAGCCCCTGGCGGCAGCCCTGAGCCGGTTCATCGCCTCCAGGTTCGGCCTCAGGATTCCGGCCGCGGCCTTCGACACCAACGGCCTGGAAAAACACCTCCGCATGAGAATCGCCATAACCGACAAGCAGGGCCGGGTGGTCAAGGCCGGCCGTGATCCCGCGATCCTTCACAACCACGGCCTTGAAGAAAAGTGCGCAAACAGCGCCTTCGGCCGGGCCTGCCGCAGCTTCAGGCAGGGGCCTTTCAGGCGCTGGCAGTTTGCTGACCTGCCCGAGACGGTCACCCTTGCCGGCCGGCCGGCATTCGTGGGCCTTGAAGACACCCCGCAAGGCGTGTATCTGGCAGCTTTTGCCGACAGGGACAAAGCCCGCGCCGCCCACCTGCGGGCAGTACAGGCGCTGCTGGCCCGGGAGCTTGCCGCCGACCTGAAACAGCTGCGCAAAAACATCTGGCTGCCGGACAGGGTCAGACCGGCCGCCGCCTGGCTGGGAGGCGCCGGGGCTTTGGAAGAAAAAATCCACTCCCAAATAGTCGCCGAACATCTCAAAGCAGATCTGCGGACCCGGGCCGGCTTTGAAAACCACGTCAAAAAACTGAAAAGCATCCCTCTGCCGGCGCTGGCCTTCGAAAAAGTAAAACTGGTTACGGCTGTCTTGGAAAAATACCTGGACTGCCGCCGCCGGATCGAATCGGTCCCCGCCGGGGGGCCTTTGGAAGCCTTCCGGTCCGAGGTCACCGGGCACCTTGAACAGCTGGTTCCGCCAAACTTTGTCAGCCTCTATGGCGATGAGCGGCTGGCCAGGCTGCCGGCCTACCTGGAAGCCATTGCCGTAAGGATCCGGAGGGCCTTGCTCGATCCTGAAAAAGACCGGAACAAGAAACGGCAGGTGGAGGAATTCAGCCGCCTGCTCCAGCAACAGGCGGCCTCGCTGGGAAGGGAAAGCTCGCAGGCCAAGCGCAAAGGGGTGGAAGAGTTTTACTGGCTGCTGGAAGAATTCAAGATTTCAGTCTTTGCCCAGGAGATAAAGACTGCCGGGCCGGTTTCGGTCAAACGCCTGCGCCGCAAGCTCCAGGAACTGGAGCAGATGGTATGAACAGGCTGTCATCCGAGGCCGGCAACCAAATCTTCATACCTGCGGGCCTCCTGCAGCCGGCCCCGCTTCCGGCAGCCGCCGGCGTAGATCCCGCATTTGACCTTCAGCATGGCGACAGCCGCCTGCCTTTGGGCCGGTGAAAGAAGTCCTGAAGTTATTATCTTCTCCAGAGCCCGGATGCGATAGCGATCCAGGGCCGGACTGCGCGACAGCTGGTCCGGGTGTCCCCCGCGCTTGACTGTCAGAGGCTCGGGCACCAGCCCGATCGGATGGCGGCAGCTTATCCGCAGCCACATGTCGTAATCCTCACAGGCCGGAAGGTCTTCATCGAACAGGCCGACCTCCTTCAGCAGGCCGGCGTGGATGACCACCGCAGAGGGGCTCACCAGACACAGGGGAAGGCACTTTTCAAAGATCATCCCTTCTGCCTTGGCATGCTTTGCGGCCGGGTTGACCCGCCTGTCGTTGCGTATCCAGATCTCCTCTGTCTGGCATATCCTCAGACGGGGCCTTGCCTGCAGGTATCGCATCTGGACCGCCAGTTTGGCGGGCAACCAGATATCGTCCGAATCGAGCAGGGCGATCCACCGCCCCCGGGCGGCCCGGATGCCCGTGTTACGGGCCGCGCTCACCCCTGAATTCGGCTGGCGGATCACCCTGAGGGCGCTGCCGTAGGATTTCAGTATCGCCGGTGTGTCGTCGGTGGATCCATCGTCGACCACGATGATCTCCATGGCGGGGTAGTCCTGAGCCAGGACTGAATCGACGGCTTCTTTCAAACACCAGGCGCGATTGAAGGTCGGTATGATTACCGAAACCGGAGGCTGCATGGTTGCCATTGTTCGGCCGCTTCAGGGTAAAAAACGATTCTCAAATCTGCACTTCCGGCCCCACGATTACCATGTTGTTTGGCAGCACGGTCTGGATCTCTTCCAGGACACTTCCAAACAGGACTTCCTTGATCACCCCATGACCGTATGCCCCCACCACCACCAGGCTGTCGTGGGGCACATGGTAGAGATTTATCTTGAAATCGCCCTTTTCAAAAAAGAGCCATTCAAACCGCCGCTCTTCCAACAGGTCCCCGAATCCCCCTTCCAGCAAACTATGCTCGTAATACTGCCTGGGACGGTCCTCGGCCTGGGTGAAGACATACATGGGCAGGCCTGTAATCGCGGCAAGTTCCGCGCCCACCTTCATGGCCTTGCGGGCGTTGTGGGATCCGCCGAAAAAAACGGTGACACTTTTCCATTCCTTGTAGACCGGTGTGGGAATGAGCACCGGAAAATGGGCATTGCGGATTATGACCCTGACTTTCGGCCCCAGATGCCCCAGACTGATCTTGGTTGAAAGATCGCTGATGCTGCGGGGACAGGTCATGTAATCGAAATCGACCGGCACGTCGGGCAGGGTGGAGGCCGTGTGCCGCTTGGGGGTGATGAAACTGGGTTTCAGCCCGCCGGCAAGGATGATCTGCTCGGCATGCTCCCGGGCCGTATCCGGATCGCGCAGGAAGGACTTGTCCAGGTCGATGGTGGCGATCTCGTACTGGAAGTACATCAGGAACTGGCGATAGCGCGGTATGTAAACACGCAGGAGGGTGTCGGTTTTACGGCAAAAATACACCGACTGCATCAGGACTTCCCGGCCGAAGGGAGTGTTGCGGAAAACGTGCAGTAATTGTTTTTTCATGACAGACCTCCACAGTTCAGGATTCTTCGTTGACCAGCAACTCTTTCCGGTAATGATCGAGAATGGTCGCTTTGGAGATCAGCCCCAGAAATTTACCATCCTGAACCACAGGCAAACTCCAGGCACCGGTCCGGTCAAAGATTTCAAACACACGCTCCAGGTCGTCGTCAAGGGAAACCGTCTCGACGTTGCTTTCCATGACCTGCTCCACCAGAACGGTGTCCTGGAGGTAGGGATCGAACAGGTAGGAACGGATATCGTCCAGGTGGACCATGCCCAGGAAATCCCCGCTTTCAGGGTCCTCCACCGGAAAATAATTCCGGTGCGAGCGCCGCACTATGTCGACAAGCTCCTTGAGACGCATGGTCGGCCTTACTATGTGGCAATCGGTCTCCAGTACCTCCATCATGTTCAGATTCGACAGGATATGGCGGTCTGTGCGCGGCTTGACCAGCTCACCCCGGGCTACCAGCTCCTGGTGATAAACAGACGACGGTTCGAAGAACTGACTCACGGTCACACTGATCACCGCCACCAGGACAACCGACAGCAGCACCTGGTAGCTGCCGGTTATCTCCACCACCAGAAAGACTCCCGTCATTGGCGCCTGGAGAACCCCGCTGATCACCCCGGCCATGCCCAGCAGCCCGAAGTAACTCTGCCCGGCCCAGTCGATAGCCGGCATGGCCGTATCCAGCACCTGATGGAAAAAAAGACCTGTAAGGCTGCCTATAACCAGGCAGGGAGCAAACAGACCGCCGGATCCGCCGCTTCCGATGGTAAGAGCCGTGGCCGCCATCTTGGCTGTCAGGACGACCCCGGCCAGCAACATTCCCGAAGAAAACTCTTCTTCGATGATGGTTCTGATGACCTCGTAGCCTTCTCCGAGAACATGGGGCAGGACAAGTCCCATCAGCCCCACCAGCGTTCCGCCCATGGCGGCCCGCATCCAGGGCAGGCCCGGCAGGGATTTGAACCGGCCTGAAAAACGGCGCAACATCCGCATGAGGGAGATGGATACCAGGGCCGACAACACCGCCAGGCCGATACAGGCCGCCATATCCCAGTTGGAGATATGGAACAGGCGGGATTCGAAAGGTATCTGATTGCCCTGCAGGATACGGCTCACCTCGGTGGCCACCACCGAGGCGATGGAAACCGGAATCAGGTGCGTGGGGGACCACTCCCCGGCTATGGCTTCCAGGGTAAAGACGATTCCGGTAACCGGAGCGTTGAAGATGGCGGCAATGGCCGCGGCTGCCCCGCACTCCACGGTTACTATCCTCTGCCTGTCCTTGAGCCGGAAAAAAGTGCCGATGTTGGAGCCGATACTGGCCCCGCTGATCACCACCGGAGCCTCCGGTCCGGCCGATCCGCCGCTGGCGATGGTAAGCAGGCAGGCCACCAGCCGGGAGTAACTGGAACGCAGGCGCAGCAGGCCGCCGCGCCTGGAAATGCTGTAAATCACCTCCGGGACCCCGTGGCCTCCGTAATCCTTGACCACATGATGCAGGAAAATGGAAGACAGTGCCGCCCCGACGGCCGGAAAAACAAAGGCGTACCAGTTGCCGCGGAAATGGCCGAGCCACTCGGACACCTGTACCAGACCGCGGTTAAGGGCCACCGAAGCCAGGGCTGCGAAGATACCCACCACGACTGCGATGCAGATAAGCTGAAAACGCTCGTTCAGTTTGTAAAGATAGCGGTGCACGGTTGTGGCTCAAACTCCTTTCGGCAATCGCGGCAACAGCCCAAGGCATCAGGCATCGTCCATCGCAGCTTCCTTTTCTTTCAGCAACCGCAGCAAATCGTCGGGTTTTTTGCATTCGGAAAGCATGGTGACGAACTCGGGCTCACGCAGGCAAAAACTGAGGCGGGAAAGATAATGCAGGTGTAGCTTGGTGGTCGAGCTGAGCAGGACGAAGAGGACGAAAACCGGCTTGCCGTCGATGGCCTTGAAATCGACAGGCTCGGCCAGAAAACAGGTGGTTATCAGGGCCGGCACTTCCAGCGATTCCAGGGGATAACGGGGATGGGGAATGGCCACTCCTTTTCCGATACCGGTGGAGGCCAGTTTCTCCCGCTGGATAAGCAGGTCGGCGATGAAATTCTTGTCGATTTCAGGCGGAAGAGGAATAAGCTGGGCCGAGCGCCTCAGCACCTCGGTCGGGGTGCGCCCCTTGACACCGAAAAAAATGCCGCCGCGTTCGACTATGACCGAAAGGCTCTCGGGTTTGGAGCTGCGTTTGCCGCCTGCCGGCAGTACCTCCCGGTGGAGGAAAATGTTTCTTTTCCTTGCCCAGCGGACAAGATCTTCCTGCGGAATAAAGGTCTGGCCCTCGACTTCCCGGGTGGGCAGCTTACCCTGGCGGACCCAGCGCATGACCGTGGCCTTGGGCATGCCCAGCAGCTTGGCGGCTTGGTCTATTGTCAGCATGGTTCTCCTCGCGTAAAATAAGGTCCCTTGCCCCAGGCTGACCCGTGCTTACAGCCTGTGAATCTTGCGAGACAGCCTCATCCGAAGACTGCAAAATCATCCGTACAGGAACAAATTTTATAAAGTCTACAAAATTGGGCATATTGTCAAGAACTTATTGCTTTAAAAACGCGCCTCCGAACGTGGCGGAAAGCCGGGGCCGGGCCCTGAAGGGATTCCATGGGCTGCCCGACAGGCAGGCCCTGAACGAAATGCCCGTCTTTTTACCTGTAACATATTTAAATTTATACGACTCAGCATGTTTCCGCCTCAACACTCCGGAGGCATGGTGCCGGTCATTGGCCTGCCGTTTGGAAAAAATATTTCAAAGGGACGCCCATGCCGGCCGACAGACACCTATTGACATCGGTTGCCAGGTTCTTTAATTTGACTATAAACAGAACTCCTAATGGTTTGTGCGGTAAGATATATGTTCTGGTGGCACCAATATCATACCTTTGTGTTCCGATTTGCCGTTGGATGTGAAACCAACCTCCCGTTGCTGACCTCATTCAAATGCGCCTGCCCCATTGCCCGGTATGGTAGCCCCTCCAAGGCACCCATTAATATTGAAACAGACGACAGGTCCGGCGGTTGTTGCCACTGCACCGCCTTGCCCTAAAAACAGATCGGAAAGGAGGCTTTTACTGCCAGGGACAACCAGTCCTTAATCCAAACGGAAAGCAGAGCGACACTTTCGAAGGCGGGCTTTTGGGACCCGCCCGGCGGAAACTATTGACACAGGCGCCCGGCAGGGCTCCGGCAGTTCGGGTTTTCAAGCTGCATGCGAAGCGTGCGGTTTGCTCAAAACAATCAAATTAAAAACAACAAAGAGGAGGAACGTATGAAAAAGCTCTTGCATGTTCTGACGACCCTTGTTTTCGTGATGGCGGTTTTTTACGGCACAGCTGCAACCGAAGTTCAGGCCAAAACCACATTCGTAACCATAGGAACCGGCGGAATCACCGGTGTCTACTATCCCACCGGCGGCGCCATCGCCAAGATAGTCAACAAAAAACGCAAACAGTACGGTATCCGCTGCACGGTCGAATCGACCGGCGGCTCGGTGTTCAACGTCAATGCCGTCATGGCCGGTGACCTTGAGTTCGGCATCGTCCAGTCCGACCGGCAGTATCAGGCCTGGAACGGTCTTGCCGAATGGAAAGACAAAGGTCCCCAGAAAGACCTGCGGGCGGTCTTCAGCATTCATCCCGAATCCGTGACCCTGTGCGCGGCCGTCGATTCCGGCATCAAGAAATTCGCCGATCTCAAAGGACACCGGGTAAACATCGGCAACCCCGGCTCGGGACAGCGCCAGAACTCCATCGATGCCCTGGAAGCCAACGGCCTGGACTATAAGAAAGACATCATCGCCGAAAACGCCAAGGCGGCCGAAGCCCCGGGACTGCTCCAGGACGGCCGGATCGATGCTTTCTTCTACACCGTGGGCCACCCCAGCGGCGCATTCAAGGAAGCCACCGCCGGCGCCCGTAAAGTGAGCTTCATCGCCATTCCCAATGTGGACAAGCTGGTAAGCAAGTTCCCCTACTATGCCAAGTCCTACATTCCGGTGAAACTCTATCCCGGGGCCGTCAACGACAAGGACGTTCCCACATTCGGCGTCAAGGCCACCTTCGTGACTTCCATCAAGGTGCCTGCCAAGGTGGTTTACGCCATCACCAAGGAGGTTTTCGACAACTTCGAAAGCTTCAAGAAACTGCACCCGGCTTACCAGGTGCTCACCAAAAAGAGCATGCTCGAAGGCTTGTCGGCTCCTTTGCATCCCGGCGCCCTCAAGTACTATAAGGAAGTCGGCCTGAAGTAAGAAAGCTCCCCTGCCTGCGGCAGGCGCCTGCCTGCCGCAGGCAGACTGTTATCCGGGGCTGATCATCCATCTTTTCTTTCCCTGACAGGACAGTTGAATGAAACCAGATCCGACACATTCAAAGGAAGAAGGCCTGGAACTTGCCAAACGGCTCGCAGAAGAAGAAGAGGGAATAAACCGCCAGCCCAGGGGATGGCAAAAATATATCATCCCGACCATCGCGGTCTGCTGGAGCCTGTACCAGCTGGCGCTTCCCAAATGGCTGATACTGGATTCAACCATCATCCGTTCCGTGCACCTGGGGTTTGCTCTCCTGCTGGTTTACCTGAACTACCCCATGCTCAAAAAGCCGCGCCTGGGATTGAAATTCCTCGCCGTAACGGACCGGATTCCGGTGATGGACATGGTCATAGCGGTAATCGCCGCCGTTTCGGCAATGTATATCGCCATCGACTACGACGGCCTGGTAGCGCGCTACGGCGCCCCCATCACGCGCGATATCGTCATGGGAGCGGCCCTGGTGATCCTGCTGCTGGAAGCTTCCCGGAGGGTCATCGGCCCGGCCCTGCCGCTGATCGCCCTGGCCTTCACCGCTTATGCTTTTCTCGGCCCCTACATGCCCGACCTGATCGCCTTCAAGGGCGTCTCCCTGAACCGTTTCATGGGCCAGATGACCATGTCCACCGAAGGCATCTACGGTATTCCCCTGGATGTATCGGCAACCATCGTGTTTCTCTTCGTGCTGTTCGGCGCCATGCTGGACCGGGCCGGGGCGGGCCACTACTTCATCCAGCTTGCCCTGAGCCTGCTGGGCGGGTTCAAGGGCGGCCCGGCCAAGGCGGCCATTGTCGGCAGCGGTCTCACCGGTCTGGTCTCCGGCTCATCGATCGCCAATATAGTCACGACCGGCACCTTCACCATTCCTTTGATGAAAAAGGTCGGCTATCCGCCCACCAAGGCGGCCGCCGTGGAAGTGGCCGCCAGCACCGACGGGCAGCTGGCCCCGCCCATCATGGGGGCCGCAGCCTTCATCATCGCCGAGTACGTGAACGTGCCCTACGTGGAAGTCATCAAGGCCGCGGCCATCCCGGCATTCGCGTCCTACGCGGCCCTTTTCTACATAACCCACATAGAAGCTTCCAAGCTGGGACTGAGGGGGATGCCCAGAAGCGAGCTGCCTCCTTTCTGGAAGACTTTCCTGTCCGGCATCCACTTCATGATCCCTCTGCTGTTTTTGCTCTACGAACTGATAGTGGTCCGTCACAGCCCGGAGCTTGCCGCCTACAACGCAATCTGGATCATGGCGGTCATCATGTTGCTCCAGCATCCTGTCAAAGCGTACCGCAACCAGCAACCACTCGGGCAGGCTTTCTATGAAGGCATCAAGGATATCTTCGCCGCCCTGGCAACCGGAGCCCGCAACATGGTATCGGTGGCCCTGGCGACAGCCGCGGCCGGAATCATCGTCGGCGTCGTCGCCCTGGGGCTGGGCCAGCTGATCACCGCCATCATCGACACCCTGTCAGGTGGCAATATAGTTCTGATGCTGGTCATCACCGCCATAACCAGCCTGATCATCGGCATGGGGCTGCCGACAACCGCCACCTACATCGTGATGGCATCCCTGACCGCTCCGGCCATCGTCGAAATCGGGGCCATGAACGACTTTATCGTCCCCCTGATGGCGGCCCACCTGTTCTGCTTCTACTTCGGCATCCTGGCCGACGACACTCCGCCGGTGGGCCTGGCGGCCTATGCGGCGGCGGCCATAGCCAAGGCGCCACCGGTGCCTACCGGTCTGCAGGGATTCATGTACGATATCCGCACGGCCATCCTGCCCTTCATGTTCATTTTCAACACCGACCTGATCCTGCACAACATAAACAGCTGGCCCCAGGGATTGCTGATCTTCGCCATGGCCTGCGTGGGCAACTTCGCCTTTGCCTCGGCCACCCAGGGATGGTTCGTGGCCCGCAACAGGTTCTACGAAATACCTTTGTTCCTCTGTGTGACCCTGATCCTGATGCGGCCCGACCTGATCTCAAGATTCCTGGGCATGGGCCACGATCAGCGTTACTGGTGCTACCCGATCGGCCTGGCCCTGCTGGGACTGCTCTATTTCATGCAAAGGCCGCGGATACCGAAAGTGGAACCGGCCAAGACCTGAACACCGGCCGCCGGTGACGGCACCGGCGGCTTTTCCCATTGGAGGACAAGCGCTTGAGACAACCAAGAACGGTTGCCGGCATCACGAAAGAGAGGGGCTCAAATGACTTCATTCGATAAGATCATGGTGGCAATAGATTTTTCGAACTACACCGAGCCCATATTCAGGTTCGCCGCCGACCTTGCCCGCCGGCTGGAAGCCGGCCTGATGGTGGCCAGCATCATCAATGAACGGGACCTGAACGCCGTCAGCAGCATTGTGTCCATGGGCTACGAAGTGGACGGGAACCACTATGTCGAAGGCGTCAGCCAGCAGCGGCGGGCCAAGCTGCAGGAACTGATCCGCAAGGTCCAAATGGACCCGCAGGAAGTGGAAATCATTCTGAAGGTGGGCCACCCGGTACGGGAACTGCTCAGGATCATCGTCGAAAAAGACGTGGACATGGTGGTGATGGGCGTCAAGGGACGCAGCGACCTGAGGGAGGTACTGGTTGGTTCTGCGGCCGAGAAAGTCTTCCGCAGAAGCCCGGTCACGGTGGTCTCGTACAGGGACCCCAAGCAGGCGGAGCGGCTGCGCAAACGTATTCACTGACTGCGGCCGTACTTCTTGCCGGAAGGAGAAAGATCATGGGTTTCCGCCGTTTGTACACACTGCTGTTCGCAGTGCTGCTCACCCTGGCCATGGCAACCCCGGCCGACGCCGGCCGGCGTTTTACCGACAACGGCGACGGGACGGTCACCGACCATCTCCTCGGGGTGATGTGGTCCAAGCATGACAACAACGGTGACATATCGTGGCGGGAAGCCAAGCAGTGGGTTACCTATACCTTTGCCTACACCCTCCCCGTGCATTACGACAACTGGCGCCTGCCTACCCTGGCGGAGCTGCAAAGCCTGGTGGACAAGGCAAAAGGCTATGAATCCGACTGCGGCCAGTGGGTCTACATAGTGCCCCTGATCCGGATTTCCTGCGGGTGGCTGTGGACCTCGGAAAAGGACAGGCTTTCCCCCAGCGCCAAGGTGTTCAACTTCAACAACGTCTACCATTACATGGACCGCATGGCCCACAGGCGCGCCTACCGGGCGCTGCCGGTCAGGGACCTTGAACAGGGGAAAGTCCGGACAACTCAGCCGTCTTCGAAGACACCGTAAATCCGCCTGCCGCAATCCGGACAACGCCCCTTCTCGATTTTGTTGTAACGGATGCCGAAGCCCCAGCGTTCGATCAGCAGACTGCCGCAGCCGGGGCAGTAGGTGTTTTCCTCGGCCCGGCCGGGCACATTCCCGGTATAGACATGGCACAATCCTGCCCTGCGGCCGATTTCCCATGCCTTCACCAGGGTATCCAGGGAAGTGGGCGGCCTGTCGGTAAGCCTGTAAGTAGGATGAAACCTGCTTATATGCCAGGGAGTCTCCGGCCCCAGGTCATTTGCTATGAACTGGGCAAGGGCCTGCAGCTGACCGGTATCGTCGTTGAGGCCCGGAATTATAAGGGTGGTCACCTCCACCAGCATCCGGCTCGACTTCATCAGGCGCAGGGTCTCTTTCACCGGCTCCAGCCGCGCCCCGCAGTATGTCTTGTAAAAATCGTCGCTGAAGGCCTTTAAATCCACGTTGGCCGCATCTATCCAGGAGCTTGCCATCTGGAGAGCCTCGGGGCTCATGTAACCGTTGGTCACCAGGATGTTCTTCAGACCCCGGTAATGGGCCAGGCGGGCCGTATCGTGCACGAATTCGAAGAAAACCGTCGGTTCGGTATAAGTATAGGCTATGGAGCGGCACCCGGCATCCAGGGCCGCTTCGACCACCTGGGAAGGATCGGTCTGCCGGCCGATGATGGTGCCCCGGTTGTCCCGTGGCATTTGAGCGATATCGGCATTCTGGCAGAACAGGCACCGGAAATTGCATCCCACCGTGGCCACGGAATACGACCTGTGGCCGGGCAGAAGATGGAAGAGCGGCTTTTTTTCCACCGGATCGACGTTGCCGGCAATCAGGCGGCCGTAGACCAGGGTCTCAAGTCTTCCGTCCCTGTTTTCGCGCACCTGGCAAAGCCCGCGCTTGCCGGGAGCGATTACGCAGCGGTGATGGCAAAGGTCGCAACGGACCTTGTGGTCCTCGAGTCTCCGGTAAAGATAGGCTTCCATTGTTTACTCCTTCCAGGTGATGATCCGCAAACAGCCCGATATCCGCGTTGCGGGCCGCCCCGCGGCGACTGGCCCCGGAAAACGGGTTTTGCCGAAAACAATCACCCCGCCAGCACGCCAGTAGACTGCTTGGCGTTGTAACGGATGGCCAGGGGCCTGGTTCTGAAACGCGGCACCAGGGTGATCACCATTGCCCCGAAGGCGCCAAAGGGGCAGTGCTGAACGAGTTGGTTACGCTCGAAAGCGGTCATGAACCGGCCGGCAGGATTGGGAAACTGGCAAACGGTGCGCCATTGGATGGGAACCGGACCCAGCAGGCCGCGGGCCAGTCTTTTCAGTTCCCAGACCGAGAAGAAACGGGCCCGGTTGAAAATGGAACGGGTGAAAACCCCCATCAGGCGGCGCTTGACCCCTTCCAGGGCATAACGGTTGAGGAAACCGATAAAGACCCTGTCTTTGGCCACCCGGCAGGCCTCCTCCAGAGCCTTGGAGGGATCGTCGACGAATTCCAGGCTGGTGAAAAAGCAGGCATGATTGAAGGAATTGTCGTCAAACGGCAGGTCTTCGGCCACAGCCCGGTAGAGTTCAACTTTGTCGCCGAGCCTGCCGGCCGCGATATCGAGCATATACGGCGAAGGATCGATGCCGGTGACATCCAGACCCTCTTCCAGCAAGGGTTCAATGCTCACACCGGTGCCGCAACCTATATCGATGACCGACTCGCCGGCACCGGGCTTCAAAAGGTCGATCATGAGACGGCATTCGAGTTCCACCACCCGGCGGTGGCGCTTTTTCATCAGCCACTGTTCGTAATGCCGGGCATCTTTGAAGTCAAAGACGTATCCCATGTTAGCTCCAGTTGGCGGTGCAGCCGGGTTCCGGCGGACGCTGACAATCTGTTCTGATTGAATTTAACCAAGCCCCGCCAAAATTTCAAGCCACCGGCCGGGGCCGGCTCTTGCAAAGCGGGACCAAACCTGCTTCTATGTCCGAGGCCGCAGGAGGCAGAGGGTAAATCACGGCGGCCCGTCGCCCGGCCTTGCAGGATGCCGCCGGTGCCGGCCACAACGGCTTTCAATCAATAGACCACAGGATTGCCTTATGCAAAGTCATTTTAAAGTCTACCCGGTAGGCAAGGTTGTTCAAACCGGCGATAAGACCTGGATCGATATCGACCCTGCCTTCGCGCCGGCCTTGCTGGGGATAGAAGACTTCTCGCACCTCTTGGTCTTGTACTGGTTTGACCGCAATGATACAACCGAAAAACGCCAGATCCTCCAGGTCCATCCCCGCTGCGACCCGGCCAAGCCCCTCAGGGGGGTGTTTGCCACCCATGCCCCGGTGCGGCCGAACCTGATCGCCGCTTGTCTTTGCCGCCTGCTGGAGGTAAAAGGCAACCGCCTGCTGGTCGACGGGCTCGACGCCCTGCCGGATTCTCCGGTGCTGGACATAAAACCCTATATCCCGCCGGAAGTCTCCGGCGACAAAGTCCGTTTGCCGGACTGGCTCGATATGAGTTCCGGATCAGATCCACATTAGAAATTCAGGAAAATTGAAATGGCCAACCAAGGCAAACCGGCCGGACCGAACACAGCCCTGGAAGGAATGCTGGAACGGATCACCTACCACGACCAGGAAAGCGGCTACACGGTGGCCCAGTTGAAGGTCAGGGGCAAGGCAGATCTTGTGACGGTGGTGGGACACATGGCCCAGGCCACGGCCGGGTCCATCCTCCGGCTGACCGGCAGATGGGAGATGCACCCCAAGTTCGGTCCGCAGTTCCGCCTGGATTCCTGCCGCACCAGCCAGCCGGCAAGTGAGTACGGCATCCGGAAATACCTGGGTTCGGGTCTCGTCCGGGGGCTCGGGCCTGAAATGGCCCGCCGGATCGTGGACCGCTTCGGCAAGGACACCTTGAAGGTGATCGAAGAAAGCCCCCGGCGGCTGCTGGAAGTCGACGGTATCGGCCCCAAGCGGCTGGAGATGATCAAAACGGCCTGGAAGGCCCAGAAACAGATCCGCGAGGTGATGATCTTTCTCCAGGCCCACGACATCAGCACCGCCTATGCGGTCCGGATATACAAGACTTACGGAGAGGATTGTCTCAAGGTTGTCACCGAGAATCCTTACCGCCTGGCCACCGATATCTGGGGGATCGGATTTCTGACCGCCGACCGGATAGCTTCCCGCCTGGGTTTCTCCGCCCATTCCAGTCTCAGGATCGAGGCCGGACTTCTGTATGTCCTGAACAAGGCGTCGGACGAAGGGCACTGCTACCTGCCGTACAGGGAGCTGATCGGCCGCTGCGTCAAGATTCTCCAGGTGCCCGAAGAGGCGGTCCGCCAGGCGATTGCCGATCTGACGGCCGCCAGACAACTGGTGATCGAAGACCTCAATAGCGATCCTGACCATTTCCAACCCGACAACAAGGCGGTCTATCCGGCGGCCCTCCACCTGTGCGAGATCAGCATCGCCAGACGCCTGGCGGGACTGGCCGCCACCGGCGGGCGCCCCCTGGTGCCCGACCCGAAGGCCGCCCTGGGGCAGGTTCAGCAACGGCTGGCGCTCAAGCTGGCCCCCAACCAGTGCAAGGCCGTGGAAACCGCCCTCCGGTCGCGGCCGATGGTCATCACCGGGGGGCCGGGAACCGGCAAGACCACCATCATCAGGGCCATCATCGACCTTTATCACAAGGCCGCCAAAAAGGTCCTCCTGGCGGCCCCCACGGGCCGGGCGGCCAAGCGGATGTCCGAGGCCACCGGCCACCGCGCCGGGACCATCCACCGCCTCCTGGGCTACAAGCCGGGGCAGGGATTTCAGAAAAACGAGCGCCGCCTTCTGGACTGCGACCTGCTGATCGTCGATGAGGCCTCCATGATCGACACCGTCCTGATGCACCACCTGCTCAAGGCCGTGGCTGCCGGCACCACCCTGATCCTGGTGGGTGATGTCAACCAGCTGCCGTCTGTGGGCCCGGGCAACGTGCTTAAGGACATCATCGCCTCGGGTATCCTGCCGGTGGTCCAGCTGCGGGAAATCTTCCGCCAGGCCCGCCAAAGCAGAATCGTGACAAACGCCCACAGGATACTGGCGGGCAAAATGCCGCTGGACCCGCCCAGGGCCGGGGACAGCCTGAGCGACTACTACTTCATCCAGCAGGAAGATCCCGAGGACGTGCTGGAAACCGTCAGGACCCTGGTGGCGCAAAGAATCCCCCAACGCTTCGGACTGTCGGCCGTGGACGAAATCCAGGTCCTGACCCCCATGCACCGCGGAACACTGGGCGCCCTGAATCTCAACCGGGTCCTGCAGCAAAGCCTGAACCGGTCGGACGACAGGATCGAACACGGCGGGCGGCGGCTGGCCGCGGGCGACAGGATCATGCAACAACGCAACGATTATGAAAAAGACGTCTTCAACGGAGACATCGGCTTCATAGAAGCCATCGACAGGCCCCTGCGGCGTGTCATGATCCGTTTCGATCAACGCCTGGTGGAATACGATTTCACCGAGCTGGATCAGATCAGCCTGGCCTACGCGGTCTCCATCCACAAGGCCCAGGGGTCAGAGTACCCGGCGGTGGTCGTGCCGGTGACCACCCAGCACTTTGTCATGCTCCAGCGCAACCTGGTCTACACGGCCCTTACCCGGGCCAGCCGCCTGGCGGTTCTGGTCGGCACCCGGCAGGCCCTGGCCATCGCCCTGAAAAACGACTCGCCCCAAAAGCGCTATACCGGGCTGCGGCTTAAACTGAGCAGCCACGTCACCACCGGCGGTGCGCGGGATGCATCCCCTGGTTGACACTGCCTCCGGCATCACCTATACTTAACCGACCGCTGGATATAACATACCGTAACAAAAGGAAATACATGATGCAACTCGATGTGTTGACAGCCATATCGCCGGTCGATGGACGTTATCGCCGCGCCACCGGGGCCCTGGCGGATTATTTCAGTGAAGCCGGCCTGATACGCTACCGGGTAAGGGTGGAGGTGGAGTATTTCATAGCCCTTGCCGAACTGCCCCTGCCCCGTCTCAAATCGCTGGACAGCCGGAAGGTCTCCGGCCTGAGGGAAATATACCGGCACTTCGAGCTTGCCGACGCCCGGCGGATCAAGGAAATCGAAGCGGTGACCAACCACGACGTCAAGGCGGTCGAGTATTTTCTGGCCGAACGCTTCGAAAAGCTGGGTCTGGCAGATTACAAGCAGTTCATCCACTTCGGCCTGACCTCCCAGGACATCAACAACACCGCCATGCCGCTTGCCCTTAAAGAAGCCTGGCAGCAGGTGATCCGGCCCGCCCTGGACCGGCTGGTGAAAAAACTGCGAGAGCTTGCCCGCCAATGGAAGGATGTGCCCATGCTGGCCCGCACCCATGGCCAGCCGGCAACTCCCACCCGCCTGGGCAAAGAGATCATGGTCTTTGCCGAGCGTATCCGGGGCCAGCTGCACCTGCTGGAAGCGGTCCCTTTTTCAGCCAAGTTCGGCGGGGCGACCGGCAACTTCAACGCCCATCTGGCGGCCTATCCCGATATCGACTGGGTTGCTTTCGCCGACAACCTGGTCAACGACAGGCTGGGCCTGAAACGCACCCGGCTGACCACCCAGATCGAGCCTTACGACAACCTGGCCGCCTTCTGCCACGGCCTGGCCCGGATCAACACCATCGCCCTGGACCTTTGCCGGGACATCTGGACCTACATCTCGATGGACTATTTCAAACAGAAGATCAAAGCCGGAGAAGTGGGCTCTTCGACCATGCCCCACAAGGTCAATCCCATCGATTTCGAAAATGCCGAAGGCAACCTGGGGGTGGCCAACAGCCTGCTGGAGCATATGGCCGCCAAGCTCCCGGTTTCCCGGCTGCAGCGCGATCTTACCGATTCGACGGTAACCCGCAACCTGGGGGTGGCCCTGGGACACGGCCTGATAGCCCTTGGCTCCATCGGCCGGGGACTTGACAAACTCTTGCTCAACCGCCAGGCCCTGGAAAACGACCTTGAAAACAACTGGGCCGTGGTGGCCGAAGCAATTCAGACCATCCTGCGCCGTGAAGGAGTCAAAGACGCCTATGAACGACTTAAACAGCTCACGCGCACCAACCGGCGGATAACCCGTCAAACAGTATCCGAGTTCGTCTCCGGCCTTCCGGTCCCAGAAGCCGTCAAACAGGAATTGACCGCCATCTGCCCGCAAAACTATACCGGAATTCAGCTGGTGGATTGAAAGCCTGCCTTGGCCCGCCGGCCGGTGAAAGCAGATCCGGCTCCGGAACCAGCCAAGGATGAAGATCACAACTACCTACTGGCCGGTGCTTACCGGCCTTTATGGCGGTTTCCCCGCCTGTCCCGAGCAACAGGAGCCAGGCCATGACTTTGCCGGCCGCCGCCGGATTGGATCTCATCGATCCTGAAAGGCTTCAGCAGCTTTGCGACCACCTGTTCGAAGCCTTTGGTATAGCAGCCAGTATCATCACCACCGGCGGCACCCTCATTGCACGCTCAGGCCGCAATTCGGTCTGCAATCTTTTCTACCACCGCCATCCAGGTGCCCGCAGCCGCTGCGCCATCTTCGACGGGCAAATCGTCCGCCAGATGGAGGCTGGCCGCAGAGCCAGGATTTTCAGTTGCCGCCACGGAATTATGGAAATTGCGACCCCTTTGCTGGTTGACGGAAAAATAGCCGGTGTCCTGTTCGGCGGCCAGTTTTTTTGCAGCCCTCCCGGCTCTGATCAAATCCTGGATTTTGCCGGCCAGGCTGAACGCTATGGTTTCGACAGATCAGCCTTCATACAGGCGGTCAGAAAGTTGCCGGTAATCCCGCGGAGCAAAAGCCGCGCCGTGGCGGCCTTTCTCAGCCAGCTGGCTTTTCTTGTCGGCGACCTGGCCCATTGCAACAACACCGGCCGGCAGCGCGCCATTGAACTTGAAAAATTGAACAAGGCCCTGAAAACCATCCTCGACAACCGGGCCATCGAGAAAAGGGCCGTCGAAGCCGACCTGATGATGAACGTCCGTAAATTCATCCTGCCCTATCTCGACCGGCTGGAAAAATGCACACCGGACAACGACGGCCAGGTCGTATTGAACGTCATCAGATCGAACATCGACACCCTGCTGCCTCCCCTGACAGGTTCCCTGGCATCCTGTTATCGTATCCTGACTCCGGCCCAGTGCAGGGTCGCCGATCTTGTCCGCCAGGGACTGAGCACCAAACAGATAGCCAGATCCCTGTACCTGTCCCCCCACACCGTAACAAACATCAGGAACGCCATCCGGAAGAAACTCGGCCTGACCGGCAGAAAACAATCCCTGAAAACATTCTTCGATACAATCCAGAACAATCAAAATGCATAGTTGTTTTATGGTTTAATTTCGGTTGTCACCCCTTTTGCGCGCCGGCCGATACCATTTGACGTAAGAGAAATCCGTATGAACACAAAGGGAGGGCAATTGCATGTTTCTGAATCGACTGACGATCAAATACAGAATGATGCTCCTGGTTGCCGGCGTTGCGCTGCTGTTTGCCTTGATGCTGTTTTTCACCTGGCGCACTGCAAACGCCGTCAAGCAGATCGGATTGGGACAGACCAAGGAGGTAATGCTTGACGGTCAGAAGGAAAAACTCGAGGCCGTCACCCGCACCATGGCCGTGGTCATCGCCAACAGGATAAGGAACATCGCCGATGCCCGGGAGCAGATCAACGCCGTTCGCCGGATGCTCAATAACGTACGTTACGAGCATGACCGTTCCGGATATTTCTTCGTCTTCAGAGGCAGCAAGACAATCGCCCACATCAAAAAGAGCCTGTACGGGAAAGACATGGGGTCCATAAAGGACAAAAACGGAACCTATTTTGTCAAGGATCTCTATGAAAAAGCCCGCAACGGCGGAGGCTTCGTGCGATACGTCTGGCCCAAGCCGGGTGCCGGCGACCAGCCCAAGCTCAGCTATGCCGTCATGATTCCGGGAACCGACTTCTGGCTGGGCACCGGGGTCTACATCGACAACATAAAAACCTACCTGGCCGGGGCCACCGCCGCCATCGAGAAACAGGCCCGCCGGAAATACCTCTCGATGCTGGCCGTGGTTTCGCCGATCTTCGCTCTTACAATGGTACTGTGTTTTTTCATCGTTACCGGCATCACAAGGGCCTTGAAAACCATGATCGTCAATTTTCACGATATCGCCGAAGGCGAGGGTGACCTGACCAAACGGGTCAGCATAGATTCCAACGACGAGATCGGCGAACTGGCCAGGCTTTTCAACGTATTCATCGAAAAATTGCAGGGTATCATCGCAAAGCTGGCCGAAAACGCCGCAAACGTAAATGAATCCGCCGCCGAGATGGCCAATGTAGCCGTGGAGCTGGCATCCAACTCGGAAGACACAACCAACCGGGCCGACAATGTTACCGCCGCGGCCCAGCAAATGAGCAGCAACCTCAACAACGTGGCAGCCGCCATGGAAGAATCGTCTGCCAACACCAGCATGGTTGCCACTGCCGCCGGAGAAATGACCGCGACCATCAACGAGATCGCCCAGAACTCCGAAAAGGCCCGCACGATCTCCGACGAAGCGGTCAATCAGTCCCGGAGTGCTGCCGAAAAGATGGACGCCCTCGGCAAAGCCGCCGAACAGATAGGCAAGGTCACCGAGACCATAACCGAGATATCCGAACAGACCAACCTTCTGGCCCTCAACGCCACCATCGAGGCCGCCCGGGCCGGAGAGGCGGGCAAAGGTTTTGCCGTGGTGGCCAACGAGATCAAGGAACTGGCCAAGCAGACCGCGGAGGCCACTCAGGATATCAAGGCCAAGATCGAAGAGGTTCAGAGCACCACGGCCTCGACTGTCACGGAAATCGACCAGATCTCCAAAGTCATCGAGGGGGTAAACGATATCGTGGCCACCATCGCCACCGCTGTCGAAGAACAATCGGTAGCCACCCGGGAAATAGCCGACAACATCTCCCAGGCTTCCCAGGGAATCCAGGAAGTAAACGAAAACGTGAATCAGAGTTCCAGCGTCGCGGAGCAAATAACCCAGGACATGGCGGCCGTCAACTCAGCCGCCGGCCAGATGGCCAACAGCAGCAATCAGATCAGGCTGAACGCCGAACAGCTCAAGCAGATGTCGGCCCAACTGACCACCATCGTTGGTCGTTTCAGGCATTGATCCCTCCTCCCAATGCCCAAGCCGCCGGTCCTGCCGGGAAATCGAGCAAAGTTTCCCGGCCGGGCCGGCGGCAATTCGATGTCTGTCCCGATTCTACAAAGACCCGGCCTGTGTCCGGCCCGCCTGCAGCAGGGCGATCACCATACGCCGGACAAGAATCCAGATGGCCGGGGCAGTAAAGATGTTTTCAACCGAGCAATCGAAAAGAACGTCTATCCGCGCCCTGAAATCGTCTGCGGCCTGCCAGTAGAGAAAATAGACCGGCAGGCGGGGGAAAGGAAGCAGCCTGAAACCCAGGTCGGCCATCTGCGCCGGCACACCTTCCAGAAGGCGGCAGGCGTCTGCAAAACCGCCCGGATCATCACCGAAACGCTCCAGCAAAGGGCTGACGGGCAACACATGCCGGCCCTGAAAATAAAACCCCTGTTTGAGATCCTTTATGCCCGCCAGCCTGTTGGCAAGAGGGAAGATTTTCTCCGTGGCCGTCAAATAGGTCAGGGTCGTCAGTTCCAGCAGGGGGTCGTTTACCTGGTGCCAGCCGCCACCGGCCCCGGCCTCTTCAAGCACCCGTAACGAAGGTGTCACCCGCACCCTGCGGTCCAGGAACCGGAAGTGGAAACGCCCCTTGCCGTCAGCTTCCACCAGGGTGGCATTGCAAACCTGCCGGGTGTCCCGCTCTGCCAGGGTCTCCCAGTACTGCTGCGGCACGTTCAGAGGACGGCCATTGGGATCCAGGGCCGGAGGCAATTCCGCCAGCCGGCGCTGCTGCATGTCGAGGAAACTCCGGCTGAAAGGATAGGGCCCGCAACTGAAATTATCGCAGGGAAACTGGAGGCAATCCCGCAGACAGTAGTCCACCTTGTTCATGATGGCGCAGGCCAGAACAGGGCACGGCTGCCCGAACAGTCTTTCCTGGGCGGCCCGTTTCGCTTCCGCCTCCCGGCTTTTGCCGCTCCCGCAGGTTGAACAGGTACCCAGCAGCCGCAAACGGCACAGATCACAATTTACTCCGCACGCCCCTGTCGACACGGCCCGCTCCTTTCTCCGGCTCCGGGAAAGATTACACCTTCAACGGCATTCCGGCCGCCGGTGCAGCCCGAAACGCCCCGCCGCCGAAAGCCGGAATCAGGTCCTTGAAAAAACCGCTGCCGCTGTCCGTATTGCCCCGTTGTAAAGTCCCGCTCAAGATACAGGATCAGTATACAATCGCCCCGGCCGCGGGGCAAGTTTCAAGCAAACCAAAACGGCACCCGGATTCGATTGCCGGCTTAAGCCGGAAACGGTCGATCCGCCCGGGGCGAGATACGGCTCAAGTAAGCACCCGGATCAGCCGATTTAACGTTCTGAAGATACGGCCGGCATTCGGCTCATTTCAAACCAAAGAACCGCAACAACAGGGATGCCTCCAGGCCTGTCTTTAGACCGGTCCCGGCCGGCAACCGCCTGAGGATTGAAGTTCAAGGGGCATGTCCATGAAGAAGCGATCCAAAGTTCCGGGTTTCAGCTCCTGCCTGATGGCATTGGTGATGTTGCTCTCAAGCCCGGGCCTCCGGCCGGCGGCCGAAGCCGCCACTATAATCCTGCGTTCGGGAGAAAAATTCACCACGTCCAGGGTCTGGAAGGAAGGTTCAACGGTAAAATTCTACCTGCACGGAATTGTCGTGGCAGTGCCCGGGGCCGATGTCCAAAGAATAGTTGATGCCCCCGGTGATCCATCGCGGGCGAAAAAAGATGCCGTCCCTCCGCCCGAAACCGGTTTTCCCAACACCGGTAAGGGTAAACCCCGGCCGGACGGCAATAGCTCCGGACCTGACGCCACCAAGCCCCGCAGTGGCCGGAAACCGGCCGGCAAAGCTCCGGCCGGCTTGAAAACCGGAGTTCTTTCTTCCGGAATCGACCGCCTCCCTTTCCGGGGCCTGCGGTGGAGAATGCGGCCGGCGGCCCTGGGCAGCCTGGTCAGGGTCAAGACAGAAGATCTGTATGGCGCAATAGTCCAGTATGCATGGAAGGACCGGCCCCTGCGCTGGGCAAAAGTCGAACTCGACGGGCTGATCTTCGGTTTCTGGCGCAATCAACTGTATTCCATAACCATGTGGGTCTACGGCATGCCGCGTTTCAAACTCCTGCGCCAGGAGGCCTTCGCCCGTTACGGCCGTGTCAGTCCCGTCAAAAAAGGCTCCCGGAAATACATCTGGGTCGGCCGGCAGACAGACGCCCTGCTGGAGTTCGACCGCAAACTAAATACCGGCATTTTCTGGCTGCGCTCCCGGGAGCTGGATAAAATCGCAAAACGTCTCCATCCCTGAGCCATGAGCGGACCTTGACAGCCTCAACCGTCCCGTCACGATCGGTCCCGGAAGGGAAACCGCCTCAAAGCATCGGTTTGAGGCAGGAGAGGATTTTGACCGGGGCCTTTATCTGCCCCTGTTCCAGCATGATGCGCTCGGTCTGACGCCAGCCTTCAAAATCGATGGTTCCCAGGGGCGGACCGGATCGGGGCATCACCAGGCGGCGGGTGATCTCAAGCTGGGTTTTAAGTATCCGCAGGGGGGTGTCCCGGTCGACCTGCCTCAAAATGGCCAGAGCTTCTTTCTGATGTTTCACATCCAGGGCCGCCTTCCAGCCCGCGAGCAGGGCGCCAACGAAACGCTTGACCAATTCGGGGTTGCGTTTGAACAGTTTTTCCGAGGTCACCACTGAATTGGCCACGAACCTGACCCCGAAATCTCCGGGAACAAACAGGGCGGTTTCCTCCCCTGCCCGGCTAAGCTTGTCCCGCAGAAAGACGGCCTGGGTGTTGGCATAGACCGGCCACAGGTCCACCTTGCCCCTTAAAAAAGGCGTGTAATCGAGGCGCACGCTGTAAAATTCGACCTGTCCCCGTCCAATGCCGGCCTTGGCCAGCAGGGTCCGCATGATGATCTCGTCGTTTTTGCCGTAGGTGATTCCGATGGTCCTGCCCTTCAGATCGTCCAGTTTCCTGATCATGCCCTTGCCGGTGCGGTAGAGCCATTGCAGAGGGTTGACCTGAAACAACTGGGCCACCACCACCAGGGGCGCCCCTTTGGCAACGGCCCGGATAACCTGGTCGGCTGAAGCCACCCCGAAATCGGCATACCCCAGCTCGAGTTCCCGCAGAGCATCCCTTTCAGGGCCTCCCGGCCTTACCTTGACCTCCAGGCCGGCGGCCCGGAAATACCCTTTGCCGGACGCATAAAGATCGCCGATAACCGAAGCATTGTAGATCCATTTCAGCCTGTAGTTCAAAGTACCGGCCCACGCCCGGCCTTCCGGCGCTCCTGCCACCGCCAGGGTCAGCACAATCAATATCCAGGCCGCCGCCAGCAGACTGTTGCGCTTTCCTGTTTTACCGTTCATGGCAGTCTCCCTTCCTGACCATTTTTCAGCCTCTCGTCCCGGTCTGGCCCGCAAACAGACGCCTGTTAAGACAATCTTTGCCAGCACATTTCAGAAATACCGGATTCAGGCAGACCCGGTCCAGGCTTTTTTCACCAGGCTTCCGGTATGTTCCAGCAGCCCCTGATAGACCGACAGGCATATTCCGATCAGCAGCAGCGCCACCAGGATTCTGGCCAGATCGCTCTGGTACAGGGCTATCCTGATACTGTAGCCTATACCTGCATTGGCGGCTATGAACTCTGCAACTATGGTACCGGCCATGGCCAGGGTTGCGCTCCCGGCTATTACGGTCGTCAGCTTGTGCAGATTTTCAAATGCCCTGATCTTGACTTCCAGCTGCCAGCGCATCCTGCCCGTGCAGCGGTAGAAATGCTCCACATCCGCCACAGGCTCGCTCATTACCCCCAGGACGGTGAGCAGGATCGGGAAATAGCAGATCATGGCCGCGATCAGCAACCGGGACAGGAAACCGTCGCCCAGCAGGATGAAGATGATGGGGGCGATGGCCACGATCGGATAGGCCTGGACGTTGTAGGCCGCGGCTTTGATGAAGTTGCCGAACCAGGTGGTGCTCCTTCCCGGAATCCCGATCGCCAGGGCCAGCACGATGGACATCACCTGCCCGATAAGGGCCACCTGCAGCGTGTTCCAGACATCGAGTGCGTAACGGGGAAAAACCTCGAGCGCCGTTTGCCACAGGGTCTTTGGTCCCGGAATCACGTAATCAGAAAGCTGCAACCCGTACTTGAGGGACAACAGAACCAGGATTCCCAGCAGGTAGATCAAAAAGAACTGATATATCCGCCTAGGCAGCATTCATCATCTCCAGCATGGTCTTTTCCAGGGCCGTACGGTCGGGCCGGCCTTCAAGCCGCAGGTCCTGCCCCGTGACCCGGACGATGCGGGGTTGCTTGGAAACCGACCGCAATACCGCTATTTGCCGGCAAAACCTGGCGACTTCCACCAGATTGTGGGAAATGTAGATGATCATCCTGTCCCTGAAGAGTTCCTTCAGATGCATAATTATCGTTTCCCTGGTCTTTTCGTCAACGTTGGCAAGGCTTTCATCCATTATCAGAAAGCCGAAATCCTGCAACAGGTAGCGCAGCAGGTTGACCCGGTTCTGCTGGCCCAGGGAGAGCCCGCCGAATCTTTGATCCAGGCAGGGGCGGATATCGAAAATATCAACCAGAGATTCGCGCAGCCCGGCCCTGCCGTCAGGGGTCACCCGTTCCAGGTGGCGGCCCGTGGTGGCCCAGTCCGGCAGGCGCTCGAGATTGTATGTGTAGAGAATCGGTTCTGTCCGGCTGGTTGTAACACTGCCGCCGGCAGGCTGGATCTCCCCGCAGATGATTCTGGCCAGGGTGGTTTTCCCGACTCCGGAAGGACCGAAAAGGGCATGGAAGCCGGGCTGATCATAGCAAAGAGAGAGATTTTCAAAAATCGGCTCACTTTCGGCATGATACCGGTAGCTGATGTTCCGGCACTCGATCCGCATCGGTGATCGCTTTCGCTCGGCAGGGCAGGCCCGGCGGCTTGAAGGCCGGCCCGCCGCGGCCATCAATTGTCTCCGTCGATCAGGTCCCCCAGAGCGCCCAGTATCGAGCCTTCACCCTTGCTGCCGCCCCGCTGGGGAGCCGCCTGGAGCATCCGGCCCGCCAGCCGTGAAAAGGGCAGGGATTGCAGCCAGATCTTTCCCGGCCCCCTCAGGGTGGCGAAAAACAGGCCCTCGCCGCCGAACAAGGCGGTCTTGATTCCGCCGGCCTGCTGGATATCGAACTGGACGGACGGTTCCAGGGCAACGATACAGCCTGTGTCCACATGCAGGGTTTCTCCGGCGTCCATCCGGCGCTCGATGACGGTTCCTCCGGCATGCAGAAAGACCATTCCGTCACCGTCGAGTTTCTGCATGATGAACCCTTCGCCGCCGAAAAGCCCGGTCAGTATCTTGCGCTGGAAATAGATGCCTATCGATACTCCCTTGGCTGCGCAAAGAAAACTGTCTTTCTGGCAGATCAGGGTTCGGCCGGTATCGCCGAGATGCACCGGTATGATGTTGCCCGGGTATGGTGCTCCGAAGGCCACATGGGCCTTGCCCTGACCGGTATGGGTGAAAACGGTCATGAAAAGGCTTTCGCCCGTCAGCAACCGCTTGCCTGCTCCCAGCAGCTTTTCCATGAAGCCGCCTCCGCCGCTTGACGATCCGTCCCCGAAAACGGTCTCCATGGCCACGGAGCTGTCCTTGTACATCATGGCACCGGCTTCGGCCACGGCGCTTTCGCCCGGATCCAGCTCGATTTCGACAAATTGCATCTCGGCGCCGAAAATCTTGAAGTCTATATCGTCGGCCATGGCCGCCTTGGGCGGCGGCGGCGCCGCACCCGGCTGACTGCCCGGCTGCAATTCGTCTATCTGCGAAATGGGCAGCCATTGGGCAAAACCCTGGCGCCAGGCAAAACCGTTGGGGTTTTCCTGGGCCTTGGCAATTGCTTCGGCTGTGTCCATGGGGCCGATCTGGTTGCCGTCAAAGCTCAAATACCATTGCGTCATTTTGAAAGCCTCCTGTTGGCAAAATTACAGTTTCACCTGAGTTTTTTTAATCACCGGGTGTTGCCGCAGCGGCCACCGCACCGCAAAGCACGACCCGGACACCGAACCGCCCGCCGAGTCACCCTAACCGCTGTTCTATTCCGGCCACCTGCTCGGCGGTCAACCCCAGAGCGCCCGCCAGGTTGCGAAGGTATTGCCTTTCAGCCTCGGTGTCCACCTCCAGGGCCGCCAGGGATACGGCGTAGACCCGGGCGGCCAGTTCGGGTGAATCCACCTGGGACACTATGGTCTCCAGGGGCCGGGGGTTGGCCATTTCCTTTTCCAGGAAATCGCGCTCCTCTTCACTGAGGCCGCTCTTTCCGGCCTGATCCATGATCCTGGAACGCTCCCGGTTATCGATGTCGCCGTCGGCCGCGGCCGCCGCGATCATCGCCCGTATCAGCAAAACGGCCTTGTCCCGGGCCGACATCTCCGGCCCGCTTCCCGGCGCAGGCGGCGGAGGCGGAGGCTGAGCAGACGGCGGGGCCTGAGGGCCGGCGCCGGGAGGCGGTGGCGGCGGCATTCCAGGTGCGGGCCCGGGCGCCGATCCGGACCGCTTGTCCTGATTCATGTAATGTTCGACAGCTTCCATGGCCACTCCGACCAGCCCCAGGAGGGCTCCGCCCGATACCCCGGAGCTGCGGCGGGCTCCGCTTAACAGCAAATTTCCTAAAATCTTTTCCGGATTGAACATGGTGGTTGCCTTTTGTCTGAATAAAGTTAGAATTGGCCCTGCATTCTGAAAATAACTTCCAGGAACAGGTGGAGTATGTCAAGCCAAATTTCCCCGGCCAAATGCCCTGCCAACCCTGAGCCGGAGCCCGATCCGCAGGCCGACGGTCCGGTACCCGGTCTCGGGCCGGCACCGGACCGTCGGGCAAATCACCTCCGACTGGAACCGATAGGCACGGTGACATCCTGCTTTACCGAAAAATTCGGAATACCCCGTCAGCCGTCCCTGGCCGCTACGGCGCCGGCCGTGATCGAAATCTTTCCGCCTTACCACCTGCGCCAGGCCTGGCGGGGGCTCGCAGAATTTTCCCATATCTGGGTGGTGTTCTGGTTTCATGCCAACAGCAGGCGCTCCTGGCGCCCCATGGTCCGGCCTCCGCGGCTGGGGGGCAACCGCAAAACAGGGGTTTTCGCCACCCGCAGCGGTTTCCGGCCCAATCCCGTCGGCATTTCAGCCGTAAGGCTGGAGAAGATGGAATTCTGCCGCCGGCAGACCCTCCTTCACGTCTCCGGACTCGACGTGCTGGATCAAACTCCCGTACTGGACATCAAGCCCTACCTGCCCTGGTCTGATCAGATTGCGGATGCACGGGGAGGTTTCGCCCACCGCCGGCCGGAAGCCGTCCTGAAAGTCGGTTTCTCCCGACAGGCCAGGCAGGAATGCCGAAAGCTTGAAGGCATGTATCCGGGGCTGAAACATCTGATCCGCAGGATAATCGAGCTTGATCCCCGGCCGGCTTACAAACGCACACTTTGCGGCCCGTCGAAGCATGGCTTGCGACTATACGACCTGGAGATAAGCTGGCAGGCATGCGGGGCCGCGGCCAGAATACTGAAGGTGACCCGCCCAGATACGGCAACACGCAAAAAGAGGTGAGCATGAACCCTGAAGACAGGGAAACCATAATCGGATGGGCCGGGAAATTGTCCCGGCCGGCAAAGATCGGGCTGGCGGGAGACCAAAGCCGCGCCGGCGCCCTGATAGCCGAATTTGCCAGGGAACTTACGACGCTGGCGCCCGGAATCGGCCTGGAAAACGAACCCGACGGTGTTCCGGCACGCCCGGCCCTTATAACGGGACGCTTTGACAATATTTATTACCAGGCAATTCCCGCCGGTCCGATTCTGCCTGCTTTTCTCAATACAATCGCCGGAAGCAACGCCACGATACCATCTCCGGACACCGCCTTGGCCGCAATGCTCTCAAAGCTCCGGACTCCCATGCCACTTAAGCTGTATATCGGTCCGGGCTGTCCTTTCTGCCCCGAGATGGCCGGCCGCCTGCTCATGCTGGCCGACTCCACCGCCCTGGTCAGGCTGATCATCATCGACGCCGCCACCTTCTCCAGCCGGGCGGCCGCAGACGGCGTCCGTTCGGTTCCGCATACCATCCTGGACCAACAGTTCAGCTGGACCGGTGTGGTGGATCCGGCCGAAATTCTGGAGATGGGTATCTCCCGTGATCCCGCCCGGATGTCGCCCGGATGCCTGAGACAACTGCTGGAAGATGGAAAAGCTCACCAGGTAGCCGAAATGATGGCAAAAGCAAACAGGATATTTCCGGCCCTCGCCGACCTGCTGGCCCATCCGCGCTGGTCAGTCCGTCTTGGGGCGATGGTTGTGGTGGAATACCTGGCCGCCGGCAACTCTCAGCTGGCCGCCGGCCTGTGCCGCCCGTTATGGGAGCGCTTTCAGGTTGCAGACGAGCAGGCCAGGGGCGATATAGTCTACACCCTTGGGCAGATCGGAACCGCCGAGGCCGCGCGGTACATCCGGCAGGTGCTCAAAGATCCCGCCGGCAGGCAGGTAAAGGAAGCCGCCAGGGAAGCCCTGGAGGAAATTGAAAAAAACAGCTCGGGATAGCCGCCGCGGTCAGTTGGCCTTGTCATCGGCGGGAGCGGCGAAAATATACCTTTTGGGATTGCCTTTGGCCCGGTACATGGCCTTGTCGGCGCACCGCAAAAGGGTTTTTCCGTCGCAGCCGTGTTGAGGGCAGATGGCAATGCCGATACTGGGCCGCACAAAATCGATCGTCCTGGAATCCACCCGGTAGGGCCGGGACAATTCGGAAATTATTTTTTGTGCCACCGGCTCCGGATCCAGGTTTTTCGCCCCGGCCAGAATCACGGCAAACTCGTCACCTCCGAACCTGAAAACCAGATCGGATTCCCGTAAAATGGTTTTAAAGCGTTCGGCCACCTGCCGCAAGACCTCATCCCCGCACTCATGGCCGTAAGTGTCGTTGACCTGTTTGAAATGGTCAAGGTCGATAAAGAGCACCGCCAGGCGCCGGTCGTACCTCAAGGCATTCTTGACGCTCTCTTCAAGCCGTTCGTAAAGGGCATTGCGGTTGAACAGGCCGGTCAGCGGGTCATGATAGGCATGGTAAGACAATTCGTCCTCGTATTCTTTCCTTTTGGTGATATCCTCGATTATCCCGTCGATCCATTTCAGATTGCCTTTGTCATCGAATTCGGCCGTGGCCGAACATGCCACCCAGAAGAGGGTGCCGTCTTTCTTTCTCATCTTCATAACCTTGCCCTTGACCGTCCCGTCCCTGGTGATCTGGTCGATAAACTCGGCCCGCTGCCCGGGATCAGCATATAGCTCTGCAACCGGAACGGCAGCAAAGTCATCTTCCCGGGTATATCCGAAAATACGCACCAAAGCCGGGTTGAATTTGATGAAACGGCCGTCGGCGCTCGTGCGATAGACCCCCACGTTGACGTTCTGAACCAACGTCCGGTACTGGTTTTCACTGCGCTGCAGGGCTTCTGTCCGCCTGGCCACCAGTTTTCTGAGACGCACGTTCCACAACCAGACCATAACCAGAAGAACGACCCCCGTGGCCATGACAATGATAATCTGGGAAAAATAGGCCGGCATGGCTGCCCGGGACACCCCCGGGACGGTTCCGAGCCATTTACGATTTATTTTTTCCAGGGTCCCCGTTTTCTGCGCCAGGGAAATCCCCTTGTTCAGCAGGCCGAGCAACACCTTGTTGCCTTCCCTTACCGCCATGCAATTTTTCCCGGTGTACAGGGGCTCGCCAACTTTCTTGATTTGATCGGTCATGCGGCTCTTGTAAACATGGTACCAGACGATCTGCTCATCACCTATGACCGCATCGGCCTTGCGGGCCGCCACCAAGTCTATGGCCTGGGCGAAATTGTCCGTATAAATGGCCTGAAAAGATATTTTACGGGTTTCCAGAAACTCTTTGGCGTAGTCCCCGGCCTGCATCGCAATCCGCTTGCCGTCCAGATCCTGCAGCCCGCTGATGTCGGTCCTTTCAGATCGGATAAAAATGGATGCCGGAACACTGAAGATGGTTTTGGTGAAATCGAACTTCTTTTCCCGCAGGGGACTGCGGAAAAGACTTGTAAGGACATGGGCAGTCCCGTCCAGAACAGCGTTTTGTGCCTCCCGGAAGGACGCATCGATAAAGCGGGCCGAAAACCCCAGTTCGGTTGCCATCCAGCGGGCAAGCTCGATGGTCATCCCGCTGCGTTCACCGTTGTCGATAAACTCAAAGGGCGGATAATGGCTCTGGCTGACAAAAACTATGGGGCTGTTTTTTTGGAGAAACTCGCGCTCGGCGGCGGTCAGCTGAACATCTGCCGCCGGGGCGAGGCTTGTAAGGCTCAGGAAAAAACAGCAGATCCATCCGATATTGATGGCTCTGATTAAACGGGCTAAAAGCGGCACTGGGTAATGGCCCCCTCCCCATACCGCGTGGCGCACTGCTCAGCGAACATGAATGCACCCGGCGCGGCTCAACACTACCGTCAGGTATCGAATTGCGTTTTTTTAAATCAACGGCAGCGTTTTGCCAAATACTGAATCATTCGCGCACAACCATTGCAGCCAGCGTCCATTGCAGGGACCGTTACGCTGTACCGTTTCAACAGCCTTCGTTTAGTCTCACAATTTCAGTAAATTGTAAAGCCATAAACTGGAGAACATCCCAAAGAGCCCGGGATCCGGTTTTACCTGCCGGCAACAGATTGTAAAAAAATGGTCGCCATCTCCGATTTCTTTTGCTAAATATGGGCCGAGTTTTTCATCAGGTGTTCGCGCCATACCGGCCACAGATTGTCCAAGAGGGAGAATGGTTCAATGATTATCTCCTTAAAACGGTTGGTCGCCCTTAAACTGCGCCGCAGCCGCCGCTACCGTCCCCGCAACAACCTGTTTGTGATTCTGGAACATTCAAGGGCCAAAAACCCTGTCGGGGACATCAGCATGGGCGGACTTTCTTTCTACTACCTGGACAAGGGGTTGAAAATCGGCAAAGGCTCATACGAGCTGAAACTGGCCCCCAGCAACGGCCCGCCCCTGTCCGGAGTCACCTTTACCACCGTATCGGACAATGAAACGGGACAGCTGATTTTCCAGAAACAGAAAATAAAGCGGCACAGCGTCAGGTTCGAGAATCTGACCAAGGATCAAAAAACGCGCTTGAAATTCATAATAAATCAGTGTTCAGCCCCGTAACCTCCTCCTGAAAAGGGCCCAGGAGACAAGGCAGACGAGCAAGGCCGTCAGATCTGTGCAGGTCGCCGCCCGGCGCGAAACGCGCGGGCATTCATAACGCTTCCCTTGCCGCCATAAAAGCGGCATCCCCGTCGGCCGGGGACTACGATCACGCTTTTCCCGGCCGCGCGCCCGGCGAAGCTTCGGCAGGCAAAAGATTCTGCAGTACGGCAAACAGATCGGTAACATTGAAAGGTTTCATCAGGAAAGCGTCGGCTCCCAGGGCTCGCGCGCGGTCCTCGTTGCTCTGATCGCTGGATGTGAGAACAAATTTGCAGGCCGGACAAAGTGACTTGCACTTTTCCAGCAGCTCCAGCCCGTTCATCTCCGGAATGTTGGCATCGGCTATTACCAGGTCCGCCGCACAACCACTGCTCAATACCCGCCAGGCACTGAAACCGTCCTCGAAAGTCTGCACCTTCCTGTTGCATCCGTATTCCAGGGCGTCGACCAGCAGTTTGCGCACCAAGTAATCGTCATCGATTATGACAATATCGGTCATGCCGCTTCCGCACTTTCCGGCCGCTAAAGTTCGAGTCGGGTCAGAGTTACCGTCTCAGGCCACCTGGAGAAAGTCCATGTCCTTGAGCCGGCCATGGAAAGTAAGGCTGCGGCAGACCATCTCCAGGTTGTCAGCCAGGGCCTTTTTACGGTGAAACCCCATGGGATATCCCTTTGCCACGGCCTTAAGAATGACCGCCAGTAATTTTACCCGCTGATAAAACACATGATCGAAGGTCATGGCCCTGCCGGGGTTTTCCGGCTTCCGGAAATTGCCCCCCAGCCCTCCCAGTTCGACAGACTCCGCCTCTATATGCTCGGCGTTTTCCAGAATCGCCTTACGCCTGTACTGTCCCAGGGGACAATCCTCGAGATAGGCCTTGGCCATAATAATCAAAAGTTTCAGGCGGGCCAGAAAAATATCGTCCAAATCCATTTCCCGGTTGTCCGGCGGCTCGGCGCCCAGACGCAACATGGATGCTCTCCTTCTTATGAAAGAATAAGGAACCAGAATGTCAGGCAGATATTCAACACACCGATAACCGAGTGTAGCTTGGTGGCCATGTCCAAGTCAAGTGAGATGATCACTTGAAAACCGACATCGCTTCCAATGCCTTCCCGTCGATCTTGACAACGGTGCCGGCTGACATTAGCCTCTTTGCCATATGTCGGAAACCATTATTGCTGGCAAATAAAAACCGATGGGAAACCACATGACACAAGCGATCTGCATAGTTGGCTATTCCGGATCCGGAAAAACGACCCTGATCGAAAAACTGGTGCCCGCGCTCAAAGAAAAAGGTTACCGGATCGGAACCATCAAGCACAGCCGCCACGACGTTGCAAACGACAAACCCGGCAAGGACAGCTATCGCCACAAGGCCGCAGGTGCCCTGGCCGTCATCCTGGCGGGTCCGCGCCGGATAAACCTCGTAAAGGAAATGGACGATCCGTCTCCTTCCGACCTGCTGCCGTACCTGGACGACATGGATCTGGTCCTGATCGAAGGGTTCAAGCATGCGCCGTATCCCAAAATACTTGTCGTCTCCCGGGCTGCCGGCCCCATGGAAGCAATCCGGCTCACGCAAGTGGCCGCCCTGGTCGGCCCGCCCGTTGAGGGTGCCGACCTGCCCTGCTTCGACCGGGACGATATCCGAAGGCTGGCTGAATTCATTGAAGAGCGGTTTTTGAACTGAATCGGCGTCTGCCGGCCGCACGTCAAGCACGCGGCCGGCTGCAAGCGACAGAACCCGGCCTGTAACCCCTGCCGGATACCGGTCTCTTTAATTCAACAAGGCATGTCCCTGTCTGACACCTTCAAAAAAGAGTGGACACCGTTCCAATAAACCCGTATTTAGGGAGCCGACATGAAACAATGGCTGGTTTTACTGATTTTTATCGGTATATGGTACCTCCTGCAGGTTCACATTCTGCCACGAATGGGTGTTTCCACCTGAATGCGCGATGCGTGTCAGGTGACACGCCGGAATGATGATGCGCACAAAAGCGGAGTCGAGCAAATTCAAGAAAAACCGGAAGATCGATCAGGACACGGCCCTGATTGAAGCCATTAACAACGGCGATCACGAACTTTTCACCGAAATTGTGAAACGCTACGAGCGCCCGTTGTACAACTTCGGTCTCAAGATGTGCGGGGAACAACGCGACGCCGAGGACATCGTTCAGGAAACTTTCCTCAACGTTTTCCGCTACCTCAAGGACTTCCGCTTTGAAACGAAATTCAAGAACTGGCTCTACCGGATAGCGACCAGTATCTGTATCAAAAAAAGGCGCAAGTCCAAATTCGCGCCTGATCATGAGCTTTCGCTGGAGGAATTCATTCCCAAGGATCCGGCCGCCGGGACCGACCGGCTTCCCAAATGGGCCGCCTTACCCCTGGACACGGTTCTCAGCGAAGAGCTGTACAACAAACTGCAGGAAGCCATCCTGGAATTGCCTGAAAACTACCGCCTGGTACTGGTCCTGCGCGACATGGAAGGGTTCTCCACGGCCGAAACGGCCCAGATTCTGAATCTGACGCCGGCCAATGTAAAGGTCAGACTGCACCGGGCCAGGCTTTTTTTAAGGGACAAACTCAAGGGATATTACCATGAGCAGTGAATCGGCCCATCAACACAATGCCGCGTGCCTGGAATTGTTTGCCAAGCTTTCCGAATACCTGGACCGGGAGCTGGAACCCGATACCTGCGAAAAGATCGAACAGCACCTGAAAGATTGCCCGCCGTGCCGCAGTTGTCTCCAGACTCTCAAGCGGACCGTGGAATTCTGCAAATCCATGAAAAACAAACCGGTACCTTCCGAGCTTTCCAGCCGCCTGCGAAGCATGCTCGAACAGCTGCGCTGAGCTGAATCCTAAAACGCCACACGGGACTGTTTAGCGCGATGAACAGCAATCCCCAAACAGGTCCACTGAACGGAATCACCGATGTCGAAGGCCTCCTGGTAGGCCATTTCACCCATATAGAAGCCGTCTCGGGCACTACCGTCGTTCTCTGTCCCCAAGGGGCCGTTGCCGGTGTCGATGTCCGCGGGGCCGCTCCGGGCACCCGTGAAACCGACCTGCTCGATCCTGTCAATCTGGTAGAGACCGTTCAGGGGATCTGCATCTGCGGGGGATCTGTCTACGGTCTGGCTGCAGCAGACGGGGTCGTCGGCTACCTGGCCGAAAGAGGCCATGGCTTTGCCCTGGACGAAAACCACGTGGCGCCCATAGTACCGGCGGCGGTCATCTACGACCTGGGGCAGGGACCGGATTTCGTTCCCCCGGTGGATGCCGGGTGGGGATACCGGGCCTGCGCCAATGCAACCGGGGAAAGGGTCGTCCAGGGATCGGTCGGCGCCGGCACGGGAGCCAGTTCCTTTTCCGTCAAGGGAGCCGTAGGCACTGCCAGCCGGATTACCGCAGACGGCATCATGGTGGCCGCCATGGTGGTGGTGAATTCCCACGGTTCCGCCGTCGATCCGGGGACCGGACTTTTCTGGGAAGCGCGGCCCGGCCTGGAAGCAGACCTGGGCATCCATGCCCGTGCGAGATTCAAGCTGCCGCCTCCGCCGCAACCCCGGGCCGGTGCCAACACCACCATAGGCGTGGTGGCCACAGAGGCCCGCCTGAACAAGCCCCAGGCAACCAAGATCGCCCAAATGGCCCACGACGGCCTGGCCCGGGCCATCCGGCCGTGCCATACAATGTTCGACGGAGATACTTTTTTCTGCCTGGCCACGGGGGCAAAACCGCTTTCAACCGGCGGCGGGCCTTTCAATGTCGCCCATGCCGCAGCCGTTACCGAACTGGGCCAGGCTGCCGCAGACTGCGTCTGCCGGGCCGTAATGCGGGGCCTTCTGGCAGCCGAATCCCTGGCCGGGCTGAAGTCCCTCTCCGAGCTGGCGGACAATCCGGAATGAATCCGGACGCCGGCACGGATCAAAGCGCCAGAACATATTTTCAAACAGCGACCGTGCTCCGGGCCCGCGCAAGACGCCCGATCCCCGCACCCGGGTTTTCACCGCGGTCCGGAGGATGCCGGGATCAGATGGGATGCAGGACCAAAGGCTGTGACAATTGTCTGTTGGCCTCTTCCAGATGCTGCCTGGCGGCAATCACGGCAACGGCCCGGTCTGTTTCCTGCCTGAAATATCTGCCGGCCACATCCAGCACCTGATCGAGCGAAACAGCCAGCAAATCACGCTTGAAAGCCTCCCGCCGGCCGTCGGTCAGTCCGATCAGGTCGCGCAGAAACGCCTTGCGGGCTTCGGTCGCCGGCGGATCGGGCCGGTCTATGTCCGAGCAGACCTGCAGGATCGCTTCCTTTATGTCCTGGGCGGTTATCACTCCCGAATTGAGAAACGCCCCGGCCTCCCGGTAGACGGACAGGGTCCTGGCAATCTGGGGATCGCGGTACGACCCCAGGCTGAAAATTCCGGTTTCAGGATTGTAGACGGCAAAGCCTCCATAAGCACCGCCTTTTTCCCTTATCTCCCGGTGCAGGTAGAGCGAACGCAGGAGCTTGGCCACCACCGCCAGCACCGGGGCGTCCGGATGTCCCATGCGGACAGTGGGGAAACTCTCGGCCACGAAGGCCACGGCGCTGGAGGTATGCCAGCCTTCCCGCACCGGGGCCTTGTCTTTTTTCCATGGCAAGCCGGGAGGCTTCAACACCATGGCGCCCCGGCCGAAAGCGCCCATCAGGCGATGGCCGTCGATCCAGGCCGCAGCCCTGCCCGCAGCCTCTTTGCTTCCTATGAGGGCCAGGGTTACCGTGGAGGGCTGAAACAGTTTTTGGGCCAGCTCCGCCAGTTCGGAAGCCAGGGAACCGATGCCGCCGTCTTTCAGCCGGTCGCAAAGACGCTTGGCAAACTGCAGCTGGTGAATCCCCGACCAGGCCTCGCCCAGCCAGGCGGTTGGTGAAAACCTCCGGGAGGCAAGGGAGATGGCCAGGCGGTGACCATTGTGGATCACCATCGATTCAAGGCCGGCCCGGTATTCCAGCAGCAACTGCTCCAGCCGCCGGTGGTCGGAAAAAACGATCTGGCCGACAATCTCGGCCACCAGCTCCAGCATGGACTCGATGTTGCGTTCCAGGCATTTGCCGGCAAGCAGGACAAGCGGCAGGCAACGGCCGTCTTCACGGTAATCACCACGGGCCAACGCCGACAGGGTGAGGCCTCCCACACTGGCATCAAGCCTCCGGGCAAGGGTCACGTAGTCACTTTTACTGGTGCCGACCTTGGTGAAAACATAGGCTAAAAAAGGCACCAGTTCCAGCATGTCAGACGGCACCTGAGCCAGGCCGGCCGCGGCCGAAAGATAAAATATGCCTGAAGTCGGCTGGATGTAGGTCCATCCGGGCCGGTCCGGGCCGCCGTCGCTGGGAGCCACCTTGACCACCTCGGGCGGAATGTCTTCCAGCTCCAGGGTGGGCAGGCAGGAAACATCCTCCTCGCTTTCCTGCAGCCGGGCAAGTTTTCGGCTGTCTTCTTCGATCTTGGCCACCATTTCGGGTGTCAGGGTGCTTTTTATCCGCGCCAGGCGCCTGGCCTCCTCTTGCATATCCGCGGCCGCCTTTTGCGGGTCTGGCGCCAGGACCATCCGCACCCTGTGATTGTTTTGCAAAAAATAGTGTTTTATCTTTTCCTCGATGAAACCTCCGGCGGCAACCTCCCGCCGCAGGCGGTCAAACTCGTCTTCGAGTCTCAGCACGCGGGCCACCCGGCCTCCGTGAAGCCAGCAGCCGATGACTCCCAGCAGGACCTTGAGGCCATAGGGATAAGGCGTATTGGTGATCTCCCTGCGGGCGAACTCTATCTGGTGAATGGCCGATTCGACCAGCTCCGGGGCCACTCCCCGGCTAACGAGCCCTTCCAGGGTGTCGAAGATTATCTGTTCTATTGCACCGGCATCGCTTTCGGCCACGTCTTTCAGGCCGCAGGCAAACATGGTGTCCCGGTTGTCGGCATCGAAGCCGGAATGGTCGCTCAGGCTGCTGCCCAGGCCGGAATCCATCAGGGCCTTGCGCAGGGGAGATGCCGGGTTTCCCAGCAATACCTGCTCCAGGACGGCCAGCACCAGAACCTCGAAGGTGTCCCGGATATCGGCCGTCAGCCACGCCAGGCAGACCTGGCTCTTGCGTTGCGGGTCCTGGTCGGCCGCCAGGGGATAAGTGTAGCGCACCTGGCGGGGCTTTTTCCATCTGGGCTGGGGCGGGACTTCTGTCTGCGGGTCCGTGCGCTCAAAGCCATGTAGGACTTTGCGCTGGATGAAATCAAGATGCCGCTGCAGGGGCAGGCTGCCATAAGTGTAGAAATAGGCGTTGGAGGGATGATAGTGCCGGCTGTGGAACTGCAACAACTGCTCGTAGGTCAGGTCCGGGATGCAGGCCGGATCTCCGCCGGAATTGTAATGGTAGGTCGTGTCCGGATAAAGGGCGTTTAACAGGCTGCGGGCCATGACCTGGTCGGGTGAGGACATGGCGCCTTTCATTTCGTTGTAAACCACGCCCTTGAACTGCAGCTCGAAATCATCCTCCCGGCCGCTGCGGCGCACGATTTCCAGCCGGTGTCCCTCCTGCTTGAAGCTGAGTTCATCCAGAAGCGGGAAAAAGGCCGCATCCAGGTAGACATCCATCAGGTTGTAATAATCCTTTTCGTTCTGGGTGCAAAAAGGATACATGGTCCAGTCAGAAGCCGTAAAGGCGTTCATGAAAGTGCTCAGGCTCCTTTTGAGCATCGAAAAGAACGGATCGCGCACCGGATAACGCCGCGAACCGCACAATACGGTATGCTCCAGGATATGGGCCACGCCGGTGGAATCCGTCGGAACGGTCTTGAAGGTAACCCCGAAAGCATTCTCTTTGTCCCCGGTGTCAATGTGCAGGTGGCGCGCACCGGTATCCAGGTGCTCCAAAAGATAAGCCCGGCCGTCGATCCGGGGCAGTTCGATTGCCTGCTTAACCATGCGGCCTGAAACAACGCTTCCTTCCCTGAGCTGCCCGTTGCTGCCTCCGCGACGCTGGCTGGTCATAAAATTTTCCTTTCTCCTGACCGGTTTTCAAACCAATCAGCGGGACGCAGTATAGATCCCGCGACTCACGCGCTTTATCTTTCCCAGTTTGTGAAGCCGGAAAATTATGTTGCGCAGCTTCTTTTCGCCATAACCGGTACGGGCCTGAATCTGGGCAAGGCCCAGTGCCTGGTCCGCCCCCCTGATAACCTCCAGGACAGTGTCCGAAGCGGTCTGTGCCCCGGCTTTCTTACCGCTGCTCTGGTCCTGCCGGCGCCTGGCGCTTTGTCCCAGCCCGGAGATGAGGCGCTCCAGCCGGTCTAGCCGGGCCAAGATAAGCTTTACATCCTTTTTGGTGGGTATGTCATAAGCCTGCATAAAAAATTTCACCATGGCGTCGAAACTGACCGCCTTTCCTCTTCTTTTGGCCATAATCCACTCCCCTGAACCCCGAAGGGTCGTTCTAGTAATCCAGCCCGTTTATCGGCCAATATAACTTGCGGTAACTATTATAATTATTATTTGGTGACCTAAATGATTGGCCATCAAAAGTCAAGCAAAAGGATCGCCTTCTCAAAATGCTGTTGATGGTATGGCTTTCCTGTGTTAGCGTTTTGTGTTTTATTGCTTCTTTGTTTTTGCAAAAGCTGAAATGCTGACGGTGGTAACATCATAAAACATACGGGAATAAATGGCCAATAATTCCGACAAGTCCGGCCTGGCGCGGACCTTCGATATCAAACGACGGATTCAGGAAACATACGGCCGTTTCAAGTCCCTCAAAGGAGACCCGGCCTACGTGGCCCGGGGAATGGCGGTGGGTGTTTTCGTATCCCTTACCCCCACCATCCCCTTTCACACCGTCATCGCCCTGGCTCTGGCATTTTTGTTCAAGGCCAGCCGGCCGGCTGCAGTCATCGGGGTCTGGTTCAGCAACCCCCTGACAATACCCATCTTCTACTACGGCAGTTATAAAATCGGCCTCCTGATCCTTGGCCGCAAGATCCCTTTCGATCTGGCCTACGAGTCCATCTCCCAACTGGTCAAGCTGGGATGGGACGTAACCCTGGCCATGATGCTGGGCGGCGCGGTCCTGGGAATCGTGCCGGCAGCCTGCGCTTACTGGATAACCCTGGTCCTGATAACCAGACTGCGGTCGCGGCATGCAAAAAAGGCTGTCACCGGGAAGAAAGAGGAAAAAGACGAGCATGACGGCCCCCCGAACCCTGCTTAAGGCATGGCAGTTGAAGCCTCGCAAAAACATGGGGCAGAATTTCCTGACCGATCCCCGGGTTGCCGGCGCCATCGTCTCGGCAGCCGCTCTGAGCGCAGAGGACACGGTGGCGGAAATAGGGGCCGGGCTGGGAGCCCTGACCATACCGGCCGCCGGGGTGGCCCGCCGGGTTATAGCCATAGAAAAAGACATCCGCCTGGCCGAGCTGCTGAAAACCGAGCTTGCCGTCTGTCGGTTTGAAAACGTCGATATCCTGTCACGGGACGTCCTGACCTGCGATTTCACGTCCATGGCACCACCCCGGGGCCTGAAGGTCCTCGGCAATCTGCCTTACAATATTTCCTCCCAGGTGGTGATAAGATTGATCGACCAGCGGCGCTCGATACGGACCGCCGTCCTGATGTTCCAGAAGGAGCTGGCCCGGCGTCTGGCAGCGGCTCCGGGCAGCAAGAGTTACGGCCGCCTGTCGGTCCTGCTGCAGTATTGCGCAACCATCGAAACGGTCTGCCTCGTGCCGGCCAGCGCTTTCTACCCGCGGCCCAAGGTCGATTCCATGGTGATCAGGATCGACTTCCGCAAACCGCCCGCCGGCCTGCGCACCGACGAAAAGGTGCTGCGCCGGATAGTAAGGGCCGCCTTCGGCCGGCGACGCAAGACCCTGCGCAACTCACTTGCCGGAGGCCTCGGCGAACTCGATTCCGAAAAGGCCGGCCGGCTGTTGACAGAAGCCGGAATAGATCCGCGACGGCGGGCCGAAACCTTGTCGGTGGCAGAATTCGTAGCCTTGACAAACCGTTTCAGGGAGGACTTTGGGAAGCGCGCCTCCGGGCACTGCCGTCAATAACCCCGTTTGACCGCGCCTTGAAACTTCAACCCGGCCCGCCACGGCGTACCCGCACGGGTCACAGGGTTTCGGCCACCGCCACGGTGCGATCGGCAAGCATGTTGACATAGCTGCCGTACTCGTTGTCGTACCAGCCGTAGATCACGGCCTGGGTCACCTGGGGGCGGATGACGGTGCTTTCCAGCTTGTCCAGAACTTCCGGGGGCAGGCCGGACACATTGCGCAGGTCGATGGTCAGCTCGGCGGTCCTGGTATGGGTCTCATGGCCCTCGATGATGGCGGCCGCCCTGGGCATACCCACGATGTCGCCCGAGACATTCTGCTTTTCGGTATAACACAGGTAGCCTTTGGGGTCCTGCTCGGCGGCCCGGCGGTAAATGGCGTTGATTGCATCCCGGGTGATGTTGGGCGCGCCCAGTTCCTCCTGCAGGCTGAGAACCAGGATGATCAACGATCCGGTGCTTGTCGGAACGCGGACCGATTCGGCGATGAAACCGATGTTGGCCATCTCCGGAATCACCAGGGCCAGGGCCTTGGCCGCACCGGTGGTGGTGAGGATGATGTTGTTGAGTATGCTGCGGTTTTTCCGCAGGTCGCTCTTGCCGGCCCCGGGAAGCCGGTCCAGCACCTGCTGGGAGCCTGTGGCCGCGTGCACCGTTGCCATGGAGGCCGACAGGATCCGCTGGGCGCCAAAGGCGTGCAGCAGGGGCTTCATCATGTGGGCCAGGCAGGTGGTGGTACACGACGCATTGGAGATCAGGACGTGACGCCGGGGATCGTAATCCTCGCCGTTTACGCCCATCACCGTGGTAATGGCATCATGGGGCATGGAGCGGCTTTTGTCCCTGATCTTAAACGGAGCCGAAGCGATCACCTTGCGGACGCCGCCAACCAGATGTCCTCTTAACGCACCCTTGGGGTCGTCCGGTTCCGGGACGGGATCCAGGAATTTACCGGTCGTATCGACCACCAGCCGGACCCCGTGACTCTGCCAGTCTATCTGAGCCGGGTTGCGGCTCCGGCGCAAAAACGTCACTTTGACTCCATTGACCAGCATGCTCGAGCCGGCTTCGTCCAGGGCCTCGATGACCGGCTTGCCCTGATGACCGTACAAGAACCCGTGCAGAGTGCCGTAGGTCGAATCACGTTCCAGATAGTGGGCGATATCGTCCAGCCCGGTTCCAACCCGGCGCCCGATGTTGATCACGATCCGGCTGAAATATCTCCTGGCCACGTGGTGCCAGACCGTCAGCTTTCCTATCCGCCCGAAGCCATTGATACCGAGAGCCTTTCCGGATTCCTTCTCCCCAGCGGTGTCCATCGTCTCCTCCCTTGCTCATTGCAAAGCGTACAGCCACAATATCAAACGCTGTGAGTTTCGTTGATTTTCATCTTACCTTGATAAACCGTTCCCTTGCGGCCGTCAATACTGAGCCGGTCGCCGCTTTTCAGCTCTGTGCCGGCAAACCTGACGATACGTCTTTTTTCGTCGCAAACCATGTTGCCGCAACCTACCACGCATGTCTTGCCCAGCCTGTGGGCCACCACCGCGGCATGAGAGGTGGCTCCGCCCCTGGCGGTCAGCAGGCCGTTGGCAGCGTATATCTCCTTGATATCGTCGGGCACGGTATCGCCGCGGACCAGAATCAGATCCGTGTCCGGCTCGCGCTCGCGCCAATATTCCATCTCTTCCAGGCTGAAAACAACCCTGCCGCTCATGGCGCCGCCGGACACACCGATGCCGGAGCCTATATAGTCTGCCTTTTTCTCGGACTCCGGTGAAAAAGTGAACACGCTCTTGCGCTCCCTGATGGCCATGTCCCTGGCCTGAAGGAGATAAAGATCTTTCTCCGAAGGGCTTTCAAAAGTAAATTCCATTTCCTGGGGGCTCCAGCCCTTGTCATAGACCAGCATCTTGGCCCAGCGCTTCATTGTCTGATAGATTTCCGGGAAATGGGTCTCGAGGGTGATGTCCGTGTTACGCATCTCGATTTCCTGCTGCTTGACTGAAATCGGCAGGGTCTGAACGAGCCCGGCCACCACGTCTTCACCCTGATTGCCGAGGGCGAAATCTCCCCAGAGGTTGAGGCTGTCACCGGACCAGCGCGGGTTGTGGGTAAAGACCACCCCGGTTCCGGAATTTTCCGACACGTTTCCGTAGACCATGGCCTGAACCGTGACCGCCGTTCCCCAGTCGTCGGATATACCCATGATCTTGCGATAGGTTCTTGCCTTCTGCGATTCCCACGAATCGAGAACGCTCTTGATGGTGGTCAGAAGCTGCTCGAAAGGATCTTCAGGGATTCTGTATCCGCGGTCCTGGATCAGCCGCTTGTAGGCCAGGGCCACACGGCGCATCTGCTCACCGGTGAAACCCCTTTTGAGGGGGATACCGATCTCCTGTTTGAACTCGCTGATAACACTGTCGAAATCGTCCCGCTCCATCGATCGTGACATGCCGAAGCACTGCAGAAAACGGCGGTAACAGTCCCAGGCGAACCAGGGGTTTCCGGTACTGACGGCAAGACCGGCGGCTATTTCCTCGTTGATTCCCACATCCAGGAAGGTGTCCATCATGCCCGGCTGGGAGATGGAAGAACCGCTGCGCACCGACAGCAGCAGCGGATTTTGGGGATCACCGAAGCGTTTGCCGGTGACCTTTTCCATTTCCTGAATGTGTCCGGCCACCTGTTCCTTGAAATTCTGCTCGGCTGCCGGAAAGGTATCGATTATATCCCGGCAGCGAAAGACTTCGGTGGTTATTATGAAGCCGGTGGGAATCCGCAGCCCCAGGTTTTTCAGCTTGAGCAGGTTGAGGCCCTTGTTGCCCAGATAGATTATCCCGGTGGCAAGGCTGTTGGGCCTTTCCAGGGATGTCATGGCCCGCTGGGGATCGTAGTTGAGCAGCAGCTGAAGCTTGTCCTTGGGCAGCTTGTCGGACTGGTTGAACAGGGTGTTGAGGATACGGCTCAAAAAAACATCGAGCTGCTGGAGCCCCAGTGACATGGCGATCCGGTCCCGGAAGAAAATCTCAGACACCCGGTGATGCAGCTTGACCCGGTCTTCGAGTCCTTCCGAGGGAAGAAACTTGTCCAGGATCCGGTCCGGCTCCAGGCGCGAAAGCACCCTGGTCAGATTGTCTCCGTGGACATTGTTGAAGTAGTCGTTGATTATGTTCTTGACGGCCTGGGCAAATCCCTTGAAGATATCCAGATACTGGGTGAAGCTGAACCCCTTTACCTCCAGCGAATGGGCCAGCAGGTCGAGCTGCCTTTCAAGCTCCACCGAGGAAATACCGTCGATTTTGAGCGCCTTGTCGAAAAGCATCAGGCGGTCATAGATCTGGTAGAAAGTGGCCTTGGTGATCAGGGAAAGATCGATGCCTGCGATCAGCTCTTCGAACAGGACGTTGACCAGGGCCTCCAGCCTCAGGGTCAGCCCCATGGCATCGAACTTCAGCTCATGGTAGCTGCCGTACATGGAGGGTATGTCGACCGTGAAATGACGTTTTTTGTAGATGTCCTCCTTGACCTGGTAAGACTTTTCAGAAAGGATCAAACCTTTAAGCCGCTCCATGAAATCCAGCAGCTTGAATACCCGGCTCTTAAGCTCAGGCTCCCGGAGCGCAACCCGCAGGCGGTCAAGGTCGGGAAAAGCTTCGGCGGCAAGCTGCTCCATGTGCTGGTGAATGTCGAAAAATTCCAGATTGTATTTTTGATTCAGCAACTTGTAGAACTGAGCAAGCAGCAGCACCCGCTTGCGGTCGATTGGCTTTGCCCGGGAGCACCGGTTTATCATTTCCTCCAGCCGTTCCCGGTCGACTTCGAGCAAACCTTTGGGTATCGCCACCCCCCGGTCGGCCAGATGGCTGATTACCTTCCGGACCCCGTCCACGAACTCACCGCTTGTCTCCACCTGCTGGAAAATGTTGGGCGGCATATAGGGAGCCAGGCCCTGCTTGTCGCCGGTGGCCCAGAAGAGAATCGTCGCTTCCATGAAATCGAGAATCTGGTTGCTGCTCTCGACATGGCTCTGCTTGCGCAGAAAGTGAATCAGCGGATCGCGGCGGTGGCAAAGCTCGTCTATCCGGGTCGAGATGTCGCGCAGCTCTCCCTCGGCCCCGATATCATTGAAATAGGCCGGAAACAACCTGGCCAGCTGCTTGGCCAGGTTGTAGACCGGCGCAATTTCGGAATTGAGGAAACGGGTGATATCCCGGCCGAAAAGATCGGTGTCTTTGATGAATACGCCGCTTACGGCCAGGTGGACGATCAGGCTCGACAAAAGGCGGGTGGACCACTTGGGGCTCATCTCGATCAGCTCCATCCAGACCCTGATGTTCTGAATGTGGGCCGGGTTGACCCTGATCTGCCAGTCATTGCCCACGCCGCCAAGACCGGGTGTCTGAAATTCCAATTCCACGATGCGGGATATCAGGTGAGCCACCAGTTCGTTGTCGCCGGTGCGGTAAACATTGCGTCCCAGGCTGAGAACGCAGGCCAGGGCGGTTGACGGATAGTCGCCCATGGCCTGACGGAGAACGGGAACGGTGCTGTCTATGAGTTTGAATACTTCATTGCGGTTCCGGTCGGCCATCAGCCGGTCAAGGGTGCGGTTGACATCCCGCAGCACGTCTTCGTGCAGAACCGCCAGCCCCGGGATGCGCATCATGTGAAAAAGAAAAAGAACCTTCCAGTGCACCCCCAGCCGGGCATCTCCGGCGGCCTGTTCCATCTTGCGGGCAATCCGGCGGTATGTCCGGATGATGTCGCCAAAATCGGGCAACTCCAGCAGGCTCTGTAAAACCGCTTCATCTTCACCTTCGGCGGCGGCCAGCTCTTCGAGTACCAGGCGGTAGCGGTCAAGTGCTCCATGAGTTATGGTGGCAAAAGTCCCGTCCAGCGCCCGGGGCAGCTCTTGTCCTGCGCACTGCTTGGCGAACCATTGCCGGGGGTCTTCTATGGCCGCCCAGTAATCGTAAGTGCGCCGCAAATGCCTTTCAAGCAAACGCCGCATGACCCGGACCTGCTCCGGCAGGGCGACTTCCAGGCTTTTTGCCGCCTCCACCAGGCTCTTGATGGAATAGTAGCTTTTGACAAAGAGAAAGAACGACTCGTCGGACAGTCCGGTGATCCTATCCATGGTTTCGATGGCGAGCCGGAAAAAAGAAGCGTGCTGTTTGCCGGCCTCCTTGACTATCTTCTGCAGGTAAAGCAGCATGTTGTCGGCGGCATCGACGTTTACCCCGGCCGGCTTTGAAACCTCCAGGGCGTCGAAGAACAGCCCGATTATTCTCTCTGCGGCGACATCACCTTCGGGGTGTCTCAGGAAAAGATGAAAATAATTGAAGGCCAGGCTGCGGGCTTCACTGACTATGTATTGCCAGTTTTTGTAAGGATGGGAGACTTCGATCAAAAATGAATGCACCGATTCCCTGAGCCCGAAGTACTGCTCCATCACCCTCTGAACGGGCAGGTAGCTGGGATCGATGGAAACTTCTACCCTGGTCCGGGCCAGGTTGATCTCAAGGGCCTGGGACTTGATCATCTTTACCCTCCGGGACAAATAGTGCCGCCACAGTCCGGTGCTGCGGCGATTCAGTCATATTGTCCCCTTATCACTCTTTCCTGGTCGACGAAACGTTCGATCCGGGAACGTTCGGATTCGTCCAGGTCCTGGAACTGGCAACCCACCGGCACCGTTCCGTCAGGCTCCGGGTCGCCCATCCAGCGCACCTGAGCCTCGGCAGTCTTGCTCAGCTCGAAATTCGTGGCCCCGAATATCTTGGCCATGACCAGTTTACTGCCCGGCTTCAATTTTTGCCGATCCGACTTCGGCAGGGCGAAATTGAACCCTCCGGCACTCAAATCGACCAGCGGGGCATTGATCACGGAACCATCGGGAAGCAGAAAGTTGCCGAAAAACCCGTCTTCAACCGACAATTTGACGCGTCTATACTTTCTTCTTTCTGAAACCATCTAATCACCACTTTCCCTGCCGTAAAAGCATCGCCTCATTGTTGGTTAACCATGATTACCCGGTATGAATGTTTGCTGTACACTGGTCGCCGTGAGGAAAACAAGACTGGCATGCCTGAAAAGCAAAGCAATTTGATCGGTTGGTAGACCAGCCGGATTCAATCAATAATCCATAAGGCAAAAATTGTCAATAGTACCGATTCGTTATGACTGAAACCAAGGTGCCGCTCCCGCCCTCGCCCCTTTTGCGGCTTAAACCGCTTCCAACCGCCCGCCTCTTAAAAGCGGGCCCGGTAACATAAAAAAGCCCCGGAGGGCTGACCGCTCTCCGGGGCTTCCGGCTTGCGTAGGCTGCACCCCCGTTCCGGGGAAATTACAACTCCAGCCAGGAATCAGAATACAGGGTGGTCCCGAGAATGACATCCACCGTCTTGGCGTATTTCAGCAATTCGTCAGACAGGCTTGACCGGTCCACGTCTTCGCCATCCATGATCTTGTAGATCAGGTCGACGATATCCTGGCGCTGTCCCTTGGCAATCGCAATCAGCTGGTCGTCGCGCGGGTCGGCGATCACCGATTCCATACCGCATTTCTGGAGCATGACCATGTAGGTCTGGTTCAGGATGGGGCGAAGATGATTGGGGGGACCATTGGAAATGTTTGAAAGACCACAGGTGCTGCGCGCCCCGGGGGCGATGTCCGGCAGCATCTTCTGGAATTCCATCAGGCTGATGGCCTGGGGCTGCTGGATATTGACCGGAGTCACTATTCCGTCCACCCAGATCTTCTCGTTGGGAATGCCTGCCTCGTTGGCGAAATAGAGCAACTCCACGCACAGGGCGGCCCGCTCGTTTTCATCCCGCGGCAGACCTTCGGGGCCCCACATCAGGGCGATGAAATCGGCATTGTACTCGGCCGCCATGGGCACCATCCGTTCATAACGTTCCGGCCTGACCATGATGGAATTTATTATGTGGGATTTGCCCGGAACCTCCTTGACGACTTTGAGGGCCGCCTCGATGGCGTCGATGTTTGAAGTATCCAGGGCCAGGGGAACATCGGGCACCACCTCCTGGACTACTTCCACCACCCAGGGCATCAGCTCATGGCCGTCTTTTTTGGCCGGACCCAGGTTGATGTCTATATAATCCATACCCTTTTCCTTCTGGAAAAGAGCTTCCTCCTGGATCGGCTTGGGATCACGTTCCTTGAACGCCTTACCGATGGCCTTGGAAATAACGTTCAGACTCTCACCTATCAGTAACATACATCCTCCCTCTTTGCACCGCATCCACCAGCCGGATCATGGAGCGCCCTGATGATCAGCCGTATTGTCCTACAATCCGGCCGGCGAACGGGGTTTGCCTTGGGGCCGCCTCGATGAAGCGGCCGCCGGGCGGTTTATGAATACTTTTCTCTTAAAAATGCAGGCAAATGAGCCGCTTCGCGGGGACCGACGATGATCTTCCAGCCGGGAAGCTCTTCTTCGATGTCGCCCACTATGGAGGCCGCGTAACCCGGAATGATCAGCTCCTTATGCTTGACCTTGTCCATTATCCCGGACTTCTTGATGAACATGCCCACATCGTCACCGGCGAACTTGCCGGCGGCCCAGGCCGTCAGCACGCTCAGGCCTTCAGAATCCTTGATCATCAGCCATGCCGGCACCTTGCTGCCTTCCACCTCCCCGGAGACTATGAAGTAAGTCAGGGCAAAGTTGGTGGTTACCAGCACGGGCGAATTTTCATCCGGTTTGCCGATCTCGTAGATGCCCTCGGTCACCGTCATGGGCCGCTGCGGATCGGTAAAAATGTTGAGCCGTTCCAGCAGCAGCGGGAAGAGGCTCTCGCCGCGGAAATCGGACAAGACCACGATGCTGCCGTATTTTGCAATGAACATGGCGGCGATCAGGGTTTCCACATCCAGATTGCTGGCCATCTCGCAGGGGAAGGTTATGGTGGGATAACCCACGGCGCGGTTGCCGTCTTTCAGGGCCGCCCGCCTGATGGCTATCATGTCGTCCTTGCTCTGCTTGACTTCCCTGGAACCCGGATCGATAACCAGGTCCTTGAGTCCCATGCCGGCCAGTTTCTCGGTCAGGGGGACAAGAGCCTCGACCGAATCGGCCTTGACAGCCAGGGGCAGGTCGTTGTCCTTGGCAAGCTGGCCAAAGGCTTCGAGGTTCGCCTCGGTGGCGGCATACATCAGGGGGCGCTTGAAACCGGCCGCCTCTATCCCGGCCTTCATCACCGCCTCGTCCTCTGTCATCAGGATCACGTTGAACTCGGAGGTTTCGGCAACCTGTTTGGCGACGGCGGCAAAAGCGGCTGCATCGCCGCCTACGTCCTTGACCGCCACCAGCTCAGGCCGCAGATTCAGGCCGACCCGTTCGTACTGGAGGGCGTTCCAGCCCTTGAGCTTGGTTGCCAGCTCATCGGAAGAAATATCGGAACCCACCAGGGCTGCCATCAAGGTCGGATTGTAGAATGTCTTTTCATGGCGGTATTGAACGGTTTCACCGCCTATGGTCGCCTTGCGGACGCCCTTGCCGATCACCACCGGCCGGATGGGCGGAGCCGAAGCCTCGGCAAGCTTTTCCCGGGCTTCATCGGAAACATAGGGGCAGCTGTCAAGTTCCGCTTTGCCCGAAGCCAGGTTCATGGCAAACGCCAGGCAGGTGGGCACCCCACATTCCTTACAGTTGGTCTTCGGCAGGAGCTTGAAAATTTGTATACCGGTTAATGCCATTTGCGTCTCCTTCGTAAATCGTTTCACGTGCGGCACCGGCAAAAACAAGCCGGCACCGCACGGATCTAATTACATTAGCCTACCAGGGGATCCATGGACAGGGCAGGATGGCCTTTTTCCTGGAGGAAGGGCAGGATCTCTTCCTCGGTGGTGCCAACCGTTTCATCGGCTATCATGTCGATCAGGTTCGGGTATCCCAGCTCTTCTCCGCGCTTGATAAGGCGCTCTTTAAGCTCTTCCTTGAGCATCTTGGGCATCCACACCATGCGCAGCAGTCCGCCGTCACCCTTGATGAACTTCCTCTGGGTGATGTTGAACTTGGAATGACCCACAAAGCCGGGTGAAGAAGCACCGCCGCCCATAACACCGGCCAGGGTGGTGAACTTCATCCCGCAGGGAGTCTCGCCGGTATACTCGCGGTTGACGGTCATAACCCCGTTACAGGCCGGCAGCATGGCGGCGATACACTCGCAGCAGCCGCAGGTGGTCATGGGATCATGGACCAGGGAGTAGAAGTTGTAATGGGTGATGGCACCGCGGGAAGCCTTGTTGACGAACTCGTTGACGCCCTTCCACTGCCCCAGGACCGGATCGAGGCATTCGCCCTTTTCGATGGGCTGGTTGGGGCCGGTGGGATTGATCTCGTATGAAGCCTTGCAGTCCATCCAGTTGTAAGCCCCGCAAAGGCCGGTACGCTCAGGGCTCACCGTGCAGACATGGGTGGGGGCGAAAGACTGGCAAAGAGTGCAGGAGTAGTAGATCTCCACGTCTTCGTCGGTCATGTTCTCCACCCGCTCGTCGCGCTTCTTGTAAGCGGCACGGGCCTCGGCGGTAAGCTTGTCCACGTCCTCCTTGTTGGTGTAAAGGGTGACCTGAACCTTGTCGAGGATCTTGTTGAAGTCCTGATGGAACTTGGCATGCAGCACCACCCCGATATCCTTGAGGGTGAAGCCTTTCTCCACGGCGGCCTTGCTGATCCGCACCCAGGCGATATCACGCTGGCCGATGTGCATCACGCCCTGGATATAGTTGATCAGGTGATGGGTCTGGCGCTCCAGGATGGGCTCGAAGTCTTCCTGGAATTCGCGGCCGGCAACCTGCATGAAGATTCCCAGCGGGAAGACATCGCCTTCTTTCATGTCCGGAATGTCGGGGCCGATGACGGTAACCTTGCCGTCCTCGATCTCGTTCATCTCGGCCCTCTTCAGATACTCGGTGCACTGGGTCTTGCCGCCGCCGGCCTGGCAGTAAAGGTCGGCGCCACGAACACGCTCGCCCTCGTAAGCCGGGCCGAAGGCGCACGGAATGTCGATTTCGCTGACCGTGGTCTTCAGGCCGCGCACTTCCACCGAACGCTGGACCATCTCTTCATGGGGCACGTTGGCCACGACATGCTCGTAGGTACAGATACCGGTGGGCAGCACCTCGGGAATGTCGGTGTCGGCGATGGTCGGGAAACCCCAGTTGATACAACCGGCGGCCGCCGCGGCCCATTCGGCGTTGACGTCGCCCAGGGCGTTGACGAAGGCGAAGATGCGGTCCTTGTTGTACTTGAGGATCTTCTTGTAGTCACCCGGCTGAACGCCGCCGAAGGCCATGGCGGCCCGGTTGGCGAACCCCAGGGCGAAAACCGCCGAAGAGATATACGGACCGAAAGGCACGATACGTGTATTCCAGCCCACCTGGACTCCCAGGCTCATGAGCTGCTCGATGACCGTGGTGCCGTTCTGGTTGGCGGCACAGAAGATGTAGAGGCTGCGGCGCTGGTATTCTTCGACGATCATCTTGGCGGTCTCGGCATCCGGCGCGGCACCCACGATGGCGGCAAAGCCGGGGGCCGAGCCGTCGACGAATTCCACGCCGCGCTTGCGCATGATGGTGTCGTCGGCCGCTCCCAGCCAGATCTTGCCGGCGTCTTCGTCGATTTCTTCCGACGGCAGGTAGAAATCCGGTTCTTCGAGATAGCGCAGAGCCTCTTCTATCTCGAAGGCCAGGATGGCTGCCATGCCGGCGTCCAGAAGCGGTCCCAGGTACGGCAGGTGATGGCGTCCCTTGATATGGGGCGGCAGCAGTTTACGGGCAAACTCCAGGGGCCTTTTCATGTCTTCCAGGGTTTCCACCTTGATACCCAGCAGGGAATAGATCACCGGAAGATAGTAGGCAGTATTGGGAAAACCGACCTGGGTGTCGGCATCATAAGTTTCCAAAGCGCGTTTGTACTTTCCTTCAACTTTGGAGACAATATTGTAACCACCCTGGATGGCGGCAAAAGCGACAAGTCTTGACATTTGTTCCTCCTTCGCTGAGGATTTTCGGTTTATCTTTGAACCTTACGCCTCAAGAGCCATGCGGTCGGCCATATCCATCAGCACGCGCTCGCGGGCCTTGTCGATGCCCAGCTCTTTACGTTTCTTGTCGATATGGGCGATCATCTTCTGAGCATGTTTTACCGGATCCGCTTCCAGATCCCACATGCCGCCGTAGAGCTTCTCCATGTCCTTGGTCAGAAATTCGTGGAATACCGGCGCGCCGGAAGTCGGCAGGGTCACGCCGAAGACGGTATACACACCGGAAGCCACGAAATACTGGCCGATGGAGATCGCCTTTTCGCTCATCCATTCGGGCGCCGATCCGGCCGCCGGCAGGTCGGAGATGTCCTTGCCCAGGCCGCCTGCCTTGACCACTTCGGTGGCCGCCAGCAGAATGCGGCTGTTGTCGACACACGATCCCAGATGAAGAACCGGCGGAATACCGACCGTCTCGCACACCTCCGCCAAACCTGGGCCGCAGTATACCTGAGCCGATTCGGGCGTCAGCAGGCCCTCCATGGCGCAGGCAATACCGTTGCAGCCGGTGGTCAGAACGATGACGTCGTTTTTGATCAGTTCCTTGACCACGGTGATGTGGGCCTCGTTGTGGCGGGAGCGGGCGTTGTTGCAGCCCACCACTCCGGCGATACCCCGGATGCGGCCGTTGATGATATTGTCGTTGAGGGTGAAGTAATCACCCCGGAAGGTGCCGCCCAGGTGATAACGGATCGACTCGACTCCGAAGCCGGCGATCTGGGTGGCCTTATGGCGCGGAATCATCACTTCGGTCTTGCGGTTTTCGAAGTTGTCGATTGCCAGCTTGACTATCTTTTCGGCATCTTCCAGGGCATGGTGCTCGTCAAACTCGATATGAATGACGTTGTCCTGCTCCATCTTGGCGATCGGATGGGTGGTGATCAGCTTGGTGTGGAAGCACTTGGCCACGTTGGCCAGGTTCTGGAAGATACACTGGATATCCACCACCATGGCGTCGCAGGCGCCGGTTATGATTGCCAGCTCCTGTTGCAGGAATGTGCCTGCCGGCGGAACTCCGTGGCGCTGCAGGATCTCGTTGGCCGTACAGCAGATGCCCGAAAGCTGGATGCCCTTGGCGCCCTTGTTCTTGGCGTATTCGATCATGTCCTTGCGCTGGGACACGGCCACGATGATCTCGGAAAGAACCGGCTCATGCCCGTGGATGACGATATTGACGTGGTCTTCGCGCATCACGCCGAGATTGGCCTCGGACTGAAGCGGATAAGGCGTGCCGAAAAGAATGTCCTGCAGGTCGGTGGCCAGCATGGAACCGCCCCATCCGTCGGCCAGCGAGCAGCGCACTCCCTGTTTCATCAGGTTCTTGTAATCCTGATCGACCCCCATGTGGGTCCGGTGCATGATTTCGACGACTTCACGGTCTATGTTGCGCGGCCGAACCCCGGCTTTCTTCCATTTTTCATAAAGCGGCGCCGGCGCCCGCTTCAGGTAGAGCACCTCGCCTTCGGGCTTGCCCCACTCGGCAAGGGCTTTTTCGGCCACTTCCAGGGCGATCTCGTCCGGGTCCCGGTCCTGTAATTCACCGTCGACCTCAACCTTGGTTTCCACTTCCAGGGCTTCGGCCACGGTCATCAGCTTGTTGACGTCCTTGATCTGGTAAGCATCGCTTTCCTTGCGGGCCGCGGAAAGGAAAACCTCGGCCACGCTCCGGCCATGGTCCGAGTGGGCTGCGGCACCGCCGGCGATCATCCGGATGAAGTTACGGGCGGCAATGGTATTGGCCGTTGCGCCGCACATACCCTTGCGGGTGTCCTCGCCCTCGATCCCGCCTTTGGGAAGCGGCAGGCGACAGGGGCCCATTGAACAATTCTTGCAGCAAATGCCCTGCAAACCTATATTACAGGGTTTGATGGTCTGGGCGCGGTCGAAAATAGTGTCGATGCCCAGCTCCTGGGCCCTGGAAATCATCTGCTGAGTTGCCGGGTCAATGGAGGCCTTTACCGGATCGGCCAGTTTGGGTGCCTTGGCCGCCTTGGCCGCCTTTGCTTTAACCTTTACTTCTTCTGCCATTAGAGGTTCCTCCCCATGGTTGTGTCAAAATAGCTAAACTGCATCCAGAAACGGTCTTCAAGACCGCCTTAAGCTACACGGCGATGGATACGGTCCAGTTGTTCCACCAGCTTGTCCAGCATATCTTTCTGGACCTTGGCCGGAGTCTTGGGAATCTTGGCGCCCTTGGCTTCCTGCTTCCGCTTGGCACGCAGGGCTTCACGCTCTGCCTCGCGTTTCAGGCGCAGCTCCTGCTCCTCGGCCTCACGCTGCTCGCGTTCGGCCTTCAGGCGGGCCTCTTCCTCGGCCTTGGCTTTGGCTTCGGCCTCTGCCTTGGCCTTGGCCTCTGCTTCGGCCTTGGCTTTGGCCTCGGCCTCTGCCTTGGCCTTGGCTTCTGCTTCAGCCTTGGCTTTGGCCTCGGCCTCTGCCTTGGCCTTGGCTTCGGCCTCTGCCTTGGCTTCTTCGGCTGTCTTTTCCTTGGCCGGCTCTGCCGGTGCCGCGGCTTTGGCCGGTTCCGGCTTGGGCTCGGGCTTGGGAGCCTCGGCCTTGGCCTTGGGCGCAGCCGCTTTCGGGGCCTCGGCCTTGGGCTTTGGCGGAGCCTCGGCCTTGGCCTTGGGAGCAGGTTTCTTGGCCTCTTCCTCGATGGTCAGGTCAGGCTCGGGCGCCAGGGCCGCCAGATCTATCTCCACCTCTTCCAGCTGCTTGGCAATGGGCGCTATATCCATTGCGCTGCCGCCGTCGGTGAGCAGATCGATAAAGGCTTTTGTCAGGCGCACGGCTTCGGGATGGCGCATGATCAGGATATCCGATCCGGCCATCAGGTAAACCACCGCAGCCACAGCTTCCATCAGGATGGCCCGCCGTTCGGGGTCTCCCAGGGTGGGAGCCTCTTCCGCAGGCTGCTTGGCTTCCTTGCACTTCCAGACTTCATTGGCCAGGTTGTTTATGATCGGCAGCTGGAGCTTGTCGTCTCCCTGCTGCAGGGCGGCCATCCGCAGGCGCTCCATCACGGAATAGCTGTATTCCATGCCGTAACCCAGACCGCCCGTGGTGGGATCGATGATGATCTTGTCCATGGACATGCCCAGGTTTTCCAGGAGGATATTGACCTGCTTGGCCAGGTTGACATCGATGGGCGACGACGAAATCAGGGTGTGGCCGTAGCCCATGGCAGCAGCGCCGATACCCTTGTGGTTCTTGTCTTCCACCGGTCCCAGGATGAGATTCTCACCGTCGCACTCCTCGGCGATCTTTTTCAGGACGGCTTCGTCTTTTTCCACATTGGCGGTCCCCCAGACGATCAGGGGAACGTCGATCGCTTCAAGGACTTTTTTGACGGTGGCCGCGGCCTCTTCCGGGCTGGCATCCTTGTCGTTGGGATCTGTGCTCTTGAGCTGCAGCACGATCATGTCGGCCCCGTATTGCTCGACGCACTTCTTGGCCCAGGCGGCAGGGTCATTCAGAACATCGGCAAATGGTTTACGGGCCGCTTCGGGCCATTCCGGAGGCTCCATGTCCCAGATTTCCATGGCGATCTTGGGTTTATGGGGCATGTCGCCTTCGAATGTGTAAAAAGGATAGCAATTCTGTCCGCCGACAGTTACCGCCTTGTCTCCTTTACCAAGGGTAATCTCCTTGACGCTGCCGGCATAACTCTCTTTGAAGAATTCGAAACCCAATGTTCCCTCCTTGTCGGTATACCGGTTAGTGTTGAGGTGCAATTGTCGAATAAACGACAAACCGCTGGGGCTTTAAAAACGATTCGGATCTTCTGTGGCAGCCCTCCTTTCTTATTTTTGTATTTTTAAATATGGGATAGGCGTTATTGGAAAAGTCAATATCCGGGCCATAAATGATCCGCACGACTGGGAATCGTTTGGAAGGTCGCGGTGATTTCTCAACGAGATCCGTCAACCTGGTCCTCACTTGCAGCAATCCCTTGGCAGCCTGTCCGTTTTGCGGTCCGTTTCAGACAGCCGGACCGATACGGGCCGGACAGCCAAAATACAGTATAATTCTGGAATGTTAAAGCACCTCACAAAGCCCGCCTGAAATCAATTTCCCACCTTATATAGAAGATGGGCTGTTTGTCAATAGATATAGCTCATAATGTTGCGGCCGGATTGCAGCCCCGGGCCTGCCGCCGCCGACCGGATCTCAAAGGCTCAACCTGCAGTTACGAATTATTTCCGCAGCCAGCCTCCTGGCTTCCCCGGCCCGGGCATGGTTGCGGGCAAGCGCGCCTTCTGCCAGGTCCAGAAGATCGTAATACAGGTTCCAGGCCCGGCGTTCTCTGTTGAAAACCTCTTCCATGGGATTTTCCCCGGCACCGAGCCTCCTGATCCAGGGCAGCAGGCGGCTGCTGCCCAGCTTCATGAACTCCAGGGCCTGCGCCCGGGCACCGTTTTCCAGCATGGACATAATCTTGAAGGCAAAGCGCAGGTAAACAACGGTAAAAGGCAGGGCCGTGATAAAACAACCCGTGAAAGGATCGAGCAGGGCCTTTGTCTCTTCCGGAGGCCAGGGCAGGGCCCGGGCGTAATACGAAAATTGGAGAATTCGCACGTAATCGCCCACCATCTTGCCTACCGAGGCGGCCTGCACAGCCTCTCCGGCCAGGACCTGCTGATCATGGCGCATGATCAGACCGGGCTTGTGAAGATAACGCAGGTGGGGTTTTTTCCCGAAAAGAACCGACATGAGGTAGGCCTGGTCCTCGGCCCGGCCGATGACCGAAGGCGTAAAAGGCCGGTAAGCGCGCAGGGCTTCGATCAGGATCCCGTTGGTGCCGCCGGTCACGTGCACCCTTTGCAGGGCCCTGGAAATCCCGTCAAGTCCGTCTGAATCGTAACGGCACATCATCTCGGCGGCAGTCGACAGGGCCTGGGGCAAGCGGCTGCAAAAGATCAGTTCGTCGGCCGACAGGTCGTCCGGCTCAGGGTATTTCACATCCGGGGTAAAGAGCGACTGTGCAATATCGTCATGGTTTACCAGGGCTCCGGCAATCATCCCCAGGCGGACCGGGCGTCCCAGGTTGTCGGTGGCCTCGGCCCCCCACAGGGCGGTTTTGAAATGCTCCAGGGCGCTATGGCCGGTTTCCCGCACCAGGGCCTGCTGGTCAAAGACCTGATCCAGGTCTATTTTGAAGGTCGCTTTGACCTGCGGATCTATGAAAACCTGCCAGAAAGCGGCAACGGCCTTCAGAAAAGAGTAATGCCGGCCGTACTCGCCATCGACGCCGAATACGGCAAGCAGGTCTTCGGCTCCGGCCCGGGGCATGAATTCGGCGACAAGCGGCTCAAGCACCTTTTCCACGATCAGGCGGCAGTCTGTCTCGCTGAACAAGAAAAGATCGAGGTTTTCCCAGGGACCATTGGCCCTGAATTCCAGCTCGAAGTAATCCTTGACGATGGCATGCAGTTCGTCATGGGTGGTGGAGGCAGACAGCAGGCAGGTCAGCCTGGCATCCGAAGGCACATGGCCGCTTTCTTTTTCGTAAGCCATCATCCGGTCCAGACCGCGCATGCCGTACAGGGCTTCATTCCTGTCGGCCGCAATGCCGATCGGAATGGGATGGTCGTACCAGTATTTCTGGGCACCGGGTGTTATCCCGCCAACAAGCTCCCGGAGGCCGGGCGTGTCTCCGGCCTTTGCGGAATCCAGCGGCACCGTCACCAGGATATTGGAGGTGAAAAGAATTTCACGGGCCGGATCGGCAATGGGAGAATCGTTCGGCCTGCCGATTGCAACCGCACGCCTGTTGCGCAACAACCTTTCCTGCCGGCACCGGTCATCCTCTGACAGCAGGCCGAGGCCCTCGGGGAAAAACAGCTTTTGAACCTGCCGGACCTTGCCGGCCCGGTCGCGGGCGCCGGCGGGCCCTGACAGAAAGCAATACAGCTGTTGCTGGCTTTCCCTGAATGCGGCATCCTGTTTGCTGCGCTGTTCCCATTCCTGCTTGATTGCGCCTGCACCGGCCTCCAGAAACAGCTCCGCCGTTTTCCATTCATCCCCGATATCAACGGGAGCCGTTGTCGGAAGCCCCGACAGCCGACGGAAAAACCTCTGCAACAGGATGTAGGCCGGTCGAAGACCGGGCTCCAGGTCTTGCGGATCGACCTTCAGCACCGGCTTTTCAAAAAAATCCGGATCGTTCAAAATAGCTGCCAGGATTTTTTGCAACACGTCCGGATTTCCTTTCCCCTTTGCGGGCTGCGGCCACCGGTCTGCTACCGGACCGCCTGCCGGAAGGCGGCCGGGCGGGACCGATTTTCTCTTGTCTGATTCGCGCTCATCATGGGGTGTATACCAGCTGCGGCGGCCCTGATCAATAGAGCGCGAAGCAAACTTGATCTGCATGCTTGACAACCGGAACACAAACGGCAAAGGTGACAGAAATTATGCACGGATTCGACATCGAGGACAGACACTAATGAAAAACAAAGGCAAGATACTGCAAAAAGACCAGATCCGGCAAAAGGTGCGTGCAAATTACAGACAGATCGCCCTCGATCGCAATTGCGACCCGGCCTGCTGCGGCGATTCGGACCAGGCGGCCGCAGCCGGGCTGTCTTCAAAGATGGGCTATTGCCGGCAGGATATGGCCGAGGTTCCCGACGGCGCCGACATGGGGCTCGGCTGCGGCAACCCGGGAGCCATCGCCTGCCTGCAGGAAGGTGAAATAGTCCTCGACCTGGGCAGCGGCGGAGGGTTCGATTGTTTTCTGGCGGCCCGGGCCGTTGGGGAAAAGGGCCTGGTCATCGGGGTGGACATGACCCCGGAGATGGTCTCCAGGGCCCGGGCCAATGCAGAAAAGAGCCATTTCAGTAACGTAGAGTTCCGTCTGGGGGAAATCGAATATCTGCCGGTGGCAGACCGGACCGTGGACGTTGTAATCTCAAACTGCGTCATCAACCTTTCGCCGGACAAGCAGCGGGTGTTCAACGAGGCCTACCGGGTCTTGAAGCCAGGCGGCAGGCTGGCGATATCCGACGTGGTAACCACCGCCGAACTGCCCGGAAAAATCAGGAAAGAAATGGCCTTTTATACCGGTTGCGTATCGGGCGCCTCCTGCGTAGAAGAGCTTTCGGGCATGCTGCAGGCGGCAGGTTTTGAAGACATCCGGATCAGGCCGGTGTCCGAAAGCCGGGAGTTCATCAGGGACTGGATTCCCGGCAGCCGGGTGGAAGACTACATCGTTTCGGCAACCATCGAGGCCGTCAAGCCTTCGGCTCGCTGAAATCCCCCGGGGCTCAGGCGCTCTTTTCGGCATCTGCCCGGTCGTCGAAACGGCACCACAATTTCAGGCCGTCTTCTTCGAGGCTGGTTTCAACTTCACATGACAGGGATCGGAACAGGGCGATCATGGCCTCGTTGTCGGGATTGGTGAAGGCGTAGAACCCGGCGATGCCTTTTTCCCTGGCTCCTTCGGCCAGTCTTTCCAGCAGAAGCTTTCCGATCCCCTTGCCCTGCCACGGCTTGAGGACGGAAAAGGCGATTTCGGCCATGTCGCCTTCGGGGTCCCTCAGATACTCACCGACTCCCACCACCTGGCCGAATCCGAAATCACCGACCACCGCCAGGATGGTAAGGTTGTTCTCATAGTCAACCTGGGAGATCTGTTCGGCCTCGTCCGTGCCGAACCGGTCACGGTCGTAGAAAAAGCGGGCCACCACGTCCTGCTTGTCCAGATTGTAAAAATGCTCCTGGATGCGCCTCTGGTCGACCGGTTTGGCAGGCCTGATGGTAAGCCGGCGGTCGCCGACGACCACGGTCTGTTCCAGGTGCAGGGGATACACACTGCGAATAGCGTCTTTGAGACGCTTTTCCGGCCCCAGCAGGTTCATCTGCTTGGCGTAATGAAAAAGCTCGTCCCGGAAAGACGGATGGGCGATGCTTATCATCGCCAGGGCCCTTTCCTGGAGGCTCTTTCCGAACAGGTTGACCACCCCGAACTCGGTTGCCACGTACTGCACATCACCCCGGGGCACCACCACCGCCGTTTCATCCAGCCGGGGTACGACCCGGCTGGTCTTGCCGTCGAAACTGGTGGACGGCAGCAGCAGAATCGACTTTCCGCCTTTGGACTGAAAGGCTCCCCGGGTAAAATCCAGAATTCCCGAAACTCCGGAAAAATAGTTGTTGGGCAGAGCATCGGCCGCCACCTGGCCGGTCAGGTCGATGGCCATGGCCACGTTCATGGCCACCATTTTGTTGTGCCGTCCGATCACCGCCGGATCATTGACATAGTCCGAAGGATGGAATTCGATGGCCGGATTGTCGTTGATAAACTCGTAAAGACCGGCGCTTCCCAGGGCGTTGCTGGCCACCAGCTTGCCGTCGTTGAAACCTTTCTTCCGGTTGGTGATGACCCCCCTGGCATAAAGATGCATCATTTCGTCGGTCAGAAACTGGGTGTGAATCCCCAAATCGTTTTTGTCCGAAAGGGCCAGCAGGGTGGCGTTCTGAGTGGTTCCCGGGCTGATCTGAACCGTGGAGCCGTCTTCTATGAGACGGGCAATGGCCTTGCCGATAAGATTGGCGGCCTCGAACTCGGGCAGCTTCTCGATGGTCAGCAGGGGTTCTTCATATTCCACCACCCGGTCCACGTCGTTGACATGAATAAAGCTTTGGCCCAGGACCCTGGGCATTCTGGGATTGACCTGGGCTATGACGATGTCGGCCGAAAGGGCGGCGGCCAGGGTGATGTCGACCGATACTCCCAGGCTCATCCAGCCGAAATCGTCGGGCGGAGTCGTCTGAATCAGAGCCACCTGGATGGGCAGAAGCTTGGTACGGAACAGCCGCGGCACGGCCGACAGGTTCATGGGGGTGATAAAGCGTGCGTTGCGCGCCAGCCTCCTGGACTTTGCCGATCCCAGGTAAAAGGAACGGATATTCAGGCTCTGGCCCTGACTCTTGGTGGCAATCAACGACAGGGGCACCATTTCGAGACACAGCAGGCGGACTATCTCCAGGTCGGCAAATTCCCCGGCCGCTTCGGCCAGCTGGCGCACCAGGTGCTGAGGCTCTCCGGATGAAGACCCCACAAACACCCTCTGGCCCGGGCGAATGCATTTAATGGCTTCAGAGGCCGTACATTTTTTTTCAACGTACTGGTCTGCCCAGTAAGAATGTTTTTGCATGGCAACTCCCTCAATGGTTTTGGCAAATGCCCGGCCCGGGCAACTGGATTCCCCTACTATTATCTCAAAGCGCTCCCGGGAGCAATTGATTGTTTGCACCGCCAACCGGCAGACAGGACCTTTTCCGGCGGCCTCCAAGGTTAAAACCCTGCAAAGCATCTGCTTGCCGGGTCTTTGCCCGGCTGCTATGATCGGTCCCCACGATCTTGGGATGACTTTTTGAAATGCCGTCAGTTTTTTTGAAAGGGTCAGGGAAATGTCTCTGGAAATTCCGCCGCTGATATGGACCGCAATCGGTTCTCTGGGATGCGCCGTGGTGATCTGCGCTGCGATAATCATTGTCCAGAGACGGCGGAACGAATCCCTGCAGCAAAGTCTGCGCCATCTGACCGGACAGCTGGCCCGGTGCCGCGAAAAAAACAGCCAGCTGGAACAGACGGAAGCCGAGTACCGCGAAAACCGCCGGCAGCTCGAGCGGATACAGGCCGAGCTGGCCCGCCGGATGGCGGCCGAAGCCCGGCTCGGGGCTATCGTGGAAAAAGAGCGCCGGGAAGCCAAAGAGCGGACAGCATTTTTCCAGCAGGCCCATCGCGAACTCAAGCTTGAATTTCAAAATCTGGCCAACCGTATCTTCGAGGAAAAAAGCGCCAGCTTCACCCGCCAAAGCCGCAGCCTGCTCGGCGGTCTGCTGGAACCGCTTCAGTCACAACTTGCGGAATTCAAAAGAAAGATAGATGATACCTACGACAAGGAATCACGCGACCGGGCGATTCTGGCAAACCAGATCGAAAGGCTCAAAAAGCTCAACCAGCGCATCGGCCAGGACGCCCTCAACCTTACCCGGGCCCTGAAGGGCGACAGCAAGATCCAGGGCAACTGGGGCGAGGTAGTCCTGGAAAGGGTCCTGGAAAATTCCGGCCTGTCCCGGGGGCGGGAATATGAGACCCAGCTGAGCCTGCGCGACAGGGACGGAAGGCTCTACCGGCCCGACGTTGTCATCTTCCTTCCCCGCGGCAGAAACATCGTCATCGACGCCAAGGTCTCCCTGCGGGCCTATGAACGTTACCATCGCTGCCGGGACGACGATTGCCGGCAGGCCGCCATGAAGCAACACCTCCAGGCCCTCGGGGAACACATCCGCAGCCTGGCGGCCAAGCGTTACAACGAACTGGAAGGGATGCGCAGCCCGGATTTCATCCTCATGTTCCTGCCAGTCGAAGCCGCCTTCCTGGCAGCCGTCGAGCATGATCCGGACCTGATAGGCGAAGCCTTGCAAAACGGGGTCATGCTCGTTGGCCCATCCACCCTCCTGGTAACCCTCAGAACCATTGAAAACATCTGGCGCCATGAATATCAGAGCCGTCATGCAGTGGAAATTGCCCGCCAGGCAGCCGGCCTGTATGACAAATTCGTCGGTTTCGTAGAAGCACTGAAAGAAGTCGGAGAAAAGCTGGACCGGGCCAAGGATGCTTATCTCACGGCTTACCAGCGCCTGACAGCCGGCCGCGGAAACCTTGTAAGCAGAATCACCAACCTGAAACGGCTTGGAATCAAGGCCGGCCGGGAACTGCCGCCCGACCTGGTGGAAGAGACCCGGCCGGCCGGTGAAGACCGGGCCGCCAAGAACAAAAACGGAAGGAACGATCCATGCCCAACCGGCAAGTAACGGTAAGCATCGACCCAGAATCGTGTACCGGCTGCGGCCTGTGCATAAAGACCTGTCCCAAGCAAACCCTGGCGCTGGTCGACGGCAAGGCCGTGGTCCGGGGTGATGAATCGATGAACTGCGGCCACTGCGCCGCCGCCTGTCCCACCGGCGCCGTGACGGTCGGGGCCACCGACGACAAGGCCCTGGAGCTGAAGACCGTGGCGGTCAGTGACGAGTGGATCGCGCCGGGCCGGCCGGATGCATCCATGGTTGTCGGCCTTATGCGTTCCCGGCGTTCGTGCCGCAATTTCAGGCAGAAAGGGGTTGACCGACAGACCCTGGAGGATCTGGTGCGCATCGGCATCACCGCTCCGTCGGGAACAAACTGCCAGCCCTGGGCATTTGCCCTGCTGCCCGATCGGGAAACCGTAACCTGCCTGGCGGAGAAAATCGCCGCCTTCTACCGCCGGCTGAACCGGATGGCTGCAAGAGCATGGATCAGGGAACCAATGGCCTGGCTGGGCAGGGCCGAATTGAAAAATTATTTCCGGCAGCACCTGGCAACGGTGGAAGACGCCCTGGACCAATGGGAAGCCGCCGGAAAGGACCCCCTCTTCCACGGCGCTCCGGCCGCCATGGTGATAGCGGCCGACAACGACGCCAGTTGTCCCTGCGAGGACAGCCTGCTGGCGGCGGGCAACATCCTGCTTGCGGCCCATTGCATGGGACTGGGAACCTGCCTGATCGGTTTCGCCGTGGAGGCCATCCGCCGCGACGCCCGGATCAGCCGCTGGCTGGGCTTCAGTGAGACCCAGACCGTCCACGCGGCGATCGCCCTGGGCTGGCCCGACGAAACCTACCACCGGTTCGCCCAAAGAATGCCTCCCAGGATCCATAGAGTCCGGCCCTGAAAATCCGTCTCCGAAGACTGCTTTTGCCACCGAGGCTATACGGCCCGGCGCCTGTCAGACGGCAGGTGCCGGGGCGAAAACCCTGTATCACATTGAAACAATTTGCAAACGATCAAAATTTGAGACGCCCGATTCAGAAAAAAAAGAAAGAAGGGGAAGGACGCCGCGGTGCGCGGGGCAGCGTCCTTCCCCTCGGGTGTGTTTGGTCCTTCCTTCGTCAGTCAAGCTGCGGCAGCCTAGAACGGCCGCCTTACACAAAAGGAGTGAGGTAAGAGGATGGAGTTTTCAAAGATCGCGCACCCACTTACTAGAATAGAAATCGGCAGCCAGATGTCAACCATTAAGATGAAAAAAATTATCTTTTTTCGACTTTTCGCCTGCCATGAGCCGCCAAGCAACCCAAGCGCAGGTTGCCGGATGTTCCCGGCCGCGCCCGGGCTGCGGCGCAACAACCTGAAATAACGAGGCATCTGAAAAGAGTTGGCGAACATCCCAAACAGGCGGGGCTCCGGACGTTCAGGCTTTTACCGTCCGGGCTATGGCAGCGGCCCTAAAATATTGTATAATTTGTTGAAAAAACTGTCATAAGCAATCAATCGAAATTGAAGCTGTCAATTTGAGTCCGAAGATCCTGTTGCGATGCCAGTACGGCATGATAAGTTCGGATTTCAAACGGCCCCGGATATCTTCATCCGCGGCACGGCCCGGGATGGTCTCGCAAAAATCCGAAACCAATGTGTCCGGGATGGCGGCACGAGCAACCAGCAGCAAGGAGATCTTGTCATGACCTTTGCCGTACCTTTGATCTTGGCCATCTTTTTCATCTCATTCGTCCTTACCATGGTGGGCCTTGGAGGAGGGCTGATTTTTTCGCCCCTGTTTGTGATCCTGGGGTTTGCAAAATCGGATGCGGCCGCGGCCTCCCTGTTTCTGAATCTGATCGCGGCCGCATCCGCCGCTTGGACCTATTCACGCAAAAAGATGGTGGATTTTTCACTTTCCGTCCCCCTGATAATTTCATCCGCCCTGGCGGCACCTGTGGGAGCCTACCTGAACATGCATATCGACGCGCGCCCTTTTCTCATCATCATGGCCGTCGTCCTGGCATTGGCCGGCGCCCGGATGCTCGTTTCGCCCGCGGTTGACGCAGAAGCCCGGCCCATGGCCAGGTCGCGGAAAATCGCGGGCGGTATCTGTATCGGTGCCCTGATCGGAGTCATGGGCGGACTGCTGGGAATAGGGGGCGGGGTCTTCATCGTGCCCCTGCTGATCTACGTCCTGAAAACACCAACCAAGATTGCCGCCGCCTCATCGACTTTCATCGTCTGTTTCTCGTCCCTGACAGGCTTTCTGGGATACGCCTCGGCCGGCAAGATCGACTGGCTTTTCATCCTGCCTGCCGCCGTTGCCTCTTTTGCCGGCGGCCAGGCCGGCTCGCGCCTGATGAGTGCCAAGCTCAAGGGCAAAAGTATCCGCGTGATATTCAGCCTGATTCTGTTTCTCCTTTGCGCCAAGCTGATCCACCGGGCCATGGGCGGACTGTAGCAGCCGGCTGCAACGACTGCCGCTACGGCTGTCGTGCTCAAAGACATCATTGCCCCGCCTCCTGGCGGCGCACGAAAAAAAGGCGCCTGCAAATAAATTGCAGGCGCCTTGAGCTGTGGTGCCGAGGGACAGAATCGAACTGCCGACACGGGGATTTTCAGTCCCCTGCTCTACCGACTGAGCTACCTCGGCAAACAGGAATGCTGCCGTACTGAAGATTGACCTATCTATTAAAGGGGCCGCTGATTGTCAAGCAAATTTTGCCCCATATCCCCCCACAAATACTGCGCCAGAACAACCGCCGCCAAAGTCGCCGTTTCGGCCCGCAATATCCTGGGACCCAGCCCCGCAACGGTAAAGCCGGCCTCCCGGGCCATTTGGGCCTCCCTGGCGGTGAACCCTCCCTCGGGCCCCAACAGCATGAAGACCGAAGACGGTGCTGTCTCCAAAGGCGGGGGCAAAGGACTCAGGTTTTGCTCTTCCCAGAAAAAAAGCTTCAGCCGATCGGACTCCGCGCAGCCCAGGGCCTCGCCGAATTCCATGAGCGGCATGATCTCCAGACTGCGCAAACGCCTGCATTGCTTGATTGATTGCCGGCTGATGCGCTGCCAGCGCTCTGTCCTGGCCTTCATCCGGTTGCCGGAAGGACGCGCCAGACTGCGGCTGCAGATCACCGGCACAAAGCGGCTGACGCCAAGCTCTGTAAGGCTGCGCACCAGCTTGTCCATCTTCTTTTCTTTCAAAAACCCCTGGGCCAGGGTTATCCGCAGCCCGGATTCTCCCGGAGCATCCTTGCTGCCGGTCACCCGGAGCCGCACTTCTTCCCCTTCGAAGGCTTCGATAACGGCCGTAAACTGCCGCCCGGCGCCGGTTACCAGGACAATCTCTTCTCCGGGCTGAAGCCTCAGCACATGGCGCAGATGGCGGGCTTCGGCTCCCCTAAGGACAGCCCTGGCGCTCTCAGTCACGGTACCTGAAAAAAGAAAACGTCGCATGCCGAACAAACAATCCCGGTCCTGGCTCAATATTCTCAAGGCTCCGGCCGCACAGCCAGAATTGTCAATTTAATAAAGATCTTAAGGAGTAATATCTTGACAGCACCATTTTTTCTGTGTTAGCGTGTGTCTGTGTTGGAGCCTGAAATCATGGTTAAACTTCGCTAAACTTTCCTGTTCCCGTGCCGATTACGTCTGCAGGAGGAACTTTCCCGAACCTTTTGGTTTCATAACAAACACGGGGGAAATATGGAAGAGCGCAATCATGGCAGCGGCAAGCCTCTCGAGCTGACACCGGAAATGGAGTTGGATGAATCCGACGAGCCGATCATCGAGCTGACCGAAGTGGTGGATACCGCCGCCGGCGGCCGCCAAAGCAAGGAAGACACGGATGCTGCCGCCGCGGATGACAACATCATCGAACTGGAAGATGTCGTCGAAGACAACGAACCCGTAATCGAGCTGACCGAAGTGGTGGAGGATGCCGCCGAAAGCCGTGAGGAACCGGACGACGGAATCATCGAGCTGGAGGAAATTGTCGAAAAGGAAGAAGCGGTCATCGAGCTGACCGAAGTGGTGGAGGAAGACAATCCTGTCCGGCCCGCAGACAATGCCGCTGAACCGGCTGAAGAAGTCATCGAGCCTGCCGAAGCAAGTGAACCGGAAGCAGAACCTGCCGGACCGGCGCAGGAAAACACAGAAGCCGGACAGGCCATGGACCCAGAGGCTGCCGGAACCGCCGGCGCCGAAGACAGTCAGCCTGCGTTTGAAGAACAGGCCCGGCAAGAGGCGGGCGACGAGGCGGCACCGGCAGATACGGCGGCCGGCGATATTTTCCGGGAAGATGAACACGGCGAAGATGACACGGGCGAGCTGATGGAAAAAGAGACTGCCGGCCCCCTGGAAAGCGAAACGGCAGCCGCAGACGAGGTTGCCGGCGCAGCGGTCCGGCCTGACGCCGGAGCACCGCAGGAGCCGGCCCGAAGCCAGGTGATCGACCTGGCCCCCAAACTGGACGCCCCGTCAGACGGCCGCGACCAGGAAGAAGAAGATATTAAGATAGGCATCGAGCAGGAACTGGAGGCCCGGCCGGAGGAGAACATCTTTGACGACATAGCCGAGAACATAGGCCTGGAGCTGGAGGAAGAACCGGAAGAGCAGCCGGTTTCAGCCGATGACGCTGAAATCGAGGCCGCCATCGAGAAAGTCATCGAAAAACGTTTCGGCCACCGTATCGAGCAGCTGATCGTGGAGACCATCGAAAGAGCCGTTCAGGCCGAGATAGAGCGCATCAAAAGAACCCTGCTTGACGAAAACCAATAGCCACCGGAAACGGCTGCCGGAAAAATTTGCTTGATTTTTTGAGGGGATTGATAATTTAATCCCCTTTTGTTTTACCGGCCGACCGCAGGCTGCCAGGCCGGGGCCGCCGCGAAGCCGGCAACGTTGAAAGGAGTCTTGGATCGATGTGCGCTGATCTGTTGGAAAAAGCCTACGACCCGGCCCAGGTCGAAAAGCGCTGGTACGCCTTCTGGGAAAAGGAAGGTCTTTTTGCGGCCAGCGAGCAAAGCCAGGCCCGCCCCTTTTCGATAGTCATTCCCCCGCCCAACGTAACCGGTGTTCTGCACATGGGCCACGCCCTGAACAACACCATGCAGGACATCCTCTGCCGTTACCGCAGGCTCAAGGGCGACAACGTGCTCTGGATGCCGGGCACCGACCACGCCGGCATCGCCACCCAGAACGTGGTCGAGCGCAAGCTGGCCGCCGAGGGTAAGGACCGCCACCAGCTGGGGCGGGAAAAGTTCATCCGGGAAGTCTGGCGCTGGAGGTCGGAATACGGCAGCGCCATCATCAACCAGCTAAAACGCCTGGGCGCCTCCTGTGACTGGCAGCGGGAAAGGTTCACCATGGACGAGGGCCTTTCCAGGGCCGTGCGCAAGGTATTCGTCCAGCTTTACCGCGAGGGCCTGATCTACCGCGGCAATTACATCATCAACTGGTGCCCGCGCTGCAACACGGCCCTGTCCGACCTGGAAGTGGAACACGAGGAGCTCGACGGTCATCTCTACCATATTCTCTATCCCTTCCCCGGCAAAAAAGAAGGGCTGGTGGTGGCCACCACCCGGCCCGAAACCATGCTGGGCGACACGGCGGTGGCCATTCATCCCGAGGACGAGCGCTACCGCAACCTGCCGTCGGACCACGTGATCCTGCCCCTGATGGAAAGAAAGATTCCCATTATTCGCGACAGCTACGTGGACCGCCAGTTCGGCACCGGGGCCCTCAAGGTCACCCCGGCCCACGACCCCAACGACTTTGAAATCGGCAAGCGTCATGACCTGGAGCCGATAAAGGTCATCGGCGACGACGGCACCATGACCGCAGAGGCCGGCCGCTTTGCCGGTCTGGACCGTTTCCAGTGCCGCAAGCAGGTGGTGAAAGAGCTGCAAGACCGGGGCCTGCTGATAAAGATCGAGGACCACAAGCACGGGGTGGGCCATTGTTACCGCTGCAAGAACGTGGTGGAGCCCAACCTTTCCCGCCAGTGGTTCGTCAAGGCCAAGGTGCTGGCCGAGCCGGCCATCGAGGCGGTGGAAACCGGCAAGACCCGCATCATACCCCAGGTCTGGACCAAGACCTATTATGAATGGATGCGCAATATAAAGGACTGGTGCATCTCCCGCCAGATCTGGTGGGGCCACCAGATCCCGGCCTGGACCTGCGGCGCCTGCGGACATCTCACGGTAGAGGAACAGACTCCGGCCGCCTGCCCGGAATGCGGCTCGACCGACCTGGTCCAGGAAAGCGACGTGCTCGACACCTGGTTCAGCTCGGCCCTGTGGCCCTTTTCCACCATGGGCTGGCCGGACCAGACGCCGCTGCTCAAGACCTTCTACCCCACCTCGGTCCTTGTCACCGGCTTCGACATCCTCTTTTTCTGGGTGGCCCGGATGATGATGATGGGCATCCACTTCATGGGGGACGTCCCTTTCCGGGACGTCTACGTCCACGCCCTGGTGCGCGACGAAGAAGGCAAGAAGATGAGCAAGTCCAAGGGCAACGTCATCGACCCCCTGGATGTCATCGACAACTACGGCACCGACGCCTTCCGCTTCACCCTGGCCGCCTTTGCCGCCCAGGGCCGCGACATCAAGCTGTCCGAAAAGCGGGTCGAGGGCTACCGTCACTTCATCAACAAGCTCTGGAACGCCGCCCGGCTGGCCCTGATGCACCTGGACCGTGGATATCCCGAGATTGAAGCCGCCAACCTGTCCCTGGCCGACCGCTGGATCCTGGTGCGCCTGGCCGAAGTGACCGCCGAGGTGGAAAAGGCCCTGGACGAGTACCGCTTCAACGAGGCTGCCGGAGCAGTCTACCGTTTCGTCTGGCACCAGTTCTGCGACTGGTACCTGGAGGCCGCCAAGCCGGCCCTCTACGACAAGCAGAAGGGTCCGGCCCACCTGGCGGCCAAGCAGACCCTCTGGCGGGTGGTCCACGACACCCTGATCCTGCTCCATCCCTTCGTCCCTTTTGTCACCGAGGAAATCTGGCACAAGCTGCCGGGAACCGGGGGCTCCATCATGCGGGCCGCCTACCCGCGCCCCGATGCCTTTCTGGACGAAAGCTGGGACAAGGAGCGGATCGAGGAGCAGATGGAACAGGTCATCCAGGTGATAACCGCCGTGCGCAACATCCGCGGCGAGATGAACATCGCCCCCGGCACGGCCCTCCGGGTCCGGGTTCAGGCCCGGGAACCGGTGGCCGGCCTGGTGGAACAACAGAGCAGCCTGATCGCCGACCTGGCCCGCCTGGAGTCCCTGGTGGTGGGCGACGACCTGGAACGGTCGGCAACCGAGGCCGTGGCCATCGCCGGCAAGGCCACCGTGCTGGTGGAGCTTGCCGGCATCGTCGATTTCGGCAAGGAGGTGGCCCGCCTGACCAAGGAGATCGGAAAGCTGGAAAAGGAGCTTGCCGGCCTGGACAAGAAACTGTCCAATGAAGGTTTCCTCAACAAGGCCCCGGCCGAGGTGGTGGCCAAGAACAGGGAACGCCGCCGGCAGGCGGCCCGGCGCCGGGAAAAGCTGCTGGCCACCCTGGAGAAGATAAAAACCCTGGTGTAGGCATGGACATATCCGAACGCCTGATAGACCTGGCCCTGGAAGAAGACATCGGCCCCGGCGACCTGACCACCGGTCTGCTGATCGGGGCCGGCACCCGCGGAACGGGCCGGCTGATAGCCAGACAGAAACTCGTCCTGGCCGGGATGGAGGTCGCCCGCCGGGTCTTCCGGCGCCTGGACCCCGGGGCCGAACTGGCAGACGGGCTGGCAGACGGTCAGGAGGCGGAGGCGGGCCAGGTCCTGGCCAGGGTCTCGGGCAAGATGCAAGCCCTGCTCCAGGCCGAACGCACCGCCCTGAACTTTCTCCAGAGGCTCTCGGGCATCGCCACCCTGACCCGCAGGTACGTCGAGGCCCTGAAAGCATCGGGCAACGCCAGTGTCCGGCTGGTCGACACCCGCAAGACGACCCCCGGCTGGCGGGCGCTGGAAAAGTACGCCGTCAGGACCGGCGGAGGATCAAACCACAGGATGGGGCTTTTCGACGGTATCCTGATAAAAGACAACCATATCGCCGCCTGCGGCACCATCGCCGCGGCCGTTGCCAAGGCCCGTCGGGGAGCCGGCCACCTTATCAAGATCGAGGTGGAAGCGGAAGATCTCGACCAGGTCCGCCAGGCCCTGGAGGCAGGGGCCGACGTGATCATGCTCGACAACATGACCCCGGAACAGATCGGCAAGGCGGTAGATATGATAGCCGGCCGGGCCCTGGTGGAAGCTTCCGGCGGCGTGACCCTGGAGAGCCTGGCCGAAATTGCCGCAACCGGCGTCGACATCATCTCCTGCGGCGCCCTGACTCACTCGGCCCGAGCCGTTGACATCAGCATGGAAATCGAGGCAGCCTGACACCGGCCGCCCAACCCGACTGGAAAAAGCATGATACCCATTCGTGACACCACACCTTCCAGGAACGTCCCGGTGGTCAACACGGCCCTGATAGGGGTCAACGTTCTGGTCTTCATGTACGAGCTGACCCTGGGGCCGGACCTGGAACGCATGCTCTACATCTACGGCCTGGTGCCGGCCCGTTATACCGTCGATCAGCTGGCGGCCTATTTTACCTTCGGCCAGCAGGCCTTTTCTTTTCTTTCCTTCATGTTCCTGCACGGCGGCTTTCTCCACCTGCTGGGCAACATGTGGTCGCTGTATATCTTCGGCGACAACGTGGAGGACCGGCTCGGACCGCTGCGCTACCTGATCTTCTATCTGCTGTGCGGCCTGACTTCCGGGCTGTCCCACCTGATGCTCAATGCCCACTCCAACGTGCCGACCATCGGCGCCAGCGGCGCCATCGCCGGGGTGATGGGAGCCTATTTCCTGCTCTTTCCCAACGCCCGCATCCTGACCCTGATTCCGATCTTCATCTTTCCCTGGTTCGTTGAGATACCGGCTTACTTCTTTCTGGGGCTGTGGTTCATGCTCCAGTTCATCAACGCCGCCGGCACGCACAGCGCAGTCGGCGGGGTGGCCTGGTGGGCTCACGTGGGGGGATTCGTCTTCGGAATGATCTTTCTGAAACTCTTCCTGCTCCTGCCCTCCACCGGCATGACCAGCAGGGTGCGCAAGGCCACCGCCCGGCGCCGCACCCACCGGCTCCAGATAGTCCGCCCCACGGCCGGCCAGGACGATCCCAACCTCTACGGCACCATCGTCATATCACCCTACGAGGCCCTGGTGGGCACCCGCAAACTGGTCAATGTTCCGGCAGCCGGGCTCCAGCGCCGGGTACTGCGGGTCGATGTGCCCCCGGGCACAGCCGACGGACAGGTCCTGCGGCTCAAGGGCATGGGCAAGGCTCTGCCCGACGGCAGGCGGGGCGATCTGCTGCTGAAAGTCGTTGTCCAGTAGATGAAAAATCAGTTACAGGGCGCAGCCCTGCTGGGTGATGAAAAGGCAGGAGACATGATTGCGGCCCTTGTCCTTGGACTGGTACATGGCACGGTCGGCCCGCTGGACGAAGACCGCCACATCTTCTCCCCGGATATACTCGGTGACTCCGACACTTACGGTGATGGAAACCTTGGTGTCCCCGACCGGCTTGAAACGTAACTCCTCCACCGCCGCGCGGATCCTTTCGGCCACGGTGGCCGCCTCGGCGCCTTCTGTCTCGGGCAGGATTACGGTGAACTCCTCGCCCCCGTAACGGTAGGCCGAGTCCATGGCCCGCAGGCAGGACTTGATCACCTGGCCCAGCCGCACCAGCACCTTGTCCCCTTCCAGGTGGCCGTAACTGTCGTTGTACTTCTTGAAATTGTCGATATCCAGCAACAGCAGCGACAGGGGGTGATTGTAACGGTTGCTGCGTTCCACCTCGGCCTTGAGCTGGCTGTAGAAATAGCGTGAGTTGTACAGGTTGGTCAGGCCGTCGGTTATGGACAGGCGCTTGAGCCTTTCGAGCATGTGCACCCGCTCCTGGGTAAGACGCCGCTCCTTCAGTACCCGTCGCAGGCGCAGCAGCAACTCCTCGAAGCGCACCGGCTTGAAGACAAAATCGCTGGCGCCCTTGCTGATGGCCTCCTCGTAGGAGTAATCACCGCTGTAACCGGTCATGACGATGACATCGATGTCGTGGTTCTGTTTGATATGGTCGGTAAGCTCCAGGCCGTCCATGCCCGGCAGCATGATGTCGGTAATCACCACGTCGATGGGTTGGTTTTCGATGATGGCCAGGGCATCTTCGGCGCTGTCGGCAATGTGAGAGGCGTATCCGGACATCTGGATAAACTCGTGCATGGCGTCACGAATGGCAACATCATCGTCCACAATGAGAATATTGGCATCCATTTAGGGTTGTTCGATCCGTCCGGATAGGCTATGGTTTGGCCATTGACAGGCTTCAAAACAATCTGATACTAAAGCAGATTTTAACGAAAATATAACTCCAAAAAACGCTGGGTGTCAACATAGTTTTGACTTTAAAGCTGGCAGGACCATGGATTCTATAAAGCAAATACGCAATTTCAGCATAATCGCCCATATCGACCACGGCAAGTCCACCCTGTCGGACCGCCTGATCCAGTTTGCCGGGATCATCTCCGAACGCCAGTTCAAGGAGCAGATCCTGGACAACATGGACATCGAGCGCGAACGGGGCATCACCATCAAGAGCCAGACCGTCTGCCTGCCATATACCGCCAACGACGGCAGGAAGTACCACCTCAACCTGATCGACACCCCGGGCCACGTGGACTTCACCTACGAGGTCTCCCGGGCCCTGGCCTCCTGCGAAGGGGCCCTGCTGCTGATCGATGCCAGCCAGGGAGTGCAGGCCCAGACCGTGGCCAACCTCTACCTTGCCCTGGAACACGACCTGGAGATCATCCCGGTGATCAACAAGATCGACCTGCCCTCGGCCGACATCGAGCGGGTCCGGCTCCAGATCGAGGAAGACCTGGGCCTTGATCCTGAAAGCGCCATCCTGGCCTCGGCCAAGGAAGGCACCGGCATCGAGGACGTGCTGGAGGCCATCGTCACCCAGCTTCCGCCGCCGGAAGGCGATCCGGACGCCCCCCTGCGGGCCCTGATCTTCGATTCCCACTACGATCCTTTCCGGGGCACCATCGTCCATTTCCGGGTGGCGGACGGCACCATCGCCGCCGGCCAGAAGATCCGCTTCATGTCCAACAACGCCACCTACAAGGTGGAGGAAGTGGGCATCTTCCAGATCGAGCGCATCCCCCGGCCGAGCCTTTCCGCCGGCCAGGTGGGCTACCTGATAGCCGGGATCAAGACCGTCTCCGACACCCGCTGCGGCGATACCATCACCGACGACGCCCGGCCCTGCAAGGAACCGGTGCCCGGCTTCAAGGAGGCCAAGCCGGTGGTCTTTGCCTCCATCTACCCGGTGGCCTCGGACGACTACGAGGAACTGGCCGAGGCGCTGGAAAAGCTCAAGCTCAACGACGCTTCCCTGATCTACGAAAAGGACAACTCGGCCGCCCTGGGCTTCGGTTTCCGCTGCGGTTTTCTCGGCCTGCTCCACCTGGAAGTGGTCCAGGAAAGGCTCGAGCGCGAATACGGCCTTTCCCTGATCCTGACGGTTCCCTCTGTCCGCTACAAGCTGATCATGCAGGACGGGACCGAAATCATCATCGACAACCCGGCCCTCTACCCCGACCCGACCACCATCGACCAGGCCCTGGAGCCTTTTATCAAGGCCACCATCATCACCCCGGACCGTTACATGGGAGCGGTGATGCAGCTGTGCCTGGAACGGCGCGGGATCAACAAGAACTACCAGTACCTTACCAGCGACCGGCTGGAGATGATCTTCGAGCTGCCCCTGTCCGAGGTGATCTACGACTTCTACGACAGGCTCAAGTCCATCACCCAGGGTTACGGCAGCTTCGACTACGAGATCATCGGCTACCGGCCCACCCGCCTGGTCAAGCTGGACATACTGATAAACGGCGAGCGGCTCGACGCCCTGAGCCAGCTGGTTCACGAGGAACGCGCCTACCAGCGGGCCCGCCTGGCCTGCGACAGGCTCAGGGAAGAGATTCCGCGCCAGATGTTCAAGATCGCCATCCAGGGGGCGGTGGGCGGCAAGATCATCGCCCGTTCCACGGTCAACCCCTACCGCAAGGACGTCACGGCCAAGTGCTACGGCGGTGACATCACCCGCAAGCGCAAGCTGCTGGAAAAGCAGAAGAAGGGCAAAAAGCGGATGAAGATGGTGGGCAAGGTGATGATCCCCCAGGCGGCGTTTTTATCGGTTCTTAAGACCGACACCGAGTAATGTGGCGGTTGCGGGGCCACATATCTGCGTTGCGCTGCGGTTCCGTCGTGACTGCATAAAAATAACATAAGGAGCTGAAATCACCATGGGCCAGACAATTGCCGACAAAATCTTCGCCTCCCACGTGGTCGACCGGCCGGCCGAGGGGGTCTTCGTCCTGAGGCTGGACGCGGTCTTCTGCCACGAGATCACCACCCCGCCGGCCATCGTGGACCTGGAGGCCCGGGGCAAGGACCGGGTCTTTGCCCCGGACAGGATCAAGGCCGTCATCGACCACGTCACCCCGGCCAAGGACTCCAAGACCGCCACCCAGGGCAAGATCCTGCGGGACTGGGCCCGGCGCCACGGAATCAAGGACTTTTTCGACATCGGCCGCAACGGGGTCTGCCACGCCCTTTTCCCGGAACAGGGCTTTGTCCGCCCCGGCTACACCATCATCATGGGCGACTCCCATACCTGCACCCACGGCGCCTTCGGGGCCTTTGCCGCCGGGGTGGGCACAACCGACCTGGAAGTGGGCATCCTCAAGGGTGTCTGCGCCTTCAGGCGCCCCCGGACCATCCGGATCGAGATCACCGGCAGCCTGCCGGCCGGCGTCTTTGCCAAGGACGTCATCCTTTCGGTCATCGGCCGCATCGGCGTCAACGGCGCCACCGACCGGGTGATCGAGTTCGGCGGGCCGGTGGTGGAGGCCATGGGCATGGAAGAACGGATGACCCTCTGTAACATGGCCGTGGAGGCCGGGGCCACCAGCGGAATCTGCGCCCCGGACATGACCACGGTAAAATTCCTCTGGCCTTTCATCAGCCAGCAATACGGCTCGCCCCAAGAGGCCCTGGAAGACTATCTCCGCTTTGCACCCGACCCGGACGCGGACTACGAGCAGGTCATCGAGCACGACGTCTCCAATCTCAGCCCCCAGGCCACCTACGGCTACAAGCCGGACCAGGTAAAACCTGTGTCCGAGCTTGCCGGCACGCCCATCGACCAGGTCTATCTTGGCTCCTGCACCAACGGCCGCCTGGAGGACCTGCAGGTGGCGGCCGGGATTCTTGCCGGCAAGCAGATCGCTCCCAGCGTAAGGATGATCGTCTCGCCGGCCACACCCCAGATCTACGCCCAGGCCCTGGAACAAGGCCTGATCGCAACCTTCATCCAAGCCGGGGCCTGTGTCACCAACCCCACCTGCGGGGCCTGCCTGGGCATGAGCAACGGCGTGCTGGCAGAAGGCGAGGTCTGCGCCGCCACCACCAACCGCAACTTCAACGGCCGGATGGGCAAAGGCGGCATGATCCATCTGGTGAGCCCGGCCACGGCCGCGGCCAGCGCCCTGGCCGGCCACCTGGCCAACTCCGAACTGTACCAGGAGGGAAAATGAAAACCTTCGGCGGCAACATCCTCTTTCTGGACCGCTCCGACATCAATACCGACGAAATCATCCCGGCCAAGTACCTGACGGAAATCTCCCGCCAGGCCCTCAAGCCCTACCTGCTGGAAGACCTGAAGCTGGAAGGCTTCGACCCGGCCAGCGACCTTGCCGGCAAGCAGGTCATCGTCACCCGGGACAACTTCGGCTGCGGCTCCAGCCGGGAGCATGCCCCCTGGGCCCTGGAGGTCAACGGCATCAACCTGGTGATTGCCTCCGGCTTTGCCCGCATCTTCCGCCAGAACATGTTCAACTGCGGCATGCTGGCCGTGGAGCTTGCCCCGGAGCAGATCGAGGCCATCTTCTCGAAGTTCAGCCCCGGGCCTGCCCGGGCCGAGGCCGATCCCCGCACCGGCCAGCTGGTAATCAGCGGCAACGGCAAGTCCCTGGAGTTTTCCTTCCGGTTGGGAGAATTCGACCTGGCCCTGGTCCAGGCCGGCGGCTGGGTGGAGTACGCCGACTCGCGGTATTGACGGTCACCTGCGGCAAGATTCTTCAGGCCCCGGGCCAGGCGATGCACCCCAGGGCCGCCAGGGCCATCCAGACTCCGCACCACTGGCGCGGCGCCAGACGCTCTTTGAGCAGCAGCCAGGCCAGGATCACGGTGGCCGCCGGGTAGAGGGACCCCAGAACTGCGGCCGCATCCAGGCGGCCCAGCTTTACCGCTCCTACGAAAAAGCCGTTTCCGGCAGCATCGCAAATTCCGGCCAAAACCGCATAGACAAGGACCCGGCCCCGGAGCCGGATACCGCCTGCCCCGGCCTGCGCCCGGCGTCCAAGGAGCATGGCCGCCACCAGGCCGATGGAACCGCAGCGGGCCGCCATCAGGGGCCAGAAAATCGACTGTCTGCCCGCCAGGGCGATAAATAAGAAAAAAAGACCGAACCCCAAGCCGGCCAGCAGGGAATAGACAAGCTCGACCGGCCGCAGGCCGCCTTCTTCCGGCCGGGAGGCCAGCAGCCAGACCGCCGCCAGGGCCAGGCCGAAACCCAAAACCTGAAGACTGCCGGGCAGGCCCTGCCACACGGCTCCGGCCACGACGGGCACAATAGCGGTGATGACCGCCGAAAGGGGAGCCACGATTCCCATCCTGCCCCGGGCAAGGCCGGTGTAAAGGGCCACCAGGCCGGCTCCGCCGCAAACCCCGGCCAGCAGGCCATAGGCCATCTGACCGCCGGCAGGCACCTTTTCTCCGCTTGCCAGGGCCATGGCCAGCAGGATCAGGGCCCCGGCCGCCTGGCCGCAGAAAACCACCTTCCAGACATCGGCCTTCCTGCTGGCCACAGCTCCGCTGAAATCACCGGCGCCCCAGCTGCAGGCAGCCGCCAGGCCGAAAACGGCCGCCAACCACCGGCTTTCCATGCAAGTGTCTCCCTTCCTTGGCAGGCAGGTCAGAGAATCCGCCCGGCCCGATCCGACAACAAACCACCCCCGTCAAAGGGGGTGGAATGGAAAAATTTGATGAATGTGGGAAAAAAACAAGAAAATTGTAAAGGCAGCTTCAGGGCCCCTTGTCACCGGGTGCCCTGCGCCGGCGGGCGCGCTTGATCTGCATCAGCTCCTGGAAGGCCTCGTGCCCGACGATCTTGCGCACCTGGACCAGGAAGCGGAAACGCTCCATGCCCAGCTCGGTGCGGGCCTGTTCCAGCTTGCGGTACTGGGCCATGGCGGCGTCCTCGTCGAAGTCTTCGGCTTCCATCAGGGATTCCAGCTCGAACTGCGCGGCCTCCACCTTGCTCTTTAGCCGGATCATGTTCAGCCTTGCCTGATGGAAGGCCTTGTCCAGGCGTTCTGTCTGGGAAGGTGTCAAATGCAGCCGCTCAACCAGCCGCGGAATCCGCCACCAGCGACCGCCGGCTTCTGCCCGGACTGAATTCGCCGTCACCAGGACGAGCACTGCTGCCAGGCAGGCAAGATACGGTTTCATCCTGTTATCCTTTCGTTTTCCGGAATATCACCTGCGCCCGGCGGCCCCACCTCCGGCACGATGAAGGCCGTGGGATCGGCCGCCGGATCGGCCGTCGGCAACGGGTCTGCCACCGCGGCCAGGCTTGAATAACCTGCCGGCAGGGGGTTTTCCACCAGCCGGTTGACATCGGCAATCAACTGCCCCACCTGGTCGCTGCCGGAAGGCGCGAAAAAATGCCGCGACCAGACCGACACCAGGACCACCAGCATGGCCACCGCGGCCATGGCCATGAAAGACTTCATCCGGCCGCCACCCAGAGGACGCCTCGCCTGCCGCCGGCCATGAACCCGCACGCTGCGGGACGGTTCCGGCGCCAGGCGGGCGGCGATCCGGCCGATGCTCTCCAGCCGCTGCGTGGTTCTCTGCAACTGCTCCTGGCACTGCGGACAATGATCGAGATGCTCCCTGAGGCCATCGGGCAAATCGGATGCATCCACCACCGCCTTGAGCAATTCGTCGTAGTCCAGATGTTTTTCGCTTGGCATGCTCATGGGGCCGCCTCCGCCAGCCGGTCCAGAAAAGGCGATGCCTTTACTTTGCGCAAGGCCCGGTAAAGATGGGTTTTGACGGTATTTTCCGGCTTGTCCAGGACCTGGCCGATCTCCTTTATACTGAGCTGATCGAAAAAGCGCAACCTGAAGGCCTCCTGCTCGGCAGGCGAAAGCGGCTCCAGCAACCGGTCCACTTCCTGCCAGAACTGCTGCCGCCTCACCCTTTCAGGTCCTTCCGGGGCCTGAACTGCCAGGCGGCCGTCTTGGCCGGACAGGTCTTCGGTTCTGAAAAGGCCTCTAATAAAGCTCCAGCGTTTCCGGCGCCGGTAATCCTTCACGCGGTTTACCGCGATCCTGAACAGCCAGGCCCGGAAATTGGCTGCCTGTCGCAGGCGGCCGATATTCCGGCAGGCCTGTAAAAAGACCTCCTGGCTCAGGTCTTCGGCATCCATGGCATCTTTTATCCGGTAAAATATCATTTTATAGATCGCCTCGTGGTGAAGGTCTATCAGGCGGTTGAAAGCCAGGTCGTCCCCCTGCCGGGCCGATCTGACAAGTTCGGTCAACCAGCGGGCATCTGCATCCCTGCCGATACCAGGCGATGAGGGCGGCTGCGTCATGATTCTCCAATCTACTCCGGCCCAGGGCAATTGTCCAGCCCCTGCAAATGCCCGCCTCCGCCTCTATCGTGTGTTGTCGTTGTGCTTGAGCCTGTAGATATGCCGGCTGGCCCTGCACTGCATCATCTCCAGG
>JAMOUQ010000043.1 GCA_027068085.1 Desulfobacteraceae bacterium | reverse complement strand
TGGCCGGGTGATTTGCAAATACAGGTCTTCACTTTCATTTTATCCTCCTTTAGCCTGAAAGAAAAAGCTTCTATTGTGTTGTTTGTCTTCAGGGCGCCTGCCGGGCGCGGGGGAGCCTTCCGCAGGCGCTTTTCAGCTTGCCTTACGGCCCGTCACGGGCCGGAAAATCGATTGCCGGGTTCATCATCCTTTTCTCTCTTTCTGCGCCGCTACTTTACGCGGACCTTGAACCCCACGCTGCCGCTGCCGCCGGCAGCAACCCTGGAGATCACCCAGCGGATGTGGGTGTACTCGGCGGCCATGGCCCGGCGTGTGGTTTTGCTTCCGTCTGCTCGCACCACCGTGACTTTCAGGGTCTCGGGCGGTCCGAAGGTCTTGCCGCCGTCGGCCGAAAAAGTGATTTTGCTGCCGTAGCCGTAAGCGGTTTCGGCCAGGTAGACCGTGCCCTTGGGGATGGGATTGTTGACCACCACCTTGGTGGCGGCCTCGTCGCCGGTGTTGGTGTAGTAGATGGTGTACTGGATCACCTGGCCGGGCTGGACGGTGTCGGCCGGGAGCAGCTTGATAACTTCCTGCCCGTTTTCGACCGTCTTGACCTCCTTGCGGGCTTCAACCTTCAGCTCAACCTTGGGCTCGGCCCAGGCAAGCGACGGAAGCAGCAAGAGTGTGATTGCAGCCAGGATGATCTTTTTCGGTTTCATTGTAGTTCCTCCTTTGAATTTCGGGCCGGGCTCACTTGACCCGGACCTGGTATTGCAGGGTAAAACCGGCGCCGGTGGTGTTCATGGAGCCGGACATGGTGACGCGCCAGGCGTTGACTGCCGCGTCGAAGCCGGGCGGGGCTCCGCCGCCACCGGACACCGGGCTGTAGGTAAAGGTTGCGCCGCCGTCGTTTGAATAGGCCGCGGCGGCCATGGAAAGGCCCGTGCCCCCGGGGTTGAAGGCAAAGGGGCTCGGGCCGCTGCCGTTGAAGTTGAGCCGCAGGGCCGTGTAAGGGCTGAGGCGGTCTTCCAGGACCACCAGGGTGGCCTGCTCGTTGCCGGTGTTGGCCGAACGGACAGTGTAGGTGACGATCCGGCCGGGGGCGGCCGCAGCCGTGTCGGCCGACTTGACCAGGGTCAGCACCGGCCGGGCCACGGTGAATACCTGGTTGTCCACGTTGTAGAAATTGCTCTGGAAGACCGGGGTGTCGGGCCGGCCGGGAATGTGAATCGTTCCGTCGGGCGCTCCTGTGGTGCTGGCAGACCCGTCGGCGGCCCTGACCACGGCCTGCCAGGCGGAGCCGGCAGGATCGGCCGGCAGAAAGGTGTAGGTGGGAAAGGCCGGGTCGCTGCCGTCGTTGGCCCAGATGCCGTCGCCGGCGGTGGTGTCACCGTGGCTGCCGTCGTCGAACAGGGTGATGCCGGCGGCCTTGACCGCGCCGGAAGGATCGAGGATGTCCACTGCCGGGGTCGCGGCGGCATCGAGCCCGGCCCGCAGGGAGATGGTGTCTCCCACCCGGTAAACCGAGGCCGCCGACACGGATGTGTCGTTGGGCGCGGTCAGGTTGACCCCGAAGCCTTGCGGGGTTCCCGGGGTCGCGTCTATGACCGACCACTGGACGTCGTCGATGTGAAACCAGGACTTGTAATAACGCATGTTACGGCTTTCTATCCGCAGCCGGATGGTCTGGCCGGCATAGGGGGTCAGGTCCACGCTGACGTCAAACCAGGGCTCGGAACCGGGGGCCAGGGTCATGCCGGCATGATGTGTGCCGCTCAGATCCATGTCCCAGTAGTTGTATGGGCCGTAGCCGGAATTGTTTGAACCGGCGGCGACGCTGCCCTTGTTGGGGCTGAAGGGGTGGGTGGCATAATTTCCGGCCGTGGGCCCAACCAGTTCCCTGAGCAGGGTGTTTCCCCGGTAGAGCCCGATGCGGATGAAATCCCAGCGGCTGGAGCCATCGTCGGCGCTGTCCCAGCCCTTGACCCGGTATCTCAGCTGCAGGGAGCCAGGGTTGGTGGCCGGAACCCGGATGCGGCGCTGCAAGACGGCTGAAGGGTTACGGTTTTGGCTTTCGTTGTTGTCGCGGGCGCCGAGCAGGTAGCAGAAGTTGCCCGTGCGTGCGGTCTCGTCGGTGGTCACCTGAGGGGGAGAGGGAGGGGGATAGCTCCCGTCGGTGCCGATGGTGACGTTGGTGCGGCTGGCGATGGCCTTGGCGTCGTATTGATCCCATCGGCGGCCCCTCCAGCCGGGGGGGTTGCGCTGGCCGTCGCTGGAAAACTCGAAGTTGCCGTTGATGGTGGCGTTGGCCGGCCAGGGGGGCTTGGTGCCGTTTTCGGTGATGTCGAAGTAGAGATAGTAGGTCGCCGGCCCTGTATCCTGAAGAAAGAAGCGGATTTCGCCCCGGCCGTTGCCGGCAGCGTCGGTACCGCCGCTGTAGACCCGGTCGGTAAACTGCTGGGTGGCGGCCAAGTTACCGTTGGGACGCACCACCCTGGGCGAGGCCGGATCGAAGGTGCCGGAAACCCCCATCTGGGCCAGCAGGGCGTTGAAATCCACATCCAGCCTGATGGTGCTGCGGACCGCCGCTCCGGCCGGGATGCTGACCGGAACCCGGTAATGCCAGTCCGGGGCCGTGGCCGGTGCGTTCTGGTCCCACCAGGCGGGTGAGGCCAGGTCGGCAACTGCCGGCGAGGCCAGGCAGGCCGACAGCAGCAGGGCTATCAGAACCCTTATTGTCTTGGCGTCTATTTTGTCCTGAAAAGCGGACATGGTTTTAAGTGCTCTTTCCTTTAAAATGGCCCGGCCTGACTCAGCATCTTGCCCAGCACGGCCGTTAATGCCTCGGTTCCGCACCCCATGTAGGTTACGAAACGGGGACGCAGGCCGTGGGTGCTGGCGGCTGCAACCGTCTGGCGGCGGGGCAGCACCAGCAACAGCCGCAGATCGGAAAACAGGGCCCGCATGGTGTAAAGCCGGTCGAGCTCGGCCTGATTGCGGACCATCAGCACCGCCAGGGCGAACCTGCTGCCCGGTCGCTGCAGGCGCCGGCGGAGCTTGTCGAAACCGGAACAGGTTTCAATTTGGTGATTGCCGGGCACGAGGGCGCGTATTTTCTGTTCCATCCTGCGTGTCAGGCAGTTGCTTGCACTGGTGAAAAAAAGCATCATCTTTCTACTCTCGCTGTATGTTCAGGCCAAAAAAAGCCTCGCGGACGCATGTCTTTTGCTGTATAAACAGCAAATGGCGTGCCAGATTCTGCAAAAAAGCTAAAAAATAAATAAATTCAGATAGTAATGCTGTTTCCGGGTGTGATTTTACCGATGGTTCGATCCGGACTGTGACGTAAATTGTCCGTAATTACGGACAATTTCTGAAAAAACAGACAAAACGGACGGTCCGGGCAAAGCAGGGGACAGGGTTTGATCCGCAAAATGCCCTAAAGGCGGCAGCCGGAGGATTCTCAAATGAAAACGGGGCCGTTTTACGTTATTGTTCTTGAAAGCGGCCGGGCTGCTCAATATTATAATAAACAGGCTTTGTTAGACGGTTGGCTCCGGACGGCGGGCTAAACGCGAAAGAGGGAGGAAGATTGTGAAGCTGATATGCCATAAGATTTCCGTATTGATCCTGGCGGCCCTTTTCAGTACGGCTGTGGCCGGCTGCGGCGGGTCAGACAGCACAAGGGCGGTGGACCCCGATATGAGCGGGCAGTCACAACAACCGGAAGTGCTCTACAGCGTGGGCGGCCTGCTGGAAGGCCTGGCCGACGGCAACAGCGTCGTTTTGCTCAACAACGGCAGCGACGATCTGACCCTGACCGCAGATGGTGAGTTTGCCTTCAGCAGTCAGCTCAACGATGGGGACAGCTACCAGGTGACCGTCGGCACTCAGCCTGACGATTGCCATTGCACGGTGGAAAACGGCAGCGGAACTGTGGCTGGCGCCGACGTGACCTCGGTGGTGGTAAGGTGTCGCAGGTGGACAGATCCACAGGATCTTGCCGACAACATCAGCCCGGACGGCAGCCGGGCCGAAAAGCCGCAGGTGGCCGTAAACGACGACGGCGAAGCGGTATTGGTCTGGCGCCAGCGCTACGATGGTGTTTCCGGCCATTTCCGGATTTTCAAGGCCGAGTACCGCAACGGGCAATGGTCTGCGCCACAGGATCTTGCAGACAACATCAGCCCGTATGCCTTTTATGCCGACAATCCGCAGGTGGCCATAAATTCCCGGGGTGATGCGGTAATCGTCTGGCAGCAGTACGACAACGGCCGCTGGCAGATTTTCAAGCTGGAGTGCCGCAACGGCAGCTGGGAGGACCCCAGATATCCCGTCAGGCTCAGCCTGCCGGGCCAGCACGCCTACAATCCGCAGGTGGCCGTAAACGACGACGGCGATGTGATTGTGGTCTGGCAGCAGTACAATGGCGGCAGTCCCAACAGGTCCCAGATCTTCAAGGCCGAACGCCGCAACGGTCTGTGGTTACGTCCCGCGGATCTGGATGACAACATCAGCCCCGACGGTCAGAATGCCCAGTTTCCCCAGGTGGCCATAAATTCCCGGGGTGATGCCGTCGTGGTTTGGCAGCAGTACGACGGCCATTATAATCAGATCTTCAAGTCCGAGCGCCGCAACGGCACCTGGACCCATCCCGACAATGCCGATCTTGGCGACAACATCAGTCCCGACGGCCAGCACGCCTACCATCCGCAGGTGGCCATCGCTCCCGGGCAAGAGGCTGTCATTGTCTGGGAACAGCGGGTATCGTCCCTGCGGCAGGTTGTTGTGGTGGAGTATCGCGACGGTTCCTGGTCTGATTTCAGCTATCCGCTTCCCGTCAGCCAGTTCGGCCGCAATGGCAATTACTATCCCCAGGTGGCCATGAACGCCCGGGGCGATGCGGTGGTCGCCTGGCGGCAGTGGGACGGGGCCAACTGGCAGATCTTCAGGGCCGAGTACCGGGATGGCCGGTGGATACGGCCCGACGGGCCGGATGACAACATCAGCCCCGACGGCCAGGATGCGTCCGCTGCTCAGGTTGCCATGGACGCAAACGGATCCGCGGTGATCGTCTGGCAGCAGTCCGACGGCGGCAATGATCAGATCTTCAGGGCCGAATACCGCGACGGTGCCTGGACCGAACCGGTCGTCCTTGACGCCAACATCAGCCCGGACGGCCAGGATGCCACTGTGCCCCGGGTGGCCGTCGGCGCCCGGGGTGATGCGGTTATCGTCTGGCAGCAGTCCGACGGCGGCGATCTCCAAATTTTCAAATCAGAATACCGCTGAAAAACATACGGGCCGAAATCTTCACGCCGAGTGATGTCCGGCCCGTGTTTTTGCGGTATGTGGTTAAATTGTCGTTGCCGGCTTGCAAGCTGCGCCGGTTTCATATATAAAAATTAATTTTTGCAGGTGTTTATTAAGCAAGCCTTCTGGTTTCATTCAAGCAAGATGCCACCCTAAGGGTGGCTTTTATTGTTTCCGGTTTTAAGATATGCAGCAACGGCGGTTGAGACGGTAAAGCGAGGTGGAGCGGTATCTGTTCAATCATCAGAAGAAAAGGAGATGTGATGCTGAAAATGAACCGGACGTTCTTACTGTACCTGTTTTGTGGAATCTTTCTGGCGATTGTAACCGGCTGTGGCGGCGGCGGCGGAAGCGGAGGCAGCGGGGGCGGCCAGACGCCTCCCGACGGACAATGGTCCGATGCCAAAGAACTAACGGATTTGGCCGTTGATGACAAGGGTACCGAAAAGCCCCACGTGGCCATGAACGCCAGCGGCGAGGCCATCGTCGTCTGGGAGCAGCGGGACTCAGGCGGCAAACAGAAGATCTTTCGGGCCGAGTACCGGGATGGGGCCTGGACGTCTCCCGTTCAGGTCAGCAGCTCGGCAACCGGCTACAGCAGTGCGACTTCGGCCCGGGTGGCCATGGACGCCAGCGGCCAGGCCGTAATAGTCTGGCAGCAGACAGTCGGCGGATCTAAACATGTTTTCAGGAGCGATTACCGTAACGGAAGCTGGGACCCGTCCCCTACCAGGGTCAGCGCAGGGACCGGTTTCATTGCCGCGGTTTCGGCCCAGGTGGCCATGGACGACAACGACCAGGCCATTATCGTCTGGCAGCAGGGAGCAAGCGGATCGGAAAAGATTTTCAGGATTGATTACCGTGGCGGAAACTGGGATTCAACTCCCAGCAAGGTAAGCACAGCAACAGGCTCCTACGCTGCGGTTTCGGCCCAGGTAGCCATGGACGACAACGACCAGGCCATCATCGTCTGGCGGCAGAGCGATGGTTCCGACAAGCGTATTCTGAAAGCCGAGTATCGAAACGGCAGTTGGCCCACGATTTTATATCCGGATGACATTGTCAACGACAGCTTGAGCGGCGATGCAAAAGACCCGCAGGTGGCCATGGCCGCCAACGGCGAGGCCATCATCGTCTGGACTCAGAGTGACGGAGACTGGAGTATATACAAGTCCGAGTACCGGAAGGGAAGCGGCAGCACATACTCCTGGAATAGACCCGGGTTGGGAAAATTTATCAGCAAGAAAGATTATGATGCCGTTAATGCCCGGGTGGCCATGGACGACGGCGGCCAGGCCGTCATCGTCTGGGACCAGCTTATTTCCAACGGTGACCATAAAATATATCGTTTCGAGTACATGGACGGAAGCTGGCCGGCAGCAGGTGAAGAAGACATAGTCAGCCCGGACGGTACAGATGCCGAAGCCCCGCAGGTGGCCATGGGCGACAACGGCCGGGCCATCATCGTCTGGACTCAAAAAGATGACGCAGCAGGGGATCACCATGTTTTCAGATCCCAACGCCTGCAGGGAAAATGGAAAGATCCCGCCGACCTGTCAGAATACATAAGCCTTGAAGGCAAGGAGGCCGGTCAAGGCCGGGTGGCCATGAACTCCGGCGGCCGGGCCGTGGTTGTCTGGCGGCAGTTCGAGGACAGCAATAATCGTATTTACTGTTCCGAATACCGCTAGTTCTTCCAGCCTGATATCCCGCCCGGAGGCCGTGAGGGCTTCCGGGCGGCTTCCCCCGTTTTCCAGGGTCTGTTCCGGAATCTGGACGGGAAGGCCGGGGATCAGGCCGGTGAAGGGTTGATCTTGTACTTGGATATCAGCTCGTAGAGCCGGGAGCGGGATATGCCCGAGATCCTGGCCGCCCGGGTCATGTTGCGTCCGGTCAGGGCCACCAGGTTTTCCAGGTAACGTTTTTCGGCCTCGGCCCGGTAATCCCGGAAAGGGGGCAGACCGGTCAGCCCGTCTTCGCCGCTGTCAGCCGCGCCCGAGCCGATCCGCTTGCGGATGATATTGACCCGCAGGTGGGCCGGTAAGTGCTTGGGATAAAGGGTGGCCGAGTTGCCGGCCACGGCCAGCATGCCGTCGATGGTATTTACCAGCTCGCGCACGTTGCCCGGCCAGTGGTAGGCCCGGAGCATGTCCAGCAGCTCGTTGGAAAGCCCCTTGACGGCGATGGCGTACGATTCGCACAGCCTCCGGGTATGATAGCGTACCAGATCCTTGATGTCTTCGGGGCGCTGGCGCAACGGCGGCAGTTCGATTGTCATCCCCCGCAGGCGGAACAGCAGGTCCCTGCGGAAAAGCCCCTTTTCCGCCATGGCTTCCAGGTCCTGGTTGGTGGCTGAAATCAGGCGGAAGTTGCTGGTCTTTTCGGTTTTGCCGCCCACCGGCCGGAACTTTTTTTCCTGCAGAACCCTGAGAAAGGCTTTTTGGGTGGTCAGGGGCAGCTCGCCCACTTCGTCCAGGAAGAGGGTGCCCCCGTCGGCCTGGGCGATCAGTCCTTCATGATCGTTGCCGGCGCTGGTGAAAGCCCCCCGGACGTGTCCGAAAAGAACACTTTCCACCAAAGTTTCCGGCAGGGCGGCACAGTCCACCACCACGAAATTCTTGTCGGAGCGGGGCCAGTTCGACCGGGCCGGGCGTTTCAGCAGCCCTTTGCGCAGCCGCGGGCTGTTGGAATGGATGGCCCGGGCAAACAGTTCCTTCCCGGTACCGGTCTCTCCCGTGATCAGGACGTTGACATCGCTGGCGGCGGCCTGGCCCAGCAGTTTCAGGCAACCGCGCATGCGGGCGCTGTTACCGATGATCTTTTCCCTTTTCAGGGCCACAGGAGGCATGTCGGCCATCTGCTCTTCACGGTACTGCAGGGCCTGGTCCACGGCGGTCAGGATTTGATCGGCCTGGCGGACAGGCAGGTAGTCCCAGGCGCCGTTACAGATGGCGAATTCCGCGCTTTCGGTTTCCGGCAGGGAGGCTATAACGATTACTTCAGGGCTGGAAGGAAGTTCTTTCAAGACGGGAAGAACATCCAGCCTGCCGCTGTCCAGATCGGCATCCAGGACAATGACGTCGAAAGGATCTCGTTCGGCAGACCGGATGGCCGCAGACTGTGATTTACAGGTTACGACCTCGCAGTCGGCCGAGGAAAGGTATTTTGAAAGTTTATTGTTGATAGCGCTCTTACGGCTGATTATCAGAACTTTTCCCATTTTGACTCCGCAGAAATCAGTGATCCCCTCCCCATAACCGCTCCTGGTAAAAAACGTAAATAAAATCGATATATTTGTCAACAAAGCATAGCGGTCCGGCAATCTATGTCTTTCCGGCGGGACTGTCGGCGGCCGCTCAAGTTTTCCTGCTGCGGGACGATAGAAATTCCGGGAGTCATCATCTGAGCCCGGAAGGAGAGCCGCCGCAAAACAGGCCCGGTTCCCGCTTCAGGACAGCACAGGCAGGAAGACAGCCGCTATGCAGATGCCAGCCTTACTGATTTGGTCAATGAAAAGGTTATGTGCCGTGATCGCCATCGTGGCGATGGTGCCGCTCATGGCGGCGGCACGGACAGGATCGCAGCTGCCGCCCCACGCGCAAGACAGAATTCTGGTCAAGTTCAAGGTGTCCGCCGGTCAAAGGGCGCTGTCAGGTTTTCTGGCCCGCCAACAGGTCAGGGGGATCAGGCAGTTTCCCGCAACCGGAATCGCCAGGGTCGATCTGGAACCCGGTACGGACGTGGCCGATGCCGTCTTCCGGCTGGAGCAGGACCCGGCCGTGGAATACGCCGAGCCAGACTACCTGTTGCGGGCCCAGCAGCTGCCCGATGATCCATATTTTGGCAGGCAGTGGTACCTGCGCAATACCGGGCAGATGGTCAACGGGTATGTCGGCAGACCGGAAGCCGACATCAAGGCCGTCCCGGCCTGGGAGAAGGCCGGGGATAACGGCCGGGTAGTGGTTGCCGTCGTAGATTCGGGCGTCGATCTTGCTCATCCCGACCTGGTTGCCAACCTCTGGACCAATCCGGGTGAAATACCCGGCAACGGCCTGGATGACGACGGCAACGGCAAGGTTGACGACGTTCATGGCTGGGATTTCGTGGACGGGGACAACCAGCCCCAGGACGCCACCGGTCACGGCACCCACGTGGCCGGTATTATTGCGGCCGAATCGGACAACGGCCAGGGTATCGCCGGGGTGGCCTCGAACGTGCGTATCATGGCCCTGCGTTTTATCGACGGTTATGATCTCGGGGCCACTTCCGACGCCATTGCCGCCATCGAGTACGCCCTGGCCAACGGTGCCCGGGTGATAAACTGCAGCTGGGGCGGCCCATACTACAGCCGGGCCCTGCACGATACCATGGCAAGGGCCGACGCTCTCTTTGTCTGCGCCGCCGGTAACGGATCGGCCAATATCGATGTCCAACCCTTCTATCCGGCGGGTTTTGGCGGAGAAAACCTGCTGGCGGTGGCGGCCACCACCGCCCAGGACACCCTGGCCTGGTTTTCCAACCGGGGAGCGCAAACAGTAGACCTTGCGGCCCCGGGATTCAACATCTTCAGCGCCCGCCCCGGCAGGAAGCTGCTGTGGTCGGAAAATTTCAGCAGCCGGGACCTGGATGGCTGGGAGGCGGGAGGCAGCCCCGGTGTCTGGTCGGTAACCGGCAATGATTCCGATATCGGCCTGGCCGGAGTTCTGGCCCATAGCCCCCGTGGCAATTATGGACCGGGAAACAACACCTGGATTGCCACTGAGGTCTTCGATCTTACCGCCGCCGTTGCCACCAGGCTTACCTTCCACCTGTTGGGGGCCTCCCAAAGCGGGCATGATTTTTTATTCGTCGAAGGCACCGCCGACGGGAAAATCTGGTTGCCCCTGCGGCTCAAAGCAGGCAGCGGCCCGCCGGTGGTCACCATTTCCGGCACTCTGCCCTATTGGACGCCGGTGACAGTCGACCTGGGACGTTTCGACGGTGCTCCGTATTTCAGGCTGCGGTTTCATTTCGTAAGCGATGAAGATACACAGGACAAAGGCTGGTATCTGGACACCATGGAACTGAGCGCGGCTTCGGCAGTTTCCGGCGGCTATTGCTATATGCACGGCACCTCCATGGCGGCGGCCGTGGTTTCAGGGGCGGCGGCCATGGCCGCCGGGCGCAATTCCGTGCTGTCGCCGGCCGAACTGAAACTGTTGCTGACAGGCGGTGTGGACCGTTTGGAAAGTCTCCATAAAATTGTCAGATCGGGCGGACGCCTCAACCTGGATACCGCGGTATACCTGGCAGGATCGGTGATCCTGAATTCCCGGCCGGTCTCGCAAAGGCAGATAGATCTGAGCTGGGTCATCAACACCGATGTTGCCACCGACCTGACTATCGAGCGCTACAGCCGGGAGCAGAACGCTTTTATCTCCATCGCCAGGGTCGCCCCGGATGCCGGCAGTTTTCCGGATACGGGCCTGGCTCCGGGTACGACATATATCTATCGCGTGCGTACCGTGACCAAAGAAGGCAAACAGGCTGTCTCGAATCAGGCCATGGCCACGACTCCCCGTACGGCAGGCTCAGGCGGCGGGGGGGGATGTTTTGTCACGGTCGTCGCCAGATGAGCATGCGAGGCCGAGCCCTGTCATTGATCAAGAACCTTGCGCACCACTTCCAGCAGTTCGTACATCTGGTATGGTTTCTGCAAAAAAGCCGCAGCCTTTTCGCTGCGCCTTTCAAGTCCGGCCTCGGGAGCATAGCCGCTGGTGATGATGGCCCTGATTTCAGGATCGATTTCGCGCAGAAGCTCCAGACAGCGGTTGCCGTTCATTTCCGGCATGATAAGATCCATTATCACCAGATCTATTTTCCCCCTGTTACGTCTGAAAATTTCCACAGCTTCCCTGCCGTTGCCGGCACACAGCACCCGGTAGCCCGCGTTTGACAATATGGTCTTGCCTATGTCGAGAATATTCTGCTCGTCATCCACCATCAGTATGGTTTCGCTTCCCCCCAGATTTTCAAAAGAAAGGCGGGAGTCGTCATCCTGATCAGGGCTTTCTTCGGCGGCCGCGGGCAGGAAGATATTGAACACCGAGCCACCGCCCGGTTTGCTCCGGACCGTTATGTGACCGCCGTGGTTCTTGATGATGCCGTAGACCGTGGCCAGGCCCAGGCCGGTGCCCTTGCCTGTCTCCTTGGTGGAATAGAAAGGTTCGAAAATATGTTTCAGAGTCTCTTCGTCCATGCCCTGGCCGTTGTCCGATATGGTCAGCTTGACGTACCGGCCCGGTTCAAGCTCGGGATGCAGCCGGCAGTATTGCTCGTCGAGAAAGACGATGCCGGTTGCAATTACCAGGCGCCCGCCGTTGGGCATTGCATCGCGGGCGTTGATCCCGATGTTCATCAGCACCTGTTCGATCTGGACGGCGTCGGCCCGCACCGGCGGCAGGTCCGGAGAAAGCCGCAGCCGGATTTCGATCATGGCCGAAATCGTTCTTTTCAGCAGCAGGCTGGTCTCCCTGATTTGCCTGTTCAGGTCGAGCTGCTGCATGTGGCTTTCCGACTTGCGGCTGAAGGTCAGAAGCTGGCGGGTAAGCTGGCTGGCTTTCTGGGCGGCTTTTTCCACCTGCTTAAGCTTTCGGAAGTCGGATTGGCTTATGTCCTTGCTGGTGAGGATAAGCTGAATATAACCCAAAATGGCCTGGAGGGAATTGTTGAAATCGTGGGCTATGCCTCCTGCCAGCGTGCCCACCGCTTCCATCTTCTGGGCCTGGATGAGGCGGGCTTCCAGGGCTTTTTTTTCGGTCAGGTCATGGCCGATGCTCAGGATCTCCCTGAGCTTTCCATTTTGATCGAAAATTCCCTTGTTGTTCCATGATATCCAGAGCCGCCGGCCGTTGCGGGTGATATTTTCGTTTTCATGCGATGAATACCGGTCCGGATCGGACAGGATGTCATTGATGATGGCTTCCAGGTTGCGGCCGCTGCTATCCTTTTTGGGCACGATCGTTTCCAGCACCGACCGGCCCACCAGTTCTTCTTTCCTGTAACCGAAAAGCGCAAGCCCGTAAGGGTTGATATAGATTATCCGGCCGGCCGGATCCCATTTCAGAATGACGCTGTTGGCGCTTTCAACCAGCTGGCGGTACTGTTTTTCGCTTTCCTGGCGGGCCTTTTCGGCTTTGCGGCGATCTTCCAGGACCCGGTTTATCGCTTGCGCCAGCTGGTGAAATTCAAGGTAGTTGAGACGGGACTGCTCCATGCGGCCGTCATTTTCCGTGGCCCGTCTGAAAAGCTCTGAAAAAAGATCGAAAGAACCGAGCATCCTGAGGATCGTGCTGCGGGCCATCAACAGGCTGGTGGCCAGCAGGACCAGAATCAGAAGCAGGACCTTGGCCGCATCCCGGTACATTTGCCGTTTCAGGCCGGCCTGGGCCGCCCTGACCGAATTTTCGATGTCATCGACGTATACTCCTGCGCCCACGTACCATTGCCAGTCGCGCACCGGGCGGGTATAACTGATCTTCGGCAGCGGCCTGAGGCCGTTGAAGCGGGGCATGACATAAGAGACGAAGCCTCCTCCTTCTTTGGCCCGGGCGATCAGCTCTTTTACTATCTGAACCCCGTTGGCATCGGTCACTTCCAGCATATTGCTTCCGGCTCCCGGTCCAAGGAGGGTGAAACCATCCCAGCGGCCGATGAAAAAATAGCCATTTCGGCCGAAGCGGATCTGGCCGATCCTTTCCAGCACTTCATTCTGTACCTGTTTTTCAATGTCCTGAAAGTAGATGCCGGCACCGACTATCCATTGCAAAGGTCTGAAGTATTCGATGAAAACGATTTTCCGGCAGCCCCGCCCGTCGTTGTCCGGCCGAGGCCACTTATAGGAATAGAACCCCTGGTTTTGCCTGCGCACCAAGTCGATCATCTGACGCACCACCGGCCTGCCGTCGGTATCGGTTACATCCAGGATATTGCTTCCTTCGGTGCCGGGGCGCAGGGGGTGCATCTGGGCCGTGCCGTCCAGGCCGAAGGCGAAAAAATAGCCCTGGCCGTCGCTGAAGCGCTGGGCGCGCAGAAATTCGCGGATTAAAGAAGCTGTCGTCGCCGCCCCCGGCGTCTTTGACTGCCAGTAATCGTAAAGATGTCTGGCGGCGGCAAGGGCCAGGTTCACCCTGGTTTTCAGGTTACCCTTGGCAACGGCTTCGATTTTGCGCCTTTTGTAATCTATGTACTCCAGGATGTCGTCCACCCGCCTTTTCAGCAGAGCCTTGCGGGTTTCGGTCTGGCTCCGGCGGGTTTGTTCGATCTGCCGCTGGAAGATCATGTACTGCTGGGTCAGACAGATTAGCCCCGAAATGCCAACGGCGAGCATTACGATGAGGATGGTGTGGAAAAATATGACCTTGGCCAGGGACCGGGTTGAATGCATGAGGTCCTTTCCCCTATGGTCCCAAAAAGCAAAAGCCTGCCTGTGCTAACTTTCCATCGAACCGTCCGATCCTTTTCAGCGCAGGGAGGCCTGAATCAAAACCAAAGAAACCCAGTTGAAATCACAATTGCACACTTGCGGAGGGTTGTCAATCGGGGCGCGGGCTCGAATATGGCCTTGTTTACCTGAAAAGGCGCGTGATTTCATCGACTTGAAATTCAGGCCAGGTGACGGGCCTGCCGTTTCTGCGGGCATCGATTCCCCGGCCTTTGCCGGCCACCGTGCCTATTTCAGCCACCTCGATGCCTGCCTTGGCAAGCTCGTCCATAAGCCGGCGGCGGTATTGGCCCCGGCAGGTCAGCAACAGGCTTCCGGAGCCTATCAGGCCCAGGGGGTCAAGCCCCAGGGCCCGGCAGAAGATTGCGGTGGCCGGATAGACCGGGATGCGCTCCAGGTCGATGCGCAGCCGGCAGCCGCCGGCGGCGGCAAGCTCGGAGACCGCCGTGGCCACACCGCCCTCGGTCACATCGTGCATGGCCGTCACCTGGCCGCTGGCGGCGGCCAGGCGGGCTTCGGGCAGGATGCTTATCCTTTGCAGGTAGTTCCGGGCTTCGTCGATGACGGCCCTGTCCACCCCTTTGCTTTCAAGCTCCCGGGCAAACTGGCGGGCGATTATGGCCGTGCCCTCCACGGCCGCTTTCTTGGTCATCAGCACCGAGTCGCCGGCCGCCATGTTCTCTTTGGCGATCAGATCTTTTTCCGGCACACTGCCCACCATGGCAGCCGACACCACCGGCCTGGTAACCGCGTCGGTGATTTCCGTATGCCCTCCACAAAGGGTTATACCGGCCTGTTTGCAGGCTCCGTGCAGGGAAGCAAAGATTTCGCGAACCTGTCCCCCGGTCGTGCCCGCCGGCAGCAGTAAAGTGGCCAGCATCCAGCGCGGAACGGCTCCGGCCGTGGCGATGTCGTTGGCGTTGACCGCCACGGTATACATGCCCAGCTGTTCGGTGGCAAAAGTGATCGGATCTGATTTCAGGACCAGGAGCCGGTCTTTTTCAGGCCTGACGGCGGCGGTGTCCTGGCCCGGGCCGGGCGGAACGACGATCGAAGGATCTTCTACCTGAAACTTATCCAGCAGCTCCTCCAGCAGGGGAGCCGGAAGCTTGCCGGTATCCAAAGGCAGGTGGCGCTCGATGACGGGTATCAGGCGGTCCAGGCCGGTGATGCGGTAATCGTAGTCCAGCTGCCGCCGCATGTCCGCCGGGACGGTGCCCGCGTCGAGCCAGACCGTCAGGCAGCCGGCCCGCCGGCCGGCCTCGATGTCGAAGATGAAATCTCCGATGACCATGATCTGCTCGGGCGGCAGGCCCCAGAAGGAAGCCGCGGCCAGGATTCCGTCGGGCGCCGGCTTGGGAGCGACTTTGTCGTCCCGCGTCAGAACGAGATGGAAGTCTTCCAGGGTCAGGTTTTCGAAGTTGTCCAGGGCGATCTTGACGCATTCAAGGGTGTTGCGGGTCAGGATGCCGACTTTCAGCCCCAGCTTGCGGGCCTGGGCCACAACCTGTTCCGCGTGAGGATTGGGGCGCGAAAGGGCTGCTGCCCGGCGTTCGAATTCGGCCAGGGCCCTGCGGGCGGCACTTCGCCGTTGAGGATCGGGCAGGGATTCGATGAATTCGAGCACCGGGATGTCTTCCGGACAGTTCAGCCTGCTCCGGATTATCCTGAAATCGAGGGCCCCCGGATCGGTCAGGGTGCCGTCGAAGTCGAACAGCAGGGCGCGCACCGGGATGGGCGCAGGTAGGTTTGTCGTCATTTTCCTGAGCGTCTGCGGAAAGTAAACCGCCACATGTCTTGGGTTCTAATTCCGGCCTGCGTTCTTCGGGTGATGCCGAAAATTACACATATGCCTTGTCATGTCCCGGCAAAGTATGGTTGTTTTCCGGAAGGCGATTTCAGCTGCGGCCGATTCCGGGGCAAGTTCCGGTTGCGGCTGGCAAACAGCCGGCATTCCAACCATCGACAAAGATTTCATAGCACAGATGAACCGTTTTTTGAAAAAGTTTCGTCTTCCGGTCGCGGCCTGCGTTGCCATGGTCTCGGTCTGGACCGGGTTTTCCGAAGCGGCGCTGATCACACTCCACAGGGCCGGGGTGTGGATCCATTGTCCGGAAACAGAGCGGGTGCTGGCCGCAAGGCTGTACCGGAGCCTGCCGGCGATGAAGTCTTTCCTGGAAAAGATGGGGCTTGCTCTGCCGGAAAAGATTCACGTGGTCCTGGTGGCGGGCAGGCTGAAGGCTGGTTGTCAGACAGAGATAATTCCCCTGTACCGCATCCGGATTGCGCTTCAACCGCCCGGCCCGCTGGAGGACGGGGCCGTCGAGCCCGATCCGTGGTCCTACCGCCTGTTCATGGGGCTGGCCAGGGAAGCTGTCTTTTATACCTGCCGCGGAATTCCCGCCGCCGGACGCAAGCTGATGGGAGCGGTGATTTCCCCCAACCGCGTCCTTCCCGCCTGGGTCACGGACGGGGTATGCCATCTGCTGTGGGAGCTGCACAGGGGGCGTCCGGGGGCCCTGTCGGTGTCGGCGCTGGATCGGGCCGTCCGCAATACGGCGGCCTGGCCCGGCCTGGACAAGATCAGCAATCATCCCCGGATCTGGCCCGGCCCGGAGTCTCCGCGCATCTGGGGCCGGCCCTTTGTCCGCTGGATCTACCGGGTATATGGATGGAGCCCCCTGCTGGATTTCATCCGCGCCCATGGCGGGGGCGTGATTCCCTTCGAAGTCGATCTCAAGGCCGAAAAGACATTCGGCCTCGGGTGGGATCAACTGTGGACCGCTTTCAGCGCCCGGGCCGGACAGGGCGATTTGACGCCGGCTACCGAAGGGCTTCCAGGTGCCGGTGATCTCCGGCAGGCAGCTGTTGGCGCGGCCGGGCCGCTGGTTCCTCCGGCGGCAGATTCTGTCGCCGCGGTCAGGGTGGTTTACAAAGGCAGCCGGCCGTTTATCGCATTTGCCGGCAATTCGGACGCCGGAGCCCGAAAGCCTGTTTCCGGGCCGTGCCCGGTCGAGGCACCCCAACAGGTCACGGCTCTCGATGGTCCGGTAACCGGCCCCGGCGGCAGGATAGCGGTTGCCGGATGTGCCGGCGGCAACTGGGATATCTGGGCCTATGACGGCACCTGGAAAAAGATCGTCACTGCCGCCGGCACCCAGTGTCATCCTGCTTTCGGCCCCCATGGACTTGTCTTTGCTTCCGACCATGACGGGACTTTCAGAATATACGATCCTGACTGGCACCTGCTTTCAACATGCCATACTGCGGCCCTGCGTCCTTGCGGCAGCCATTGTTACTGCCTGCGGGCCGAAGGCTGGAGCAGGTCCCAACTGAAGGCAGCCGGCGACCGCCGGCCGCCGGCAAAAAGAGAAGCTGGCGGAAAGACACCGTCATCGGCCGGAAGCGACGGGCTGCCGGATGTCCGGCCCTACAGGCCTTTCAGCGGGATGTGGCCCAATTATCTGGCACCGGATGTCTTTCTTGACAGTAACAACGTCCAGCTGGGCCTGGCGACCCGGGCCGAAGATGCCTGCGGAAAGGCGGGCTGGGATGCCGGGGTGCGCTACGCTTTTTCCCAGCAGTACACGGCCTGGCAACTGGCAGGCGTGCTCAAGCCGTGGTCCGGCCGCTTGACGAGCTATCCCCTGGACTACGAAACCGATACCGGTCAGGCAGTGGCCGAGGCCCGTAAGGAGGCTTGCCTGTCATGGCGGATATCGCGGGAACTGGTGGTAAGTCTCAACGGCCGGCGTTACGGACCGCTGTACGATTCACGGCAATCTTCTGACCACGAGAACGAATACTGGCTGGCGTGCAAGTGGTCCCGGGACACGGAGTGGCTCAAGACCTGGCTTCAGCTGGAGATTATTGAATCCAGGGGGCCTTCGTTGTCCGGCTGGCTCCAGTGGCGGCCGGGAAAGCAAAAACGGTGGGAGATTTCCCTTTACGGTGGCAAGAGCTGGGGGCCGGTGCTTGCCGGGCACAATAGCTTCCGTATCGGCGGCGATGTCCCCGAGGGATTTTTCACCAGGCGCACGACCCGCCTTTTCCCGGTGCGCGGATTCGCCCCAAACTGCCTGGAGGCCGGGCAGGCTTTTACCGGCCGGGCCGAATTTTACCTGCCCCTGGCGCGTATCCATCGTGGTCATGGAACCTTTCCGGTTTTCTGGCGCAGCCTTAAGGCCGGTTTTTTCGTCGATTGCGGACTGGCCGCCCAAAGGCCGGCTGCCGACCGGGTGTTGGTGGGCACGGGTATGGAACTGATCGCCTCTTTCGAGCTTGCCTGGGAAATAGATGCCAATCTGCACCTGGGCGTGGCCTGGCCGGTGGCCCGGCCCGGTTTTCCGGACCGGCAAGAGCCGGTATTGCTGCTTCAGATCGGCCGGCCCCTCTAGGCCGGAGCATGTATTTTTGCAACCGGCACTTGCCTTTCGGCTTTTCAGGGGTAATCTTAAGCCGGTGGCCTCGCAAATGGTGATATGTCTTCGCCTCTTTGGACGTTGCCGGGCCGGCTTGCTGATCTCCAGGTCTTTGCGCGGCCATCCAGTGTCAGCCTTTTGCGAAGCGGTCCCTTTTATCAACCTCAAGGCAAAAGGAGGGGGGCAGATGGAAAAAAGCAACATACTGATAGCTTTCGATGATTCTGAAAACGCCATGCGGGCGGTGCGCTACGTGGCCCGCTGGTTTTCTCCCCGGTGCAGGCTCACCCTTTTCAACGTCATCATCGATACGGCCGCCCTGTGCGATATGGACAGTCCCGAGCTGGTGCCCCTGTTCAAGTCCCGGCAAAGCCAGTTCTGCACCCTTGAAAACAAGAAACGGGAGCTTGTCAACAATGCCATCGGGCAGGCGGTGGAGGTCTTGAAAGAGGCAGGGTTCGGCGATGAAAACATCAAGATAAAACAGCAGGCCAAGGAAAAGGGCGTGGCGCGGGACATCCTGGCCGAAGCCTCCCGGGGTTACGACCTGATCGTGATAGGAAGGCACGGAGTGTCGGCGGTAAGGGATTTTTTCCTGGGAAGCACTTCCCACAAGGTGTTTTCCGGTGCCAGGGACATTTCGGTCCTGATAGTCAACTGAACAGATACAGGTCTGTTTGCGAACTTGCCGGCAATGATAACGATCGATATCCTGGAGTCCATTTTTCACCGTCTGACAGGTAAACTTTGGGCCGGGCTTCCCGGGGATGTGCCTGGCCGTGAGAAGCTGGAAGATTGCCGCCTTGTGGCCCACCGGGGCGTGTATGACAACCGCCGGATTCTGGAAAACACCCTGGCGGCCTTTGAACGGGCCGCGGATGCCGGGCTGTGGGGCCTGGAGCTGGATGTCCGTTTTACCAGCGACGGCCGGCCGGTGGTGATCCATGACCCGGACCTGAGCCGGGTTTTCGGGCTGCCGGAGCAGGTGGCTGCAACGACCAGGCGGCAGCTTGGCAGGCTGTGTCCCGATCTGCCGGACCTTGAAGAGGTGGCAGACCGTTTTGGCGGCAGAATCCATCTGATGATCGAAGTCAAGGATTGTGCCGGCAGGGATTGCCTGGCGGCCGGCGGGGAGATGGCGAAAGTCCTGAGCCGGCTCGAACCGGCTGCCGACTACCATCTTATGAGCCTTGTGCCGGCAATCCTGGCCCAGGTTGAGTGGGTGCCGCCGGCAGCCAGGGTGCCCATTGCCCGGGCCGCGTTGGGCCGTACGAGTGAAATGGCCCTTGCAAATGGATGGGCGGGTGTGGCAGGGCATTTTCTGCTGGTGGGAAAGCGCCACCTGCGGCGCCATCACCGGGCCGGTCAGAAAGTAGGTACCGGCTTTGCAGATTCGGCCAACTGCCTATGGCGGGAAATATCGCGCGGAGTAGACTGGATTTTCACCAATCAGGGACTCCGGCTGCAAAGGCTGGTTGCAGGACTTCGCAGCTGAGGAACAAATCGTATGCCGGTTGACGGAAGGACAGTTCTGATCAAGGGCGGGGGAGAAAAGGCTTCGGCCGTGGCCCATGCCCTTTTCCGGGCGGGAATTACCCGCCTGGTGATGACCGAGACCCCATCACCCACGGTGGAACGCCGTAGCGTGGCTTTTTGCGAAGCCCTCTGGCAGGGGCGGAAAATGGTGCAGGGGGTGGAAGCCATGCTTTGCGACGCTGACCCTGGCGAGCTGGAAGCTGCCTGGGCAAGCAGAAAGATAGCCGTGGTGGTCGATCCGGACCTGAGGCTGCCGGACAGGCTGAAGATCGACTGTTTCATCGACGCGGTCATGGCCAAGCGCAACACCGGGACCCATCTTGGCCTGGCACAGCTGGTGATAGCCCTTGGCCCCGGATTTGTCGCCGGCAGGGACGCCCATTTTGTGATCGAGACCGATCCGTCAGGCAGTCGCCTGGGCGAGGTGATCACCGGCGGTTCGGCAACCGCCGATCATGGACGGCCCACCGAGGTGATGGGCCTGGCCCATGAAAGACTGCTTTTCAGCCCGGCCGAAGGCCGTCTGGAAGTGCGGGCCGATATCGGCCGGCGGGTAAGAGCCGGTCAGGCCGTGGCCGAAGTCGCCGGACGGCCGGTTACGGCCGGGATCGACGGTGTTGTCTGGGGCCTGGTGCGTTCCGGGACCAGGGTGCGCAAGGGCGCCAAGGTGGGCGACATCGATCCGCGCAACGATCCGGCCCTGTGCCGGCAGATAACCCCCCAGGCCAAGGCCATCGCCAGGGGAGTGCTGTCAGCCCTCACCCTTGTCCCTTCTTCTTTCTGACTTTACTCTTCACCCTTGTTCCTTTTTTTAACCGGGTGGCCGTGTTCGGTTTCCCAGCGCTTGTCCAGGTAGTAGAGGATAGGTACCGTCATCCGCGAAAAGAGCAGGGAAGCCACCTCTCCGGCCATCAGCGACAGGGCCAGTCCCTGAAAGATCGGGTCGAACAGGATCACCGAGGCTCCCACAACCACGGCGGCGGCAGTCAGCATCATGGGCCGGAAACGGACGGCTCCGGCATCGATGACCGCCTGGTCCAGGGCCATGCCCTCGGCCAGGCGCAGCTCGATGAAGTCCACCAGGATGATGGAATTGCGGACCACGATCCCGGCCCCGGCGATGAAGCCGATCATGGAGGTGGCGGTGAAAAAGGCTCCCATGGCCCAGTGGGCCGGCAGGATGCCGATCAGGGAAAAGGGAATGGCGGCCATGATGACCATGGGGGTCGAAAAGGACTGGAACCAGCCCACCACCAGGACGAAGATCAGGATAAGCACCACTCCGAAAGCTATGCCCAGGTCGCGGAAGACCTCGTAGGTGATGTGCCACTCCCCGTCCCATTTCATGGCGAAGCGGCGGTCGCTGGACGGAACGTTGGCCGTGTGCTGAGCGATGCGGTAGCCTTCGGGCAGCTCGATCCGGTCGATCTTTTTGCTCATCTCCAGGATGGCGTAGACCGGGCTTTCCTTTTCGCCGGCCACATCACCGATGACGTAGACCACCGGCATCAGGTTCTTGTGGTAGATGCTGTGGTCCGGCACGGTCCGTTTCACCTGTACCAGGGCGGACAGGGAGACCAGCTTGCCGTTGGCCGCCCTGAGCTTGATGGTCTCCAGGCGCCGGATGTCCGCCCGGTCGGCAAGCGGCAGGCGGACCACCACCGGCACGTCTTCGCGTTCCAGCTCCTGATGAAGCAGGCCCACCTGGCGGCCGGACAGGGCCAGCTTGAGACTGGAGGCGATCTGGGCCACGCTGATGCCGTGCAGGGCGGACTTTTCGCGGTCGATGACAAGGTCGTAGCGGGGCCGGTCTTCTTCCATGAACCAGTCCACATCGACCACCCCGGGAGTTTCTTCGAAGATTTTCATGATTTGGGCGGCCAGCTGGCGCTGGCGTTCATAGTCAGGACCGTAGATCTCCGCCACCAGGGTGGAAAGTACGGGCGGCCCCGGCGGGACTTCGGCCACCTTGATCCTGGCGTTGTAGCGCCTGGCGATTTCCACCAGCGCCGGCCGCACCCTCTTGGCGATGGCGTGGCTCTGCTGCTTGCGGGCGCCTTTTTCCACCAGGTTGACCTGGATGTCGGCCATGTGGGGTCCCCGCCGCAGGTAGTAATGCCGCACCAGCCCGTTGAAGTTGAACGGCCCGGAGGTTCCCACGTGAATCTGGTAGTCGGTCACCTCGTTGACCGTTGCCAGATAGTCGCCCATCTGCATGGCGGCCTCGGCGGTTTCCTCCAGGGTGGCGGTTTCGGGCATGTCGATGATCACCTGGAACTCGCTCTTGTTGTCAAAAGGCAGCATTTTCACCTTTACCAGGCCCACAGCCACCATGGCCATGGCGGCCAGCAGCATCAGCACCACGGCTGCCAGGAAGATCCAGCGCCAGAACGGCTTTGCGATCAGGGGGGACATTACCTTGCGGTAGAGCCTGGTGGTCCAGTCCTCGGCACTGTGATCATGACCGGGCGTATTGTCCCGGTCGTGTTTGATGAGGCGGACCGATGCCCAGGGTGTGACGATGAAAGCCACCAGCAGGGAAAAGACCATGGCGGCCGAGGCCCCCACCGGGATGGGCCGCATGTATGGCCCCATCAGGCCGCCCACGAAGGCCATGGGCAGAATGGCGGCAATCACCGTCAGGGTGGCCAGAATGGTGGGGTTGCCCACCTCGTCCACGGCCTCGATGGCCACCTTGAACCTTGAACGGCCCTGGTTTTCCGGCAGGTGATAGTGCCGGACCACGTTTTCCACCACCACGATGGCATCGTCCACCAGGATGCCGATGGAAAAAATCAGGGCGAAAAGGGTGATCCTGTTCAGTGTGTAGCCGTAAATGTAGAAAATGGCCATGGTCAGGGCCAGGGTGACCGGGATGGCGAAGGCCACCACTCCTGATTCGCGGCGGCCCAGGGTCAGCCAGATGAGGATGGTGACCGAGACCACGGCGATGGCCATGTGAAACAGGAGCTCGTCGGATTTTTCCTTGGCCGTTTCGCCGTAATGGCGGGTGACGGTCATCTGGATGTCGTCGGGAATAATCCTTCCGCGGGCGTCTTCCACCCTGGCAAGAACTCTTTCGGCCACCTTGACGGCGTTGGTCCCCTTGCGCTTGGCAATGGTCAGGGTGACGGCCGGGTAGTAATGACCGTTAAACTCGTGCCGGTCGATTCCCTTGTGCTCGGCAGCCGGGCCGGTGCCGAAAAAGACGTACTGGTCCGGTTCGGCCGGGCCGTCGATGATCCGGGCCACGTCTTCCAGGTAGATGGGGCGGCCTTCGGATATGCCCACCACCACGCGGCGCACGTCGTCGACTGTCTTGAGAAAACCTCCCACGTGGACTATGACCTGGCCGTCTACCGAAGGATAGGAGCCCGCGTCTGATTCCTGGTTCGTGGCCTGAATCATGGCGGCCACCTGCTGGGGATCCAGCCCGGAGGCAGCCAGCCGGACCGGGTCCAGCAGGACCCGGACCTGCCGCGGAGTGCCGCCGATGAAGGTTGTCAAAGAGACGTTCGGTTCACGCTTGACGATGTTTTCGATCTCGGCCGCCACCCGGCGCAGCATGTAATGATCCTGGGTTTTGCTCCAGAAGGTCAGGGCCAGGATCGGCACGTCGTCGATGTAACGCGGCTTGATCAGAGGGGGGCTTGCGGCCCAGGGGATGCGGTCGTAGTTGGCCATCAGCTTGGACTGCAGGCGCACTATGGCCTCTTCCTCGTCCTGGCCCACGTAGAAACGGACCACCGCCATGGCCATGCCGGGGCTGGAGGTGGTATAGACATACTCGACGCCGGGAATCTCCCACAGCAGTTTTTCCATGGGACCGGTTATTCTCTGCTCCACTTCCTTGGCGCTGGCGCCCGGCATCTGGACGAAGATGTCGACCATGGGTACGATGATCTGGGGTTCTTCTTCCCGCGGCAGGGCGATCACGGCCGCCATTCCCAGCAGGATCGAGGCTATGATCAGAAGGGGAGTCAACTTGGAATCGATGAAGAACCGGGCAATCTTGCCCGCCGTGCCGATGGATTTTCTCATGCGCTTACCTCCACCTGGTCACCGTCTTCCAGCCCGGCCGGGACCATTCTGAGATAACGCTGGCCCGGTTTGAGCCCTGAAATCACTTCCACCTGGTTGCCGTATTGCTTGCCCAGCCGGACCAGCCGGAAATGGACGCGTCCTTTTTGATCGACGATATAGATTCCGGTAAGCTGGCCTTCCCGGACGATGGCGGTTTTGGGTATGAGCAGCTTGCCGGCCCCGCCCACCGGGATCTTGACCCTGGCGAACATGCCCGATTTCAGGTCCAGCCCTTCGGGCAGGGCCACCTTGACCTGGAAGCTGCGGCTGCCCGGATCGGCCAGGGGAATTATGCGGCCGATGGTGCCGGTGACCTTTAGGTTGCCCATGGCCGGTATAATAACCTCCACCTTGTCCCCGATCCTGACTGCCTGGATGTGGCGTTCGGGAAGCACGAGATCGGCGCAGTAGAGCCCCTTGCGTTCGATGGTCAGAAACGGTGTTCCGGGAGAGGCCAGGTCGCCCACGCTTATCATTTTGGCGGTGATCCGGCCGTCATAAGGAGCCCTGATGTAGGCGTCTTTTTTGCTGACCGTGGCGGCTTCGACGGCCGCCTGGGCTTCCTGAACCCTGTGCCGGGCCGCATCCACCATGGCTTCGGCCTGGGCCAGGCTGGCCTGGGCCTGGCGGTGGCGGGCTTCCACCTCGTCGAATTCCTGCTGGGAAACCGAGTTTTCCTTGAGCAGTTTCAGGTAACGCTGGTAGGTCGTCTTTGCCAGTCGGGCCGCGGCCCGGGCCGCCTCCCGGGCCGATTCGGCCGAAGAAGCGGCCTGCAGGGCCTCTTTGAGGCCGGCCCTGGCCTTGTCCAGCTGGGCGCTTACCTGGCGCTGGTCGACCACCACCAGCAGGTCGCCCTTTTTGACCACGTCCCCTTCCCGGACGTTGACCGCCCGTACCGTTCCCATGAGCTTGCTGGAAAGGGTGCTGGCCGTGCGGGCCGTTATGGTGGCCACGGCTTCGTAGATCAAGGGTTGCTGGGTCAGTTTGGCCTCGGCCACGGGCGCCTTGAAGGTTTTGCCCTCTTTCCTGGAACTGTTGCCGGGAGAGATGTCGTTTCCACAACCGGCAAGAGCCACGCCGGCCGCAAGCAAAATCATCATTGTCAGACTTCTGAAATGGGATAGACGCATGGATTACCTCCCGGTTGGCTACTTGAAATTTTCATCGATCTTTCCGGCGGCCAAGGCCAGCTGAACCCGGGCCACCTTGTAGTCGTGCAGGGCCTTGAAATGGGACGTCAGGGCCTGCTGGCGGGCCACCTCTGCATCCAGCAGGCTGACCATCGGCAGCAGTCCGCTGCGGTAGCGGTTGGTGACGATCCTGAGGCCCTCGCTGGCCTGCTCCACGGCCGACTCGGCAACTTTGATCCTTTGCCAGGCGCTGTGGGCATTGTAGAAGGCCTGCCTGGTTTCAACCCTCACGGCCAGCTCTTTTTCGGTCACCATGGCCCTGAGTCTTTTCATCTCGGCCCGGGCCCGGGCCTCCCGGGAACTGATTCCCAGCCCGCTGAACAGGTTGATGCTCAGGGCGGCGCCGATGGTGTAATTTTCGGCGCTGTCATCGAAACTTTCGGTGTTTATCTCGTAGCTTCCCTGCAGGTGCAGCCGGGGCATGTGCCCCGAGCGGGCCTGCTTGATCCGGTCCTCGGATATGGAGCGCTGCAGGCGCAGCAGGGCCAGGTCCGAGCGGTTGGCCAGAGCCGTGTCGATCCATTGTTCGAGCCGGCCGCTGGGAGGGGTGCATTTTTTGAACACGCCCACCGGCTCCACCGGGCTGGAAGCCGGCCGGCCCATGGCGGCGTTGAGCCGGGCCTTGGCGATCTGGATGTTGCTTTCGGCCGCCAGTTTCTGTTGCCGCAGCTCGGCGATCCTGACCTGGGCCCGCAGCAGATCGCTTTTGACCACGAAGCCGCCCTCGTAGCGGCTCTGGGCAACCCGGAGGTGTTCGCGGGCCGTTTCCAGGGCCTGCTCGATGACCCGCAGGTTGGATTCTGCCAGAAGCAGGCCCACGAACGCCATGGCGGTGCGGGCGATCACCACCTGTTTGCCCCGCTGGTAGGCCAGTTTCGATATTTCCAGTCCTTTTTCTGACTGGCGCAGGCCGATCCAGCTGCGGCCGCCGTCGAACAAGGCCCAGTCGAAGGTCAGGGCGGTCCGGAAATTGTTGATGGGATCAGGATCGTTGAGCCGGTTGGGGTCGAAGTCCCGGGCCGTGATGTCTTCCTGGTTGAGCTTGGTCCCGAAGGCCCAGAGGGGGCTTGTGGTGCGGTTGAAGGTTTCGCTGATGTCGATCCGGGGCAGCAGGCCGGAGCGGGCCTGGCCTACGCCCGACTCGGCAGCCTCTATCCGGCTGCGGGCCGCCTCGATCCTGGGATTGGAGACCACGGCTATGCGCAGTGCCTCGGAAAGGGTGAGGCTGGCCTCGCTGGCCAGCGATGTTCCGGATGCAAGCCGGAACACCATGGCCGCCAGGAGAACGAAAAGCGGCCAGCGGCCAGGAAAGCCGGCCGGCCCTGTTTGCGGTGGTAACTTGATTTTTCCTGTCATGGCATCATCTCCCGGGCACTTGGATTTTTACCCTGTTGCGAAACATGGTCAGCATGTTGGGATGGTGGATCTCTTCTTCCATGGCCGTTGTGTGACACACGGCGCAGTTTTTATCGCTGCCCAGCGGGTAAGGCGCCTTCTGGTACTGCAGGGCCACCAGGCAGGCAGCGGCTCTGGAGGCCGGGTACAGCCGGTGGGCACTGTTGTGGCAGGCAGCGCACATCACTGCGGCGTCGTCGCTAAGCCGGCCGAAACTTGCCGTCCAGCCCGACGGCCCGTGCCGGTCGGTTTCCGGCTCCCGGAAATCCCGGTGGCACTGCAGGCAGTCGGGCATCTGGAGCCACGGCTTGCGGGGGCTGATTCCGGAACTGCTTCCAAGGTGGGCCATGAGGCGCTCTGGACCCGGACGGCCAGTCTTTTTTTGTTCCAGCAGCAGGCCCAGGGCATGGGCTTCCATGGAACCGTGGCAACTGGTGCAGTCCAGGCCCACCTCGGCATGGATCCCCGGAAGAACGGCCGAATCATGGTCAGGTGTGCCGGCATGGCAGCTGTTGCAGGCTTCGGTCCCCAGGCCGGTGAGGTAGTTGGCATGCAGACCGTGAATGGCGGCCGACAAGGCCATGGCCTGCCCGCTGCTGCCGGAATCAGGGTGGCACCCGGTGCACTCCAGCGCTTTTCCCTTTGCAACTATGCTT
>JAMOUQ010000042.1 GCA_027068085.1 Desulfobacteraceae bacterium | reverse complement strand
CAGGCCGGTGAGGTAGTTGGCATGCAGACCGTGAATGGCGGCCGACAAGGCCATGGCCTGCCCGCTGCTGCCGGAATCAGGGTGGCACCCGGTGCACTCCAGCGCTTTTCCCTTTGCAACTATGCTTTCCAGGTCGGTATGGTTCATCCTGTCATGCACCTTGACGATGTCGTTGCCGGTGGCCGGATCGGCCGCCGTCGCCCCCGGACCGGGCTTTTCGCCGTGGCACAGGCGGCAGCCCATGGGCGTCGGCAGGTCGATGGCCAGCCCGGTGGTGGCTATCTCGCGGCCGGTTTTTTCTTCTTCGGCCGTGACGGTCACCTGCAGAGCAGATTGCAACTTGTTGTCTGTTGCATAGGGAACCAGCATGACCGGATCGGTTACAAAGGCCATCTGTTCCCGGTCGGGCTTCATGGTGCCCGGAGGCAGGTCTTCGATCCGCCAGGAAATCCTGATGCCGCTTGTGACGATTTCCGGGCTGGGGCCGCGCTTTATGAGCTGGGCGCGCAGAACTGCCGGCCGGGGCTGGAGGGTTTTCAGGCGCGGGTCGTACAGGCCGCCGCAGGCGGACGAATCCTGCCAGGCCGTAAGGACATAGCCTGCCGAGGCAGGGTCGAAGGCCGCCGGTGCGGGCACGGGACCCTGTGCCGGGGTGATCTGCTTTTTTTGAACTTTGCGGCCGTTGATTCCTTCCACGATGTAACGGGCCAGGGCGCGCCGTTCGGAAGGTGTGCCGGCAAACGGAGGCATGTAGGCGTTGATCCTTCCCTGGCCCCGGAGCTGGGCTTCCATACCGAAGAGGGTGAACTTGGCGGTTCTGGGGCGGATGTCGTTTACCGGCCCGCCGATGCTGTGGCAGGCCGAGCATTGAAAGCGGAAGATCTGCCGGCCGATGCCGGCCTGGTCCGAGACAGAGGACATCCAGCGGGCATTGGCGGCAAAGCCCTCGCTTGCCGCCAGGGACACCTGGGGGCCGGTAAGGCCGTTGGAGAACATCAGGCCGCTTATCAGGTACGGCCGCCTGGCGGCCTCGCGCATCCACTCGAAGGCCCCGGTCCAGGCAAGACCGGTCGCCAGGACCACGATCACCGTTACCTGCTGCAACCGTTTCGGCAGCCTGGCCAGCAGCAGGAGTCCGCCGCAGGTCACCAGGGTGCCGCATATAACGAACCAGCGTCCGGCGGCCATGACTTCCGGCCAGCGGGCCAGCAACAGGCGGCTGCGTTCGCCCGGAAGGGATTCCAGGTACCAGAAACTGGCTGCCGCCAGGAAAACGAGCGGGACAAGGAGCCAGGCGGCGGTGTAGCGTACTATCTGCCGGCGGGTCTCGTCCCTTTTTATCCACAGGGCCGTCAGCAGTCCGTAGATGCCCGCCAGGCAGACGGAAAGGGCGGTGCGGAAGGCCGCTGACGAAAGCATGGAAGGGTTGAAAAAGCCGGCCCGGAAACTTCCTTCGGCCAGCCATTTGCCCGGTGTCAGCATGAAAGCCACGATGGCGTTGATCAAAAAGAGAGAGAGCCAGGCGGCGGCAAAATAGATCCAGCCGACCGCGAGATGATCGGCAGGCTCCATTTTCCGGAAGTAATAGTGGTAAATGAAGATGGCAACCACTTCCACCAGGAAGCAAACCCACTCGGCGGCCCAGGCAAAGACGAAGTTGTGGATCAGGATCGAGGTGGCTCCCGGCGCCAGGACAGACACGGTGAACCAGATTCCCACTCCTGTCACCGCCCCGGCCACCATGGTGAGCAGGAGAAAGAAACGTGCGTGGCGCTCCAGGTAATTCAGCATCTGACGGTCGTTGCGCGCCAGGGCCAGTTTTTCGGTCAGCACCAGGAAGAGTCCGCCGCCGACTGCGAACTGGGCGATGTACAGATGAACCACGCCCACCACGGCGATCAGCAATCCGCCGCCGGACCATTCCAGTTGCCAGACAGGATAGTTCATAGGAAAAATTCCACGGCTGAAAGTTAAAGACGGGTTGTTAAATCATTATTGATTGCAAGAGTCGCAAAAACTGTTTTTTTAAAATTTTTCCTTTTTTCGGTCAGGTGGGGCATGGTCTTGCGTTGCCTGTCGTCCTCGTTGCCGTTGTAGCAGCCCGCTACGCTATGGGCCGCAAACTCGGTCCCTTACGGGACCTCAGACATGCGGCCCATGGCCGCTTCGCTTGGCTGACAACGGCGACCCTCGGACTCCAAAGGCACCGTGAGACCATACCCTACCTGACCGGGCGTGATTTTTTGCGAATTATTCATTGATTGTAGATCAATCCCGTGGTTTGGGCAACTTGTCAACACGGATATTTGCTCAGGGCATCTTGCGCCATTTTGCCCACGGTTACTTTTTGGAGCCTGCCTTCAAGGAAAAGTTCCACCGTCCGGTGGTCCGGTTCAAGGGCCTTCAACAGGGGCCGCAGTGATTCCGCCTTCAGGGGGCCGGCCGTCCAGGCGGCCAGGGCCTTGTGATGAGGATCGGTGCCGGTCAGAAAAGAGGGAAGATGATCGGCCGCATCCGAAGCGTATTCCGGTCTGCGGTTGAGCAGGCGGCCCAGGCCCCACAGGGATCCTCTTTGCAGTACGGGATGTTCCAGGTAGTTTCCGGCCGGATTGATATAGCTTACCAGAAGACATCCGTATTCCGCGGCCAGCCGGCGGCTCCTGGCGGTTATCTCTCCCATGGCTTCCGGCGATCCCCAGCCGATACCGCCCGACTCGTCGTTCAGGTTCCACATCAGCCGCCGCATGATCACCCGGGCCGACTCCAGGTCGACAGAGGCCAGGTGGGATGTAACCAGCCCCATGGCCCGGACGGCCCGCCATTTGACGACCGGCCGGCCATCATAGAGCAGGCCGAACAGGGGATTGATGACCTGGCGGGCCGTACCCAGGGCCAGCAGGTCTTCCAGCCTGACCGGGCCGGAGGCAAGCAGGGCGGCGATGTTTTTTTTCAGCAGGCGGTTGGTGGGCATAGCCTCTTATAGTTTCCCCGGATCGGACTTTTCGAGATCTTTTTCATAATGGCCGTAGCCGGGATGGCTTCGCAAAAGTCCGGTTGGGGGTATGGCTTCAAGTTGCCTTTGGAGTCCGAGGGTCGCCGTTGTCAGCCAAGCCAGGCGGCCGTGGGCCGCATGTCTGAGGGCCTGACAAGGCCCGAGTTTGCGGCCCATAGCGTAGCGGGCTGTTACAACGGCAACGAGGACGACAGGCAAACAAGGCCATGCCCCCAGCCAGGGCAAAGCTCCGGGGCTAACAATATTTGCGAAGCCATCAGAAGGTGATGATTTCATACCCCTTTTGCCGGTAAGCGGCCATGGAAGGATGGCCGTTCATTTCGTCCAGAAGCTCCAGGCCCTCCCGGCGGACAGCTTCCAGGGCGTTCATCTTGCCGGCACAGGCCCGGCAGACACCTTCCACCAGATCTTTTTGCCTGACTTTCTGCCAGAGCCCGTGAAGCTGGTTGTCCTTCTCGGCCAGCTCGGCCACCAGGGCCGTTGCCCCGCCTTCCATTACCATGCGGGCCTTGTCACCCCTGGCGTCCATGTCCAGGGCATTGAGCAGGACATGGACGAAACACATGGGATCGGGGTTGAAAACGAAAAGGGCATAGCTTGCCATGGTTTCTTTCTCCTTTTGGTGACGATCCGGAATTACTTGCTATACTGCGGTTCCGGCCAAGGTGAATTTCAATCTTCCCAGGTTATGGCGTCTTCCGGGCAGTACTTGATGGCTTCATCTATTTCTTCCCGGGGATAGGTTTCCAGTTCCGCCACCTGGATGAACCCGCTGTCGTTGAGAGCGAACACCCCGGGCGCCACCTCGACGCACCCCATGCACAGGGTGCACAGACCGATGTCGACCGCAGGTTTTGACATGGCTACTGCTCCATGATCCTGCGGCCGATCCGGCAGCCGAATTCGTAGGCGGAATCCAGGTCTTGCTTTTCAGGTACGTACTGTACTTTCATGCCGGGATCGATGATTTCCAGCTTCATCTGTTCGAAGACCTTGTTGATCAGCTTGACCGCCTCGCCGCTCCAGCCGTAGGAGCCGAAGGCCGCTGCCAGCTTGCCCGTTGGTTTCAGCCCCTTCATGTAGGTCAGAAAATCGCTGACCGTGGGGAACAGGCCGTTGTTGAGGGTGGGCGAGCCCACCACGATTGCCCCGGCGTCGGCCACTTCGGTCATGACGTCGCTGCGGTGCCATTTGCGCAGGTACATGGGCCGCACCTCCACCTGCTGGTCGGAGATACCTTCTGCGATGACGTCGGCCATCTTCTCGGTGCTGTGCCACATGGTGTCGTAGACCACCACCGCCTTGCGGGCGGGGATCTGTCGTGACCAGTTCTGGTATGCTTCGAGAATGGCGGCCGGGTTTTTCCTCCATATGACTCCGTGATCGGGGCAGATCATGTCGATGGCCAGATTCATCTCTTTTACCTTGGCCAGCAGCTTGAGGATAAGGGGCGCATAGAGCATCAGGATGTTGGCGAAATACTTCCGGGCGTGCCACATTATCTTTTCGCCCACGACATCGTCGTAGATCTCGAAACCGGCGTAGTGCTGGCCGAAGGCGTCGGAAGAAAAAAGAATGCGGTCCTCATTGACGTAGGTGAACATGCTGTCGGGCCAGTGCAGCATGCGGGTTTCCAGAAAAGTCAGGGTACGCTTGCCGATTTTGAGGCTTTGGCCGTTTTCCACCGGCTGATAGTTGAACGGATTGGTGAAATGCTGCCTGATATTTTTGGCTCCCATCTTGGAACAGTACAGGGGCTTGTCTTCGCCTATGATGTGCATGATCCTGGCCAGGCTGCCGGTATGGTCCATTTCGGTGTGATTGCTGATCACAAGATCGATGCTGCGCGGATCGACGATCCTGGAAATGTTGGCCAGCAGCCGGTCGCCGAATTCGGCCTTGACCGTATCTATCAGGACCGTTTTTTCGTCGAGGATCAGGAAGGCGTTGTATGTTGTGCCCAGGGGGGTTGAATAGCCATGGAAGTCTTCTATGTTCCAGTCGTTGACTCCCACATGGTAGATATTTTCTGCAATCTGAATCGGTTTCATCTTCTTCTCCACTCCACGGTAAGATTAGTCACGCGACCGGGCCGTTTACCGTCCGGTTGCATTCTGTCGTCCGAGCGGGCCGGTGCTTTGCCGTCACCGGCCCGCCGGCGGGGCCGTACTGCCGGCAACCGGATATCTGCCGGTGCCGGGTTCGGGGTTCGTTGAAAAAAGGCGCGCTTTTTGCGCGGCACCGGTTTAAAGCCTCCGCCCCGGAGATGACGGTTTACTCTTCGATTTCGAAATCGTCTTTCGATGCTCCGCAGACAGGGCATTCCCAGTCTTCGGGAACATCTTCCCACTTGGTTCCCGGAGCCACGCCGTTGTCAGGGTCACCCTGTTCCGGGTCGTAGACATAACCGCAAATAGTGCAAACGTAGCGATCCATGGAAGATACCTCCTTTTTCAGGTTAAAATGCGTGCTAAAAGTTGATCCACTTTGGTTCTCATCTCGTCCCGCAGTTTATCCGCGGGAAGCTGATCGTCGAATTGCCAATCGATCCTGGTGCCGGCATCCGGGATTCGGCCGGCGGCCGCAGCCCCGGTGACAACCAGGTAGTCGGGCCGGAAACCGGCGCCAAGTTCATCCGGCGACCTTGGAAGCTGAAACGCGAGATCCAAGCCTTCTTCAGCCATGACGCGCACCGTTTCCGGGCTGACAGCAGGAGCCGGTGCAAGGCCGGCGCTGACGACATCCAGCCGGTCGCCGGCGGCTGCCTGCATGAAGGCCGCCGCCATGCGGCTGGCGCCGGAATTCTTCCGGCCGAGAAATAGCACTTTCTGCCGTTTCTGGAAAGGACCGCACACTCCGGAGACGGCCTGTTCCAGGTCTTCTGTCAGGGAAGGCAGCTCTTTGATGCGGCCCTTGCCTTCGACTCCCTTGTAGGTCAGGCTGCCGGCAGGTTTGGCGTCGACGGCGTCGAAGAAGTAACGCAGGGTAAGTTCCATTCCCTCGAAAAGGCGGGCACCGGAGGTCGCCCCCACCGCCAGCAGAAAACCGAGCCGCCGGCCGGATTTGGGATCTTTGAGCCCGAGGCGGTACTTGCGGGCCCACAGGGTCTGGCTACGGTCGATAAGGGCCTTGAGCTGGGCCGGAACATTGTAGAAGAAGACCGGAGAGGAAACCACAACGATTTCCGCCCGCCGCAGCCGGCCGTAAACCTGCTCCGCCATTTCGTCCCGGATGGGACAGGTGCCCTTTTTTTCGCAAACCGTAAGTTCCATGCAGGGCTTGATCTGCATCCGGGCCACATCCAGGGTGGTTGTCCGGGCCCCCCGGCTGCGTGCCAGTTTCAGGAAGGCTGACAACAGGTGGTCACTGTTGCCGTTTTTGCGCGGGCTTCCCTGCAGTCCCAGAATTTCCATCAAACGGCCTTTCTATCTGCGGGTGTGGCACTTTGAACAGGTGGTCGGCCCACCTGTCCTGCCGGCCAGTTTTTCAGCCTTGTGGCACTTGATGCACAGCTTGTTCATCACCTGTTTGCGGGCAAGCTTGCCTGCTTTTTTCAGGGAGACCAGGGCTCCGCGCTGCTTGGGGAAGAGCTTGTGGCAGAGGTTGCAATCCCCAAGCCTCTGCTGGTGGTCGCGGTGGGGGAACATGATCGTTCCCCGGCTGCCGCCGTCCAGTTGCAGCCGGGCCGCTCCCGTTTCCAGGGCGCCTGCCGGCAGCGCCGGCATCATGATCAGAACCAGCAGGGCCAGGATTGCCCAGCCGGTCTTCGTGCCTGGATTTGGAGTCATGCGTTTTGCTCCTTTGTTTTGAACATCCATCGTATCAGTAAGCCTCGTCATCGTACAAAGATTCTCCGGTCACCTTGGCGCTGAAAAGCTTGTAGGCCCAGATCTGGTAAGCCAGGACGATGGGTATGAAGATCAGGACCACGATCAGCATTATCTTGAGGGTCAGGGGACTGGAAGAGGCATTGAAAGCCGTCAGGCTGTAGTCGTCCCTGATGCTGGAAGGAAACATTTTCGGAAACAGGCCGATGATCCCGAAGAAAGTGGCGCACACGATGGCAAGGGCCGAGGATCCCCAGGCCGCCCAGAACTGCTTGCGGGAGATGAATATTCTGATGCCGAGCAGCCCGGCAACGGCCAGGAGGATGACCAGCATGAGGGCGGGATACCGGAGGTAATTGGCCCACAGGTCGGTGGCCGCCGCCGAGGCAGCCAGAAAGATCACCACCACCGCCAGCTCGACGGGCCAGAGGATCGAGGCCGTCCTGACGGCCCGGTCATGCAGGTCGCCTTCGGTCTTGGCGGCCAGCCACAGGGCGCCGTGGACCAGAAAAAGCGCGACGAACAGAACCCCGCCCAGCAGGCCGTAGGGGTTCAAAAGAGTAAAGAGATTACCCCGGAAAAGTCCGGTCTTGTCGATGGGGATGCCGCGGAAGATATTGGCGAAGGCTACTCCAAACAGCAGCGCCGGAGCGAAACTGCCGACAAAAATACAATAGTCCCAGATCCTTTTCCAGCGCGGATCTTCCACCTTGCCCCGGAATTCGAAAGAGACGCCCCGCAGGATCAGGGTGAAAAGGATCAGCATCAGGGCGGTGTAGAAAGAAGAGAACATTGTCGAATAAACCAGGGGAAAGGCGGCGAAAGTCACTCCGCCGGCCGTTATCAGCCAGACTTCGTTGCCGTCCCACAAAGGCCCCATGGTGTTTATGATGATCCTTTTTTCTTCCTCGGTCTTGCCCAGGAAAGGATAAAGGGTGCCGATACCGAAATCGAATCCGTCAGTCATGAAGAACAGAGCCCACAGCAGGCCCCAAAGGAAAAACCAGATTGACTGTAGTATCATGGGTTACTCCCTCTGCCGGTTTGCGTTGAATGATTAGAATCAAGCCGTCTGCGCAGTGCGCGGCGGTAGAATTCTTGGTCGCCGTCGCCTGGCAGGACCGCCTTTGAATCTCTGTCAGGCCGGTTGCCCGTTGCCGGCGCTTTGTTCTTCCGGTCCCCTGGCCGCATTCCTGGCTATCAGGTAGAATCCGGCCGCTCCCAGAAGGGAGTAAACCAGAACAAAGGCCGCAAGGCTTCCCGCCACCTGGCCGGAGGCAACCGGTGAGGCCGCGTCGGATGTCTTCAGCAGGCCGTAGACGATCCACGGCTGGCGGCCGACTTCAGCCAGCATCCAGCCCATTTCGATGGCCAGGTAAGGCAAAGGGATCGACCACAGCATAAGGCGCAGGTACCATGGGTTTTCGAGCAGTTTGTTGCGCAGCAGCCATCCTGTGATCGTAAGCAAAATGAAGAGGGTGCCCAGCCCGACCATGGTGCGGAAGGCTATGAAGGTCAGTGTCACCGGCGGACGCTGGTCGGCCGGGATATCCTTCAGACCCACCACCCGGGCGTTGAAGTCGTGGTAGCCCAGAAAACTCAGCAGGCCCGGCAGCTTCCCGATCTCGATCATGTTGCGCTCGTTTTTTTCGTCGGGAATGGCCAGAAGAACTATCGGCGCCATGCGGGTAGACTCCCAATGGGCCTCCATGGCGGCCAGCTTGGCCGGCTGGGTCTCGGCCACGTGGACCGCGTGACTGTCGCCTTCGACGGCAACCCAGATGGAGGTGATCAGGCCGAAGATAAGCGCCAGGCGGAAAGAACGGGTGAAAAACTCGATATGCTGCCTGCGCAACAGATGATAGGCACTGATACCCATCACGAAAAAAGCCGCCAGGAGCAGGCCGGCCGGAACGGTGTGCAGAAACTCCAGGATGGCGAACTTGTTGAAGACCACGGCGGAGAAATCGGTCAGCTCGGCACGGCCGTCGCGCATGGTGTAGCCCACCGGGTGCTGCATCCAGCCGTTTGCCAGCAGGATCCAGAGGGCGGAGATATTGCCGCCGGCGGCGATCAGCCAGGCAACCACGGCGTGGGCTTTCTTGGACAATTTCTTCCATCCGAAAATCCAGATTCCGATGAAAGTCGATTCCAGGAAAAAGGCTACCGAGGCTTCAATGGCCAGCAGGGAGCCGAAGATGTCGCCCACGTAGGCCGAGTAACGCGACCAGTTCGTTCCGAACTGAAACTCCAGGGTTATGCCGGTGACCACGCCCAGGGCGAAGTTTATCAGGAAAAGCTTGCCCCAGAATTTGGTCATCCGCAGGTAGAGCTCGTCGCCGGTCTGGACGTAACGGGTTTCCATGACGGCGAGAATGACCGAAAGCCCCAGGGTCAGTGGAACGAACAGAAAATGAAACATTGTTGTTGCTGCAAACTGCAACCGTGAAAGGAAAACGACGTCCATACATCCTCCTAGTTCGGTGTGCCGGTGGCGGTAAAAGAAACGTGCCGGACGGCGCGGTCCGGTGCCGATCAGACGTTGTCATCTCCGATCGGGACACAGAAAAATGTTCCGGCAACCAATGCTTCAGGCGGCGCCGTCCAGGGTGCACCGGGAAAAGTCGATCGGCTGGCCGCAGGAGTCACATTTGTGCTCCCTGTCGAATTCATCCGAGAAGATTTCTTTTTGTTGCCCGCAGTTGGGGCATTTGCAGACAAAAGAACTCAGATGCTTGAATTTTTCGAATCCCGGGCAATGTTTGGGAGTGCTCATGGCTTCCTCCTTTCAGGCCCTTTTCCGGGGTGGCAGTATACCTTGTCCGGCCTATCCGGGCATTCTGGCCGCCAGATCCCGGCCGTATTGCTGGGCCATCTGGATGCCGCCCTCGAGGCTGCTCGATTTCAAGGTCAAAGGACCTGAGATCATATCCATTTTGAAGATATGCTGCATGGTGTCGAAAATTCTGCCGGGTGCTTCTCCGCTCCAGCCGAAGGCTCCGAAAGAGCCGCCGGGCTTGCCTGCCAGATCGGCTTTTTCTGCCATGAACAGCAGTTTTTTCATCCCCTGCAGCATGTCTCCGTGGTACGTGGCCGACCCCAGAACCAGGGCGTCACATTCAGAGATTTCTTTCTCCGATTTGATTTCGTTTACATTTTTCACCAGGGCCGAATGCCCGGCTATCCGGATACCTTCGGCGATCAGATTGGCGATGGCCTCGGTTTCCCCGGTACGGCTGGCGTAGACGATAAGTGCATTGGCCATGATTTCATCCTGAGTAAGTTTCCACCCCGAAAGAGTAAGGAGTGGTCGGTTTGCTGAAAACAGTCATGTTTTCAGTCTCGCTTGGTTCCTATCCGCGGGTCACCGCCCTGTCCCGCACAGTCCGGAGTATAGCAGGTGCTGTCGAGAAAATCGCAGTTCTGACCGCATGCCGGGCACTTGTCGGGAGGGCTGTCGGCGTCAAGTTCGTAACCGCAGTTGCCGCATCTCCATTTGGCCATGATCGATCTCCTTTTCATATGGGCTGCCGGACGGAAAGGCGGCGGCCCGTCGGGGGGTTCACCGCCTTTCCGACTTATTATGCCTGGGCCTTCCAGTGGCCGTGCAGGTTGCAGTACTCCCTGGCCGTCACCCGGGAGGCTTCCACCATGAAGACGGCCTCGGGCGCCTGGCCCGGTTCCAGGAAGCGCCGGTAAGCGTTTCCGTCGGCAATGATTTCAATCCATTCGATGTAATGTTTTTCTTCCATGGGATGGGCTGCTTCACCGACCTTGACCCTGTAGCCGCCTTCTATCTTTTCGATCACCGGGACATGCTTTTCGGTGGCGGCGTCCACCGTGTTTTCTTTCAACAGAACCATTGCCTGTCCGCAGCAGGTGAGTTCGCCGACACCTCCGTGTAATACTTCCACGATATTACCGCAGACTTCACATTTGTAAACTTCCAGTCTCTCAGCCATTTTTCCATCCTTCCCTGTGTTTTGTCATGGTTTTTGGATTTACCAGTTTTCGGCCAGCAGTTCGAAGTAGGCCTGGGGATGGGCGCATGCCGGACATTCCCGGGGCGCTTCCAGGCCTTCGTAGATGAAACCGCAGTTGCGGCAACGCCAGGTGACGGTCTGGTCGCGCTTGAAGACCCGGCCGGCTTCGATGTTGCCCGCCAGGGCCACATAGCGTTTTTCATGCTGCTTTTCGGCCACGGCTATGTTCTCGAAGACCAAGGCGATTTCTTTGAAGCCTTCCTCGTTGGCCGTGCGGGCGAATCCGGGATACATCTCGGTATATTCGTAATGCTCGCCGGCGGCAGAGGCCTTCAGGTTGTCGACGGTGGGGCCGATCACACCGGCCGGAAAAGCGGCCGTGATTTCGACTTCGCCGCCTTCCAGAAATTTGAAGAGCCTCTTGGCGTGCTCCTTTTCCTGATCGGCCGTTTCGGCGAATATATGGGCTATTTGAACATAGCCTTCCTTCTTGGCCTTGCTGGCAAAAAAGGTGTAACGGTTTCTGGCCTGGGATTCGCCGGCAAAAGCCGTCAGCAGATTCTTTTCGGTTTGACTTCCTTTCAACGTTGCCACGTTCGACCTCCTTTGTTGAAATTGGGGTTGGAAATGATGAGTTCCGTTGTTGATTTAATGGTGTTCACGCTGCCGGATTCGCGGGCCGCAAAGGCGGATCATCAGTCCTGCTTCCACCAGCCCTTTGCCTGATGGCGGCGTTTTTCGTTTTCGGCAAGCCGTTTGATCTTATAGGCTGCATCCCGCAACACACCGTAAAGTATGCCGCAGCCCGTATCTTCCCTTTCAAGATCGCCCCTGTCGGCCAGTTTTATCATTGCATCGGTTATTTCAAGCGTTCTTTTGATATTGTGGTCACAAGGCTTCACCGCAGGGGACCCTCCAAGGAAAGAATGAGCATTAGACGGCTGACCGGCCGTTACGCCAAAAGTTAAACATCAAATTCCGTGCCATCCGGGCCAAAGCCGGCAGCCGCCTTCATGATTTTCTTCTCGCGCCCGGCAGGTCATGCTTCGGGCCCGTGTTTTCCCGCCGCCGCTGCGGCATCCTGAACGGTCCGGAATTGTACCGTGAAGACGATATAATAATTTCATCGACGTAACACGCTGTCATGACGAGTAAAAAATCGTCCGGGCGCCTCATGTGGGTTATACGAGACACTTGTGTATCACCGGACACAAAAACGGCATACAGTCCGTCCCGGCCGTTGCAACTTGCCGGGGAGCAACATCTGCGCGACTCAGGTCCTGAACCGTCAAGATCCACAACGATGACAGAACAATTCAGGTGCACCGCCAGGGGAGAACGTGAGAAAGATTGACAACCGGGGCCTGATTGAGAGCAACCGTTTCGATGGATGGGAAACCTTCTTTGCCGAATCTACCACAACCGTTGGATTCATGGCAACCCAATCTTTCCGAAGTTTATCCCAAAGTTTCTTTTCGGTCCTGTCTTTTGCCGTCTGTTTTCCGCGAAAAGGTATGCAATTTGCAGAAAACAAGGGCAAAAGCCAAGCGAACATCGATCCATATGGGGGAATACTATCATGAAAGAGCTTGAAAAGATAAGACGGAACCAGGAACTGCTCGATGCCATAGACTGGGATATGACACCCGAGGAGGCTGTCCGGCTCTACCTCGAATGGGGCAACAACTGGGCCCGGGGCAACTATGTCATCCGCAGCAAGGACGACGTGGCCTATTATTTCGTGATCAATACCTGGAAGGAAAAGCCTGTGATTTACCTGATCAGGCGCAATTCCGAAGAAGCCGAAGAACTTGCCGCAATCGAGTTGCCCGAGCAGATCAGGTCTCGGTTTCTGGAGGAAAACGGGAACACCCGGGGGGTCTACGCCCTCAGTGGGGCTGTCAAACGCTGGCTGAAGAAGGAGCTAGGCCAGATGTGACGCATCTTGTCGGCGCAGCTGTTCCTTGCGGCTGCATTCGGGGCACAGGCCGGTGAACTCCAGGCGATGACCGATTATGGTATATACCGTCGAGCCGTAAAGCTGATTTTCCAGCTGGGCCATGGGGGCCAGGGGCACGTCGTCCACCCTGCCGCAACCCACGCAGCGGATGTGATAGTGTTTGTTGGGATTGCCGTCGAAACGTTTTTGATGGCCGCTCAGCTCCAGGGTCTGGATTTCGCCCAGGTCACTTAGGATTTCCAGGTTCCGGTATACCGTTCCCAGACTGATTCTGGGAAGGCGCCGCCTGACCATGGCGTAGATCTCGTCGGCGGTCGGATGGGTATTGTGCTTGCGCAGTACTTCCAGGATGACCTGCCGCTGCCGTGTCATGCGCATCTTGTTTTTCCTGAGGCGCTGCTCCATATACTTTCCTATCGCTTTTCCAGGGGCACGAAACTGCATTCGTCAGGTCCGCAATAATGCCCTATGTATTCGGACTCGGGCCTGTAGAGCATTGGCTTCGGGGCCGCCTCGGCAAAACGTTCTTCCAGCACGTGGGCTGTCCAGCCGGCTATGCGTGATATGGCGAAAAGCGGGGTGAACAGGTCGACCGGAATCGCCATGGCGTTATACAAAACTGCGCTGTAAAAATCAACGTTGACGAAAATGTCGGTACCCTTGCGGGCTTTGAAAGCCTGCTTGCCTTTTTGTTCGAGCAGGCGGGCCATTTCGAACCACTTGGTTTCCCCGGCCTTTTCCGCCATCCGTCTTGCCATGGGAGCCAGGATGAGGGCCCGCGGATCGTCGGTTTTGTACACGGCATGGCCGAGCCCCATGATTTTGCGCCCCTGGTCGAGGATATTCTCCACGTATGCTTCGACCTTTTCCGGCGTTCCGATCTGCTCGAGCATCCGCATGACCCGGACGTTTGCCCCGCCGTGCAGAGGGCCGGAAAGTGATCCCAGCGCCGCCGTGACGGCGGAATATATGTGGGCCTTGGTTGAAGCAACCTGGCGCGCCGAAAAGGTAGAGGCGTTGAAGGAGTGTTCGGCATGCAGCACCAGGGCCGTGTCGAAACATCCGGCCGTCTCCTCATCCGGCCGTTTGCCGGAGAGCATGTAAAGAAAATTGGCGGCGTGATCCAGTCCCGGATCGGGCTCCAGCGGTTGCTTCCCGTTGCGGATCCTTTCCCAGGCGGCCACCAGGGTGGCCATCCGGGCGATCAGACGGATTCCCATCCTGAGGGTGGCCTCCCGGGACTCGTCTTGCAGGTCAGGGTCATGGGGTGCCATCAGGGCCACGCCGGCCTGGAGGATATCCATGGGCCGGGCATCTGCCGGGCAGGTCTCCAAAGCCCGGATGACGGCATCGGGCAGGCTGCGGGCAGTCTTGAGCTCATTTTTGAGCTTCTCCAGCCGGGCTGCCGAAGGCAGGCTTTCATACAAAAGGAGATGGACGATCTCCTCGAAGCCGGATTTTTCAGCCAGATCCCGGATGGGATAACCCCGGTAGATCAGCTTGCCGGCTTTTCCCCGGACGTCGCTTATCCTGGTGCTGGCAACCGTTATGCCGCGAAGGCCGGTATTGATTATGGCGTCTTTTTCCATGGCACCCCCGGATCCCGAGATTAAAGTTCGATCCAGATGTCGGCCTCGTTGCCGCAGTGACTGCAGGCGGCCTGTCCCCTGACCCGCTTTCCCGAATCGGTCTTTGCCCCTGCCGTTTTTCCCGGGGCCTCAGCAGGATGATCCTCCAGACGGCAGGTGATCACCATTTCCGCTTCGTTGCCGCAGTTTTCACATTTACATACCTGTTTTCTCGTTATTTCCGTCATGACAGCCTCCTTGCGGTTGACGCAACAGCGATTAAGCTCATAGTATATCTTATCTTTAAATTGCGAGCTTGTTCCGGGGCTGTCAACCGGGTCCGGAAATTTATTAGTAATGATTACCATCTTTATATTGAAAATAAAACCTAAAACTGTTAGCAAGTTCTGACCTGACCTTTTCATTAAGCCAATGCAGAAAATACATTCAAAACGAGGTATCGATTTCAGAATCCGGGGTTGGCCCGGGGAGCGCCTGATCGAGCTGGACGATCCTGATCGGGTGGCTGTCCCGGTAGACAAACTTCCGGTTGCCAAGGCCGGACTGCTGGTCAAACCCGGAGACAGGGTCAGGTTGGGGAGCGTTCTTTTCGCAGACAAAAAGCGGCCGTGGCTGAAATTCCTTTCTCCCGGGGCGGGCAGGGTGAGTCAGATCAATTACGGCCCCCGCCGGGTGATAAAGGAGCTGGTGATCGATCTGGACGGAGACGAAAAGTACGTCGATTTTGAAAGATTCAGCCTTGCAGGGCTCCGGGCGGCCGGACGCCGGGAAATCGTCGATGCCATCGTCGCCGGCGGGCTGTGGTGGGCTTTGCGCCGCCTGCCCTTCAGGGACGTTCCCGACCCGGATGTGGTGCCGCCCCAGATCTTGGTCGGCCTGGCTGCAAAAGAACCTTTTTCGCCCCTGGTCGAGCTTGTGCTCCGGGATGATCCGGACCTTTTGCGGACAGGGATAGAAATTCTGGAGAAACTGGCTCCGAAAGTGATCGTCTATACCCATGCCGACAACCATGAGGTGCTCCGGACAGCAGGCGATGTTGTGAACCTGGTGGTAGACGGCCGGTACCCGGCCGACGATCCGGCCACGGTTCTTTACCGGACAAAGCAGTCGGCTTCCGAGAACCGGTCCTGGTATATCGATTATCAGGACCTGCTGCTGGTGGCCGGGCTTTTGACAACGGGCCGTTTGCCCACCCGGCGCATTTTCGCCGTGGGCGGTACGCGGGCACCTTCCAGAGTGCATTTCAGGAGCAGACTGGGGGTACCGGTGTCTCACCTGGTTGACATCCGGGCCATTGAAGCGGGCAGCCGGCTGATAGCCGGCGGTATTCTGCGCGGTTACAGCCTGGAGCCGGACGGCTTCATGGGGATTTTCGAAACCGGCCTGGCTGTTTTGCCCGCAAACAGGGAGGCTGAATTCTTGGCCCTTTTCCGGCCCGGGTTCAACCGGCCGACCAATTCACGCGCTTTTGCCTCCCGGCTCCGGCGCAGGGAGCTTGAGTATGACTGCGGCCGCCAGGGGCCCGAGAGGGCCTGCATCAGCTGCATGTATTGTGCCGATGTCTGCCCGGTGGATATCCTGCCCCAGATGCTGTACAAGGCCATTTTGGCACAAGAGGTGGAAGAATACCTGGCACACGGCTTGCTGGATTGTGTCCGGTGCGGGCTGTGCAGTTACGTGTGTCCGTCCAAGATCGAGCTGACGGAGAATTTTGAGAAGGCGAAGATGGAGTACGCCCGCCAGCAGTGAGCGACCGGCTATCTTCGCGTTTGGTCCCGGTGTGGCCGCCGCGCTGCGGCCTGCGGGCCGCAAAAAGGACAGGTGATGCAAGCAGATGAACTGGCTGCGTAAATTTTTCGATAACCAGCGCAGGCATTTTCAGCCCGGAGGCAAGTGGGAAAGGTGGGAATTTCTCTTCGAGCCGACCGAGAAATTCCTTTTCGGCTGGCAGCAGCTGACCTCCGGGCCGCCCCATGTCCGGGACAGTCTCAACGTCCAGCGCTACATGGTCTTTGTGATCCTCGCCCTGCTGCCCTGTCTTTTTTTCGGAATCTACAACGTCGGTTACCAGGGATTGCTGGCCGCCGGCCGGCCGGCGGGATTGTGGCCGTCGATTCTGCTGGGGGCAGGCAAGGTCCTGCCCCTTGTCGTCATATCGTACGCTTTCGGCCTGGGATGGGAAGTGCTGTTTTCTTATGTCCGCAGACATCCCATCAGCGAAGGCGTTTTCGTCACGGCCATGCTTTTTCCCCTTACCCTGCCGCCCACAACCCCCTGGTGGCAGGTGGCCCTGGGTATTTCATTCGGGGTGGTCATCGGCAAGGAGATCTTCGGGGGGACCGGAAGAAATTTTCTCAACCCGGCCCTGACCGGAAGGGCTTTTCTTTATTTTGCCTATCCGGTCCAGATGTCGGGCAACGCCATCTGGACGGCGGTGGCCGGAAGCGGCCGGGCCGTCGATGCCGTGAGCGCGGCAACCCCCCTGGCGGTGGCGGCATCGGGCACCGGCCCGGTAGAAAAAGCCCTGGCCGATGCCGGGTACGGTTTTGCAAAACTTTTTACGGGTCTTTATCCGGCCAGCATCGGGGCTTCATCGACCCTGTTGTGCGTTGCGGGAGCAGTCTTCCTGGTGGCCCTGGGGATTGCCAGCTGGCGGATCATCGCCGGCGGAGCCGCCGGTATCCTGGCCACCGGCTGGCTGCTGAACCTGCTTGCCGGGCCGTCGGCTCCGGCCTTCTGGAAGTTGAACCCCGTGTTCCACCTGGTCATGGGAGGTGCGGCCTTCGGTCTGGTCTTCATGGCCACCGATCCGGTCTCGGCACCGGATACCCATGCGGCCAGATGGATCTACGGCCTGCTGATCGGAGCCCTGACGGTGATGATCAGGGTCCTCAATCCGGCTTTTCCGGAAGGCATCATGCTGGCCATCCTGTTTGGCAATGTATTTGCGCCTTTGCTGGATTACATGGTGGTGGCCTTGAGGCTCAAAAAGAGGATTCCCAATGTCTGACAGCTTCGCAAAGAGCGTCTGTTTTGGAAATTTTTATCTTTACCGGTCAGGGGATATGGTCTTGCGTTGCCTGTCGTTCTCGTTGCCGTTGTAGCAGCCCGCTGCGCTGTGGGCCGCAAACTTCGGGCCTTGTCAGGCCCTCAGGCAGGCGGCCCATGGCCGCTTGGCTTGGCTGACAACGGTGACCCTCGGACTCCAAAGGCACCGTGAGACCATACCCCCTGACCGGGGTGACGTTTTGCGGTCCCAAATTTGCAACACTCAATTCAGGTGAGAGGATGTCGATGTCCGAGCAGTCCAAATCCCTGGTCTTTGCCTTTGTTTTGTGCCTGGCCTGCAGCCTGTTGCTCACGGCGGCGGCCACCGGCCTCAAGCAAAGACAGGTCAGGAACGTCCTGGTGGACAGGCATCGCAATATTCTCCTGGCCGTGGGGCTGATAGAAGAGGGCCGGCATACGGACGCAGCCCGGGTGGAATCGATGTACCGGGAAAAGATAAAGGAACTCTGGGTCGATTCCGCCGGTGCCATCGTGCCGCCGGAAAGGCGCGGCCCCGGCGATCTGCCCATTTATGTCTATTGCGAGGGAGAATCAGTCGAGGCTTATGTCATCCCGATAGACACGCGGGGCCTCTGGGGCGAGATCAACGGCTACCTGGCAATCGACAAGGACGGTTCCACCATCCGGGGTTTTACCGTTTACAGCCATTCGGAGACTCCCGGTCTGGGTGGAGAGATCGAGCGGAGCTGGTTCCGGAAAAAGTTCGTCGGCAAGCGGATAACCGACAGGCAGGGAAGGTTTGTTTCAATTTCCATTGCCAAGGGCAGTGTCGCTCAGGTGGTACCCGAGCCCAGGCGGATAAACTACGTGGACGGGATCAGCGGAGCCACCATGACCGGAAGATTTCTCACTTCCGGCTTCAGGGATATCCTCCGCAACTACGAGCCGGTTGCGGTCCGCTTCCGGCAGGGAATTTTGAACGGACCGGAGTCCCGGACAGGAGAGACAAATGGGCAGGCCGTGGAAGAAAAGTGAGACATACCGGGCCGTGAGCGCGGCCCTGTACGAATCCAATCCGATTTCGAAGCAGATCCTGGGAATATGTTCAGCCCTGGCCGTGACGGTCAAGCTCAGCACGGCCATCGTCATGAGCCTGGCCCTGACTTTCGTGGTGGCCTTTTCCAACCTGGTGATCTCCAGCCTGCGCAACCAGATTCCGCGTAACATCAGGATCATAGTCGAGGTGTCGGTCATAGCCACCCTGGTTATCGTGGCCGATGAGTTTCTCAGGGCCTTTCTGTACGATGTCAGCAAGCAGCTTTCGGTCTTCGTGGGCCTGATCATCACCAACTGCATCGTCATGGGAAGGGCCGAGACTTTTGCCATGTCGAATCCGCCGGGAAGGTCTTTTGTGGACGGGCTGGCCAACGGCATCGGCTACGGGTCGATCCTCTGCGCGGTGGCCTTTTTCAGGGAGCTGCTGGGCTCGGGGAAGCTGCTGGGGTTCCGGGTGATACCGGATGCCTTTTATGCCGCCGGCTACCAGAACATGGGCCTGATGCTGCTGGCACCAGGGGCCTTCATCATGATCGGTCTTTTCGTCTGGCTTGAAAACACCTTGCTGGGCGATTGAACAGGCAGGAGCGATGGAGAATCTGATCAGCATATTCGTAAACTCGGTTTTCGTGGGCAACATCCTGCTGGCCTACTTTCTGGGGATGTGTTCCTACCTTTCGGTGTCCCAGAACCTGAAGACTTCAGCCGGTCTGGGACTGGCGGTCATTTTCGTGCTGGCCATCACGACCCCTGTCAACTGGCTCATATACCACCTGTTGCTGGCACCCGGCGCCTTGGCCTGGGCCGGGCTGCCCGAGATCGATCTGAGCTACCTGAAGCTGATCCTTTTCATCGCCGTCATCGCCGGCATCGTTCAGATCGTGGAGATGGTGATCGACCGGTATTCGCAGGCCCTCTACAATTCCCTGGGTGTTTTCCTGCCCCTGATAACGGTCAACTGCGCCATCCTGGGCGCTTCCCTGTTCATGGTGGAAAGGCGCTACGGCTTCAGCGAAGCCGTGGTCTACGGTGTGGGATCGGGAGCCGGCTGGGCCCTGGCGATAATATCGATGGCCACCATCATGCAAAAGCTGCGTTATGCCGATGTTCCCAAGGGACTGCAGGGATTCGGAATCCGGATGATCGTAACCGGGCTGATGGCCATGGCGTTCATGCTGTTTTCGGGAATCACCCTGTGATGGCTTGGCAAAGAGTCCCATATCTTCGTAGCGCCGGCCTTTGCCGGGGCCTTGTTGCCAACCGCCGGCGACGGCCCGGTCCGGAACTGTCTGCGAAGATGTTTCAAAACAGCGGCTTCCTGATTTTTGCGGACCGGCTGCTTTGTGATATCAACCGGAAATCACGGCCGGGAGTTGCAGTTTGCTCTATCTGGTAGGCATATCGGTTTTTACAGGCGTGGTCCTGCTGCTGGTCATTTTGCTGTTGCTGGTGGAAAGCAGACTGGCGGTCAAGGGCGAGTGCACCGTGATCGTCAACGACGACCAAGAAAAGGCGCTGCGGATTCGGGCCGGCAAAACGCTCCTTGCCGGGCTGATCGAAAACGATATCCTGATCCCCTGCGCCTGTGGCGGCAAGGGGACCTGCGGCACCTGCAAAATTGTGGTGGAAGAAGGCGGTGGCGACATCCTGCCCACCGAGCTTTCCCTGGTAAATCGCCGGGAAAGAATGCAGAAGATGCGCCTGGCCTGCCAGGTCAAGATCAAGCAGGACATGAAGGTCAGGGTTCCGGAAGAGATCTTCAATATTAAAAAGTATACTGCCACGGTGGTCTCGAACGACAACGTGGCCACTTTCATCAAGGAACTTGTGCTCCGGCTCGATCCCGGGCAGGAACTGGATTTTAAAGCCGGCGCCTATATGCAGATCGATATTCCCGAGTACGAGGTTTCTTTTTCGGAATTCAGCATCGGCGAGCAGTACCGGGCGGCCTGGGAAAAGTTCAATCTGCTGACACTCAGGGCCGGGACCGATGAGCCGGTAACCCGGGCCTATTCCCTTGCCAATGCGCCGTCGGAAAAAGGTGTCCTGCGGTTTACCGTGCGGATAGCCACGCCTCCGCCCGATGCGCCCGATGCCCCGCCCGGAATAGGCTCTTCCTACATTTTCAGCCTCAAACCCGGAGACAAGGTCAGCCTGAGCGGTCCTTACGGCGATTTTTTCGTCAAGCCCACCGACCGGGAGATGTGTTTCATCGGCGGCGGGGCGGGCATGGCGCCGCTGCGCAGTCATATCCGTCATCAGCTGCTGGATCTGAACACATCCAGGACGATCACCTTCTGGTACGGGGCCCGCAGCCGACAGGAAATGTTTTACCATGAAGAATTCCTGGAACTGGAAGAAAGGTTCGAAAATTTTTCGTACCACGTGGCCCTGTCGGAGCCCCAACCGGAGGACCACTGGGACGGTCCGGTGGGTTTCATCCATCAGGTGGCCCATGACCTTTATCTTTCGGCCCACCCCGATCCGACGGAGATAGAATACTACCTCTGCGGCCCGCCGCCCATGATCGATGCCGTCGAAAAGATGCTTGACGATCTGGGTGTGGAGCCTGATATGATTGCCTATGACAAGTTTGGTTGACACAACTTTTTGTGTTTCATCCCGGACTTGAGACACAGTTGTATCACAAGGGACGGGAAGGTCTGCCGGAAGTGTGCGGCCGGTTTTCCTGTCTCTATATCCTGTTGAATTTACTGCCGGTATCTTTTTTTCCCTGTCTTTCTCCTTACGGCATGCTTTTTGATCTACAATCTGGGCGGAGCCGGTTTTAAGCTGACCGGTTCTTGGCAAACCGCATGCATGGCGCGCGGCGTAAGCCCAAAGTATCGCAGCCCTGCCGGTTTGCTGCCTGCCTGCGCCGGGCCGGCGGCAGCCCGGCAGATCAGACAGGACGGCCGAAGCCCGGAGGGCCTCAGGTTCATGTATGTACGCAGTACGGGTCTATGACTGAAAAGACAATAAGTTGAAACGCTCAACCTGGCATCGTCATGATAAAAGGAGGTATGGACATGCAGATAAATATTGAAAAAAACCTGGTTACCATGATTCCCGAAAATGAAAATGAAACTGCGCAGCTGGAGCGGCTTTGGAATCTGATCGTGGATTGTGTGAAGTTCAACAAGAAACTCGTGCCGGTGGGTGAATACGTGCCGGTGAAATCAAACCAGGCAAGATTTGCGATCGAGCAGTAGGGCAGAGGCGGGTCGACCGGAGGAAAAGGTGCCGGCCATGGCCACCGTAACTTTAATCAGAAGAAAAAAGGAGGGGATTTGATGGCAAAAGTACTGGTAGTATATGTAAGCCGTACGGGAAACACCGAAAAGATGGCCCGGTATATAGCCGAAGGGCTGCGCTTCGCAGGCCAGGAGGCTGACCTGAAAAAGGTGACCGAAATAAAGGATGAAAAGGACCTGGAAGGCTACGACGGTTACGTGGTCGGTTGCCCGACCTATCATCGTGACATGACCGCCGGAATGAAAACTTTTCTGTTCATCATGCAAAGGGCAAACCTGGTGGGCAAGATGGGAGGAGCCTTCTGTTCCTATACCCACAGCGGCGAATCCGGCCCCATGATTTTCGATACCATGCAGCACGTTTTCAAAATGGACATGGTCGATCTGGGGGCGCTGAACCTGAAGGAGTCCGTCATAGATACCCGGGACGGGATAAAAGCCTGCCAGGATTACGGCAAGGCCGTGGGAGATAAACTGAGCTGAAAAACAGTCGGGCGGCAAGCCGCAGCGGCTTGCCGCCCGACCGGAGGCAATGCGGGCGCGTCAGAAGGCCGTCTTTTCAGGTGGCCGGCGTTCGGGCACGTAGGCGTGTTCGATCGAACCCTCGTTCCATTGTTTCGACACGTAGAGATTGCAATAGCAGCTGCCGTACTGGGCGACGTCGTCTTCGCGATATACGCAGGGACAGATTATGTCGCGGTCATTTTCTTTGTCACCGCTGGCAAGGCGGCAGGGGCAGGCCATGTACCCGTAACGCTCTTTGTTTACCAGCAGGGCTTCCAGAAGCTCCATGACCCTTTGTTTGTCTTTATTGAAAAAGTATCCTTTTGGTTCCTGGCTGTCTTTCAGAATCCGATATAACTTTTCAGCATCCATCACATGCCCAGCGCCTCCCTGATTTCCTTTTCCTTGTAGCCCACTATCACCTTGTCGCCGATGATGATGGTGGGGAAAGAACATTTGGGATTGAACTTTTTGACATCTTCCAGGATTGCCCTGCGTTCATCGCCTTGGAGCAGGTCGACGTCTATGAATTCATATTTCACCGTACAGTCGGCAAGCAGCTTTTTGGTGGATTTGCAATGGCTGCAGGTACTCAGGGAAAATAATTTAACTTTCGGTTCACTCATGGCCTAAATCCTTTCTTTGTCAGAAAACGGTTCCAGGCAATCGGTGGCGGGAAATGTTCCCTTCAAGACATAAGTCGCATTTACCGCTGAAAATTTCAAGCATGCATTTCCGCCTGTCCCGATGGAATCGTACCGGGTGTTCGGATCCGGCCGGCCGTATCAGTCAGCCTTTAGGCCAGCTGTGAAAATTATCCAAGTATACCCTTGACAGGGGACCGAAGCCTATATAATGTAATTAGTAATCATTACTGTTAACTTTTCAAGGGTCTTGCCTACGCCCGTGAAAATCAGCCACAACCAAGACAATCTTCTCATGAAGGGAGGAATCATGGACACCAAAAAAGTGGCAGCAAAGAAAAAGCTGTTGAAGCCCGAAGATTTCACAATTTGTGAAGCAACGGCCAGAATGATCGAAAAAGGGCGCCGGGACGGTGTTGAAACATCCTTTGACCGGGCCGCCAACATGAAACCCTGTCCCATAGGAGCCGATTCGGCATGCTGCAAACACTGCTCCATGGGTCCCTGCCGGTTGAACGCCAAAGACCCTTACGGAAAGGTCGGAGTCTGCGGTGCGACCATCGATACCATCATGGCCCGCAATTTCGGGCGCATGGTGGCTGCCGGAGCCGCCGCCCACACGGATCATGGAATGAGCATGCTCGACCTGTTCAGAGATGTGGTCAACGGCAAGATCACCGACTATGAAATCAAGGATGTCTACAAACTGGAAAAAGTGGCTCAAAGCATCGGTATCGAAACCGAAGGCCGCGAGATCAAAGACATCGCCAACGATCTGTACGATGAGCTGGAACGGACCTACACTCAGGTCGAAGGCGAAATACCGTTCGTTTCCCGGGTCCCTGAGAAAACCCTGGAGACCTGGCGCAAAAACGGAGTGGTTCCCAGAGGCGCCATGCGCGAAGTCATGGAGCTGATCCATCGTACCCACATGGGTGTCGACCAGCACTACGAGAATATTACCAAGCAGTGCAGCCGGACGGCCCTTTCCGACGGCTGGGGCGGCTCCATGGTGGCGACCGAGATTTCCGACATTCTTTTCGGAACCCCCAGTCCGGTTGCAGTGGATGTCAACATGGGGGTTTTGAAGGAAAATTACGTCAACATCATCGTCCACGGGCATGAACCGAACATGTTCGAATCCATGGTCGCTTCGGTCAACGAGCCGACCCTGGTGGAGGCCGCCAAGGCTGCCGGTGCCGAGGGTATCAACCTGGTCGGGATGTGCTGCAGCGGGGCGGAGATGATGTCGCGCCACGGAGTTCCCCATGCCGGCAACTTCATGTCTACCGAGGCCGTCCTGATAACAGGCGCCGTGGACGCCATGTGCGTGGACGTCCAGTGTATCAAGCAGGGTCTTGTCAAGGTGGCCGAATGTTACGGCACCCCTCTTATCACCACCAATCCCCGCTGTCATATCGAAGGGGCCACCCACATAGACTTCGATGATCACAACCCCAAGGCCTGCACCGACGAAGTGGTCATCAAGGCCATCTCCCGGTTCAAGAACCGGCCGGCCGAAATCGAGATTCCCAATATCCGCAATACCGGAATCCACGGTTTTTCCTACGAATACATCAATTACATGCTGGGCGGAACCTTCCGGGGCTCCTACAAGCCGCTCAACGACAACATCATCAACGGCCGGATAAGGGGGGTGGCCGGCATCGTCGGGTGCACCAACCCCAGGGTCAAGCACGACTGGGTACATGTCGAACTGGTCAAGGAGCTGATCAAGAACGACGTTCTGGTCCTGCAGACCGGATGTTCCCAGATTTCCCTGGCCAAGGCCGGGCTGTACACTCCCGAGGCGGCCCACCTGGCAGGCGCCGGCCTGCAGGAAGTCTGTGAAACGGTCGGTATGCCGCCCTGCCTGGGGATGGGGTCATGCGTGGACAACAGCCGGATCCTGATCGCCGCTTCGGAGATGGTGAAAGTGGGCGGCCTGGGCAATTCCATTGCCGAGCTGCCGGCCGCCGGTTGTGCCCCGGAATGGATGAGCGAAAAGGCCATCAGTATCGGCCAGTATTTTGTCGCTTCGGGAGTCTATACCGTTTTTGGGGTTTCGTTCCCCATCGTGGAAGAGACAAAGTTCCACAAACTGCTGTTCGAAGGATTGGAGGCCCAGGGTTTCGGCAAGTGGGGATTTGCCGAGGATCCGTATGAGATCGCCCGGATGATGATCGCCCATATCGACAAGAAGCGCAAGGAGCTGGGGATAGACAAGGCCCGCGAAAGGATTCTCATCGACATGGCCGACCGCCGGGCCATGGATGCGGCCTGATAATCTCTATTTTCTAAAGAAAAGATCCGTGTATCTGCACATTCGGGTACACGGATCTTTTTTTTGCAGGCCGCCGGCCCGGATCTTCAGGTTCTGTTTGCTGCTGTCAGCTCCGGATGATCGGCGAGAAAGCGGTAAAGGGTTGCCCGGCCCACCCCCAGGTTCTTGGCGGCCCGGGCCTTGTTGCCGGCTGTCTGTTTCAGGGCCGCTGCTACCATCTCCGGAGTCAGCTTGCGGGACGGCCCCCGCCGGGGCGCGGGGCTGCCGGCCTGGCGAAGCTCCAGGGGAAGGTGCTGCGGCCCTATCACCCGGCCGTTGGAGCGGACGATGGCGAACTGCACGGCGTTTTGAATCTGACGCACGTTGCCCGGCCACCTGTAATCCATCATCAGGGCCATGGCATCCTGAGAGATCCGGGGTGCCTCGTGACCGTTTTCCCGGCAGAATTTTTCAAGGAAATATTCGATCAGCAGGGGAATGTCCGAGCGGCGCTCCCTGACCGGCGGAATGTGGATGGGAATTACGTTGAGGCGATAAAACAGGTCCTCCCTGAACCGGCCTTTGCGGATCTGCTTTTTCAGATCCTTGTTGGTTGCGCTTATGACCCGGACGTTGACCGAGATGGTCTTTTCGCCGCCTACTTTTTCAAACTTGCCCTCCTGGAGAAAACGCAGCAGTTTCACCTGAAGGGGCTTGGCAAGTTCGGCAACCTCGTCCAGGAACAGGGTCCCTCCGTCGGCCAGCTCGAAACGTCCCTTTTTGTCCCGGATGGCACCGGAAAAGGCCCCCTTGACGTGGCCGAACAGTTCGCTTTCGATCAGACCTTCCGGAAGCGCGCCGCAGTTGATGGGGACGAAAGGGGCCCCGGCCCGGCGGCTTTCGTTGTGGATGGCGTTTGCCACCAGTTCCTTGCCGGTTCCGGTCTCTCCTGTTATGTGGACCGGAAAGTCGTAGCCGGCGACATCGCTTATCAGCTGGAAGACGGTCTGCATCTTGGCGTTGCGGCCGATTATGTTGGCAAAACGCGTCAGCTCGCAGGTGCGTTGCTTGAGCTTGAAAATTTCGGTCTGATCGTTGATCACCGCCAGGACACCCACGTATTGTCCGTTTTCGTCCTGCATCATGGTAATCGACATCTCGATCCGTCTGGGGGTGCCGTCTTTGGCGATGATGTTGAGCGGGTAGGCGAAGTGGTCGGCCATGATGGTGCGATCCTGGCGGAATGAGCAGTGCTCCCCGCAGAAAGGACTGTCGAAGACCTCATGGCAGTCGCGGCCGATCACTTCATGGCGCTTGTAGCCGGTGATACGTTCTGCCTCCGTATTGAAGAAGAAAATTCGCCGGTCCATGTCATGGGCGATTATGCCCTCTTTGAGGTTGTCCAGGACGCGGATCAGATTTTCGCGGCTGGCGATGGTGTCGATGAGCTGTGTTTTCTCCATTTCAAGCTACCCGTTTTGCGCGTAAAGCCGGCTGGTGACACTCGGAAAGTATAACATAGCCTGCACAAAGTCAATCTGGCAAGGCGGCGCCGGGCCAGGCTCCTGGCGCAAGACAGCCGGCACGTGGCCGGCCCTGATCCGGGAGACGCAAACAGGCGGTTGTCACAAAACAGGTTCGAGCCGGTTCGCGATGGATATGGATTCAAGATTTATATCTACGTCGTAGGCGAGGATCTCGACACCGGAGGCGACCGCCCGGCGCAGAAGTTTGCCGTAAAGGGGATCGATGGAATCTGCCGGCCCGAATCTGCCGGCGTCCATCCGCTGGACAAGGAAGAAAATGACCGTCCGGTTGCCCATGGCCTTCAACTGCCGGAGACGTTCGAGATGCCTGCGGCCTCTTTCGGTGGGCGCGTCGGGAAACATGGCCGTCCGGTCTTGGACCAGGGTGCAATTTTTTATCTCCACAAAACAGTCCCGTCTTCCGGGTGCGCTGAGCATCAGGTCGAGGCGGCTGCGGCCCGGCACCGATACTTCGCTCCGGAGGGACTCGTATCCCCGCAGGCTCTTTATCAATGATGCTTTTATGGCCATGGCCACCAGCCTGTTGGGCACCTGGGTATTGACGCCCACCAGGGAAGAAGGCATTGCTATCATTTGCCATGTATAATGCAGTTTGCGGTGGGCCTCTGGATGGTGGGAGATATAGACGGGCCGCCCGGGGGTGCAGCAGCCCGTCATTCTACCGGAATTTGGGCAATGGGCCGTGACCGGCCTTCCGTCTTCGAGAACCACGTCTGCCAGGAAACGCTTGTAACGTTTGACGAGACGTCCCTCAATGAGCGGCGGCCATCGAAGTTCGGCAGAAGTGCCGGCCGGCGGTACGACTTGAGGCAATGTATCCCCCTGTTATGACCGCGTTTGACTATGGAGCAATGGTCGCTGCGGCTGTCTCCGGACAACCGGACAAGCAAAACGCCACCATGGCATCGGATGCCGGGCGGCGTCAAGGTCAATATGCAATCGCGGTTATCTCAGACTTGCTTGGGGGCCAGTTTCAGGATTCCTTTTACCCTGTCGATCAGTTGGTCGCCCTTGAAAGGCTTGACGACATAATCCTTGATGCCCATCTTGACGATCTTCATGACGCTGTCCTTGCCAGATTCTGCCGTCAGCATGATGACAGGGATATCCTTGAGGTCTTTTTCGGCCTTGAGTTTTTCCAGCATCTCGATGCCGGTCATCACCGGCATGGTAATATCGAGGATGATCAGATCGGGTTTTTCCTTGGCGGCCAGGGCCAGGCCTTCCACGCCGTTTTCGGCTTCCAGAACGTTACAGTTGTAAGGCGAGAAGGCTTTTTTGACAATCATGCGGATGGTCTTGCTGTCGTCTACGGTAAGTATCTTGTATGCCATGAAAGAAATCTCCCAGCGTTTCTTTTGTCCGTTTCGGCCGTTTGCGCAACACGAGAAATTGCATCCTAGTTAACGGCACCGGCGGCCTCTTACTTTAGTTTTTTTTGCAGACAGTCCGCGGCAATGCACCGGCTAAAGTTGACTCCGTCTTTTGCCGATATATCCAGCGACCATTGAAAGTCAGGCAAAGCCTGCTGCAGAGAGGGGTCTTTTTTGCTGCAGGCCGGTGGCGGTCCAGAAAGCGGAGAGCCGGTGCAGATGTCCAGTAATGCTACAATCATCGAATTGGTCAAAAAGGTGAAAGCCCTTGAGCAGGAGCAGGAAAACTCCCGCAAAACCCAGGCTGCCCTCAAAGAGAGTGAAGAACGTTTCAGGCTGATTTCGGAGACCATCCATTTCGGAGTATTCGAGATGGATGAAAACGGCAGTCTTCTATACACCAATACTAGTTTTCAGGATATTTTCGGCCTGACCCTGGTGGAAAGCCTGGTCGTCGATTGGCGGGACTACCTTCACCCTGACGACAGGCAGCTGGTGGTAGGCCAGCTGGAACAGGCTCTGAAGGAACTGGAGTCTTATTCCACCGAATGCCGCATAGTCGCCGCCGATAAAAAACAGCGCTGGATTCATCTTCACACCTCGCCGGTCTTCTCTGACACGGGAGCCAGGTACACCGGCACGATAGAAGATATAACCAAACGCAAAGAATTCGAAGAGGATCTTAAAAAAGCAAAGGAAGAGGCTGAAGCGGCCAACCGGGCCAAAAGCCAGTTTCTGGCAAACATGAGCCATGAGATCCGGACTCCCATGAACGGGGTAATCGGTTTTACGGACCTTTTGCTGGAAACCGGACTGGACGAGCTGCAACGCGATTATACCGAGACCATCAAGCGCAGCGGCGAGGCCCTGCTGTCGCTGATAAACGATATCCTCGATTTTTCCAAGATCGAGTCAGGAGAGCTGGAATTCGAATCGATTGAATTCGATCCCGAGCTGCTGGTCTACGATGTCTGCGAACTGATACGGCCCCGGATCGGGGACAAGCCGGTGGAATTGCTCTGTCATGTCGGTGACGATGTTCCCACCGTGGTCAAAGGCGATCCGCTCCGTTTCCGGCAAGTTATAACCAACCTGCTGGGCAACGCACCCAAGTTTACCGAGGCCGGGGAGATAGAGCTTGCCCTCGAGGTCGAGGAAGAGGACGAAACCCGCATCATGCTGCATGCCACCGTACGCGATACCGGCGCCGGCATTCCCAGCGACAAGCTGGAATCGATCTTCGAGCCTTTCCAGCAGGCCGATGGTTCGACGACCCGGAAATACGGCGGTACGGGGCTGGGTCTTTCCATCTGCCGCCAGCTGGCGAAAATGATGGGCGGTTATGCCTGGGCCGAAAGCACCGTCGGCAAGGGCAGTGTCTTTCATTTCACTGCCTGGCTCGAAAAGGTGCCGGACAGACCTCACCGGCGCTTTGTGCCGGCTGAACTGACCGGGCGAAGGGTCCTGGTGGTGGATGACAACCGGACCAGCGGCCGCATCATCGAGCATATGTTGAAAAACGCCAGGCTGGAGGTCACTGTCCTGGATTCCGGCCAAAAGGCTCTGGAAACACTTGGAAAGGCCGGCGGCCGGGACGGAGTATATGACTTGTGCCTGATAGACCTGGGCATGCCGGACCTGGATGGTTTTACCCTGGCCAGACGGATAAGGGCCATGGACGGGATGAAAGGGGCCGTTCTGATAGCCCTGGCGGCTTCGATGCAGCGCGATGCCCGCAAATCGAAAGAGGCCGGCTTCGACGGCTTTTTGTCCAAGCCGGTCAGGCGCAACAAGCTGCTGCAGATGATCAAGCGCCTGCTGGGCCGGTCGGTGGAGGAAGACCGCAGCGATAATGGAAGATCTATCCATACCGAGTATTCGGTGCGGGAACAGTTGAAGCGCTCGGTCAGGATTTTGCTGGCCGAAGACAACCCGGTCAACCAGAAACTGGCCAAGATAATGCTGACCAAGGCCGGATACCAGGTCGAGCTGGCCAACAACGGGGTTGAAGTTCTGGAAATGATGCGTCGCAGGCCGGGAGATTTCGATCTGATTTTCATGGATGTCCAGATGCCGGAGATGGACGGCATGGAAGCGACCGGCAAATTGAGATCCGAGGGATTTACCGAGATTCCCATCGTGGCCATGACGGCCCATGCCATGAAGGGGGATCGTGAAAAGTGCCTCGAGGTCGGAATGAACGATTATGTTACCAAGCCGATCAAGCGCGAGGTGGTTTTCGAGATGGTCAACAACTATGTTCTTTCAAAGGAGGAAAGATCATGAACTTCAAGGAACTTGGCGCCCGCCTGGGATTGGAGGAAGACGAGTTCAAGGAACTGGTCGAGCTTTTCGTCGAGACCGGGGCGGCGGATTTCGACCGTTTGCAGACGGCCGCCGCAAGCCGGGATGTGGAGCAGGTGATGAAGTCGGCCCATACCCTTAGCGGAGCGGCCGGCAACCTGGGATTGATGGACATTCACACTCTTGCCAAGCAGATTGAAAACCAGGCCCGGGACAACAAGCTGGATGGAGTAAGCGAGGCCGTTCAGGAACTGAAGGTGCGCATCGATCAAGTGGCTGCCGTTTTCGGCGGCTGAAAAATGACAGCTGCCGAGGCCATCTTGCGGACGACGGCTACCGGCGAGGTTGACGGCAGCCACGGCTGTGGTAAAAGACCGCTATGGACCGGTGTGCCGATTTTTCGCGGATTGCAGAAACCATAACGGCTGCCCTGCAAAAACCTGTGGCCCTCGGTGAAGACGTGCTGGATTTCATGGCTTCCGGCCTGGGAGCCGTCACCGGCCAACAGCTGCGCCAGGTGTTTACGGCTGCCGGCAGCAGTGAATCCGCGGCGGTTCTGGATCTGGTTTTTTCCCCTTCCATTTCCCTGCAACTTGAGCTGGAAATCTTTTTGTCCGGATGCGGGCTGGAAAAGAAGCAAGTGGATCGCCTCTTGAGGCAGCTTGCCGCCGGGAAAATGCAGAGTATCGTTTTGCTGCCCGACGGACAAATCCCGCTGCCGGTTTTCCTGTCACCGGAAATCATAGAAGCCTTCGTCAGGCGGCTAAACCTGGATTGGTCCTGTGATCCGGTGGTCAGCAAGGCCCTGGAAGCGTATTGCCCGGGCAAGGCGGGCCGCGGTCTCCAGGTACTGATGCGCAATCGGCGCTGCCGCTTTCATGCCGCAAGCGCGGCCTTCACGGCCGAGCTTGCGGGGTTGATGTGCGGGCATGAGAATTTCCCTGAAATTTTCGAGATGCTGGTCCTTTCTCTCGATCAGTGGCCCCGCGGGCTGGACGCATTCGGTTTCCTGGCGGCCCAACGCAACGGTTGCACCGAAACCCTGGCAAAGGCGGCCCGTATAGATGCTTTCCGCCGGCAGTCCGGATTTGAATACGCACTTTCAAGCGGGGTGCGCGTGCCGTATGTGGATGAGCATGCGGTGCGGCGCAAACTGGCATTGCTGGATGAAATTTGTCTGGCGGTTTTCGGATCTCTGCCCGCCGGGCCGTGATCTCCATGTCTGTAATCCGGCCGGGGCCGCCGGCGACGGGAATTGCATGCAAGGTTCAACCTGTGGTAATCTTCTGAAAATTTATTCAAACTCAAGGAGAACCTTACAATGATGATTTCCCGCAAGGTGGTGTCCGTAACGCCCGCTGTTTTTGTCATTGCAGCCGCCGTTGTTATTGTTTGCATTGCACCGGCGGCCGGTCTTTTTGCCCGGGACAGCCTCGATGCGGTTCTGGACGCAATAGAAAAGCGTTATGCGGGCCCTGGATTTGCGGCCGATTTTTTTCAGCATTCAACATTGAAAGCCATGGATATATCCGATTCGGCCGAGGGACGGGTATGGGTCAAAAGGCCGGGAAAGATGCGCTGGCAATACAGCAAGCCGGAACAGCAGATAGTCATTACCAATGGCCGGCGTCTGTGGATCTACAGACCTTTGGACAAGCAGGTAATGGTTGGTAAGGCTCCGGACATGTTCGGCCGGGGCAAGGGGGCTGCCTTTCTTTCCGACATGAGCCAACTGCGCAAAAATTTCAAGATAACGCTGGTTCCAAGCCAAAACCCGGACTACTGGAGAATAAATCTTGTTCCCTCCGATCCGGGGGCCGAGATCAGCCGGATCGTTGTCTCTGTTTCCCGGAAGAATTATTGTATCGGGCAGATAGTGACATACAATGCCTATGGCGACGAAACCCGCATAGTGATGAACAATTACGATTTCAAGGCCGCTTTGCCTGACAGTCTGTTTGAGTTTGAGCCGCCCGAGAATGTGGAGGTCGTCGAAATTGAACCGTGAGGGCGGCGACAGGGCGGGTATAATATACATTCGGCCGGGCACTTTCTGCCTGCGCCGAGCAGACAGCGGCCTGCGATCTGAAGCCGTGCTTGTCTGAAACGGCTGCGGTACAAATTGAATCAGACCGCAAGCGGCCATGGCCCGGACGGGGCCGCAGGTGACGGAAGCAGGGATTGCTTCTTTTCCGGGGTATGCTATTTGTACTTAGCAGACGACGGCTGGATGGTCGGATTTCAATTTTATGAATTTGCAGGCGGGGGAATTGTTTGCGTGCAGGGCCGGGTGACAAAAATCGATTTTGCCGGATTTTTCAGGAGTAAGATCTGTTTCAACCTGGTCAGGATCGGCCTCGGATTTGTGTTCATAATAGCCGCCGTGCCGAAAATACTTCATCCTGCGGATTTTGCCGGTGCCGTATTCAACTACCAGATCTTGCCGCCTTTGCTCGTGAATCCCTTTGCCCTGGTTCTGCCCTGGATCGAACTGGAAGTCGGAATATTGCTTGTTGCAGGGTGGTGGCTTGAATCGGCCGTGGTTCTGGCCGACATTCTGCTGTTTGTCTTTCTTTCGGTGGCCGGTTTCAACCTGGCCAGGGGGCTCAATGTCAGCTGCGGCTGTTTCGGAAGCGGCGGGGCCGGGCATTCGGCCGGCATGATAACCTTTTCCCGCGACCTGGCTTTGCTCCTGGCAGGCCTCTATCTGCTGGGATCCATTGTCTGCCGCTCCAATGCGGTCCGAACTTGAGACACCCCTGACAGGAAGTCCCTGCCTATCTCAATGCCTGTCCCGGCTTCGGCAAGGTGCCGTGGTTTCAAATCGCCGGTACCCTTTCGCCCCCAATACCCGATCATAGCTGTTGCATTCTTGACAATCCTGAGGCAAAATAATCCAAACTATCAAAATGATAGGCCTTGCCGGCGCAGGCGTGATCACCTGTGTCCGGATGCAGACCATAGATGGCATGTCTTGGAAATGACCGACCTGAAAGCCGGGGTGGAGAGCGACTTCGATGGATGACGGAACATTTGAACCGGACAGCAAGGCCAGGGGGCTGATACTGCTGGTCGACGACGAAGAGATGATTCGTGATGTGGGCCGCGAGGTCCTGGAAGCTCTCGGATATCAGGTGATAACTGCCCGGGGAGGCAGGCAGGCCGTGGAGATTTATGGGCGCTGGAAAGAAAGGGTCGACCTTGTAATCCTGGACCTGAGCATGCCGGATATGGATGGCGAAGCCACCTCCGATGCCATCTGGGAAATGGATCCCGAAACCAGGGTCATTCTCTCCAGCGGTTACAGCCTCGATGACCAGGCCCGGAGAATTATGAAAAAGGGCTGTTGTGCATTTTTACAAAAGCCCTTCAAGATGACCGTCTTGGCGCGCACCATCGAGTCCATCCTCGCTTGATGAGCGGCTTTGCGCATCCCAGGCAGCCGCGGGACAAAAACCGGACCATACTTTCTGCCGCCCCCAAAAGCGCCGGAAGCCGCGCCCCCGCCAATACCGAGCTTGAAAAGGATGTCTGGGGCATATCTTTCGCAGTGCAGTACCGCTTCATGTAGAGACCGAATTTTTTTCCTGAAAGGATAAACCGGCCCCGGAAAAGCCGCAGCGGCTTTTCCGGGGTTTTGTTTTGGACAGGCGCCAATGTCCTTGACTTCGTATTGATATATGCATATATGAACATATGATAAAAGGAAAGGGGGCCGAGATGAAACCTGTATCCGTGCCGGCGGAGGTCGAAACCTGCGCCGTCAAAGGTATCCATCAGGATGTTATCGCCACGGTGGCAGAGGCCATGCCCGATCCGGTCCATCTCTACGAGCTGGCCGACCTGTTCAAGGCCTTTGGCGACAGCACCAGAACGGGCATCCTCTGGGCCCTGAGCCGGGCCGAGATGTGCGTCTGCGATCTTTGCGCCCTGCTTGAGATGAAGCAGCCGGCCGTTTCCCACCAGCTGCGCAATCTAAAGCAGGCCAGGCTGGTCAAGGCCCGGCGGGATGGCAAGGTGGTCTTCTACAGCCTGGACGACGAGCATGTCAGGCGTCTGCTCAGGCTCGGTATGGAACACGTGCGGGAACAGGGCCGCTGAAAGGAATACGGAAAAGACATGGCCCGGGCCAAGACCGCAAGATTCACCCTGCGCAACCTGGATTGTCCGGCCTGCGCGGACAAGATAGAGCAGGGGCTGCGCAGACTGGAAGGTGTCGATGACGCCAGGGTCGATTTCGCCAGTCTGACACTCAGGGTAAGCGCCGCCGACCCGGAACGGGTTGTGAAGGAGGTCGGCCGTATCGAGCCTTCGGTGCAAGTCGTGCCCGGCGGTCAAGAGGAAACGGCCGCCGGCAACGAGGCCCGGAAAAGCGATACCCGCCGGCAAGCGGTTTTGCTGGCGGCCTCCATATTCCTGCTGGCAATCGAGCTGTGGAAGGGAGCCTGGTTGCGGGCAAGCGTCCCGGTCCTCGAGCCGGTCCTGGTGCTCGGCGCCTATTGCATGGCCGGCCTAAACGTTTTCCGCAGCGCCTGGCGCAACCTCAGGCGCGGGATCGTCTTTGACGAAAACACCCTGATGATAATCGCCACCTGCGGGGCCTTATTCATCCAGGCCTATGCCGAGGCCCTGGGAGTGATGATTTTTTACAAAACAGGTGAAATGCTCCAGGACCGGGCGGTTGACAGCTCGCGGCGTTCCATCCGGGGTCTGCTGGCCGCAAGGCCGGACTGGGCCCTGCTGGAGACAGGTGGAGGCTTCGAGAAGGTCGCGCCGGAGACAGTCGCCACGGGTCAGACCATACTGGTGCGTCCGGGCGACAAGGTGCCCCTGGACGGAGAGATCGTCAGGGGAAGTTCCCGTCTGGACACCTCGGCCCTGACAGGGGAGCCGGTGCCGGTGGCCGCCGGCGCCGGCGACAGGGTTTTGGCCGGCCAGATCAACCTCAGCGGCGCCCTCACCGTACGGGTGACCCGGCCCTTCAGGGAGTCTTCCGTCGCCAGGATCATGGACCTGGTGGAAAACGCCACTGCCAACAAGGCCCGCACCGAAAGATTCATCACCACTTTTGCCCGCTACTACACCCCGGCCGTGGTGCTGGCCGCTGCCGTTGTGGCCGCGGCCCCGCCCCTTCTGATGGACGGTCAGCACTTCAGAACCTGGCTCTACCGCGCCCTGGTGCTGCTGGTTATCTCCTGTCCCTGTGCGCTGGTTATCAGCATCCCCCTTGGTTATTTTGCCGGCATCGGCAAGGCTTCCCGCAGGGGCGTGCTGGTCAAGGGGTCCAATTTCATCGACGCCCTGGCCGCCGCCCGGGCCGTGGTATTCGACAAGACCGGCACTCTCACCCAAGGGGTCTTTGAGGTCAATCAGGTGGTGCCGGCCGAAGGTTTCTCACAAACGCGGCTGCTGGAGCTTGCCGCCGCCGCCGAATACCGTTGCGGGCACCCTATAGCAGCTTCCATCCTGGCGGCCTGTCGGCGGGCCGGCTGCCGGATGCGGCCGGAGTTGTTGAAACAGCACCTGGAGGTGGCCGGCCAGGGGGTCTTGGCCGACTATGACGGCCACCGGGTGATGGTGGGCAACGACCGCATGCTGCGCTCCAGAGCCATAGACCATCCCCGCTGCAGCTTCGATACCACCGTGGTCCACGTGGCTGTTGACGGCCGGTACGCCGGCCATCTTGTCATCGGTGACCGGCTCAAGCCGGATGCCGTGCCGGCCATGGCGGCCCTGCGCCGGCAGGGCATCACCCGCCTGGCAATGCTGACCGGCGACAACCACCGTGCCGCCGCGGCCGTGGCCCGCAAGCTGGGTATTGACAGCTTCCATGCCGATCTCTTGCCCGAGGACAAGGTGGCCGTTTTCCGGAAGATTCGGCAGGCGGCCGGAGCAGGCGGCCGGACCGTTTTCGTGGGTGACGGAATCAACGACGCCCCGGTGATCGCCGCGGCCGACGTGGGAATGGCCATGGGCGCCCTGGGTTCGGATGCCGCCATCGAGGCCGCCGACGTGGTCCTGATGACCGGCTCACCCCTGAAGGTGGCCGAAGCGGTCGGAATCGCCCGCCGCACCCGGCGCGTTGTCCGGCAGAACATAGCCCTGGCCTTTACGATCAAGGCTTTTTTCATCGCCATGGGAGCCGCCGGACTGGCCACCATGTGGGAGGCGGTCTTTGCCGATGTGGGCACCGCCCTGCTGGCCCTTTTCAACTCCATGCGCATCCTGCGCGGATTGTAAGCGCAGGAGCATGCCGGCCTTGGCCGAAAGCCGTTTTTGTCGGGGACATTGCGATCATGTTTTCCCGCACCCTGTCCCCTGTCTTTTGCATTGCGTACTTGCCTGCCCGCCCTGCCGGTTCCGGCAACTGCACCGGCCGCTGCCGGTGCTGCAGGTATGCAGGGTTGCTGTCTGGCCGGTTTTACGGCTCTTGAGTCCCAGGGACCAGAACAGGATTCCGAATACGAATGTCGCCATGACGACAGACAACAGGAAAAAGAGCATTTTCAGCAATCCTTACCGGGTTGCGACACGGGCCGGGGACCGTGCGAATTCAAGGCCCGGCGCAGATCTCCGCCAGGCGGCAGTCCAGCAGGCGGATTATGTCTGCCGGGGCGATTTTTACCATCAGTCCCCGCCGGCCGGCGTTGAGCATTACCGTCTCGGCCTGCGCCAGCCTCTTTTCCATTACCACCGGCAGGCTGCGGCGGGTTCCAAAGGGGCTTATACCGCCGGTCAGGTAGCCGGTTATCCGTTCGGCATCGGCCGGCCGGGCCATGGCAAGGTGCTTCACCCCCAGGGCCTTGGCCAGCTTCTTTTCGGAAAGGTGCTGGTTGCCCGGCATCAGGGCCAGGGCGAAGTTGGAGTCGCCCGGGTCCACCACCAGGGTCTTTACGGTCAGGAAAGGATCGAAACCGGTGGCCCGGGCGGCAAAAGCGGCCCCTTTTTCAAGGTGCCGGTAGCGGACAAGCTCGAATTTTACGCCGGACTTTTTAAGCAAGGCAACGGCACGGGTCGGCATGGCCTTTTACCCTTTTTCCGCCATCAGGAACAGGTTGATAAAGCGGGGATCGATGTTTTCCGGATCCACCGGGCCTAATTCGGCCTCCAGTTCGTTGAAGAGCTCTTCCAGCAGGAGGCCCATCCGCCGGGAGATGGCCTCCGGTGCCAGGGCGGCCCGGTCGGCCAGCCAGTCCAGGAACATTTTTTTGGTTTCGTCGCCTATTTGCCGCTCCTTTCCCTCCTTGCTCCACAGGTCTCTGAAAAGTGCCTGGAGGTGGCGGCGCTGCAGCGGAACGGGACGGTGCCGGCCGCCGGCCAGCCCCAGGTAGTGGTTCGCCCAGAGGGTCAGCAGCAGGTTCTTGTAGGTTAGATTCCCCAGGTGGCTTTCTGCCGGCGGGCGGGCCTCCAGCAGGGCCAGCAGATCGTCGAAGGCCATGGCCGAATCGATGACCCTGTCGGTGGCTTCGATGTCTGCCAAAGTGGCAAACTCGCGGTAGATCACCCCGGTTTTGAAGTTGTCGAAATAAAGAGGCCTTTTGATGAGCAGGCCACCCAGGACTCCGAGCCAGTCTTCGTCCCAGAAGGAAAGGGGCAGCCCGTTTTTGCGGAACCAGCTGTTGCGGACCCACTTTTCGGCCTTCCACTTGAGCTGCAGGCAGCAGCCGTATCCCACCCGGAAGATGTCGGACAGCAGGAAAGTTTCCAGCACCCTGGACAGGGGCCAGCGTTTTGGGTCCGGTCCTTGAACGGCGATTTTTTCCAGGGCTATCGACAGGTAGTCCCGGACCTTGGCCACGACCTGGACCAGAACCCCCTTGTCCCGGATCTTGAGCTGGTCGGCCGAGATCACCTGGTTGCATAGGCCGGCAAACTCGCTCTGGAGAAAGTTCAGCACGTTCTGGTCGTGGATTTTCCCCAGGGTCTTGACAAAGAGGTTGTCCGCTGCCGGCTGCTGCTGGTTTATGACCGGTACCAGTTCGGAAGCCGTAACGACCCGGTCGCCGGTACGGATGACCTTTGGCGGGCGCTGAAACAGTTTTTCGATATCCAGGGGCTGGTAGATGCCGATGGCTTCTTCGTAAGGCAGCAGTCCCTGCTCGGCCAGGCGGATGTTGCGCAGGCGGTAGAGTTCTTCTTCGGCCTCGGCCGGAATGAGGGCATTGGCTTCCAGCAGCAGGTTTTGGAACTTGGGGTGGTCCAGCACGGAGATCCGCCGCAGCAGGTCGAGGAGGAACTGGTCGCGCATGTCGGAGTACTTGGTTTCGGCCGGATCGCTGACCGGGTAAGGCCTGAAACGGAGGTAGAACGTCTCGTCGTCGCTGGTAAAGTCGGGGCTCAGCTCCGATGGCTCCTGGTCGTGCTGCCTTATCCGCAGCTCGACGTTCTTGAACAGGTAGAAGCGGAAAGTGTCGATCTGCTGGTCGAATATCCAGTGGGTGAAGCGGTCGGCATCGGCCTGCAGGAAGCGGTTGAGCCAGACGGTAAGGCCGTGGATGTTCACCTGGCCCTGATCCCAGGCCTCCATGTCGATGATGTATTGCCACTGGTCGTTGGATGCCATGGCCAGCACCGGCAGGGAGTCGTCCGGACCGATGGAATGGATCAGGACGTAGAGGTCCTCGGGGGTGAAGGACTGGACCAGGGTGACCGGGAAGGGATGTTCGAGGATCCTGTTCAGGGCCTTTTCAGGCTCCAGGGAGAGGATTTCCCGGCGCAGGGGGGCCAGCTGGCTTTCGTCTGTCCGGACAAGGCGGTCTTGATCGCTTTTTTTTTGACTCATCTTTGGTGATCCCTCAAAAATTTGAATTTAGGTTGGCCCGGGAAACAGAAGCCCGGGTCTTGCTGCCGATAGTTTAACCACTTTTTCTCAGGGGCGCAAACCTGGAGAGCAACACAAGGCCGGGCAGGGCGATCAGGGTGCAGAAAATGAAAAAACCCTGCCAGCCGAGAAATTCTGCCATGTATCCTGTGGAAGAAGATACGATCACCCGCGGAACGCCCATCAGGCTTGAAAGCAGGGCGTACTGGGTGGCGGTGAACTTCTTGTTGGTCAGGCTGGCCATGAAAGCGGCGTAGGCGGCCGTTCCCATTCCGCTGGTCAGGTTTTCGAAGCCCACCACGGCCGTCAGCCCGGCCAGGCTGTGCCCCACTCCGGCCAGGACGGCGAAACCGGCGGTGGATATCATCTGCAAGAATCCGAAGACCCAGAGGCTGCGGTTTATCCCCAGCCTGAGCATCATTGCGCCGCCTGCCAGTCCGCCGGCTATGGTGGCCCACAGGCCGATGGTCTTGACGATGGTTCCGATTTCGGTCTTGGTGAAATGCAGGTCGAGGTAAAAAGGTATGGTCATGGCCGAGGCCATACTGTCGCCGATCTTGTAAAGGAGGATGAAGGCCAGGATCAGGACCGCGCCGGAGCGGGCAAAATAGTCGGCAAAGGGCTCGATCACGGCTTCTTTCAGACTCAGGGGCCGGCCGGCAGGAGCCGGAGGCTCCGGAGTCAGGACGGTGGTGATCATGGCCGGCAGCAGGCAGGCGGCCATGATCAGATAAACGGTGGGGAATGGAAAATGGTCGGCCAGGATCAGCCCCCCGGCCGAGCAGACCCACATTCCGACCCGGTAACCGGCGATGTAGAGGGAAGAGCCCAGGCCAAGTTCCTCGTCCGGCAGATCTTCCCGGCGATAGGCGTCGATTACGATGTCCTGGGAGGCGCTGAAAAAGGTCAGGGTGAGGGCCGCGGCGGCCACGGCCCAGGGGCTGCCGGCCGGGTCGGATGCCGCCAGCAGGCAAATGGAGCCCGTCAGGGTCAGCTGGAAGATCAGCAGCCACCCCCGCCTCCGTCCCAGCAGGGGCGGCACGTAACGGTCGAGCAAAGGCGCCCACAGGAACTTTAAGGTGTACGGCAGACCCACCAGGGACATCAGCCCGATGGTGCCCAGGTCGACGCCGGCCTCTTTCATCCAGGCCTGGAGCAGGGTTATGGTCAGCAGCAGGGGCAGGCCGCTGGCAAAGCCCATCACCAGGCATACCAGCATCCGCCGGCTGGAAAGGACTTTCCAGATTTCCGGGCTTTGCCCCGGCCGGTGGAAAGGGTTTTTCATCACAAGCCTTATCGGCCGGCCGCCTGTTCCAGCCGGTCCGGAGTTACCACCGGACCGAAGCGTTCCTTCAGTTGCAGCAGGCCCTGTTTCTGATCACGCAGGACTTCGAACAGGCGCGGCGGGATGTTTTCCTCCTTGCCGTAGGCCTCGATCTGCATTTCGATCCGGGCCAGGATGTTGTCCAGGTACAGGGAAAACTGCTTGTCGTACAGTTCACGGGGATAAGGCTTGTCGATTATTTGTTTGAAAAGCCGTTGCAGGTCGTCATAGCGGGGAAGATAGCCGATGGGACTTTCGATGGCCTCCACCCCGCCGTGGGCCCGGCGTTCCAGCCATCCCAGCCAGACCTTGACGTCCCGCTTTTCTCCCAGCAGCTTTTTGCCTTTGCCGCCCCGGGCCTCGTGGGTGAGAAAGTAGTTCAGCCCGGCCATGACCGGGCGTTTTTCCGGCGAGATCTTCGGGTTGTTGAAAAATTCGAACTGCGCCGCCATGTAGTCTCCCAGGGAGCCGGGGATAAAGGGCGCGTTGGCCCAGGGGGCGCGCTTGATCCCGGTGGCTCCCACCTCGGTGGCCGTGGCCGCCGACACTATGCAGGCCCCGATCACGACCCCTTCGTCCGGTGTGCGGGCCACCCAGACCGGAGGCATGGTATCGCTGTCCCGGCCGCTGTAGGTGATGATCCTGGTCTCGACCCCGGCCGGGTCTTCGGCCTTGGGCGAGTAGTTTTCAAGGGCGCTCGAAGAAAGGGTGCAGCGGGCGTTGGGGTGGGAGATGGGCACCTCCTTGCCGTTTTCGTCTTTCATTCCGCGGTACCAGGGGCCCTGGAAATTGCGGCCCCTTTCCGGAGGCTCTTCTCCGTTGCCTGTCCAGTGGGGTACTCCGTTTTCGTCGACCAGGACGTTGGACCAGATCACTTCCGTGCCCGGCAGGCGCAGGCATTTCATCAGCATGGGATCGCCTTCCCAGTTGACGTCCTCGACGATGCCGAATATTCCGCATTCCGGATTGACCGAGCGGATCGAACCGTCGTCGGCGATCCACATCTGGGCCAGATCGTCACCCACGAAATGATCCCCGGCCATGGCGGTGGTGGTTTTGCCGCAGCCGCTGGGAGCCGCTCCGGTGGCCCAGGTAACCCTTGCTTCGGGACCCTGGATTCCGGTAATGAACATGTGTTCGGCCAGTTCCTTTCCCCGCCCCTGGTAAACGGCCTTGTCGACCGAAAAGCGGTGATTGCCCTTTTTCAGCAGCAAAGTGTTGCCGGCGTATGTGCACTTGAAAGAATAAGTGGTGCGGTGGCTGCGGTCCATCAGCACCCTGGCGTCGGGCAGATCCTCGGGCCGGTTGAGACCCTGGCTGTGGATGTTGGTATAAAAGTGGCGCAGGCGGCGGACCTCATTTTCGAACTCGGCATAACAGTTGCGGTAGAGCAGCTCGGCGCTGTGGGCCACGTAGGCCGAGCTGGTTATTTCCATGGCCGGGTTGGATACCGGCGATCCCACCGGGCCGCGGCAGTAAAACCCTATGATCATGGTCATTCCTTGCATGATGCCGCCCATGCCTCCGGACACAACGTCAAGGGCTTCCTGCCGGGACATCCGCTTGGCAAGGGAAGATACCAGTTCGTCGTCGTTGGCGATGTAATAGGTCCGGTCGATGATCCGGCCCTGTTCTTCCTTCAGGTCGAAATGGATGGTGTGCCTCTCCATGGCCAGTTTTTCTTCCTCGCCGTTTTCCAGGGCCAGATTGCGGATGAAATCGCGGTCTTCTTCCGAGCCTGTATTGACGTATATTCTTTCCGGATTGCACATGACGATGGAGTTGGCGATTTTTTTGATCACCGCCGGATCCTTGAAGATGGAAATCCTTTCGAAGTGAACCTGGTCCAGGCGTGATTTGAATACTTCCCGTGCCTGCTCGGCCGTTTCTATCTTTCCGATGGCTTCGACTATATCCAGACCATGGTTGAATTTGAGCATTTTTTTCTCCTTCTGCGGTTTATTTCTCCGGATTGTCCAGGCATCCTTTCTTTTCAAAGACCGGCATGTGCCGCTCAATCCATACGAGCACCTTGTCGAATTCTTCCCTTATTTCGGCCAGGGCCTTGCCACGGTGGCTGACCCGGCTTTTTTCTTCCAGTGAGAGCTCGGCGAATGTCCTGCCCAGGGGAGGGTAGAAGAAGATCGGATCGTAGCCGAAGCCGTTGTCGCCCCGGGGGCTGTCGGTAATGGTTCCCTCGCAGCGGCCTTCATAGGTGAGGGCCGGGCCGGTTGGAACGGCGATCGAGATGACGCATTCGAACCATGCCCGACGGTCGGGACTGTCGCCCAGTTCTTCCAGCAGTCTGGCACAGCGCTCGGCGTCGGTGGCATCCGGGCCGGCGTAGCGCGCGGAATGAATTCCCGGACGGCCTTCAAGGGCCGCCACGCAGAGGCCTGAATCGTCTGCCAGGCAGGGAAGGCCGAGGAAACGGGCCGTCAGGCTGGCCTTCTTGTATGCGTTTTCCTCGAAGGTGGCGCCGTCTTCTTCTATTTCGGGGATGGGACCGAAATCGTCGAGATTCTTTATGACCACCGGAAATCCGGATAGAAGTGACCTGATTTCTCGGGTTTTCCCCTTGTTGCGGGTCGCCAGGACAAGTATCTGTTCCGGTTTCATGGAATCCTCGTTGGCTGTGGTGCCGTATTCAGATTTTCAGCATATGCTTGTAAACCAGGAAAAGGGTGGTTGTAAAGACCCTTGGCGGGAAAGTTTGAGTCGAAACAAGGCCTTTGAAATGAGCCGGGTCGCCGGAAACGCGCAAGCCGAGGTGAATCAGGCATTGTCTTGGAGAAGGCGGCGGCATTCTTTTTGCCATCTGGGCATTCGCTGGCCGAGGTTCAGCCGGGCAGCCATGCCGGAGTCGATGCCCGCCACGGCCGTTTCGGAACCGCCCGGCTTGTCCAGATTGTGGGCAAAGGCATCGGCGATCGAAATTATCAAAGCCGGAGTCAGTTCCGCAGAATCTTCCTGCTCAGGGTGGTGATGGTGGCAGACGGCCTGGACCACCGGTTCCGGCAGCCCCCATAGTCCCAGCAGGTAGGCGCCGATGACGGCATGATCGGCGCCCAGTACCCGTTCCTCGGCAAGGTGCATCTCCAGCCCCTCTTTTTGGGCCAGCTGTCTGGCGTTCTTCCATTTCTCGGGCAGGTTGACGGCCACCACCATCTGACCGATGTCGTGCATCAGGCCCGCCATGAAAGTGTCGTCGGTCAGATCGCGTTCCATTTTTTCCTGGCGGGCGATGGTGCGGGCGAAGTTGGCTGTCAGAAAACCGTGCTCCCAGATCTGCCGGGCCGAAAGGCCGGTTGTCCTGCTGCAGAGCTGCTCTACGGTGCAGGCACTGAGGGCCATGGCCTGAACGGTGTCCATGCCGAGCATTCCGATGGCCTTGGACAGGCTGGTGACATGTTGAGGCAGGCCGAAGAAGGAAGAGTTGACCAATTTGAGGATCTTGGCCGTTACCCCCACGTCCCGGGCCACGATGTCGGCGATATCGTCCACATCCGTATCATCCTTTTTCAGGGCCGCATCTATTTCGGTATAGAGGCTTGGCAGGCCCGGAAGCCGGTTCATGCGGACCACGATATCTTTGAGACCGTATGCCTCCAGCATGTTCCTGATCATGACCGCCCTTTGGATGGCGGCCTTAAGGTCTTCGTCGTCACACGGTTTGGCGATGAGCTGGTGGGCCAGATCGATGGATTTTACCAGCAGGTCCTTGTCGGCGTAACCGGACATCACTATCCTGACCGAGCCCGGCCGGACTTTTTTGACCGCTTCCAGGAATTTCCGGCCGTCCATGTCCGGCAGGCGGATTTCACTTACCACCACATCGATTTTGCCTTTGATCAGGATTGCCAGGGCCTGCCTGGCGGAGGTGGCAAATTCCATTGTCCACTGGCGGCTCATGCTGCGGAAACTGCGTTTGAGAGCCTTCAGAATATACTGCTCGTCATCGACGAAAAGAAGAGCCAGCTTCATGTCAGTCCCTGAAAATCAGTGCTGTTTGGCCTGCAAAGCAGGCGGGTTAAGGCGCCGGGGCCAGCACGAAAGGGAGCTGCGTTCCAAATGCCGTCAAATTCAATGGAATGAAGCCGGTTGTTCAGAAGTCTGTTCAGATGGTGAAAACGACCTGTCGCAGCCATGGGCCGACAGCAGTCATGCCGGCCGATACGTGATCCGGCCAGTTACCGATGGAAGGGTGCGGGTGGCGGCCTTGCGCCCGTGAATCTGCGGCAATGCCTATATCGACATCATAGCAACTTATGCTCACGAATGCCAGTATAAATCTGCGCATCCGAATTCCTTAACCGCACCTGCCCTCGGGAATTTGAAGCAACGGGTAAATTTTAGCCTCCGGCGGCCGATATTGTACAATGGCAGAAGGCCGCAGTTTAGATCTGTTTCTTACTTTCAGGAAGACTTTCAGAAAGCTTATGGCGGATTCTTTTTCATCTTCACTAAATCCTTATCTGATTCCTCCCGTTTTGTATCTTTTGGCTGGATTCGGCCTGGTCGGGCTTGCTTTGTCCAGGCGCCCCCTGAGAAGGGAAAACGTTGTTTTTGCCCTCCTGTGTCTCTGGTACTGTCTGCTGGAGCCGGTGTTTATAATTCACCAACTGACCGACGATCGGGAGTTCATCCTGAAGGTCGAAAGAGCGGCCCATTGTGTCTATGTCTATCTGCCAGCTGTCCAGGTGTTGTTTTTCCATACCGTCCTGGGTCTCAGGCGTTCCAAAATCACCGCGGCCTGTTTCGTTACCAGTTTCCTGATAAGTCTCACCACCCCCACGGATGCTTATATTACCGGCTTGCACACCTTCAGCTGGGGATACATGGCAAAGGGGGGCTGGGCTTTCCAGGTTTTCTGCATCTACGGCCTCTTTGTCCTGGGCTACAGCCTGTGGCTGCTGATCACGGCTTTCCGGCACCAGGACAATCCGGTCGTAAAGCGCAAGCAGGGCTATCTGCTGTTTGCCTTTTGTCTGGCCGGCATTCTGACGTGCTTCAACATTCCGGCCCTCAGGGGGATCGATTTTTATCCCCTGGGCAATTTCGGTTTTATTCCTTTGGCAATATTGGGCTACGGGGTGATCCGGCATCGCCTGCTCGATATACGCACCGTGGCCCACAGGACTGTGCTGTGGCTGCTGGTTTCGGCCCTGGTGCTGGTCCCCAACGTGATTTTCCTCTTCTGGATCAGACACCAGATTGCGGCCATGGACGGGTGGTTGCTGGTGGTGTTTTTTGTCATCTGGTTCATTTTCAATTACTTTCACATCATAAGGGTCCAGCAGTTCCTCAACCGCACCTTCAACAAAAGCCGCCAGCATTACAGGATGGCGGCTTCGAAACTGGTGGACGGAATAGTCCAGCTCAAAGGTCTGAAAGAACTGGTAAAAGAGGCCGGCCAGCAGATTTCCCGCGTCCTGGATGGCCGTCCGGTGATTTTTTTCTTCCGCAAGCCGGGTGCGGATGTCTATACCAGTCAGGACGGAGCCGAGGTCATGGTGGACCCCGAACTGGAACAGACCCTGACCCCGGCCCCGGCGGTTTACGACCGCCATCTGGTAGCGGCCCACCCTGACCTGCAAAGCGTCCGCAACCTGCTGTTGTCATTGATGGATACCCTGGAGTGTGATTGCATCGTGCCCCTGGCGGGCAACGACCGGCTGCATGGATTTTATACTTTCAGGGATGTTCCGGCGGCAAGGCCTCTTACCGCCGACCAGCTCAAATTCATTGAGAAGACCGCCGCGCCCCTGGCTATTGCCGTGGCCAACGCCCTGATGTTCGCCAGGGTCCAGGAGCTGAAAAACAAACTGGAACTGCGCACCGCCGAACTTACCCAGGAGATCCGGGAGCGCCGGCGGCGGCAGCGCCAGGTGCAGAAGGTTAAAGCCGAACTGGAGCAGGCCAACCGGGCCCTGGAAAAGGCCATCCTGCAGGCCAACGAGATGACCGCCAGGGCCGAAAAGAGCAATTACGTGTTGCAGCTCGAAATAAGAGAACGCCAACGAGCTGAAATAGCTCTGAAAAGAAGCGAGGAAAAGTACCGTCTGATTGCCGAGAACACCACCGATGTCATCTGGACCATCGACCTGAACCTAAAACCGACCTTCATCAGCCCTTCGGTCAAGCAGCTGCGGGGGCTGTCCGTCCAGGAGGCCATGGCCGAGCCGATAGAAGAGGCCCTGACTCCCGAGTCCCTGGACAAGGCTATGGCCGTGATGACCGCGGAGTTGGAAAATGAGAAGAAGTTTCCCGGCTGCCGTATTGCCCTGCAGACCATAGAGCTGGAGATGTACCGGCGTGACGGGTCGACCGTCTGGACCGAAGTGACCTGCAGCCTGCTGCGTGACGAGGATGGCAAACCCACCGGCCTGCTGGGAATCGTCCGGGATATATCCGAGCGGAAACGGGCTGAGCAGGAACTGCGCTTTGCGGCCTTCAATGATATCCTTACCGGTCTTTACAACCGGGCCGCTTTCATGAATCGCCTGGCAGAGGACATCGAGTATGCCAAGCGTTACAAGACCCGGCTGGCCCTGCTTTTCATAGATCTGGACAAATTCAAGAAGGTGAACGATACTTACGGCCACGAAATCGGCGACCGCCTGCTGCAGGACGTGGCCGGGCGGATCGAAGATTCTGTCCGCAAGACCGATTTCGTGGCCCGTCTGGGCGGAGACGAGTTTACCGTTATCCTCAACAGCCCCAGGCGGATCCGGCCCGAAAAGGTCGTCGGGCGCATCTGCCGCAAGATTCAGGAACCGTACCGCTATGGACCGGTGCGGATCGAATTCATCGGTGCCAGTATCGGTGTGGCCGTCTTTCCCTCCGACGGCAACGATGTGGAAACCCTTCTCAAAACCGCCGATACCAGAATGTACCTCGAAAAGCGCCGCGGCAAAGACCGCTGTTCCGGAGCCGTTTCATCCCGGGTTTTGTCCGGATGAACCCGGAGGCGGGAAAGCTGTTTCTGAAGGTGGCCGCCCGGCATCATCCGGCAGGACTGAAAAGCGCTCAGCTCGGGTTTCGGCCGGTCCGGCCGTCATCCAGAATGCCACGGATGGCCGCCAGCATCTCGGCCAGCTGATACGGCTTCTTGATGAACCCGCAGGCCCCTGCGCCCATGGCTGCTTTGACGGCAACGTCCGTGCTGTGTCCGGAGGCTATCAAGACCCTGGCCCCGGGAGCTGTTTCCAGCATTGCATCCAGCACCTGCATTCCGTCGGCCGCCGGAAGATCAAGGTCCAGGATCGTAAGGGAGATTCCGGCGGCCTCGGCCCTGAACAATTCCAGTGCCCGGGTGCCGTTTGCCGCGCTAAGAACCTTGTAGCCGAAACGCTCCAGGAGACTGGCGCCTATCTCCAGGTTGTCCGGCTCGTCGTCCACCAGCAGGATGGTCTCCTCCCCGCCCCGGAGCTGCTTGGTTTCCCCGCCCGCCGTAATCACGAATTCATCGCTTACCAGCAGGGCCGGGAAATATATTTCAAAGCGCGTGCCCTGTCCGGGCCTGCTGTGACACAGGATTTGTCCCTGGTGATTCTTGACTATTCCATGAACCATGGAAAGGCCCAGTCCGGTACCCATGCCCTCGGGCTTGGTGGTGAAAAAGGGCTCGAAAATCCGCTCCAGGATTTCAGGCTCCATGCCCCTGCCGGTATCTGCCACCGTCAGCCGGACGTAATTACCCGGCCGGAATCCGACATGCCGTTTACAGAACTCGTCGCCGAGAACGACGTTTTCCGTGGTGATGGTAAGCCGTCCTCCGTTGGGCATGGCATGACTGGCATTTATGCCCAGATTCATGACAATCTGTTCTATCTGGGACGGATCGGCATTGATTACGTGCAGATGCTTCTCCATCTTTATGTCGATCATGATGTTGCGGGCAAGCGCCCGTATCAAAAGGGCTTTGACCGTGACGACCTCGTTGTTCAGGTCGATGGGCTTGAGCCGGCTTTCGATCTTGCGGCTGAACATGAGCAGTTGTTCTGTCAGTTGGCATGAGCGTTTGACCGCTTTTTCGATGGCCATCAGCTTGAGCCGGTCCGGACTTTCAGGTTCCTTGTCCAGCAGGAGAAGCTGGGTATAGCCGGAAATGGTCTGGAGCCGGTTGTTGAAGTCGTGGGCGATTCCACCGGCAAGGGTTCCGACGGCCTCCATTTTCTGGGCCTGGATGAGCTGGGATTCCATCTGCTTGCGGGCGGTGACGTCCCGGAACCACCATACCCTGCCGGCACGGCGGCCGCGCATCAGCAGGGAATGGGAATAGATTTCCAGGATGCGGCCGTCGACCAGTTCGATGGTTTCCAGCATCTTCTTTTCGGAGCGGCTCATCTGGCGGACTTTTCCCAGTACCGTGTCCGGCGATTTGACCAGCGCCATGAGATGACTGCGCAGCAGGCCGGTGTCCGGATTGCTGGCCAGATCAGGCGGTATTTTCCATATCCGCCTGAAGACCTGGTTCATATAAGTCACGCGGCCCTTCTGGTTGACCACCACCAGTCCGTCTTCGGTCGATTCGAAGGTCGCCCGCAACAGGGCCTCGCTTTTGAGCACGGCCTCTTCAGCCTCTTTGACACCGGTGATGTCGGTCACCATGGCAAAAGCGCCGGTAAACCTGCCGGTTTCATCGAACAGGGGCGTGATGTTGAAAAGACAGCTGAGGGATGTCTTGTCAGGCCTGCGGATCCGGACTTCAAAGGTACATTTGATTTCGAACCTGCCGTCCATCAGGTCCTGGTAAGGCGCGTCGGTGTCTTCCGGAGTTATGAAGTCGCTTATCCGCCGGCCGATTATCGACCGGCGCGGCCTTCCCATGATGGCGGTCATCTCCGGGTTGACATCGACGATGACCCCGGTGGCATCGGTTTCCCAGAAGCCCTCGTTGGCCGTGGTGAGAATGGTGTTGAAACGGCGCTGGCTCTTTTTCATTCTTTCCTCGGCCTTGCGGCGGCGGAAGATATTGAGGGCCAGGCTGAAAATGATGAAATGCAGGCCGATGATGCTTCCCAGCACGACCCAGACCAGCACTTTGTGGCGTTCGTAGATGGAATAGGGCCGGTTGATGATCAGGCTTTGTTCCGGAAGATCGCCCATGTCGATATCGAACCGCCGCAGCTGGATGTAATCGAACATCAGGCGGTTGGGGCTGCGGGTTACCACGGGAATCTGTGCCGCCGGCATGCCGTGCAGGACACGCAGGGCCAGGTCGGCCGCTGTCCTGCCCTGGCAGCGGCCGCTTACCAGCATGCCCCCCACTATGCCGTATCCCAGGTTGAAGTCCCAGGCCCCGTAGACCGGGACCGGGCAGTGTCCGGACAACCGCTTGATGCCCTGGTCACAGCTCCAGGCGCGGCCGCGGCCGTCACGTGAGAAAAAGGTGAAAAGGACAAGGTCTTCGGCGGACAATTTCTCGGCCGCCTTTTCCATCTCTTCCAGGCCGAGGTCGTCCCAGAACTCGAATTCGATTCCGCGATGGTCCGGTTGCAAACGCTCAACCTGGCGGTGCACCTTCAGGCCGGTGGGGGTTTTGTCCGCCACCACGATTATCCGGCGGGTCTTGGGGTGAAGCTCGAGGGCCAGGTCGAGGGTGGTTTCGATGTCGGCTGCCTCGTTGACTCCGGTTACCTGTTTAATGCCGGCATAGTCCTGCCTCTGAACGTAGTCGGCACCGCAAAAGACGACCGGGGTGTCGCCGAAGATATCTTGCCCCTCTTTCTTCAGAAAGTTCAGGGCCTCGTTGTCTGCGGCGATGATGACGGAGAAAAAACGGGAAGCGTACTTGTCGGACAGCAGCCTTGCCAGCAGCCGGAATTGCTGCCCGCCGTTCATTCTTCTGGTGTCCATGTATTCTATGTATAACGCGGGAGCCAGCGGATCGCGGCCCAGGGTGTCGATAACGGCGGCGGTGATGTCGTCGGTCCATTTGTAGCCCTGATGGTAAGAATTGAGCAGCAGCACCCTGGGGCGACCGGCGGAAACATCGGCCGCGAACAACAACAGGCAGCCCAGTATTGCTGCTGCACACCTCAGGCGGGCTAATCGCATGTCTTTACCTGGTATGGATTGGTTGCCAATCGATCAGGATTTCACTATAGTTTTGGGCACCCGGTGGTGTCAAGCCGATAGGGACGGATGTTTTTTGCTTCCGGAAGGGCAGATATGGTTGTTGCAGGGTTGACAGGTGGGATAGCCAGCGGCAAATCGACTGTTGCCGGTATGCTGGCGGCAATGGGGGCCATAGTGCTGGATGCGGACTTGATGGCCCGCCGGGCGGTAGTGAAGGGCAGCCGGGGCTGGGAGAAAGTGGTCGAGGTTTTCGGCCGCGGTATCCTGACCGGAGATGGCCGGATCGACCGCGCAAAACTGGGCGACCTGGTGTTTGCCGAGCCGGACAAAAGAGTGCTTCTGGAGAAGATAATCCATCCCCTTGTACGCAAGCAGATGGAACAGGAGGTGAAGAAGATCGGCCGCCGGGACCCGCAGGCCGTGGTCGTGCAGGATGTTCCGTTGCTTTTCGAAGCCGGTATGGACCGGGGACTGGACGAAATAATCGTTGTCTGGGTTCCGGAAAGCCTGCAGCTGGAACGCCTTATGGAAAGAGACGGCCTGACGGTTTCCGGGGCCCGCGCCCGCATACGGAGCCAGATGCCCCTGGAAGAAAAAAGGCGCCTTGCCACCATGGTCATTGACAACAGCGGCAGCCTTGAAGAAACCCGCCGCCAGACAGAGCGGGTTTACCGTCGTTTGGCCGCCGAGGCCCGGGCCGGCGGCCGCCGATGCCGGAAGTTGCCCGCGGGCAGACTCAGAAACGGTAGCTGAAACCGGCATGCAGCCCGAAATCGGGGCTGTTGTCCCAGATTATGATGTTTTCGATCAGTCCCACTTCCATCACGCCGGAAGGCATTACTTCCCATTTCCAGCCCAGGGTCACTTCATAGGAGGCATCGGAAAAGGGCCCCAGATCCTTGGCCGCTCCTTCGGTGATCAGACATTGGAGCAGCATTGAGTGCCGTTGGGCAAAGCGCCATTCCACACCGGCCATCAGGGCCGTTTGGAAATTTTTCAGTTTGACTTTCTGAATCCGGGAACTGCCGTACCAGAAAAGTCCTGCCGACAGATAGAGGTTGACCGGTCCCAGCTTTTTGGCCGCCATCAGCGACAGTCCCAGGTCGATTGGAAAGTCACGCTCCAGCATGTGCTGGCCCTCGGTGTCGTAACGGGCAGAGACGGCATAGGATACGGCCGGCAATGCGTCGGCGCCGCAGGTGAGGCGGTGTTCCAGGCAGGCCGTGACGGAACGGGAATAGACACCGCTGCCCCGGGAATATCTCAGAAGGGGATCGCCGTGCTCGTCCAGGATTTCTATCTCCACCAGTCCGAACGGGGTGGTGTCCCGGCCGTCCTGGTCGAGGCCGAAGAAATCGTGGAAATCGGTGATAAACCCGTCCAGAATGCCGCCGAACAGGCGCTTTTCCTGAAATCCGATTTCAAGGCGCAGGCTTTCGTTTATGCCGTAGGCGGCAAAGACGGTGGTGTCCAGGCTTTCGTAGTCGATGCGGTAACGGCCCGGCGAATTGGCCCAGACATTTGCCAGGGACATGGTCGCTCCCGTCTCCCAGGTGCCCGGGGTCTGGAAGGTCGGGGCCATGGGAGTGAGCTGGAGCCGCAGGGTCTGGAAAGGTGACTGGCTTTGCAGCCGCAGGGGGCCGTAGCCCACCTGGCCGCCGCAGAAACGATTGAGCCGGGAAGCCCGGGTATGGTCGAGAGCCATGGGGGCCTCTGCGCTGGCGCCAAGGACGCCGGCCGGGACAGACAGCAGGGCGCCCGTAACGAATACGAGCACGATTGACGGAAACAAGGCGGGAGCTATCGCCAGCCGAAAAAAGAAAAGGATTTTACCCATCGCCTGCTCGCAGTCTTTATCTTGTATTGCAGTCCCGCGGGACCGTGTCTTCATAATCTATACGTCATCTCGGTCCGGTTGGCAAATACCTTCCCTTGTTTGCTTGACACGGCCCGAGCCTTCCGGGTAGTAGCTTTGGCATGCCGACGGCCGCTGCGTGCCCAAGAGGGCCCGGATGCCGGCTGAAGTTCGGTTTCAGGAGGAAACAGCAATGACAGAGCCGCGGGAGTTACACTTGATGGCCGCCTATGGCGGCCGGGGCTGGCAGCCTCGCCGGGCTTCTTTGCGGGAAGAGCTGGGAACGATCTGGAGCCGATGCGGTATTGCCGATGAATGGCACCCGCTCAAGGCGGTCCTGATGCACCGGCCGGGGAAAGAACTTTCCCGCAGTGAAGATCCCGACGCGGTCCAGATGCTTCGGACAATCGACTGGAAGCGGGCCCGCAGCCAGCACGACGCCCTGGCCCGGGTCTATCGTGAAAACGGTGTGACCGTGCATTACCTGAATGCGGAGATCGAGTCCACGCCGAACCAGATGTTCCTGGCCGACCTGTTTTTTGCCACCCCGGAAGGTGTCATCCTCGGACGGCCCGCCTCCGAGGTAAGGGCCGGCGAGGAACGCCGGGTCGCCGCAGCCCTGGCCCGGCTGGGAATCCCCGTGATCCGCAGTATCAGCGGCCGGGGCACTTTCGAAGGCGCAGACGCCATGTGGATAACTTCGCGCAGGGTCATGATCGGACGCGGCCTGAGGACCAACGAAGAGGGCATCGTTCAGTTGACATCCGTGCTTGCCCAGATGGGCGCCGAGACCTTGGTGGTCGATATGCCCTTTGGCACCATGCACCTGATGGGCATGCTGCGGATCGTCGATCGTGATCTGGCCGTTGCCTGGCCCACCCGCCTTGCCTACGGCGCGGTCAGGGCCCTGGAGGCAGAAGGCATCGAAGTCGTTTTCCTGCCCGACCAGAAGGAAGCCGTTGAAGGATTCGCTCTGAATTTCGTCACCCTGGGGCCGAGAACCATAGTCATGCCGGCGGGCAACCCCAACTGCCAGTCGTTCTACGAGCAGCACGGGATACGTTGCATAACGGTGCCGGTGGACGAACTGGCCAAGGCGGCCGGGGCCGTGGGCTGTCTTACGGGCATACTCCGGCGCCGGGCGGCATGAGGGGCGCAGGACCGTATTTTTTGCCGGGATATCCTTACCGATCCACCGTCATCTGGATGTTGTCGATAAGGCGGGGCTTTCCGATCCTGACAGCCACGGCGATCATGATCCGGCCCTGAAGTTTTTCCAGGGGGGTCAGGTCATCGGCATCGACCACTTCCACGTAGTCGATCCGGGCATCGGCAACCGCGGCAATCCGGTTGCGGACAAGCTCCCGGATGGCGGCGGCCCGGCGCTGGCCGGCCTCGATGGCGGCCCGGGCCTCGAAAAGTGCCCGGGACAGCACTGTCGCATCCTGCCGCTGCCGGGAATCGAGGTAGGTATTGCGTGAACTCAGGGCCAGCCCGTCGTCTTCCCGGACGATGGGGCAGGCCACGATCCGGACGTCGAAGTTTAGATCCTTCACCATGCGGCGGATGACGGCCACCTGCTGGGCGTCTTTCTGGCCGAAATAGGCCCGGTCCGGGCCGACCAGGTTGAAGAGCTTGGCCACTATGGTGGTAACGCCCCGGAAATGGCCCGGACGGCTCCTGCCGCAGAGGGTTTCGGTAAGGCTGCCTTCCTGAAGGACGTAGGTTGCAAAGCCCTCGGGATACATTTCCTCAGCCGATGGCATAAAGACCAGATCGACCCCGGCCTCTTCCAGCATGGCCAGGTCACGCTCTTCATCCCGGGGATAGGCTTCGAAATCTTCGCTGGGGCCGAACTGGGCGGGATTGACGAAGATGCTGACCACCACCAGGTCGGTTTCCCGGCGGGCCCGGTCGACCAGGGACATATGGCCGGCGTGCAGAAAACCCATGGTCGGAACCAGCCCGATGGTCTTGCCTTCCTGCCGGGCCGCCCTGACGGCTTGCCGGAGCCGGTCGACGGTCTTGGCTGTTCTCATTTTCTTGCCTCTACTTGGATGAAAGGAGCTTTTCCATTACTTCCGGGGCCATGGCGAAACTGTGCTTTTCGGTTGGAAAAGCCCTCGTCCGTACTTGCTCGATGTAGTCTTTGACGGCTTTTTCGACCGCGCTTCCAAGATCGGCGTAGGTCTTGACGAACTTGGGCCGCAGCTGCTTGTATAGTCCCAGCAGGTCCTGGATTACCAGGACCTGGCCGTCACACCCGTTGCCGGCGCCTATTCCCACGGTGGGGATTTCCAGGGTTTCGGTTATCCTGGCAGCCAGGGCCGCCGGCACGCATTCCAGGATGATGCCGAAGACCCCGGCATCCTGGAGCATGAGGGCATCGTCCATGATCTGGCGGGCGGCCTCGATGTCCTTGCCCTGGACCTTGAAGCCGCCCATGACGTTGACCGACTGGGGCGTCAGGCCCAGGTGTCCCAGCACCGGGATCTGGGCCCGGCAGATGGCCTTGACCTTGTCGATCACCTGGCGTCCCCCTTCCAGCTTGATGGCCTGGGCCCGGCCCTGCTGGATGAAACGGCCGGCATTGCGGACGGCATCTTCCACGCTGACGTGGTAAGACATGAAGGGCATGTCGCCGATGACCATGGCATGTTCTGCGGCCCGGGCCACGGCCCGGGTGTGGTGGATCATCTCGTCCATGGTGACCCGGAGGGTGTCGGGGTAGCCCAGCATGGTCATGCCCAGGGAATCGCCCACCAGGAGACTGTCGATGCCGGCCGCATCGAGCAGGCGGGCCGTGGTGTAATCGTAGGCGGTCAGCATGGTGATGGGCCGCCCCTTTTTCTTGGCGTCCCTGAACGAACTTACGCTGAAGCGGTCTTGTGCCATTTCAAGTCTTCCTCTTGTTTGAATTTTTGGTGGATCGGGCCTCTGGTTTTCCTGCCAGCAGATCGGCCAGTTTTTCCAGACGTTGTTTCAGCTCCGGGCGGGCCGCAGCCGCAAGCCGAAGGGTGCGCCGGCCGAGAATGCGGTAGAGTGTTTCCAGGCTGCCGCCGCCGGCTGCTTTTTCGAGAGCGGAAAGATGGGTCGCGATGGTGGAGATGTCGGCCCTGGCAAGCGGTCCGGTCAGGGCGGAAGCCGTACCCTGGCTTCTGATGTTTTCCAGGGTGCCGGCAATCAGCGGGTACATGGCCTTGAAGCCACTGTCCGCGCCGATACCCACCAGGCCGAGAGCCTCCAGGCCCAGGTCCATCAGGGTGACCAGGTAGTTGGACATGATGCAGGCGGCCAGGTGGTAGAGAGGCTTTTGTTCGGCGGTAATGAGAAACAACGGGTTTCCCAGGCGGGCCATCAGCTTTTTCACCTCCTCCAGGCGGGGGTCGTCGCCCTCGAGACTGAAGAAGGTTTCCGGCAGCTGCTCCACGGCCTTGTCAGGATCGGCAAAGGCCTGGAGGGGATGAAGACTGAAGACGGCGGCTCCGGCATCTTTTGCTGCCTGCAGGATCGTGCTGCTGCCGGCGCCGCTCATGTGCCCCACCAGGTGCCGTTTTTCGATGCCGCGGCTGCGGGCAAGCCCGAGGCAGGCCTCTTCTATCTGATCGTCCCGGGTGGTGATCAGGATCATGTCCGAGGCGGCCGCCACCCGGGCGGCATTTTCGAAGGCCTCGGCCCCGCTTGCTTCTGCGGCCAGGCGGGTTTTGGAGCGATGGCGGTCGTAAAAGCCGCTGACGGTGATGCCCTTGAGGTGCAGATAGCGTCCGAAGGCGCTTCCCACGTGGCCTGCCCCGATGAAACCGACGCGCATCAGGTTTGCTCCCGTTGAAAGAGTGGCTTGGCAACGATCATCCCTGGCCGGATCCCGGCTGCAGGTTCCCTGACAGGTTATATGCAGAGGTGTGGCCTTTTGATCAAGTAAAATATTGCCGCAGCCGGCCCCGGCCCCGGTTTCGGGACCGCTGTCTGCCCCATGGCGGGCAAAACGGCGAATTTGCTTGACACCGGGATGACCTTTGGTTAACTGTTTTCCTTTTGAATTTACTTACTTTAGGGCGCAGGACACGCAAGCTTCAGGGGGGTGCCATGACAATCGAAATAGATCCCTTCTGCCACGATCTGGATTCGCGCTTCAAGGTCTTCCACGAACTGATGCCATGGAAGGTGCGTGAAATTCTCCTGGTTTCGACTCCTTACGATGCCTGGGTGATGGAGGAGGATTGCCGGCTTTCCGAACGCATCGTCAACGAGTACCGGGGGCTCAACCTCAGCCGGCCGCCCAGGTTTACCTGGGCCGGCTCGGCCGCCAGGGCCCTGGAGCTGATCGCCGAAAAGGCCTTCGACATGGTGATCACCATGCCGCGGGTGGTGGACATGGATGCCGCCACCCTGGGCCGCGAGATAAAGGCCCTCAAGCCGGATCTTCCGGTGGTGGTTCTCTCCCACGGGCTTGTTCCCAGCAGCCGGGATGTCACCCGGGCCATTACCTTCGAGGCCGTGGACCGGACCTTTGTCTGGTCCGGCGACACCGACATCCTGGTGGCCATGGTAAAGAGCGTGGAGGATCAGATAAATGCCGCCCATGACACCGAAAAGGCCGGTATCCGCGTGATCCTCTTCGTGGAGGATTCTCCGGTCCACATATCTTCCCTGTTGCCGATCTTCTACCGCGAACTGGTTTCCCAGACCCAGTCGCTGATCGAAAGCGGCCTCAACGAGGAACACCGCCTGCTGACCATGCGCGCCCGGCCCAAGATCCTGGTGGCCGAAACCTATGAAAAGGCCATGGAAACCTTCAAGCGTTTCGAGCCTTACGTTCTGGGGGTGATCTGTGCCTCCGAGCTGATGCGGGAAGGCCGGCCTGACCGGGGTGCCGGAACGGACCTGCTCAGGCAGATCCAGGCCGAACGTTTCGACATTCCCCTGCTGCTGACCGGTTCGGGCTCTGACGACGCAGTCGCTGCCGCCGGAATACCGGCCTTTTTCGTGGACAAGGATTCGGCCACCCTGCACCAGGAGGTCCGTTCCTTTTTCAAGGAGTATCTGGGCTTCGGTGACTTTGTCTTCCGCACCCCCGAAGGCGAGGAAATCGCCCGGGCCAGCACTCTCAAGGGGCTGGAGGAAAACCTGCTGAAGATTCCGCCCGAATCGTTTATCTATCACTGCCGGCGGAACGATTTTTCACGCTGGCTCTTTGCCCGCACCGAGACCGAGCTGGCCGCCGAGGTACGGCCCATCTGTCAGGAGGACTTCGACGACCTGGAGACCCACCGGCAGTATCTGGCCTCGGTGATCAGGCAGCGCCGCAAGAGCCGCCAGAAGGGCGTGGTGGCCAATTTCGACACCTTCGACTTCGATCCTGAAACCGAATTCATCAAGATCGGCAAGGGCTCCCTGGGAGGCAAGGCCCGCGGTCTGGCTTTCGTCGCCGCCCTGCTCAATTGCGACACGAGCCTTTACCGGCAGTACCCGGACGTTCAGATCAGAGTGCCCCAGACCCTGGTGATAACCACCGATGCCTTCGAGCAATTCGTCGATGCCAACGACCTGCGCCATTTTGCCAAGTCCGACCTGCCCGATGAAGCCATCGCCGCCGGCTTTATCCAGAGTCCCCTGCCGGAGCGGGTGCAGCGTGACCTGAAAGTCTACCTCCAGCACGTGCGTTATCCCCTTGCCATCCGTTCTTCCAGCCTGCTGGAAGACGCCCAGTTCAGGGCCTATGCCGGGCTGTACCGCACCTACATGATCCCCAACGATCACCCGGATCTGGACCAGCGCCTGGCCCACCTGGTTCAGGCGGTCAAGCTGGTCTACGCTTCCACCTATTACCAGGCGCCGCGGGCTTTTTCCCGCCGGGTGGGCCATCGCACCGAAGAAGAGAAGATGGCCGTGATCATTCAGCAGCTCGTGGGCGAAAGGTATGGCGATTTCTACTATCCGGCCATATCGGGCGTGGCCCAGTCCTACAACTACTATCCCTTCGGAAGGATGAAACCCGAAGAAGGCATCGCCACCATCGCCATGGGCCTGGGCAAGATGGTGGTGGAAGGCGAACGTTCCCTGAGGTTCTGCCCGGCCTACCCCCAGCTGCTGCCCCAGCGGTCTTCGGTGGACGAGATAATGGCCAACAGCCAGCGATACTTCTACGCCCTCCAGATGGGGACCGGCCTGCAGCGGCTGGGGATAACCGATGGCGATCACCTGGTGCGGCGCGAGGTGACCGATGCCGACCAGGAGCCTCCGGTGCGGATGCTGGCCAGCACTTACGTGCCCCAGGAACACCGTATCCGTGACACGGTGGACATTCCCGGCTACAGGGTGCTTACCTTCGCCCAGGTGCTCAAATACGATCTGTTTCCCCTGGCCAGCCTGCTGAAGGATTCCCTGTCTCTGGGAAGCCGGGGCATGGGATGCCCGGTGGAAATCGAGTTTTCCGTCAACCTCCCCGAAACCAGCGACAAGCAGCCTGAATTCGCCTTTCTCCAGCTGCGGCCCATGACGGCCCGGGCCGAGCAGGTGGAGGTAAGCATTTCAGAGGACGAGATCAAGGAGGCGATCTGCTACTCTGTACGGGCCCTGGGCAACGCCCAGAAGGCGATGATGGAAGACATCGTATATGTCAAGCCCGAGCCCTTCGATCCTGCCAGGACGCCGGAGATAGCCCGCCAGATCGCGGCCCTGAACGCGGATCTTGAAAAGCAGCAGCGCAAATACCTGCTCATCGGGCCCGGGCGCTGGGGATCGGCCGATCCATGGCTGGGCATTCCGGTCAACTGGGCCGATATCTCCGGGGTGGGCGCCATAATCGAGGCCATGTCCGACAAGCTCCAGGCCGAGCCTTCCCAGGGATCGCACTTTTTCCATAACATCACCACCCTGGGGATAAACTATATTTCCATAACAGGCCAGGGCGATGATTTCATCCGCTGGGACTGGATCCAGGGCCAGCCGCTGGTGCGGGAAACGGAGTTCGTGGCCCATGTCCGTTGCCGGCGGCCCCTGGTGCTGAAAGTCGACGGCCGCAGCTCCAGGAGCGTGATTTTGAGCACCTGACGGTTCGGCCATTGTCCGCGAGAGTTGAGCGGCCCTTATGAGGGGCGATTAATCATAAAGGAGGAAAAATAGAATGACGGATATTCTGCAACTGGTGAAAGCCAAAGATCCCAACGAAAGAGAATTTCACCAGGCCGTGATGGAGGTTGTGGAATCGATCAAGCCGGTTATGGACCGTAACCCGGAGTACCGGAGCGCCAAGGTCCTGGAGCGGCTGGTGGAGCCTGAAAGGGTGATCATGTTCCGGGTGGTCTGGATGGACGATCAGGGCCGGGTGCATGTCAACCGCGGTTTCCGGGTTGAGATGAACAGCGCCATCGGCCCGTACAAGGGCGGCCTGCGCTTCCATCCTTCGGTCAACCTCGGCATCCTCAAGTTCCTGGCCTTCGAGCAGGTGTTCAAAAACGCCCTGACCACTTTGCCCATGGGCGGCGGCAAGGGCGGTTCGGACTTCGACCCCAAAGGCAAGTCCGATACCGAGGTGATGCGTTTTTGCCAGGCTTTCATGGCCGAGCTTTTCCGCCACATCGGCCCCAATACCGACGTGCCTGCCGGTGATATCGGCGTGGGGGCCCGCGAGATAGGCTTCCTGTTCGGCATGTACAAGAAGCTGGCCAACGAGTTCACCGGGGTGCTGACCGGAAAGAGTCTCAACTGGGGCGGCAGCCTGATCAGGCCCGAGGCCACCGGTTACGGATCGGTCTATTTCGCCGCCGAGATGCTGGCCACCGCCAACCAGAGTCTCGAGGCAAAGACCTGCCTGGTGTCCGGCGCCGGCAACGTGGCCCAGTACACCATGGAAAAACTCATCGAGATGGGGGCCAAACCGGTTACTTTTTCCGATTCGTCGGGTTACATCTACGACGAAAAGGGTGTGGACCGGGACAAGCTCGATTATCTCATGGAGCTGAAGAACATCAAGCGCGGCCGGGTAAAGGAATATGCCGAGAAATATCCCGAGGCCGTTTATACCCCGGCCGATCCCAATGCCGACCACAACCCCCTCTGGGATCACAAGGCCGATTGCGCCTTCCCCAGCGCCACCCAGAACGAGATCAACGCCAAGGACGCCCAGAACCTGGTAAACAACGGTGTCCAACTGGTTTGCGAAGGGGCCAACATGCCCACCGTGCCCGACGGGATAGAGATCTTTACCGAAAACAAGATTCTCTACGGTCCCGGCAAAGCGGCCAATGCCGGCGGAGTATCTGTTTCCGGCCTGGAGATGACCCAGAACAGCATGCGCCTTTCCTGGACCCGGCAGGAAGTTGACAACCGGCTCAAGATGATCATGCACTCGATCCACAAGACCTGTCTTGAGGCAGCCGAGCAGTACGGCCATCCCGGCAACTACATGGTAGGTGCCAACATCGCCGGTTTCATCAAGGTGGTCAACGCCATGCTCGACCAGGGGCTGGTGTAATACTGACGTTTGGCCGATCTTTTCAGGACCCGGTGTCCGGCCCATGCCGGGCACCGGGCTTTTTTCAGCGCTTTTCGGCGGCGGCCGTCATTTCCTGATATGCGGCCTGGATCTGCTTGAACCTTTCTTCTGCCAGGCGGCGGAACTGATCGTCCAGGTGGGTGAACTTGTCCGGATGGTACTTGGCCGCAAGGCGGCGGTAGGCGGCCTTGATCTGGGAGGCCGTGGCGTCGGGGGCGACCTCCAGCACCTGATGAGGCGGCGGGCAGGGCTGTCTGTCTGCCGGCTGCGGGCCGGCGGACCGGTTGTCTGAGTCCCCGGGGCCGCTTCCGGAAGACGGCCGGCCCGCGGGCCTGGTTTTGCGGTTCTGAAAGAAACGGTAGAGCAGCAGGCCGGCGATGACGATATCGTCTATCCAGCCCCGGACCGGGATGAAATCGGGCAGCAGGTCCAGGGGCATGAGGATGTAGAGCACTGCCAGAATGATCAGCAGCCTGTTCATGGTCTGACCTTATACCCAGCGGTCAGGACCGCGGCGGTGAAGTTCGATTACATGGATCCGGCCGTCGGTGTTTATCAGGGTGTTTATCAGCCAGCTGATGAGACCTATCAGGAAGGCTCCGGCCACCGCGCTCCAGAACCCGTCTACCTGGAGACCTTCGATCAGGCCGTCGGCCATCTTGAGCATCAGGGCGTTGATCACGAAGGTGAACAGTCCGAAGGTCAGCAGGTTCAGCGGCAGGGTCAGCAGCAGGGCGATGGGCCGGAAAAAGGCGTTCAGGATGCCTATGGCGGCCGCTGCCGCCAGGGCCGAGCCGAAGCTGTCCACTCGGATTCCGTCCACCAGGTAGGCGGTAAAGATCACGGCCACGGTAAGGGCCAGCCAGCGGATGACAAGTCCACGCATTTTCTGTTCCTTTCTTGCAAAGAGTTATCCGGCACCCGGGCCGGACAAACAATTATGCCTCGTCGACGGCGGATCATCAAGACAATAAATTTGATCCGTTGCGGGGCAACAATCAGCGTGTCTCTTTGTGTCCGGCCTTGACCGCAGCCCGGCCGGGGATTATACTGCCGACCTGTCGTTTTTGATCAGTGTTTCAATGGCCTGCGGACAGGTTCGACAATCATGACTTCCAACACGGATTACATTCTTCAGGTGGAGCAGGCGGCAGGCTTCGTCAGGCGGCGGTTCGGCTCTTTCCCGCAGGTGGCGGTGCTGACCGGAACCGGACTCGGCGACCTGGCTGCAGATCTCGAAAAAGCCGCCGGCCTGCCATACAAGGAGATCCCCAATTTCCCGGCTCCCACCGTCGCCAGCCATGCCGGGGTGCTGCTCAAAGGCAGGCTGGGGACAAGGCAGGTGGCCGTCTGCCAGGGCCGTTTTCATCTCTACGAAGGCTACAGCCCCCGCCAGGTAACCTTTTCCGTGCGGGTCCTGGCGGCCCTGGGAGTAAAATACCTGATCCTGACAAATGCCGCCGGCGGCCTGGCCCCCGGCTTTGCCGCCGGCGACCTGATGCTGATCCGCGACCATGTCAATCTCACCGGTGCAAATCCCCTCACCGGTCCCAACATCGATGCCTGGGGGCTGCGTTTTCCGGACATGACCGCGGCCTATGATCCGGTGCTCAGGCAGGCCGCCCAAGAGGCGGCCGCCGCAGCCGGTCTCGGGCTGCAATCCGGGGTTTACGCCGGCCTCCACGGGCCGTCTCTGGAAACCCCGGCCGAGATGCGCTTTTTGAGGATCATCGGTGCCGATGCGGTCGGTTTTTCCACCGTCATGGAGACCATCGCCGCCGTGCATGCCGGCATCAGGGTACTGGGGATTTCCACCATTACCAACATCGCCGATCCGGACGATCCCCGTCCGGCGGACGTTGAGAGCATCATCGCCGTTGCCCGCCAGGCCGCTCCGGCCCTGGCCCGGGTGGTGGCCGGGGTGCTGGAAAGGATCTGAGCCGGCGGCTGCGGCCGCCTGCGGGGCAAGCCCATGACCGATGTCGAAAGATACGACCTGTTGATTACCGGCGGCACCCTGATCACCATGGATGCTGTCGGCACGGTGGTGGAAAACGGGGCCCTGGCGGTAAGAGACGGCACCATCCGGGCACTGGGACCGGCCGGCGATTTCAAGGACGTTCCGGCCGGCCGGAGGCTGGATGCCGGCGGGGCGGTGGTCATCCCCGGCCTGGTCAACGTCCATACCCATGCCGCCATGACCCTTTTCCGGGGGCTGGCCGACGACCTGCCCCTGATGACCTGGCTCCAGGACTACATCTTTCCGGCCGAGGCCAGGCTCGATGCCGGCCTGGTCTACCTGGGCACCCAGCTGGCCTGCGCCGAGATGATCCTTTCCGGGACCACCTGTTTCTGCGACATGTATCTTTTCGAAGACAGTGTGGCCCGGGCCGCCAGGGAAGCCGGGATGAGGGCCGTGGTGGGCGAGGTGCTCTACGATTTTCCCTCCCCCAACTACGGCCCCCTGGAAAAGGGCTTTGAATACGTGGGGCAGATGCTGGAAAAATGGCGCCAAGACCCTTTGATCGGCGTGGCGGTGGAGCCCCACAGCCCCTATCTTTGCAGTCCCGGCCTGCTGGAAAGGGCCGCCGGCCTGGCCGAAGACTATCAGGTGCCCCTGGTGATCCACCTGGCAGAGACCGAGGCCGAGGTGGAACAGATCGGTCAGCGTTACGGCTGCCGGCCGGTGGAGCATCTTAACAATCTGGGATTGCTCACTTCCAACCTGCTGGCCTGCCATGCCGTCAAGGTCAACCAGTCCGAGATCGAGCTGCTGGCCGCCGGCCGGGTCAAGATCGCCCACAACCAAGAGAGCAACATGAAGCTGGCCTCGGGCCTGGCCCCCATACCCGACATGCTGGATGCCGGCATCTGTGTCGGGCTGGGCACCGACGGGACCAGCTCCAACAACGACCTGGACCTTTTCCGGGAGATGGACACCGTTGCCAAGATGCACAAGGCCTTCACCCTGGATCCCACGGTCATGCCGGCCGGTTTGGTCCTGGAGCTGGCCACCGCCGGCGGAGCCCGGGCCCTGGGCCTGGAGGATGAGATCGGCACCCTGGAGGTTGGCAAGCGGGCCGACGTGGTGGTGGTCGATTTCAGCCGCCCCCACCTGGTGCCGGTCTTCGATCCGGTCTCCCATCTGGTTTACTCTGCCTCGGGCCGGGACGTGCGCCACGTTGTCATCGACGGACGGGTGGTCTGCCGGGATAGCCGGCTGACCACCATCGAGCTCGAAAAGGTGATCCGGGACATCAACCAGGCGGCCGAGGCTTTCCGTCCCCTTTCCCAGTACCGGAGCAGAAGATGAAGCCTGAAACTTTCGATTGGGTGATTCACAACGCCTGGATCGTGACCGCCGACAAGGACTTCACCGTCATCGAAAACGGGGCCCTGGCCGTTGCCGGCGACAGGCTGGCCCGTATCTGGTCCCTGGACGACGACCCCCAGCTGCCGCCCGGCCGTCAGCGTCTCGATGCCGCCGGAGGCATAGTCCTGCCCGGGCTGGTCAACGCCCACACCCATCTTCCCATGACCCTTTTCCGGGGCCTGGCCGACGATCTGCCCCTGATGACCTGGTTGGAGGAGCACATGTTCCCGGCCGAGGCCCGTTACATCAACCCCGACAGCGTTTACTGGGCCTCCCTGCTGGCCTGCGCCGAGCTGCTGCTTTCCGGGACCACCACCATCGGCGATGCCTATTTCCTGGCCCGGCACGTGGCCGCGGCTGTGGCCGAGGCAGGAATGCGGGCGGTGGTGGCCCAGGGGGTTATCGATTTTCCGGCCCCCGGTGTGCCCGACCCGGCGGAAAAGATCGGGCATGCCCGCGCTTTCGTAAACCATGTCGCAGGCCGGGCAGATGGCCTGATAAGACCTTCGATTTTCTGCCATTCGCCTTACACCTGCTCGGAACGGACCCTGAAAGAGGCCAAGCAGGCGGCCCGCGACCTGAAAGTGCCCTTCCAGATCCATCTGGCCGAGACCGGCGACGAGTACCGGCACCTGGCGGGCAAGTACGGCTGCAACCCGGTTCAGTGGATGGAGCGGCTGGGGATTCTCGATGCCGATACCATTCTGGTTCACTGCGTCCACATCGACACGGACGATATCGCCGTGATCGCCGGGGCCGGGGCAAAAGTGGTCCATTGCCCGGAGAGCAACATGAAGCTTGCTTGCGGCATAGCCCCGGTGCCCGAGATGCTGGCCGCCGGAATATGCGTCGGCCTGGGGACCGACGGCAGCGCCAGCAACAACGATCTGGACCTTTTCGGAGAGATGGGCTCGGCGGCCAGAATGCACAAAGTCGCCATGGACGACCCGACCGTCATGGATGCTGCCACGGTGGTGAAAATGGCCACCATCGACGGAGCGGTGGTGCTGGGACTGGACGGGCTGATCGGCTCCCTGGAGGTGGGCAAGGCCGCCGATCTGGTGGTGACCGACTGCCGGGCGCCCAATCTGGTGCCCATCTACCACCCGGCCTCCACCCTGGTCTATGCGGCCCGGGGAGCAGATGTCAGTCACGTAATGGTGGGCGGCAGATGGCTTGTGCAGGACGGCCGGCTGAACGGACTCGATCTCGAACGGATCGTTGCCAGGGTGAAGGAGGCGGTCAGGGCCTGACTGCCTTCTGAATTTCGAGGTGTGCTTGCCGAAGCTGTTCGTTGTTTTGAGGACTTAAAGCGGCGGGAGATGGTTTCGGCCCGGGCCGGACGATTTGCCAGGCCCGGAAACTGTCCGGTAGGTCCGGTCTCGGATCACCAGAATTTCAGGTTGAGCCGGCCCTTGGCCCGGATGAGGGCTTCGGTAGTCTGGCGCAGGCGGCTTGCCAGGATTTCAGCTATAAGACGGTACAGGACGTAGCCGAAGGCCAGCTTTTCTGTTCCGGTAAGTTTTTCGATGTAGAAAATATCGGTTGCCAGGCATACAGTGTCCTGGATTGCAAAAGCGGAAGCCGAGCGGCGGCCGCTGTCGATGGCGCCCATTTCACCGAAAATGTCTCCGCGCCGTTTCAGGATGGCGACATCCTTGCCGTTTTTGACGATTCTGACCTGGCCGTACATCAGAAAGTAGAGCCAGGTATCCAATTGGCCTTCCTTGACTATACATTCGCCGGGCCGGTAGCGCCGGATCTTGCTCATTTCGATCAGCCTTTCAAGCTCCTCGTCGTTGAAAGGTTCCAGAACCGGAATTTTTTTTATCTTTTCAATAAACTCCATGTTCTTGTCCAAAAATGTCGATTCTTGCATGCAGCTTTCCTCCCTGACGAGCATTAACGGGCCGGTACCCGGATCCGGATGTGTAAGATGGTTGCAATGCAAAAAACAAGCCATGATCATTTGGTTGAACGGGCTGTGGCGGGGCGTTCTTTTGCAGGTGACCGCAACCTGAAACGGTCGATTCAGGTGTTCAATATTTAGAACCAGGTGTATACAAAAACAGACGGTTTCCTGGGCCCGGGAACTCAGGTTTTGCCCAGGGCATTTCCGGGATAGTTTACTTTCACCAGGAACAGGCCCCGGGCGGGGGCGGTGGCCGGTGCCAGCCGGCGGTCTTTTGCTTCCAGCAGGCGGGGGATGTCCCGGGGGCGCAATCGTTCCAGGCCGGTTTCCACCAGGGTGCCCACCATGTTGCGGACCATGTAGCGCAGGAACCCGTCGGCTTCGATGGTTATCCGGACAAGGCCCCGGCCGTCAGAATCCAGGCCGGTTCGCAGGACATGGCGCACGCTGTGGGCCCGCGGGCTGCCGGCGGCCTCGAAAGACCGGAAATCATGCCGTCCCGCAAATAGTTTCAGGGCGGCCTGCATTGCGCCAAGGTTGAGCGGCCGGCGGATCCACCAGCAATAATCCCGGCCGATGGCAGGTCTCAGGGGCTGATTGGCAATCCGGTAGCGGTACACTTTGCTCGTTGCCATGTACCGGGCGTGGAAATCCGGGGGGACAAGGCGGCAGCTGCGGACGACGATATCCGGTGGCAGAATGCTGTTGAGCCCCTTCTGGAAGGCCCGGGCGTCGATCCTGGTCTTGACCCTGAAGTTGGCCACCTGTCCCAGGGCGTGGACCCCGGCGTCGGTTCTGCCCGAGCCGATGATTCTTACGGTCTGGCGGGTCATGACGGCCAGGGCGTCTTCGAGCGTTCCCTGGACGGTCGGGCTGTCGGGCTGGCGCTGCCAGCCGTGGTAGCGGCTGCCGTCGTATTCGACTACCAGGCAGAAATTTTTTTCATCCACGCGAGACATGTTCCCTGTTGCCGCCCTGCTTTCTCATGGCCGGACTGAAAGATTCGGCGAAATCCGTACCGTTGCCGAAGATGGTGGCTTGCTTGCATCAGCCCCGTGAAAAAGGTTGTCTGCAAAAGCCAAAATCTATATCCTGTCGCAGCGTGTGAAGGCCAGTTCGTCTTCCAGCTCGTCATCGATATGATCGATGAAACGTCCCAGGGGATAGCGGCGCCTGCAGGCCCGGCAGCGCCAGAAGGTAAGCGTTCAGCCCTTGACGAGCGACAGGGGATGAGCGCATTCAGGACATTTGGGGGCGTTGTCTTGTTTTTCAACAACCATACTTTTCAGCGGCGTCGGTTTTCGGGAATTGATCATGAGCGTTACTTTCTGTTGTCGTGACCTGATTTTTTAGGGCAAGCGGCAGGGCTTTGCAAGCAAAATGCAAACGAAGCCCCTGCTGAGGGGAGAGATGGAAAATGTCAGCACAGCAACTGCGATGCCGGGGGTTTGAGGCCGCCGGGATTGCCTGTGGTATCAAGAAAGACGGAGGCCCCGACCTGGGCCTGATCCTTGCTTCCACCGAGTGTCAGGCGGCAGGGGTCTTTACCCGCAATCTGGTTCAGGCCGCTCCGGTCCGAATAAGCCGCCGCCATCTGGCGGGCGGGGTGTGCCGGGCCGTAATCGTAAACAGCGGCAATGCCAATTGCTGCACCGGCCGGCAGGGGCAAGAGGCTGCCATCAGAATGTGCTCGGCCGTTTCCGGACACCTGGGCATCGGCTCCCGGCAGGTCCTGGTGGCATCGACGGGAGTCATCGGAGAGCCTCTGCCCGTGGAGAAGATTGTCAGGGCAGTTCCGAAATTGTGCGGGGGACTGTCTCCTGAAGGTTTCATGGATCTGGCCCGGGCCATGATGACCACCGACACCCGTCCCAAGACCGGCCGGCGTGACGGTGAAATCGACGGCCGGCCTTTCCGGATCATAGGGGTTGCCAAGGGGGCCGGGATGATCCGGCCGGACATGGCAACCATGCTCTGTTTTGTTTGCACCGATGCCGAAGTGCAACACGCTGATTTGCAGCCGGCACTGGCCAGGGCGGTGGAGCGGACTTTCAACCGCATCACCATAGACGGTGACACCAGCACCAACGACACCGTGCTGGTCATGGCCAGCGGGCTTTCAGGGGCAAAGGTGGACGCCTCCAGCCGGGCCGCTTTCCAGCAGGTGCTGGAAGACCTGCTGGCCGATTTGGCGATCGAGCTGGTAAGAGACGGCGAAGGGGTGACCAAGGTGGTGCGCCTTGAAGTGCAAGGCGCCGCCACGGACGACGATGCGCGCAAAATTGCCGAAACCGTGGCCCACTCGCCCCTGGTCAAGACGGCTTTTTTCGGCCAGGACGCCAACTGGGGCCGGATCATGGGGGCTGCCGGAAGGGCCGGGGCCGCCTTCGACCCGGACCTGGTGGATATCTTTTTCGACCGGGTGCAGATGGTCAGCCGGGGTGTGGGGTGCGGCCCCGGGGCCGAGGCCAGGGCCACCGAGGTGTTGCACCGGCCTGAATTCAGTGTCAGGCTGGATCTGAACATGGGCAAGGGAAGCTGGTGGATAATCACCTCGGACCTGAGCGTCGATTACGTCAAGATCAACGCCGATTACCGCAGCTGAGACAAGATGGCCCCGATCCGTTTACAGAAGTTTCTCTCCATGGCCGGTGTCTGTTCGCGCCGCAAGGCAGAACAGCACATTCTGGCCGGCCGGGTGCTGGTCAACGGCAAGGTTGCCGACCGCCTGGGGACGAAGGTGGACCCGGAGTCGGACCTGGTCGTCTTCGACGGTCAAAGGATCAGGCCGGACGGGCACCTGGTCTACCTGGCGCTCAACAAGCCCGGGGGATATGTCACCAGTTGCCGCCAGGCCGGGGTTCCGGTGGTTACCGAACTGGTCGAGGTGGCCCGGCGGGTGTATCCGGTGGGCCGGCTGGACAAGGAGACCACCGGCCTGTTGCTGCTGACCAACGACGGCCGTCTTCATCATCGCCTGTCTCATCCTTCCTTCGACCATGAAAAGGAATACCTGGTAAAGGTTGCCCGGCCCATTGCCGACAAGGCCCTGGCCCGGCTTGCGGCCGGGGTGGTACTCCGGGGCCGCAGGACCCGCCCGGCAAAGATCGAGCGCATCTCCGGCCGCAGGTTCAGGATAACCTTGCAGGAGGGACGCAACCGCCAGATAAGGCGCATGGTCCGTAAGGTGGGCCACCGGGTGGTGTCCCTGAAGAGGGTGCGTATAGCCTCTGTCCGTCTGGGCGATTTGCCTGAAGGCAAGTGGCGCCGGTTGTCGCCCCAAGAGCTGAAAGTGCTGCTGGCCGGAATCGATGACGACCCGGCCCGGGACTAGGCTCGGGCCTTTTCAAGGATCAGGGCGGCCCGGGCTTCAGGTTCCTGTGGGAAGACTTGCCGGAAGGGAGGTGCGTAATATGTGTCCGGATCGACAGATCAGGTACGAAGGCCCGATCTACCGGCCTCCCAGTGAGGCCGATTCCCTCCTGATCCAGGCCACGGTGGGGTGTCCCCACAACAAGTGTACTTTCTGCATGGTCTACAAGCAGGGCCCGTCCTTCAAAATCAGGCCGGTGGCCGAGATAGTGGAAGATCTGGAGACCGCCCGGCGGCAATACGGAGCCGGTGTCAGACGCCTTTTCCTGCCGGCGGGCAATACAATCGCCATGCCGGCTGCTGATCTTGAGAAAGTTTGCCGCCGGGCAAGGAGGCTTTTCCCGGCCCTGGAAAGGATCACGGTTTACGGATCGTGCCAGTACATTCACCGCAAGGGGCCGGAACAATTAAAGTCCCTGCGGCAGGCGGGGCTGACCAGGATTCACGTGGGGCTGGAAACAGGTGACGGGCAGATACTGAAAGCGATCCGCAAGGGAACCAACCCCCGGCAGCAGATAGAAGCCGGCCGGTGGGTGAGACAGGCCGGCATTGAGCTGCATGTCTACGTGCTGCTTGGAATCGGCGGCAGACAGCGCAGCAGGCAGCATGCCCGGAACACGGCCCGGGTGCTGAACGCCATGGCTCCGGACTGCATCCGCCTCAGGACTTTCGTTCCCAAGGTCAACACTGCCTTGCTGCGTCAGGTTCTAAACGGCAGTTTCCAGATGCTGGGCCCCCATCAGGTCCTGGAGGAGACAGGGGCCATTGTGGAGGCCCTCAAAGTGAATTGCCGGTTGACCAGCGACCATTATACCAATTACATTGACCTGGAAGGGAATTTGCCTGAGGACATACCATCGTTACTGGAAAAGCTGTCCGAGGCCCGGAAACGACCCGAAGAGAGTTTCCGGCCGTTTTTCATCGGCACCCAGTAGAATCGAGGCCGGCCGGGTTGCAGTTTTACGCCCGGGAATCGGAAAAGGAGAACAATCAAGATGGTAAGTTTCGAATCGTTGACAGCAAAGCAGGACAGGATAGCCGTGGTCGGTCTCGGGTACGTGGGGCTTCCCCTGGCGGTTCATCTGGCCCATCATTTTGAGGTGGTGGGTTTCGATCTGAAAGCCGAAAGGATCGCCGAGCTGGCTGCCGGACGCGACCGGACCCTGGAGGTGAGCAGGGAGGAACTGGCGGCCGTGGAAATTCGCTACACCGATGATCCTTCCCTGCTGGCCACCTGCCGGCTGATAATAGTTGCCGTTCCAACACCCATCGACGCCTATCGCATCCCGGACCTGACGCCCCTGAAGAGCGCCTCGCGTATTGTGGGCAAGCAGCTGCAGCCCGGATCATGCGTGGTCTTCGAGTCCACGGTCTATCCGGGGGCGACCGAGGAGGTCTGTCTTTCTATCCTGGCCGAAGCTTCGGGGCTGGTCTTCGGCAAGGATTTCACCCTGGGATACTCGCCTGAAAGGATCAATCCCGGCGACAAGGTGCACAGCCTGGACAAGATCGTCAAGGTGGTTTCCGGATCGGATGAGGCCACCGCCGACATGCTGGTCAAGGTGTATGCCAAGGTGGTGCCGGCTGGTATCCACCGGGCTTCTTCCATCAAGGTGGCCGAGGCGGCCAAGGTGATCGAAAACACCCAGCGCGATCTGAACATTGCCCTGATGAACGAGCTGGCCATGATTTTCGACATCATGGGCATCGACACCCTGGAAGTGCTCGAGGCTGCCGGAACCAAGTGGAATTTCCTGCCTTTCAGGCCCGGTCTGGTTGGGGGACACTGTATTGGCGTAGATCCGTATTACCTGACTTTCAAGGCCGAGGCCCTGGGCTATCATCCTGAGATGATTCTGGCCGGCCGGCGCATAAACGACCAGATGGGCAAATACATCGCCGAACGGACCGTCAAGATGCTGATCCGTGAAGGCAAGCAGGTAAAAGACGCCTCGGTGGCTGTTCTGGGACTGACTTTCAAAGAAGATGTCCCTGACCTGAGAAACACCAGGGTCGTGGATATAATTTCCGAACTCAGGGACTACGGTATCAGGGTGATGGTTCACGATCCCCTGGCCGATCCAGACGAGGCCAGGCTTTACTACGGGCTGGAACTGACTTGCTGGGAAGACCTGAAGGGCGTGGACGCCGTGGTCCTGGCCGTCGTCCATTCCTACTACCGGGACAAGGGTCTGGCGGAAGTGGCCCGTCTGTGCTCCGCCGGCCGGCCGGTGGTGGTGGACGTCAAGTCGGCCTTCGGTCCGGATCAGGCGCAGGCCGACGACATCAGCTATTGGAGGCTTTGAGAGGCCCGGTAAGGGTATGGGATATCAGCTTTTTCCCGGCGGTTGTCTTTTCCTTCCGTCCGTCCGGGCCGGTTGGCGTTTGACGTCCCTTCTTTTTTCGCTCCCGCCTCGGTTGGCACATCCTTTGCTTTTCCTATCCGGCAAGAAAGTGCGGTCCCAAAGGGTGCAAAGGATCATGACCATGCCGTTTGAACTGAAAAAGCGATTGCCTAAGGAGCTGAACATGCAGTGTTATGCATGCGAAAAAGATAAGGCCGTTTTTGTCTGCCGGTACAAGGTGGGAGAAATGATCGTCCAGGTTTGCCTTTGTGAAAAGTGCATGCAAATAGACACCGAACGTTTATTAAAACATACTCTCGGCATTGCCATCGACCAGGAGCCGGCAGATTCCCAGCCCGCCGAGCCCCGGATAGATTACAGGCGTTCCCTGTTGTACTGAATCCGGTTGGGACTGTCGCCGGATTGCTTTTAGCGTCAATGTGCGCAGAAGACAGAAAAGGGGAGCCAAAAAAGCTCCCCTTGTCTTTTTACTGGTAGCGGGGGGAGGATTCGAACCTCCGACCTTCGGGTTATGAGCCCGACGAGCTACCAGACTGCTCCACCCCGCATCAATCCGTGAAGCGCTATAGATAGTAACCCTGGCCGCTCAAGTCAAGCAAAAATTACATGTCGCTTTTTAGCAGGCTCTCCACAGACCGGTATAAGCTTCCGGCTTCATCTGTCTTCGGCCCGCCTGCCGGCCAGCTGATCAATACTTTCTTGCGACGGCCGGTATGTCCGGAGGCAATGGTCAGGCGTGATTTGGGCAGCCCCAGCTTTTTTGCCAGCAGCCGCAGGCATTCCTTGTTGGCCGCATTGTCCACCGGCGGGGACTTGACCCTGATCTTGAGCCGTCCGTCAAAGATCCCGGCCAGGCAGCTCTTTGAAGAACGCGGCTGGACGTAGATTTCCAGCAGCAGACCTTTTTCCGTCTCAATCAGGGCGTTCATTGCTCTTGCGGCGGATCAGTTCGGTCATGAAAGCCGGGGGGCGTACCACCTTGCCGTTTGAATCCACGCAGGCATGCCGGCTGTAGCCGGTGGCATGGACTGTCTTTTCGTCTTCACTCAGGATACGGTAATCGATTTTCAGGGCCGCCCGGGATTCGGGGTCGAAGCCGGCTTCAATGATCAGCAGATCGTCGTACTTTGCCGGAGCCATATATTTGCAGCTTACTTCTGAAACCGGGAGCATGATTCCTCTGGCTTCTATCTCGCGGTAAGGCAGTCCCCAGGCGCGGAAAAGTTCGGTGCGTCCGATCTCGAACCAGCGCAGGTAATTGGCATGATAGGCTATGCCCATCCTGTCTGTGTCGCCGTAAATAACCCGGTAAGTGGTCCTGTGGGTCAGCATGATCCGTCCAGCAGTTCGGTAAAAAAAGATTTCAGGTCATCGTAATGGTAAGCGGCCTTCAGTTGAGGGTACTGGGCGGTTATGTTTTCCGGCGGCCGGAAGAGGATACCATGATCGGCGGCCTGGATCATGGTGATATCGTTGTAGGAATCTCCCATGGCGGCGATCTTGAAGTTTAACCGGCGCAGGGCTTCGACCACCTTGCGTTTGCCGTCTGACTGCCGCAGGTGGTAGTCTTGAATGGCACCGTCCGGCCCGATGGTAAGCCAGTTGCAGAAGATCGTCGGCCGGTCCAGTTTTTTCATCAAAGGAGCGGCAAACTGAGTGAAAGTGTCCGAAACAATGATCACCTGGGTCCTGTCCCTCAACCAGCGCAGGAATTCGGCCGCTCCCTCCAGCGGTTCGATGGTCTCGATAACCTCGGTGATGTCGCTCAGTTTGAGCCCGTTGGCGTTCATGATGGAAAGCCGGTGGCGCATGAGCCGGTCGTAGTCGGATATTTCGCGGGTGGTCAGTTTCAACTCCTCGATACCGGTCTTTTCTGCCACGCCGATCCAGATTTCCGGTACCAGTACTCCTTCCAGGTCGCTGCAAACAATGTACATCTTCTAAATAGTCTCCCGTTGATCTTTGTTCCGCAAAACCGCATGATGTGCCATGCGGCACCAGACATTCGTAATCCTGTAGGTAGGCCGCCCGTTTTAATCCCGCAGCGCCGGGCCAAATAAAGCCGCCGCTTTTTGGGGGTTATTCCAGATGGTTGTCGTTCTCAATCCTTATGACCACGGGCCGGCCATGTATCACATCCAGCCCGCTGATTGCGTCCATTGCCTGGCGCACATCGGATTCCCGCGCGAAATGGGTCACCATCACCACCGGGACGCTGCCTTCACTCTTGCGTCCCTTCTGGTGCACCGATGAAATACTGATGCCGTATTTACCCAGGATTCCGGCAATCCTGGACAGAACTCCGGGCTGATCCTTGGCTTCGAAACGGAAGTAGTAATGGGTCACCAGGCGGCTGATGGGCATTATCGGTTTGGGACGGATCTTGTCCGGCTGGCAGGCCAGCAGGGGCAGCCTTCCCGAAGCCCTGGCGGCCAGGTTGCGGGCGATATCGACTATGTCGGCGATGACCGCGCTTGCCGTTGGCATCATTCCTGCTCCGTGACCGTACAGGAGGATATCGCCGACAGCATCCCCTGTCACCGTAATGGCGTTGAGGGTGCCGTTGACGTTCGACAGGATGTTGTCAAACGGTATCATCGTAGGGTGGACCCGGGCTTCGATCGTATCCCCATTGTCCTTGCTGATGGCCAGGAGTTTTATGCGGTAGCCGAACTGGGCCGCGAACTGGATGTCCAGGGCAGTTATGCGCGAGATACCTTCTGTGTAGATATTGTCGAAGTCGATGGGGGTTCCGTAGGCCAGGGCGGTGATGATCGCCAGTTTGTGGGCTGCGTCCAGCCCTTCGATGTCCAGTTCCGGGTCTGCCTCCGCGTACCCGGCTGCCTGGGCCTGGGCCAGGGCCTGCTGGAACTCGATGCCCTCGTCGGTTATCCTTGACAGGATATAGTTGCAGGTCCCGTTGAGAATACCGATCATCGATTTTACCCGGTTGCCGACCAGCGATTCCCGCAGGGTCTTGATGATCGGCATGCAGCCGCCGACGCTGGCCTCGAAGACCAGATCGACTCCATTTGCCACGGCCATTTCCAGCAGCCGGTTGCCGTGCCTGGCCAGCAGAGCCTTGTTGGCTGTGACCACATGCTTGCCCTTTTCTATGGCTGCCTCGATCAGTTCCAGAGCCATTCCCTCTCCGCCGATCATCTCTATGACAACATCCACCTGTGGATCCCGGATGACTTTCCAGGCGTCGTTAATCATTACTCCGGGCGGAAAGGTCACCCCCCTGTCGGAGGTGGTGTCCAGATCGGCCACGTATTTGAGATTGAGGGGAATGCCGATTCTGTCAGCCAGCAGCTGTCGTTTTGAATACAGAATGCGGACAACCCCGGTTCCAACGGTTCCGCATCCAATCAGACCCAAGTGGATTGGTTCCATCTTCAGCTCCTTGCCATAAAAACTAAGCCGAGCGTTTCAAATGTTTATACCGGCAAGCCCTAAAAGCGCTCAACACTGGTCTAATATGTTACTGGGCTTTTCCTTCATTAGGGCCGCCAAAGTCAATAGAAAAGCGCCGGACCGCCGCAGGGGCCCGGCGGCGGCCCTGGACGGCTTTTTCGATAATCATCAGCCCGGTGGCTCGTTACTGCCTTATCAGGGGGTATCGGTCAGATAATTTTCCTGATTCCGCGAATCGCCTGGTTGATCCGCATGTTGTTCTCGATAAGGGCGAAACGGACATACTGGTCGCCGTATTCACCGAATCCGAGCCCGGGGGCCACGGCCACCTTGGCCTTGCGGATGAGAAACTTGGAAAACTCCACCGATCCCATGGACAGGTAGGCGTCGGGGATCTTGGCCCAGACGAACATGGTCCCCTTGGGGCTTTCCACAGGCCAGCCGATGCGGTTCAGCCCGGTTATCAGGGTGTCGCGCCGGCCCTTGTATGTGTCCCTGATCTCGGCCACGCATTGCTGGGGGCCGTTGAGGGCGATTATGGCCGCTATCTGGATGGGCTGGAAGATGCCGTAGTCGAGGTAGCTCTTTATCCTTTTGAGGGCGAATATGATTTCAGGATTTCCGACGCAGAAACCTACCCGCCAGCCGGCCATGCTGTAGCTTTTGGACATGGAAAAAAATTCCACCGCCACTTCCTTGGCGCCCTTGGCCTGCATCAGGCTGGGGGCCTGGTAACCGTCGTAGACCAGGTCGGCGTATGCGAAATCGTGGATCAGCATGATTTTGTGCTCGCGGGCGAAATCGACTATCTGCTGGAAAAAGTCCAGATCCACCACTTCTGTGGTGGGATTGTGGGGGTAGCTCAGTATCAGGATCTTGGGCCGGGGCCAGGTCTGGCGCGTGGCATGCAGCAGGTTGTCGAAGAAGTTTTCGCCGGGGCCCACCGGAATGCCGCGGACATCCCCGCCGGCGATTATGGCCGAATAGGGATGGATGGGGTATGTCGGATTGGGAGTAAAGACCACGTCTCCGGGCCGGATGGTAACCAGAACCAGATGTGACATGCCTTCTTTTACTCCGATTGTGACGATTGCCTCACTATCCGGGTCGATATCCACATCGAAGCGGCGCTTGTACCAGTCGGCGATGGCCATGCGCAGCTTGGTGATTCCCATGGAAGCCGAATAGCGGTGGTTGTGGGGTTTTTGGGCAGCTTCGGTGAGCTTGTCGACAATGTGTTGGGGAGTGCCGATGTCAGGGTTGCCCATACCCAGATCGATGATGTCCTCACCCGCCCTGCGGGCTTCCATCTTGATTTCGTTGACAGTGGCAAAGACATAAGGGGGAAGACGGTCCAAGCGTGCAAAGCGGGTCATTTGTTCACCTCGTGCTAGTGGCTGACTGGTTTTGATAGAAACAGATAAACATTGCCTAACCGTATAAAAGGATTCGGAAAATGTCAAAAAAGTTTTACTCTCACCCGAGATGAGCGCTTTTCGGGCCTGGCGGCCAAGACGTACTTTTGAAACGCTCAACTTAGGTTTGACTTTTACCAGGCCGCAGTTTATGTCTAGCTGCAAAACCGCGAGCCGGAACAAGGAGTGTTTGCATGGACAAACCGCTTACATACGCCGATGCCGGCGTTGATCTGGATAAGGCCGACAGCCTGGTGGAATCGATCAAGGACATTGCCAGGCAGACCCGGCGTTCGGGAGTAATGGGGGAGATCGGGGGTTTCGGGGGCCTGTTTTCGCTCAACACGGACAACATGAAAAATCCCGTTCTGGTCAGCTCCACCGACGGGGTCGGCACCAAACTCAAACTGGCCTTCATGACCAACCGTCACGATACGGTTGGAATCGATCTTGTGGCCATGTGTGTCAACGATATTGCCGTTCAGGGAGCAAAGCCGCTTTTTTTCCTGGACTACCTTGCCACCGGCCGTCTGCACCGGCAGACGGTGACCGAGATCATAAAGGGTGTCGGGGATGGATGCCGGCAGGCCGGATGCGCCCTGATCGGCGGCGAAACGGCTGAGATGCCGGGTTTTTATCGTGACGGGGAGTATGATCTGGCCGGATTTGCCGTGGGTATTGTCGAAAACAGCAAGATCGTGGACGGATCCGAGATAAGGCCGGGTCACCGGATAATCGGGATCGCCTCCAACGGCCTGCATTCCAACGGCTATTCCCTGGTACGCAAGATATGCTTCGAGATTCTGAAGCTGAAGCCGGAAGATTATATAGAAGAACTCGGCCTCAGTCTGGGAGAAGAGCTTTTGCGGCCCACCAGGATATATTCGGAGACGATCCAGCATCTGCTGCGTGATTTCCCCATCCAGGGCCTGGCCCATATCACCGGCGGCGGGATCGTCGACAACACCTTGCGGATCATCCCCCAGGCCTGCTCCATAGTACTGAGAAAGGGCAGCTGGGAAGTGCCGCCGGTCTTTGAATTTCTGCAAAAGGCCGGCAGGGTCGAAGACGATGAAATGATGCGGGTATTCAACAACGGTATCGGCCTGGTGGCCGTGGTGCCGGACTCGGCGGCCCAGGAAGTTCTCGAGCGCCTGGTGGCCATGGGAGACAAGGCCTGGGTCATCGGTGAGATAGTCGAGCGCAAACAGCAGGCAGACCCGCGTGCAAGGTGGGTATGAAACATTCGGCTGAAAGAAAATCCGGACTGCTTGCCAGGTTTCTGGCCTGGCTGGCAAAAGGAGCTGCCGCCGGCGGAGGCGGGTGCTGAGCACCTGCTGCCAGGGGCACCGGTACGGTGCCGCCGTCTCGGGGCAGTAAAAAAAATCATCCGGCCAAGGGCCTGAAAAAGCGCTGAGGCAGCTTGTGGCGATGGCAGGCGCCCGGCTGCCGGTATTGGTGTATGCTGGTTTTAGGGATCGAATCCTCATGTGACGAGACCGCGGCCGCCGTAGTTGAAGGCGGCCGGCGGATAATTTCCTCCATCGTCGCTTCCCAGGTGGAAGTTCATCATCCTTACGGCGGCGTGGTCCCCGAGCTTGCCTCCCGTAAGCATATCGAAGTGATTTCGCAGGTTGTCAGACAGGCCCTTGCCGAGGCCGGTGCCGGGGACCGTGATATTCGGGCCGTGGCGGCCACCTGCGGTCCGGGCTTGATCGGCTCCCTCCTGGTGGGTTTTTGTTTTGCCAAGGCTTTTGCCTTTGCCCGGGGCCTTCCCTTCCTGGCCGTGGACCATCTTGAGGGCCATTTGGAATCGGTGCAGTTGATGGACGACCCTCCGGATTATCCCCTGGTGGCCCTCTTGGCCTCAGGCGGTCATACGGAAATCTACCATCTTCCCTCCAGGGGAGTATATCGTCTTTTGGGCCGGACCCGGGACGACGCCGTGGGCGAGGCCTACGACAAGGTGGCCAAGATGCTCGGCCTGGGCTACCCGGGCGGGCCGGTCATCGATCGCCTGGCATGTGAGGCCGGCGGCGACGCCGTGGCTTTTCCCCGTCCGTTTCTGAACAAAGAGGAGTTCGATTTCAGTTTTTCAGGGATCAAGACTGCGGTCGGCCGCTACCTGGCAAAGTGCGGCCGGCCCGTCGAGCAGGTCCGGTCTCAGGTGGCGGCCGGATTCCAGCAGGCCGTGCTGGAGGTTCTGGTGCATAAGATCGTCAATGCGGCCCGTCTCCATGGCTGCACCCGCCTGGCGGTCGTGGGAGGGGTGGCTGCCAATCGGGGACTGCGCCAAAGCCTTGCGGAGCGTTGCCGGAGCCTGAATCTGAAAGCCTGGTTCCCTCCTTTGGAACTTTGCGGGGACAATGCCGCCATGGTGGCCGCAGTGGCCCATCACAGGATCGCACTGGGTGGCGCAACTGCCCTGTCGGCAGACGTTTATTCCCGCCGTCCCCGCAGGATCTGATCGCTCCCGCCGTAATTATTCATTGCAAGAACCGGGATTTCAGCAGCATTATGCGCCGCAGGCATTCAAGGTGGATGTCCCGGATCTGCCGGTCGCCCGTCACCGATCTTTCAAGGGCCCGATAGGCCTCTTCGATGGCCGGCCCCTGGTGGCAGACAAGAGCGATGTCTATTCCGGCCCGGGCTATCTGTTCCATGGCGACCGGGACCGGAAAGTGTTTGCGGATGGCTCCCATGTCCAGGTCGTCGGTGATTATCACTCCGTCGTAGCCCATCTTGCGGCGCAGGAGCCGGTCGGCGATCTCGAAAGAAAGACTGGCCGGCCAGTCCTCGTCTATGGATGTGTAGATAATGTGGGAGAGCATGATACCGGCCACTTTCTGCCTGACGGCCCGGACAAAGGGGATCAGGTCGGAGTCCCACAGCACATCCACAGAGGTGTCGAGAGACGGCAGGTCGAGGTGGGAGTCGAGGGTGGTGCGGCCGATACCTGGAAAGTGCTTGGCCACGGCCATTATTCCTTCTTTTTGCATGTGCTCGATGACCATGGCTCCCATGCGGGCAACTTGCGCCGGATCGCCCCTGAAGACCCGCTGCCGCATCACTCCGTCCAGCCCCGGCGGAACGACATCCAATACCGGCGCCATGTTCATGTTGATCCCCACCGACCTCAGTTCCCCGGCAGTTACCCGGGCAAAGTCGACCGCGTCGTTCTCGCAGGTCATGGAGGGGTTGCCCGCGAACTGGGTAAAAGGCGGCTCCAGCCGGCGCACCACCCCGCCTTCCTGGTCGATGGCCACCAGCATGGGCGGCAGTCCCAGGCCGGCGGCATATTCCTGGATGCTGCGGCAAAGCTCGGCTATCTGGGCCGGAGATTCCAGGTTGGGAGAAAACAGGATCACCCCGGCCACCTTCAGGCCGGCAATGATTTCCTTCAGTTCGGGGGTCAGGCTCCGGCCCTCAAAGCCTATTACCAGGCGCTGTCCCAGCCGGAGGTCGTCGGTCTTGGTCCCAATGGCCATGGCTGTGTTCTCCGGGGCTATGAGCTTTTCCTGCCGGTGCGGCGACCCAGCTGGTACTTGCGCACAGCCCGGTTGTGTTCCCTGATGTTGGTGGAAAAATAATGAGTGCCGTCTTTTTTGGCCACAAAGTACAGATAGTCGGTCTTGGCCGGGTAAAGGGCGGCCCGGATTGAATCGAGGCCCGGATTGGCGATGGGGCCTGGCGGCAGCCCCTTGATGCGGTAGGTGTTGTAAGGCGAGTAGGCGCGCAGGTCTTTGCGGGTCAGGTTGCCGTCGAAGTCTTTCAGGCCATAGATGACGGTCGGGTCGCTTTCCAAACGCATACCTTTTTTGAGGCGGTTGTGAAACACCGAGGATATGAGCGGTCTTTCTGCGGCGTCACCGGTTTCTTTTTCGATGATGGAAGCCAGGGTGACCACCTGATGGACTGTCATGCCCAGTTCGGCGGCCCTTTGGCGCCAGCCGGGTTTGAACTGCTGCCAGAACCGCTCCACCATCAGGGTTATCAGCCGGCGGGAAGTAATGCCGGCCGGCAGGTGGTAAGTGTCGGGGAAAAGATAGCCTTCGAAGGAGTCGCCGGCAATGCCCATCTGGCGGGCAAAATCACTGTTCAAAGCCTCTTTCAGGAAAACATCGGCCGCCATGAAGCCGCCTTTTTCCAGCCTGACGGAGATCTGTTTGATGTTGTAACCTTCCGGAATTGTAAGACGGTGGAGGTTGACCCGGCCTTTTGTAAACACATCGAGCAGTTCGGACGGGGTCAGACAGGCGCTCAGTTTGTATTCACCGGCCTTTATGGATCTGTCGGCTCCTTTCAGGCGGGCCAGCAGCTTGAAGCGCCAGGCGCTTGTCAGCAGCCCCCGGCCGGCCAGGCGGCGGGCCAGGGTGTCGGGACCCTCTCCGGGATGAACCGTAAACAATATTTCGCTCTCGTTGCCGTGGGCGGGCGCAGGCCGCCGGGACCAGCTGTGCAGATCCATGAAGAACCAACCGGCGGCCGCCAGGATGATCAGGGCCGTGGCGGTTATCGATATTCTCAGAGTTCGCAAGTTACACCCGATCCTGTTGGAGGTTGCCTGAAAAACTTTCTCCAGAACAATAATGGAAAACCGCCCCATGTGTCAAAATGTAAAGCGCGCCACCAGGGTTTACATTTAGGCCAAAGCCCGCTATGAGTAAACTGTCCCCCTTTAAAGGGGTCTTTAGTCGATGCGCGCGTTTGTCTTCAACCCGGAGTTCCGTCAAGCTTCCTGCCGCTGTAAATTGCCGCGCCCGATCTGATTTTTGGATCTCAAAAGCAACCTGTTCAGAGACGGGGATTTTGGATGCAGGGGGAAATTATGATTCTTATCGTATTTGCTTGACTTAATAAATGAAACCTTCTATGAGGCAGCCTTTGCGTTCAGGCGGGGTCGGGCTGGAGAGGTGAACGTGATTCCAGCCCAGTGTGGCTGTTGAACCAAGCGATGAGGATTTTCCATGGCCAAACCTAAGCTGAAAGAACACCGTATCAACCGCGAGTGGTGCAAAGGGTGCGGTATTTGTGTCGCGTTTTGTCCTAAAAATGTCCTTGAATTGGATGAAAAGGACAAAGCCGTGGCCGTGCGGCCGGAAGACTGCATTGCCTGCAGGCTTTGCGAATTACGCTGTCCGGACCTGGCCATCGAGATAATCGTCGAGGATGAACATGGAATCGAAAATAAAATTCGTTCAGGGCAATGAGGCTTGTGTGGAAGGGGCATTGTACGCCGGGCTGGAATTTTTTGCCGGCTACCCCATAACGCCGTCCACGGAGATCGCCGAGCATCTGTCTTCCAGGCTTCCCCGCAAGGGGGGCAGGTTTATTCAGATGGAGGATGAAATCGCTTCCCTTTGCGCTATAATCGGTGCCTCGCTTACCGGCCACAAGGTGATGACGGCCACCAGCGGCCCCGGTTTTTCGCTGATGCAGGAGGCCTTGGGTTACGCGGTCATGGCCGAGATTCCCTGCGTCATCGTGGACGTCCAGCGGGGGGGGCCTTCGACCGGTATTCCCACCCATGTCAGCCAGGCGGACGTAATGCAGGCCCGGTGGGGAACCCACGGTGATCACGCCATCGTGGCTTTCACCGCTTCCAACCATCAGGATGTGTTCAACATGACCGTGGAAGCCTTCAACGTGGCCGAAACCTACCGCACGCCGGTGGTTTTGCTTTTCGACGAAGTGGTGGGGCACATGCGGGAGAAACTGGAAATTCCGGAGCCGGGCCAGATTCCCCTGGTGGACCGCCTGCGCACTTCGGTGAAAGAAGGAGTTGACTATCATCCTTATCTGCCGCGGGAAGACGGCCGGTTGCCCATGTCCGATTTCGGAGGGGTGCACCGTTACAATGTAACCGGTCTTTATCACGACATGTGGGGTTTTCCTTCAGACAACCCATCGGTCGTCCATGGGCTCATCCGTCATCTGGTGGACAAGATAGAGAACAACGCCAACCTCATTGCGCGTTACAAAAAGTTTCACCTCGATGATGCGAAAACGGTGCTTGTCTCCTACGGCTCTGCCGCCCGGTCGGCTTTGCACGTGGTTCAGCACTTGCGGGGAAGGGGACAGAAGATAGGATTGCTGGAGCTTCAGACTCTATGGCCGTTTCCGTCCGATATCATCCAGGACGTTTGCAACCGGGCCGAATACGTGGTGGTTGTGGAAATGAACATGGGGCAGATCTGCCAGATGGTGAAGCAGGCCGTCGATTGCCCCGAACGCGTTTTCCTGGCCAACAGAATCGACGGAGTTTTTATTACCCCTACCGATATCCGCAACATTCTCAGGCTGGTGGCCGGGAAGGGCGTGTAAGAGCGGATCGGGGGGCGGCCGGTCTTCGGACCGGTTTAATCAAATCAGACAAGGTAAAAGCTCATGGCTGTCAAAGATTATCTTCGCGAAAGATTTTTCCCTCATATATGGTGCGCCGGCTGCGGTCACGGCATAGTCCTCAACAGTTTGATCCGGGCCGTGGAAAAGCTTGGCATGAGCAAGAACGAAATCGTCATGGTTTCAGGGATCGGGTGTTCTTCCAGGATTTCCGGGTATGTCGATTTCCATACCCTCCACACCATTCACGGGCGTGCGCTGGCATTTGCCACCGGTGTCAAGATGAGCAAGCCGGAGCTGAACGTGATAGTGCCCATGGGGGACGGAGACGCCCTGGCCATCGGCGGTAATCATTTCATCCATGCCGCCCGCCGCAACATAGATATAACCGCCATCGTTATGAACAACCGGATCTACGGCATGACGGGAGGACAATATTCTCCCCTTTCCGGTTACGGGACGCTCGCCACCACCGCTCCCTATAAGAATATCGATCAGAGTTTCGATACGGTACAGCTGGCCACTGCCGCCGGGGCAACTTTCGTTGCCCGCACCACGACTTACCACGTCCAGCAATTGACCGATCTGATACGGCGGGCCATTTTGCACGAAGGTTTCTCGGTGCTGGAAGTGATGACCCAATGTCCGACCTATTTCGGCCGCAAGAACAAGCTGGGCGGGGCGGTGGAAATGATGAAGTATATGCAGAAGGCGACCACTCCCATAGGCTCGAAAGCCAAGCAAAAGAATCCCGAGCTTATCGAGCGCGGCGTATTCGTGGAAAAGGAGCAGCCCGAGTATTGCAGTGAATACGAAAAGATTATCCAGCGGGCCATGGCTTCCGGAAGCTGACCCGGGCCGCTGGGCTTCCGGCTATCCAAGCAAGGGCGGAAGCGTTTGCGGGGGCAGTTACCGGGTAAGGCCGCCTGGTGCCGTCAGCCGCATCCTCTTTCTCGGATGGTAGTTTACTACCGTTGGTTGGACAACGTAAAAAGGGTTGAGTGATGGAAAGGACAAGATTCGTTTTCTCCGGTGCAGGCGGCCAGGGTGTGATAACTGCCGCTATCGTTTTGGCAGAGGCTGCTGTTTTGTTTGAAAACTTGACAGCGGTTCAGACCCAGTCTTACGGAGCTGCCGCCCGCGGCGGGGCCACCAGGTCGGATGTCATCATTTCCAAAGGGCCCATAAATTATCCCAAGGTTATTCAGCCAAACGTGCTGGTTTGTCTGACCCAGGAAGCTTACAATAAATTTTTTTCCATCATCAGACCGGGGGGATTGCTCCTGACAGACCCGCATTTCGTGACCACTCAGCGCAAGGTGGACGCGGTTCAGAAAGAACTCCCCATGTACAAGACAGTCATGGAGCATATCGGCAAACCGATAGTTTTCAATATCTGCATGCTGGGAACGGTTATCGGGCTTACCGGAATCGTAAAAATTGATTCAGTGCTCAAGGTTCTTGAAAAACGCATTCCGCCTGATTTTCTGGCCATGAACCGCAAGGCCCTGGAACTTGGTTTCGAGCTGGCCGGACAGTGAAAGAAAACAGCGCAGGACGGACCGGTTCAGGCAATACCGGTTTGCCGGAAAGGTGTTTTCCCTTGACAGTCAGGGCGGTTTCCGGTTCACTGATCTCACAGTCTGTTTTTCACAAGGCCATTTGTTTTGACAGCTTCTTGACATCCTAAGATGGGCTCGGCGCATGCACAGATCAAGGCCCGGTTCCGCCGATTTGCCGCCGGAACACCTGGATAAACACACGCCTCTTTATAACAGCCGTATCGTCAAACTATTTGTAGAGTACCTTGCCGCCAGGTATCCCCGGCTCGATCCGGAAGTAATTTTACTCAGAAGCGGGATTACCAAGTACGAACTCGAAGATCCGGGACATTGGTTCAATCAGTCACAGATAGACAGGTTCTATGATGAATGTCTTCAGGCCACCGGGGATGAAAGCATTGCCCGCGAAGCCGGACGTTACGCCGTTTCGGCTGAAGCCATGGGGCCGGTCAAACAGCTCTCGCTGGGCCTGCTCAACCCGGCGGCCGTCTACAGCCTGCTTGCAAAACTCTATCCGGTGATGAGCAGGGCGGCAGTGATCAGCACACGCAGGATCGGCGGCAGCAAGGTCCGGATAACCATCGTGCCCAAGCCGGGAGTGTGCGAAAAGCCCTATCAATGTGAAAACCGTATTGGCATCTTTGAAGCCGTCGTTCGCCTTTTTGCCGATCGGTTCGCCAGCGTTGAACATCCCGAATGTATCCATCGTGGCGATGACCGCTGTGTTTATCTGGTGGATTGGAAGATACCGTTGCACCGTCGATGGAAAAAAGCAGCCCTGCTGACAGCGACCCTGACCGTATCGGCCTCGGCAGCCGGCTGGTGGCTGTGGCCGCCGGCAAAGGCCGCCGGCGTCAGTATGGCCGGAATATTGGTGGCCATGGCCGTGTACCTGCGCAGCCTGGTGCTGGAAAAGAAAATGCTGGTGAAGACCGTTCGGCGGCAGGGCGATGCGGCCGAGGATCATATCAACGAGATCGCCTACCGCTACCGGGCCGGTATGTTGATTCAGAAGATCGGTCAGGATACTTCTTCCATAATGGACATCGGGCGCCTGACCAGGATTGTCATGGATCATGTCGCCAATTATCTGGATTTCGACCGTGGCATGATCATGTTGTCCGACCGCGAGTCCCGGCGGCTGGTTTTCGCGGCCGGTTTCGGTCTGGACCGGTCCATGCAGGGGCTGCTCCAAAAGACCCGCTTCCGGCTGGACGACCCGGCGGCCAGGGGAGTTTTCGTCAAGGCCTTCAAGGAGCAACGTCCCATTCTTATCGGCGATCTGGGCGCGATCAAGGACTCCCTGTCTGCCAAAAGCAGGCGGGTGGCTTCCCAGGTGGGTTCAAAATCGCTCATCTGCATTCCCATAGTGTACGAAAGACATTCCCTGGGCATCCTGGCCGTCGACAACATAGGGAGTAAACGTCCTTTGAGAAAGAGCGATGTCAACCTGCTCATAGGAGTGGCGGCCCAGACAGCGGTAAGCATCTTCAGCGCCATGGCCTTCAAGAGGCTGCGCGACAGTGAGGCAAAATTCCGCAGTCTGTATGAGAATGCTCCCCACGCCTATTTCTCCATCGACGCCCACAGCGGAGAGATACTCAACTGCAACCCGGCCGCCGAAAGACTGCTCGGATACAAGCGCAAAGAAATGCTCGGATGGCGCTGGACACGCTTTGCGGCCGATAAAGTGGCAAGCCTTGCTCAGGTAAGGCGTGTCGCCCACATTTTGCAGAAGGGAGGCGCTGTCAGCAATGAAGAAGTGGAACTGGTCGCAATGGACGGCAGCCCGGTATGGGTTTCCCTGTCTTTGGTTCCCTTCAGGGACGGCCGGGGTGAAATCGTCGAAGGCCGCTGCATCATGGTCGATATAACCGAGCGCAAGAAGCTGGAAGAAAAACTGCGTCATGCCCAGAAGATGGAGGCAATCGGGACGCTTGCGGGAGGAGTGGCCCATGACCTCAACAATATTCTTTCAGGTATAGTCAGTTATCCTGAATTGCTCATGATGGAGCTTGCCGAAGGCAGCCGCTTGATGAGACCGCTCGAAAAGATCAGGGATTCCGGCAAAAGGGCCGCCGCCATAGTACAGGATCTGCTCACTCTTGCCCGCCGGGGAGTATCAGCCACCGAGGTTGTCAACCTCAACAACCTCATCACCGAATACCTGCATAGCCCGGAGTTCAGGGATCTTTCCGAGCGCCACCCGGAAGTGCGTGTGGAAACAAGGCTGGACGGCTCTTTGCTGGACATAAAGGGCTCTTCGGCACACCTGATAAAGACCATCATGAATCTGGTGACAAATGCCATCGAGGCCATGCCCGACGGCGGAACGATCAGGATCAGCACTGCCAATCAGCATCTGTCCGAGCCGCCGTCGGCTTCCGATCTCAAGGCGGGGGACTATGTGGTCATGAAGGTGGCCGACAATGGAGTCGGTATTTCGCCCGAGGATGTAAACCGCATTTTCGAGCCTTTTTTTACCAAGAAGCAGATGGGCCGCAGCGGCAGCGGCCTCGGCATGGCGGTCGTGTGGGCTACAGTCAAGGATCACCGGGGAGCCATAGATGTTTCCAGCCAGTTGGGGATCGGCACGATATTTACTCTCTACTTCCCTGTCACCAGGGAAAGACGCTCCTGTGAGGACAAGTTCGGTGACATGCAAGAGTTGATGGGAGACGGGCAGACCGTTTTGGTGGTTGATGATTCTTCCGAACAGATCGATATAGCCAAAAGCATTCTGAGCAGGCTCGGATATGAAGTGTCTGCCGTCACAAGTGGCGAGGCGGCGGTTCAATACGTCCGAAAGCATAAGCCCGATCTCGTCATGCTGGACATGCTCATGGAGCCCGGGATGGACGGGCTGGAGACTTACAGAAAGATAAAGAAAATCAGGCCCGCTCAAAAGGCGATAATCGCAAGCGGTTATTCCGAATCCATGAGAGTCAGGCAGGCCCAGGCTCTGGGCGCCGGCAGTTATGTCAAAAAGCCCTATGTCATCCGCGAGCTTGCTGCCGCCGTAAAGCGGGAACTGAAAAAACAGCCGGGCACCGGATGACGGAGGGGTGGTTTTGGTCAAGGCGAACCATAACCCGCCGGTTGATGAACGTAACACCGGTACTTGTTTGCCGACGGGAATATACATCCATGTGCCTTTCTGCCTCAGGCGTTGCCGCTATTGCGATTTTTTCTCTACTGAAAAGACAGACCTTATCGATGGCTTTGTCGAAGCCTGCACAAAAGAGATCGCCATGGCTGTCGTCGATTCGCCCGATGTGGATAGTATTTACTTCGGAGGCGGAACACCGTCGCTGCTGTCGCCTTCCCGGGTTGCCCTGCTCCTTGACGTCCTCTCCGGGTTTGTCAATCTGGCGCCGGATACCGAGATAACCCTGGAAGCCAATCCCGGGACCGTCGACCTGAACAGCCTGAAGGGGTATCGCCTTGCCGGGGTCAACCGGCTCAACCTCGGTGTGCAGTCCTTCGACGACGGCGTGCTTGACTTTCTGGGACGGATCCATACCGGAGGGGCGGCCATGGAAGCGATCGATATGGCCCGCAGGGCCGGTTTCGACAACCTGGGCATCGATTTGATCTACGGCATGGCAGGACAGACGTCGGGAATGTGGGAAGCTGATCTGGCCAAGGCCGTTTCAGCCTGCCCGGAGCATGTCTCCTGTTACATGCTGACCGTTGAAGGTGACACCGAGTTTGCCGCCCTGGAAAGGCAGGGACGGACCGTGTGCCTGGACGACGGCCAGGTCGCCGGGCTTTTTTTGCAGACTGTGGTTTTCCTGGAGAACGCCGGCTGGCGGCAGTACGAAATTTCCAACTTCGCCCGTCCGGCGTCCGGCTCTTGCCGTGATTTCAGATCACGCCACAATTCCAAGTACTGGTCCTTTCATCCTTACCTGGGGTTGGGGCCGTCGGCCCACAGTTTTGACGGCGGCAGAAAGAGATCCTGGAACCACGGGTCTCTGGAGAAATATCTGGCCACCGTCTCCCGGGGACGCCTGCCGGGGCAGGGCAGGGAAGTGCTGACGACAGAGCAGCGATTCCTGGAAAGGGTCTATCTGGGACTGCGGACCTGCTCCGGCCTGGATCTGATTGGCCTCAAGCATGATTTCCCGGATTTGTTTCCCGCGTTTTCCCGCGCTTTGGACGTCATTACCCGCCAAGACCTGGCCGGGCAAGACGGCAGGTACCTGAGGCTGAACCTGAAAGGGATGCTCCGGCTCGATGGTATCTGCCGGCACGTTGCGGACCTCATTTATTGAGGTCATGGCTGGGCCGCCTTTTCGGCCGCCGATCAGGTCGACAGGGTTTTGATCAGTTGGCCCAGGTAGAACCTTGCATGGCTTATCGGCGCGGCCATGTTGGCGCGATGGTTGGCAAATATTCCGTCAAGGTCGGAGTTGATCACCATGATGGGATCTATCTCCACCGCCCGCCGGCAGGATTCGATGGCATGGTGTAGCAGTTCGGTGCCGTGACGGGTCTCGAGGATCGAGATGAACTCGTGGTGGACGGCCTCCAGGATGGACAGCATGGCGCTGGCAACCCCCCTGGTGTAGTAGACATAGTCGTCGGCCCTGAAGAAGCTTACCGGCGATCCGTCTTCTTCAAAGGCTTTTACCAGGTTTTCGTCGCAACTTCCCAGCAGGTCCTCGAAAGAAGCAAGCAGGGGAATCAGATTGTCCGAGCGGGTATGGAAAGAAGCCCTGCCTTCCATCAGCTTGTCCCTGTATTTGGCAAGTTCCTTGAGTCCTTCCTTGTACTTGGATTCGGCCGACGGGAACCAGTACCGGTCGGCCTTGATCATGAACCAGTTGACGGCATTTTGCAGGTTGGGATCCAGAGTATCGGTGGTTCCGGTGCGCGAAATCCTTTCCGACAGGGCAACCGCCGTCCGCCTGGTCACTTCCAGCACTCCCAGCTGAAAATTGTTGACGTTGTCCGTGAAATTCAGGATGTCGTTCGGCCGCCAGCCCCAGAAGCGTTCCATCAGTTCATAATGCAGGGGGCTGATGACCGCCTCCACGAAGGTTACTCCCGCCGGCTTGGCCTTGACGGCGGATTTGCCTTCAGGGTGGGCGACGGGCTTCGGATGGCTTTGATTTTGCGCTCCATCCTCTGTCGTCTTGTCAGGGCTGTGGCTCTTTGTTTTTGTCGTTTTGTCTTCGACCGGGGCGGGATGGCCGGAGGAGGTGCTTTGACTGAGCGGCTCTTGGTGTTTGGCCGCGGATTGCTGCTGCCCAGAGGACCGGTCCTTCTGCCAGAGGGCGGCAGGGGAAGATTCGACCTTTTCTTTTGTGGCTCCGGCAGGCTCGGCTTTGTGGCCGACATGAGCGTTGTTTTCGGCAGCCATGGCCGGCGGGCCTGATTTTTTGCCGTCAACAGGGGCATTGCCGGCATGGGACAGACGCCCTGACCGGCTGGAGTCGTGTCTGGCAACAATAGGGGACGGATTTTCAAAATACCCCAGCAGGACACCCAGGGCCCACAGGATGGCGATCAGCAGCAAGAGCCCGACGGCCAGACGTTTGAAGGCGAAAAATTTGAATCCCTTTTCGGGTTCGCTTCCGTTGTCAGCCGAATTTTTTTCGTTCATACCTTCTCCTGTTGAATGATCGGATTTGGTTGAATCACTGTCCGGCTTTTTTGCGCAGCCTTCGACTGTCGCCGACTCTTATGGTCAGCTGGCATGAATCGAAATATTCCAATAAAGGTATCACAAATTTGCGTGAAGCTCCAGTCATATCCTTGAACCGGCCGGTGTCGATCTCCTTGTGTTCTGTCAGGAATTTCACCAGGTTTTGTTTGAGCTTCTCCAGGGGTTGGCGGTGGAAATAAAGATCGTTCTTGACTTTGACCAGTACCCCTTCTGACAACAGCAATTCCAGCACCTGGCGGGCCTGTTGCCGGTCAAGCTGCAGTTTGTTGCAGACTTCTTTGAAATACGGAGGCATCAGGCCGCTTTCCAGGTAAAGTTCGACCATGGCGGCCCGCAGCTTTTTCTGATCCGCCGCCAGGGTGACCTTGTGCGTGCCAAGGCGGACCAGTTCGTCTTCCTGAACCAAGGTGCCGGCCTTTATCATCTTGTTCAATACAAGGGTAAACAGGCGCTGGCCGATGGCATCGGGCAGTTTGGATTTGAGCTCCTCTTTGGGCATGCCCGAACGCAGCCTGTGATTGCGGTGATATTCAGACAGGTGGTCTCTGATCAGGGCCTCGAGCCGGTTGACGTTTGCCGAATGGACGTACCTGCGCGATTCCCTGTCGAGCACCAGGATGGTCTTTTTGCTCAGCAGGCCTGCAAGCGATTGTTCGAGGGCTTTGGGGGATTGGTTGGTCATCACCCTTAACTGAGTCAGGCTGCAACCGGCCCATCCTGACGACTCGATATGAACGGCCACAAGGTCGGTTTCGGTGTCGCCCGCCAGGCGGCGGAGCTGGTCGATGACCTCGGCCCTGAAGCGTTTGTGTTTCAATGCCACAGGGTTGAGGACGCGTCCCCCGCCTATGGTCCTTACAGGCGAATAGCTGCGGATGACGAACCTGTCGTCTCTTACCAGAACGACCGGTTTTTCAAGCCTGATCTGGGCCAACGCCCGGTCTCCGGGAGCCAGCTCTTCTGTATCCAGAAGGATCAGGTTTCCCAGTACTTCGCCGGTTCCGCTGTGGAATCTTATCCGGGTTCTGTTTTTGATGGCTTTGGCATTGGAGGCCAGGAAAAGCAGCTCCACGTCGGCCATGTAAGTCGGTATCAGGGTGTCGGGCAGGGCCACCACCTGCCCCCGGCTCACCTCGGATTTATCGATTCCCTGGAGGTTGATGGCTGTCCGCATGCCGGCGGCAGATTCTTCGACGCTCTGGCCGTGGACCTGCAGGCCCCTGACTTTGGAGGTTGTGCTTGCGGGATAAATCCGGACCGTCTCCCCCAGCTTGATCTTGCCGGAAGAAAGGGTTCCGGTTATGACGGTGCCGAATCCCCGCATGGTAAATACCCGGTCGACCGGCAGGCGGAAAAGTCCCGCTGAACTGCGCTCCGGCACCTGGGTGCAGAGGCTGTCAAGCGCTTCTTTGAACCTGTCCAGGCCTTCACCGGTAACGGCCGAGACCGGGATTACGGGCGCCCCTTCGAGAAAGCTGCCCCGTACGAATTGTTCGATGTCGTCCTTGACCAGCTCCAGCCATTCTTCATCGACCAGATCGATTTTGGTCAAAACCACCAGACCGTGTTTTATGTCCAGAAGGGAACAAATTTCCATGTGCTCGCGGGTTTGGGGCATTACCCCTTCGTCGGCGGCGATGATCATGGCCACCATGTCGATGCCGGTGGCGCCGGCCACCATGTTTTTGACGAATTTTTCATGCCCGGGCACGTCCACTATGCCAAGGCGCTGGCCGCTGGGCAGGGTCAGATCGGCAAAGCCGAGTTCGATCGTTATCCCCCGCAACTGTTCTTCTTTGAGGCGGTCGGTGTTTACGCCTGTGAGGGCCTTTATCAGACTGGTCTTGCCGTGGTCGATATGTCCTGCCGTGCCTAGAATGATCGGTTTCAATTGCCTTTTACCTCGGTTATTTTTTTCGCTGCCGCAAGAATTCGGCCAGATAGGCCAGTCCCACAAGAATGACCGCCAGGCCGGCGACATATACCGGCTGAAAGTCAGGATGAAAGACACGCGTCAAAACGACTGCAAAAACCACCGCCAGAACGGCGCGGATAACAAAAATGTGGAAGTCTGTCACCTGGATTATCCCATAAAAAAACGAAAAAGGTTGCATGATCCGGAAAATGGCCTTCGAACAGAGCCAGAATCTATAACAGAAGGCTGAAATAATCAATAGATTGAAGTGTCGAGGGCCCCGCAATGAGCAGGGCCCGGTCTCGCAACCAGGACCGGCTTCCGCCGTCACGCCGTGATGCGCAAGGACAGCCGCGGGGCTCTTTGCCAAGTCGTCAAAATTTACTTGCAATCGTCGTTGTGTATTGGTAGTTAAAGGCTTTTCATACGGTGGGTGTAGCTCAGTTGGTAGAGCACTTGGTTGTGGCCCAAGTGGTCGTGGGTTCAAGTCCCATCACTCACCCCATATTCTGAATTCAGACCATTGCAGCCGGCTTGAGTTGCAATGGTCTTTTTCCATCTGCGCCCGTAGCTCAGCCGGATAGAGCGCCGGACTTCGAATCCGTAGGCCGCAGGTTCGAATCCTGCCGGGCGCGCCAAGAAAGAAAAAGGCGGGGGATGATGGGAGGGGAACCGATGGCGCCCAAAGCATAGGGGATGAGACCGGCAGCCTTCTGTGGGTTAAGGGCGCTGGGAACGTTAAAGTTCAACGTACGCACCAGTTGTTTCAGGGAGTTACAACCCTGGTGCGTACCCCTTTTTATGGGTAGGGGATTTTGAGAAGAAATTTCTCAAAAACTGTAGCACTTAAAATCAGGCTGTCCACTTAATCGCAATTTTCCGACCTGATTGGACACAGTCTCTTAAATAAAGATTGATTAAATTCTGGTAAGGAATTCCGGTATCTTCAGACATCTGTTTAAAATATTCGATAATGTCAACCCCAATACGGATAGTTACTTGTTTTTTCAACCTTTTTTTGATACCGTGGACGAACCACCTGCTTTCTTCGTTCACAAACTTCCTGGTTGGCTGCCAACACTCGGTAAAACGTACGGATAGAGGCAATATAGCGTCCTTCATCCAGCAGGGTCGCGTAAATCTGGTAAGGCGAGGCATCCCAAAACCGTTTTTCATGGGCAACATCAAGCACAGCCTGACGTTCCTGCTGAGAAAGAGCCAGCGGTGGGGCGGGGCGGCACTTTTCGTTCCCACGGGAGCTTTTCCTGTTCGCATGCCTGTAAAAAGTTGCCCTGGCAACCGCCAACGCTTCGCAGGCCGCTTTTTTGCCAACCGTGCCCCCCAGCGAGACAACTGCGGCCATCATTTGCTCTCTCCGTTGTTTTCCTGCGGTATGCCCAGGATCTCCGAGATTTTTTTTGAGCCTCGATGATTGTTTCAGCCTGCTTGAGCTTTTGAGTCAGTTGCCTGTTCTCCCGTTCCAGCCGGGCGACTTTCAGGGCCATTGGATTAGGCTTTTTGGCCTTTCTACCCCGCTTTTTGGGACTAAGGCCCTGCAGGGCTCCCTGGTCACGCTGCCGCCGCCAAGTGCTGATATTGGAGTGATAGAGACCTTCCCGTCTTGGCAGGGCACCGATTTCGCCTGGTTGACGACATGCTTCGTATTGCCGGAGAATGCGCAGTTTGTATGCGGCGCTAAAGCGTCTTCTGGCCTTTTTTTCCGGCACTTCCGGGTCAGGCGGTGAAAAAGCTGACCGGGAACCGCCATCACAGTTTGGAACGCCAGTCGCCCTACGGGCTCCCTCTGTTCCAGACTGTGATGGTGTTGCTTGACTCTGCTTCATCGACTAGGAATCAAATTGTATGGTTTTCATGTGAGAACTCCTACCCGCCCTACACTAATTTTGCAAGAGGTCGGTGTCTCACTTTCATTGGCACAGAGGGTGCTGCTTAGAAGGGCAGAAAAGATTGCCATGGAATACAGGGAGGATGATCTGAGTGGGGTTTGGGGGATTTCAGGTGGGAGTTTTCAGCTCCTGATCGCCCTAATCAGGGAGAAACCAATGTCTCCCACAGGTCTTCCACATGGAGGGGATTGAGGATGCGAACATTGTGGACCCTGAACTCCTGCTCCCCATTATAAAGGACAAAGCCTGAACACACACGATCAAGTCCCAGTTCCCTGAACCGCTCCAGGCCTTTGAGGAAATTTTCTGAAAAGGTGGATGCCGACTTAATCTCAACAGGTATGAGATTGCCCCTTTCCTTGATCACCAGGTCCACCTCGTTGCCGTGCGAGTCGCGGTAAAAATAGGCCTCAGGCCTGATACCCCTGTTAAAGCCGCCCTTCATGACATCTGCGATCACCAGATTTTCATACAGGTTGCCCCGCAAGGGGTCACGGGAGGCTTGGTCTTCATTGTGAATGCCCAGCAGGAAGGCTGCAAGACCCACATCTGTGAAATATATCTTGGGAGACTTGATGACCCTTTTGCGGATATTTTGATAAAAGGGTGGCAATTGGAAGATGACATAAGAGGCTTCAAGGACACTGAGCCAATTCTTGATGGTGGTGACCGAAACACCCACGTCATTTGACAGGGAGGTGAGGTTGACCACCTGCCCCACACGCCCCGCCAGCAGCCTGAGAAATACCTGAAACCGGCCAAGGTCACGCAGATTAATGAGCGCCCGCACATCCCGCTCAACATAAGTCTGAAGGTAACTGTTGTAGAACCTGCTGGACTCAAGCCCCTCTTCGTGAAGGCGGGGGAAACAGCCCCTATGGATAAGCTCAAAGGCTTTCCAGCCCTGTTTATATTGTTTGAGCTCTGAGAAAGAAAAAGGCCATAAGGTCAGCATGGCGCTCCGTCCTGCCAGGGACTGGGCAATGGCCTCATGCAACCGTGGCTGATGGCTCCCTGTGAGGACAAACATCCCCGGCCTCTTCTTTCTGTCCACCATGCCCTGAATATAGGACAGCAAGACTGGCAGCCGCTGCACCTCGTCCAGTACCGCACCTTCCTTGGCCTGATCCAGGAAGCCTCTGGGATCGGCATCTGCTGCCATGCGAATATCGGGGTCCTCAAGGGAAAAGTAAGGCTTGTCAGGGAAGGTCATCTGCACGAGGGTGGTCTTGCCCGACTGGCGCGGTCCCAAAACCGTCACCACGGGGTATTCCGCGCAGCATTGTATCAATTCTCTGGATATTTCGCGTTCAATCATGTTTGAAGGGTATCAAAGAATTGTGCAAATATAAAGTAAAAAGTTAAATTTGCACACAACCATCCCCCACCCCTCCTCATATCCCAAAACCTAACACATTACAATTTATGCCTAAATACCACTTTCCGCCCTTTATGGCAACGCGCTTTGCAAAAAGGAGCTGGGCCCAGCATCTTGTTGTAGGAAAGGATCCGGGCAGGATGCGATGCAGAGAGCATAAAAAGATGCCTCAGCAATGCCGGCTTGATGATAACCTGGTGTTGAAGAACATCATGGCCGGAATCCGTTGTGGTACGCAATCGTTACCGGTTTTTATAGGGGATCATGAAGCCCAGAGAGGTCCCGCTGAATATATCCAGGTAGTCCTGGATCGTCGCGTTAGAACGAAGTCCTGTGCTCCGGGTAAGCGAATTATAGCTTACCGGGCATCCGAGAACATGGTAAATGCGCATGAGCCCAAGGAAAAGGGTAACGTTTCTTCGCTGTTTTTCAAGCTCGCTTAACATGACCGAGAGGCAATGCAGGGCCTCGGCGCCATGGACCGCAGGTGCCTCGTGTTACAATTGTTTCAGCGGTGGGGCTATTTGCCAAAAGGGCATACCGGAAA
>JAMOUQ010000041.1 GCA_027068085.1 Desulfobacteraceae bacterium | reverse complement strand
ACCGACTTGGGGTCGGTAGGGGGGAAAGCGCGGTCGGCAGAAAGTGCCTTCCGCGACGAGTGGTCTTGTTTCATCGTCAAGTCATAACGGGCCGTCAGTAAAATCTGGAACCGGATTTGTCAATACCGTACATGCCTGAATATCGGCATTGTTTGTTAAAATTCAAGCCTCAAATGGTCAAAACACATTCGCTTTTGACGACTGAAACCGTAAAAGCAGCCTGAGATCCGATTCGGCTTTCCGGGATTCCCTGTCAGGACAGGCCGGTTTTCTGGTGCAGCTTGTCGGCTATCCGCTTGACCTTGTCCGATTTGACCATGGAGGCCGCCTTGTCGGCAAAACGGGTGGCTTCGGCGAACTTGCCGTCCCGCAGGTAGCTTTTGACCCTTTTTTCTATCCTGGCAGTGGCCTGGTCGCCGGAGATCCGAACGGCCGGAGCCGATATCAGTTTTTCGGCCCGGACGCCGCACTGCGGGCATTTCGGGGCCGGATCGGATAATTTGATCAGGAGTTCGAAGCTGCAGCCGCATTCAGGGCACTGGAAATCGTACAGAGGCATCGCTTTCTCCCTTGGTCAAATCCGTATTTCGACTTTGCCGGCCAGATACTGCTTCACCCGGCCGATGGGAACCTCGCCGCGGTGAAAGATGCCGGCGGCCAGGGCCGCTTCGGCGGCGGTCAGGCTGAATACCTGATAGAAATGTTCGGCGCAGCCGGCCCCGCTGGAGGCGATCACCGGAATAGAAACCGCTTCCTTGACGGCATTGACAAGCTCCAGGTCGAAGCCCTGGTTGGTGCCGTCGCGGTCGATGCAGTTCAGCAGGATTTCGCCGGCCCCCAGCTCCTGACAAACCTTTGCCAGGGTTACGGCATCGATGGGCCGGCCCTCGCGGCCGCCTTTTATGGTGCACTGGTACCAGCAATGGCGCCGGCCGGCAGAGTCGGGCAGGCTGGTCTCGATTACCCGGTGGCTGCAGGCCTCCGGGCCGTCCACGTAAACCCGGCGGGGATCGATGGAGATAACCACCGCCTGGTTGCCGTAAACCCGGGCGATCTGCTCGATGGCGCTTGTGCCGGGCCGGTGGGTTCCGGCCAGGTGACTTTCGGCCACCAGGACGGCTTCCGATCCGATGGAGATCTTGTCGGCCCCGGAGCGGAAGTAGGCGTCGGCCACTTCCAGGGCCGACCAGCTGCGGCCGGAAGAATCCGTGTAATTCCGGATGCCGCCGCCGATGGTAAGCGGCACGAAAACTTTTTCCGATGTCCGGCGCAAAACTTCCAGCATGGGCATGTCTTTCAGGGGAAAATCCCTGAAGCCGGTGATGTTCAGGAAGGTGATCTCGTCGGCTCCTTCCTCGTAATAGCGGGCGGCAAGCTCCACCGGTTTGCCCAGGTTGCGCACCTGGCCCTTTTCGCGCACGTCGTACTGGTCGCCCTTGGTCACCACCAGGTCGCCCCGGTCGTTGGCCCGCACGTCGAGGCAGGCGATGATCCGCCTGGCCAGGCAGGTGGGCGATGGACAGTTTGACGGCAGGGCGGCAGGAGCGTTGCGGATGAAGTTTTCCAGAATCCGCAACCCGGTCGGGCCGCTTTTTTCCGGGTGAAACTGGGTTGCCAGCAGGTTGCCCCGCCGGACGGCGCTGACAAAGACGTAGCCGTAGTCGGTGGTGGCCAGTATGTGGTCGGCATTGTTACAGACAGCGTGATAGCTGTGGACGAAGTAGAATTTTTCGTCGCCGTCAAGGCCGTTGAAGATGGGGCTGGATGATTTGGCCGTGATGCCGTTCCAGCCCATGTGGGGCACGGCAAGATTGGTCCTGAAACGGACGATCCGTCCGGGCAGCACGCCCAGGCCCGGGACGCCGGGAGCCTCGTCACTGGTCTGGAAAAGGGCCTGCAGGCCCAGGCAGATCCCCAGGAAGGGACGGTCCTGGGCCAGGTACTCCTTCAGGGGAGCGGCCAGGTCCCGCTGGTGCAGGGTCTCCATCATCCGGCCGAAGGAGCCCACGCCGGGAAAGACCAGCTTGTCCGCGGCCAGGATGTCGGCCGGCTTTTCAACCACCCGGACGGTTTCTCCCAGGGCCTCGATGGCATTGATGACGCTGCGCACGTTTCCGGCGCCATAATCGAGCAGGGTGATCATGATAATCTTTCACCTGATGGAATTTGGAACGCTCAATTCCGGTTTTTCCAGGATTATGACTGGGCCAACAGCTGTCAAAAGCTAATAACCCATGGAGGAGATAAAGACAAGAAAATACGCTGTCGCGGCCATGGTATATTGCCGCCGGGGCCTGCAAAAAGGAGATTCCGGTTCGGCTGCCGCGGCTTGCAGCCTGTCTGCGATCTCCGTCATTTGACGCTGAATTACAGACCCGGCATCAGGTGCGCGGCAGTGCCGCAAGAGACAGGCAGGGCGGCTGCTCGCCGTAACTTTTTAAAGGACGGGAGGGAATCATGAAAGCAGAATTTATAACTATGCAGGCTCTGTCATTGCTGCTTCTGGTGGTTTTTGTCATCCATTGCGGAGGAGGCGGCGGCACCGATGCTGAGACAGAAACGACCGACTATTCGGGCAGCTATTATTCTGTCATTGCGTCCAAGCCAAGGTCGCTGATGCAGATCGAGCGGACGGGAAAGAAAGTTACCTTCACCTTCGACAGTGTCTATCATTTTTCAGGTGAAGGCACGGTCGAGGGCAATACCATGGCCTTGAGCGCTACCTGCGCAACAGACTGCATCCTGACCCTCTTATTGACCTTTTCTGAGGAGGGAACCGGTTTCACGGGCACCTGGAAGTTTGTCTCCGGAGATGTAATTGTCAGCGACGGCACAATCTCCGGGAGCAAGAGCCCCTGGGATACCTGGGATACCGAGGCAGACGGCCTGCCCCGGTTCGTGGCCGGCGACGTGATGGAGCTTGAAAAGATCTCCAGGATTTCAAAACTGCGTTCCGGCGCGGGCCATGACTATTCCGACGATTTCGAGTCGTGCCGCAGTATGAAGCACTATTTCATACCGAAAGACGGCGTGGACAAGCAACAGGTTAAGGTCTTTTCACCTGTTGACGGAACCGTGGCGGCGCTGACCACCGACTGGGGCGAGGATGGAGTCTGGAAGGGCAAGGTCGTCTGCATAAAGTCAAAAGAATATCCGGCTTTCCATGTCATCGTCTACCATATCGATCCTGCCGGCTCCCTTCAGGTGGGGGACGAGGTGGTTGCCGGCCGGCTGCTGGGCTATCCTGCCGACTACGAAAATACCACCATTGCCGACACCGCCGTGGGTGTCGTCGGCCCTGACGGATACAGGCTGGTATCGTTTTTCCAGGTCATGCACGACTCCCTGTTTCAGAAATACAAGGCCCGCGGAATCGCCTCCCGGGACGAGATGGTGATTTCGAAAGAAGCAAGGGACGCCGATCCCCTGACCTGCGACGGCGAGAATTTTCTCGAACAGGGTCACCTTGAAAACTGGGTCGACCTGAACTGAAAGCTCCGGGGCACGGCTTTACTTTTGCAGGTCGTACTTGCCTGCATACCCCCGGGGAGTCACCAGCAGGCCGTGCCAGGCCCAGGTCTGGCTGTTGCCCACAAAGACGGTGGTCTGCATGTCCACCGGTGCCCGGGGCAGTTGATCCAGGGTGGTCAGCAGGACGCTCTGGCGGGGCCGGCCGGCGGCAGTGACCACTCCTGCCGGTGTGCTGCCCGGCCGGTGGCGGCCGATGATCCGGCAGGCTCTTTCCAGCCGGTCCTGGCGGCGGCGGCTCTTGGGGTTGTAGATCACGATGACGAAGTCGGCCGCTGCCGAGGCTTCCAGCCGTTTTTCGATCAGCTCCCAGGGGGTCAGCAGGTCGCTGAGGCTGATGGAGGCAAAGTCGTGCATCAGGGGCGCTCCCAGCAGGGCCGCTCCGGCGGCCAGGGCCGGTATGCCGGGAACGATCTCCACCGCCAGGGTGCCGGGCACATGCCGTTCTTGTCCCCGGCGCTCCAGCTGCACCCGGATATTGCGCCGGCGGCAGATTTCCAGCACCAGGCCGGCCATGGCGTAGATGCCGGGATCGCCGCTGCACACCAGGGCGCAGCTGGTTCCGGCCGAGGCGATTTCGATGGCCCGGCCGGTGCGTTCCACTTCCCTGCGCATGCCGGTTGCCACCACCTGCTTGCCTTCGATCAGGGGCCGGATCAGTTCGATGTAGGTCGAATAACCGGCCACGGCTTCCACCTTTTCCAGCACCTGCCGGGCCCGGACCGACATCAGCTCCGGGCTTCCGGGGCCGATGCCTACAACATAGAGGGCCTGCGCGCCAGGGCGATGGTCACCAGGGCGGTCTTTTGCTTGGGCACTATCAGCTGTCCGTTTCCGGCCGCCAGGATGGCTGCTGCTTCGCATACGCTTTTTACTCCCACGTGTTTTTCGACCAGGGCCGAGTGAGCGACCCGGTCCTCTACGGTTTTCAGTTCGGCTGGGCTGTAGAATACCAGCTCGGCCGACAGCTCTTCGGCCAGGCGGGCAATGGACTCTTCGTGGCGTTTCACGTCGGCCGTGGCCAGGCGGAAGATGCTGCCGGCGGCAAGCTCCCGGCTTTCAAGAACCCGGAAAAGCGCCCGGCGCAGGTCCTCCAGCGGAGTGCCCCGCCGGCAGCCAAGGCCCAGGGCCAGGCAGGGCGGGTGGAGCAGGAGCCGGTCAGGTCCGGCCGGCAGGAGGTATTGGCTGACAAGCACCACGGGCCGGCCGGGCGGATCTTCCGGGTCGGGCTGCCGGATCTTTTCGAAGCCGGGGGGGCGGCTTCCGAGCCACTCCTGTGGATCGTGGAGCAGGGGCTTTTTGCCTTCGACCAGGGCCATGTTGACCGCCTTGATGGCTTCCGGGTTGGCGATTACCAGGCCGCGTTCGGCCGCCAGGATATCGATTGCCGGTTTGCCCAGGCAATCGGTGGCAGTTGTTATGACGGGCCGGGCGCCGACCAGGCCTGCAACCTGGCGGGCAAGCTCGTTGGCCCCTCCCAGGTGGCCCGAGACCAGGCTGATGGCCCAGCGGCCGGTCTCGTCCATGACCACCACCGCCGGGTCCCTTGTCTTGTGGTCCAGGAGACCGGCGATCTGACGGACAACGATACCGGCGGCCATGATGAAGACATGGCCGTCGAATCGCCTGAAATTTTCGCCAAGGGCGGGCGCCAGGCGCTGAAAACGGCGGGCGGCTCGGCCGGGATCGACCCGGCTGGAGACAAAAAGCTCTACCGTTGCCGGCAACCGTTCCAGCTGCCCGGCAAGGCGGGCTGCCCCGGAGGTCAGGGCCCAGACGGCGATTTTCTTTTTCCCGGCGCTCATCTTTTTTTCGGGTCCTCAGCCGCCTTCCGGAAGCCATGGGAAAAGGTCCGGCAGTACAGGCGCGAAGGTTTTGCCTGTCCGGCATCCAGGGCCGGGCTGACTATGATCAGGGCCTGGCGCTTTATGCCGGCTTCTGTCATCCGGGCCGCAAGGTCGCCGATCCTGGTGCGGATTATCTGCTGGTCGGGCCAGCTGGCCCGGTAAACCACGGCGCAGGGAGCCCCGGCTCCGTAGGCCGCCTCCAGGGCCGCCGCGACCTTTTGGACCAGGCCGGCAGACAGGTATATGACCATGGATGTCTTGTGGGACGCCAGTTTTTCGAGGGCTTCAGCGTCCGGAACCGGGGTGCGGCCGGCCATACGGGTCAGGATCAGGCTCTGGCAGACCTCGGGCAGGGTATATTCGAGCCCCAGGGCGGCGGCGGCGGCAAAGGCGGCGGTCACCCCGGGAATTATCCGGCAGGGGATCTTCCTTTCCTCCAGGGCCCGGATCTGCTCGGCGATGGCCCCGTAGAGGCTGGGATCGCCGGTATGCAGCCGGACCACCTTCTGGCCGCCGGCCCGGGCCGAGGCCATCAGGTCCACGATTTCATCCAGGTTGAGCCCGGCGCTGTCCACGGCCCGGGCCCGGGGAGCCCAGTCCAGCAGCTGCCGGGGAACCAGGGACCCGGCGTAGACCACAAGGTCGGCCCGTTCCAGGGCCTTTTTGCCCTTGACGGTGATCAGCTCGGGATCACCAGGGCCTGCGCCGCAGAATATCACCGGGTTCAGGCTGTCATTGTCGGCCATCTTCGTCCTCCTCGGCCTTTTTCAGGGCCTGGATTATCCATACCGGGTTGCCGCCGGCAAAGCGCAGGTCTCCGGCCAGGGGCCGGCCCAGGGCCACCTGGACCTGGACGGCTTCGACCTTCCATCCGGCGTCTTTGAAAAAGGCCAGGGTCGCCTCCAGGCTGGATACCAGCACCGTGTTGACCACCACCACTGCCGCAGGCCTGGTCATGAGGGCCGCCTTTTCCAGGATGTCCGGCAACCTCTTTCCCCCTCCGCCGACAAAGACCCGGTCCGGTGCGGGCAGCTCTTCCAGACCGG
>JAMOUQ010000040.1 GCA_027068085.1 Desulfobacteraceae bacterium | reverse complement strand
AAAACCGAACATTTCGGCCAGAGGCACCTGGGCTTCGATGGAACTCATGTGGCCTTCGTCCTGGGCGCCGACTATCATCCCCCGGCGCTGATTCAGTATCCCCAGCACGGATCCCTGGAACTCGGTGGGGGTCTCCACCACAACTTTCATTATCGGTTCGTGAATTACAGGCTTGGCCTTGGAGTAACCCTGTTTGAAGGCGCCCTTGGACGCCGCCTGAAAAGCCATGTCGGACGAATCGACGCTGTGGGAGGCCCCGTCGTTGATGACCACCCTGATGCCGGTGACCGGGAATCCCATGTGGGGGCCTTTGGCAAGGCAGGCCCGGAATCCCTTTTCGCAGGCCGGAATGTACTGGGTGGGGATGGCACCGCCGGTGACCTTGTTTTCGAAGACAAAGGTCTCCTCCGGGGCAGGTTCCATGAAACCGGCCACCCGGCCGTACTGTCCGGCACCGCCGGTCTGTTTCTTGTGGGTGTAGTCGAATTCGGCCCTCTGGGTTATGGTTTCGCGATAGGCAACCTGGGGGGCTCCGGCTTCCACATCCACCTTGTATTCGCGCCGCATCCTTTCCAGATAGACCTCAAGGTGCAGTTCGCCCATCCCGCAGATGATGGTTTCGCCGGTTTCCTGGTTGACGTAGGTTCTGAAGGTCGGATCTTCTTTTGCAAAGCGGTTGAGGGCCTTGGAAAGATTTTCCTCGGACTTGTTGTCCTTTGGATTGATCGCCAGGGATATGACCGGTTCGGGCACATACATGGATGTCATCGTAAGGTTGAGGCCGGGGCTGACGAAGGTGTCTCCCGAGGCGCAGTCTATCCCGAACAGAGCCCCGATGAATCCGGCCGGTATCTGCTCGATATCCTCCATCTGGTCGGCATGCATGCGTACCAGGCGGCCGATCTTCAGCTTTTTGCCGGTCCGGACGTTTATCACCGTGTCGCCCTTGGCCATCTTGCCCTGATAAACGCGGATGTAAGTGAGCTGGCCGTACTGGCCGTCTTCCAGCTTGAAGGCCAGGGCCACTGTCGGGGCGTCGTTGTCGGGTCGCAATTCCACCGGTTGCTGGTCGGCATCGAGATCCATGGCATGGTGGGTGATGTCGGCCGGGCAGGGCAACAGGGCATTGACTCCGTCCAGCAGGGGCTGGACCCCTTTGTTCTTGTAGGCCGAGCCCATGAAGACCGGGGTTATCTTGCGCCGGAGAACTCCGGTGCGCAGGGCCGCCAGAATCTGCCGGGGATCGAGCGGCTTGTCTTCCAGGATGGCCTCGGTCAGTTCGTCGGAAAACATGGAGGCGGCATCGAGCAGCAGTTCGCGTTTTTCTTCGGCCTCTTCCATCATTTGTTCCGGTATCGGCCCGGTACGGATGATTTGTCCCTTGTCGCCTTCGAAGTAGACCGCTTCCATGGTGACAAGGTCCACCACGCCCTCGAAGTCGGCCTCCAGTCCGATGGGAACCTGCATGGCGACAGGGTTGTGGCCCAGTTTTTCGGCCAGCTGCCGGATAACCCGGTCGGGGCTGGCTCCGCTGCGGTCGCATTTGTTGACGAATGCGATGCAGGGTACATTGTAGCGTTTCATCTGCTGGTCCACGGTGATGGACTGGGACTGGACCCCTCCCACGGCGCAAAGAACCAGGATGGCGCCGTCCAGCACCCGCAGGGCCCGTTCCACCTCGATGGTGAAATCGACGTGCCCCGGGGTGTCGATGATATTGATTTCGTGACCCTTCCACTGGCAAAAGGTGGCTGCCGAGGCTATGGTGATGCCCCTTTCTTTTTCCAGTTCCATGGAATCCATGGTGGCCCCGACGCCGTCTTTGCCCTTTACATCGTGAATGGCATGAATCCTGTTGGTATAATAAAGGATCCGTTCGGTAAGGGTGGTCTTGCCCGAATCGATGTGGGCGCTGATGCCGAGGTTTCTGATAAGGCTGATGTCGGTCTGCATGCTCTGATGTTCCTTTGTTTTCCAAAAACAATAAAAAATCCCACACTGGGTAGCCACGGCCCATGGGGGATCGGTGTTACTCCTTGCACGAAAAAAAGTTTGCCGAAGTTAAGGTCTATGAAGGCCGATGTCAAGCAAAAAATTGAGATGGCATTGTGGTGGGCTGTTTTCCCGCCTGACTCGGACCTTTTTGGCCTTGAGCCGCTTTTCCGGATCTGCAAAGCGACGGCTGAAGCACCGGTCAAAATTTGCCATGGCCGCCGCCCGGGGCCAGATGCTTGCCGAAACGATCGACGTAGGTGAAAATTTCCCTGCGGCTGCGGCCGGACCTGTATTGAATATAATCTGAGATGATGTTGCCGTGATCGAAGGCCAGGGGCCGGGGGAGTCTGTCCAGGGCAAAGACCGCTGCCTCTGCGGCGTCATCCGATCCTACGGGGATTCCGGAAGCCGTGGCAATGAAGACCGTGGTGACGGTATGATGGCGCGGATCCCGGCCGGGGTCGGAATAGGTGTGGAACTGTTCAAGCAGGGCGACATCGAGGCCGGTCTCCTCCCCGGCTTCGCGGATGGCGGCGGATTCCAGGGATTCTCCGTAATCCACGAAGCCTCCGACCAGGGCCCAGCCCGGAGGTGGATTTTTACGCCTGACAAGCACTATGCCCGGTCCTGCCTCGATGATCAGATCCACTGTCAAAAATGGATTGCGTGGCTGCATGGCCCTTGCGCTCCGAATATCATAAGTTATAACTTACTTGACACTATTGGGCTGTTTGTGTCAACGGTTTAATCGGTCAGTCAAACCGGACAAATTTTTTGAAATCAATCAGTTTCCATTCCCGGCCCCGTCCGCACGGGGGCCGCCAATGATCTCGGATGACCAGGAGACACAATGGACCTTTTGGAATATTGCCCGGACAAGGTTGTCAGTGCCCGCGAGGCGGTTGCCAGGATAAAAAACGGCAGCAGGGTGTTTTTGGGCACCGGATGCGGCGAGCCGCAACATCTGATCAGGATGATGGTGGAAAACATGTCCATCCAGGATGTAATGGTTTACCAGATGCTTTCTTCCACCTTGTCCCATTACGTGGATGATTCTTCTTTTCTGCGCCGTTTCTTCATGAAGCTTTTTTTCATAAGCTCCAGCATGCGCAAGGCGGCCTTCGATGGCAAGATAGACTACCTGCCGTCCTATCTTTCGCAGATACCGCGCCTGTTCGCCAGCAAGCGGATCGGGCTCGACGTGGCTCTTGTCCAGGTAAGCCCCCCTGACAGGTTCGGCTATTGCAGCCTGGGGGTGTCGGTGGACATCACCCGGGCGGGGATGGAAAGCGCCCCTCTTGTCATAGCCCAGGTCAACCCGCGCATGCCGCGGACCTGGGGCGACAGTTTCGTCCACGTCGATGACATCGATTATCTGGTATTGCATGAAGAGCCGCTGGTCGAGGCCCTTCCCAGTGTGAAAAACCAGCAGATCGCCAAACGGATCGGTTACTACGTCAACCAGCTGGTGGAAGACGGCTCCACCCTCCAGATCGGGTTCGGTCATCTTCCCTACTCGATACTGCAATATCTCGACAACAAGAACGACCTTGGTGTCCATACCCAGCTGATCACCGACGCTTTTCTGCCATTGCTCGAAAAGAAGGTGATCACCAACAAGAAGAAAACCCTGCTGCCCGGCCGCACCGTGGCGTCCCTGTGCATGGGATCAGAGAAGATCTACGATTTCGTCGACAACAATCCCAATTTCTACTTCCGGTCTTCTGAATTCGTCAACGATCCCACCGTTATCGCCCGCAACGACAACCTGGTTTCCATCTCCTCGGCCCTGGAAGTGGACCTGACCGGCCAGGTATGCACCGACTCGGTCGGTTACCTGTTTTACAGCGGAATCGGTGACCAGGTGGACTTCATCCGCGGCAGCGCCATGTCAAAGGGCGGTTTTTCCATAATCGCCCTTCCGTCGACGGCCCAGGACGGCAAGGTGTCGCGGATCGTTCCCCATCTGAGCGAGGGGGCCGGTGTGGCAACCACCAGGGCGGACGTTGATTTCGTGGTGACCGAATACGGCATTGCCGAACTCAGGGGCAAGAGCATCTACCAGCGCGTCATGGAGCTTGCCCAGATCGCTCATCCCAAGTTCAGGGAAGAACTTATCGAGGTGGCCAAAAAGAGACATTACATCTTTGCCGACCAGCTGCCGCCTATCCAGGACGACCTGCTCTTCCTGGAAGGCTATAAATCGCGGCTCACCCTCAAAAACGGCAAGACCATAGAATTTCGTCCCCTGCTTCCTTCGGACGAGTTCGCCTACCGCAATTTTTTCTACTCCCTCAAAGAAGAGACAATTTACTTCAGATTCTTTTATAAGATGAAGCTGTTTTCCCACGAAGTCGCTCAAAGACAGTGGGCCAGCGTCGATTACCGCAAGAACATGTCCATGATCGGCCTTGTGCGAACCGGCGGACATCAGGAGATAATGGCCATCGGCTCGTATGCCGACAACGGAACGGACCGGGCCGAGGTCGCTTTCGTTGTGCGGGAGGATTTCCAGGGCATGGGGGTTGCGAGTCATCTTCTGGCCCAGCTTGAGAGGATAGCGAAGGAAAACGGTTACAAAGGATTTACAGCCTCGGTCCTCAGGGAAAACACGGCCATGCTCAGGGTGTTTAAAAAACGTTACCCCAATGCCAGGATCGAAAACACCGGCGGCAACGACGTGGTGGTGATAATGGATTTCGCAGACGCAGTCGAGCCGGAAGACCAGAAGGATGGTAATGGTAACGGCAGGGAGCCTGCCGATGGCGACAGAAGCTGACAAGGGACCGGGATGTGCGCCCGGTGTGGCTGAATATTCAGATGCCTGGCAAGACATTATGATCGAGGCGGCCGGCCGGCTCGGCATAGACCTGCCGCGCGCAAAAGCCCGGCTCTTTGCACGCCACGGCCGGGAGCTGGCCCTTTGGAACAGGAAGATCAACCTGACGGCGGTCAGTGATCCGGTTCAGGTGGCCTGCAGGCATTTTGCCGATTCCGTCGCGGCCTTGAAGTACCTGCGGGCCGGGGGCAAGGTGCTCGACCTTGGAAGCGGGGGAGGGTTTCCGGGTCTGCCCCTCAAGATAATGCGGCCCGAGATCGACCTGGTGCTGGTGGACGGCTCGGGCAAGAAAGTAAATTTCATCAAGCATGTCATCCGGACCCTGGGCCTGGACAATACCAGGGCCCTGCATGCCAGGGCGGAAGAAATGGCCGCCGATCACCGCTGGCAGGGGCACTTCGACCATGTCGTCTGCCGGGCCCTGGGCACGGTAGTGCAGGTGGCCTCCCTGGCCCTGCCCCTGCTGGCTCCGGAAGGCCGGCTGCTGATCTGGAAAGCGGGCCGCTGGCAGGAAAAGGAGGCGGACTTCACCCCCGGCGGCGACGGAAGCCGTTTTACCATAGCCGTGGGCGCAACCGTGCTTGAAGCCGTTTCCCATCCCTACAGGCTGCCGGGCGGATCTGATTCGCGCCAGATCGTGGAACTGATGCGCCGCAAAGCCTGACTCAAGACCCGGCCTGTGGTTTACTCTGTCAGCCAGTCCTGCAGGGCGATCAGTTTTTCCCGGCCTTCGACGGCCGTTGCTATTCCCCGGGCGGCTGCTATGGCCGCTGCCGGGGCGGTGAGGGTGACGACCCCGTAAGCCATGGCTGTCCTGCGGATCAAGGCATCGTCCCGTTGGCTCTGGCCGCCGGAAGGCGTGTTGATGATGATCTGAACTTTCCGGTTTTTGATTTCATCCACCAGGTTGGGCCTGCCGAAGCCGAGCTTGCGCACCAGCTCGGCAGCGATACCGTGGTTTGCCAGAAAGCGGCAGGTTCCCCGGGTGGCCTTGATGGTAAAGCCCATGGACCTGAGCAGGCGGGCCGGCTCAAGCACGCTGGCCTTGTCCTCGTCGGTTACGGTGATCAGGACGCCGCCGCTTGTGGGCAGGGGCATCCGGCCGGCCAGGTTGCTCTTGAAGTAAGCCGCTCCGAAGTCTCCTGCCAGTCCGAGCACTTCGCCCGTGGACCTTGCCAGGGGGCCGGGCAGGGGATCTGTTTCGGTAAAGACGTTGAACGGAAAGACCGCCGTGCGCACGGCCCGGACCGCAGGACGCCGGGGACGGGCATCCAGGTCGGCAAGCTTTCTGCCCAGCAGGATCTTGGCTGCAAGACCGGCCAGGTCGAGACCGCAAAGCTTGGAGGTAAGGGGCAAAGTGGGAGAGGCCCAGGGCTGAACCTCCAGCAGGTAGACGGTATCGCGGTAGATTGCCAGGCGGATGTTGAAAGGGCCTACGATGTTCAGTTCCCGGGCCGCTATCCTGATGTAGGCCTCGATGGTCTCCACGTGCCTTTCGGCTATGCTGTAAGGTGGGGCGGCAAGGCAGGAGTCGCTGGCGTGGACGCCGGCCAGCTCCACCTGCTCGAAGATCAAGGGGGCCAGCACGTCTTTGCCGTCGGAAACGGCGTCTGCATTGACTTCGATGGCATATTCGAGGAAGCTTTCCACGATCATGCCATTTGATTCGGCCCTGGCTGCCAGCGCGGCTTTACGGTTTCGGAGCATGGCCTCATCAAGGATCAGCTCGGTATCCGGCTCGGCCAGAGCCTTTGCCGACGTGAATGCCAGGGGCAGTCCTGTTTGCTCTACCAGCAGGTCAATTTCGGAACCGTTACGGGCAAGACCGGTTTCCACCTGGGGAATCCCCATCCGGCGCATGGCTTTGCGGAAGGCTGTCTTGTCGGCTGTGAGATTGACGGTCTCGAGCCAGGATGGCGCGGGCAGGTTGCCTGCGTCCGCCAACGCCTTCACGGCTCTCATGGCGGCCCGGCCGCCGAACTGGCAGATCAGGGTTGCCCGGGGCCGGTCTTCCAGGGCTGTCATCAAGGCCTTGCTGCTTGCCGGTGCCCAGCCCACAAGGGCGGGTCCATCCGGACAAGTGGAAAGGCCGTCGGGATTGCTGTTGAGAAGGGCCGGCCGGAGGCCCAGTTCGGCAGCGGCCTCCAGGGCCTTGTAGAGGCTGGCCTCTCCGGCAGGGCCGTACCCGATGCGGAAAGGCCCCGGGCCGACGAACAGAACCCCGGGCTCCTGTCTGCCGGCAGCCGGTTGAGTGTCTTTGTGCCGGCGGCCGCCGGGCCGCCAATGGACCGGGCGGGTTTCGTTGCCCGTAACTGCCGGCAGGGATTCCATCTGCCTTATGAAATACGGATCAATGCCGGTGGTATCGGCCAGCTTGACGGGGTCTGTCGAGCGGCGGACAGCCTCCTGGAGGAGCTGGTACCTGCCGGTGGTCCGGCTGCCCAGAAGTTCCATGAGCCGGGAGCCGGACCCGGGCAATTGCCGCGGTGAAATCTCGTATGCCCGGACGGATGCCATGGCATGGCCGAAGGCGTCTGCAAAAGTGTCGCCCAGGCCCAGGCAGGCCCCGGTCGACCGGCAGCGGGCAGTCAGGCAGTCCGCGGCCGGTTGGAAACGTTGCAGGTCCCAGCGGGGCAGCCTTACAGCAGACTTTGCCGCGGCCGGCCGGGCCTCCGGTGTCCGGCCCTGGGCGATGCTTTTTCCCAGGGCCAGCCCGGCATCGGCCCGGCCCAGGGGCAAACTCAGTGCCCGCTCAAGGAAAGACGCGCGGGAATCGAGGCAGGCCGATACCCCCAGGATCAGCAGTTTTCCCGAACTCCGGTTGAAGGCGAACTTGGCTGTGACCACACCTAGGAGCCCGAGCTTGCGGCAGACAGCGCGGGCGGCAGTCTCCATTTCGGCCAGCAGATCGCCGTTCACGGTCGGGGCCGGCCAGGTCCAGCAGGAGTCGAGGAAGTGGATGCCCACCGGGTCGAGCTGTTCTATTACCCCCAGGGGGGAAAATCCGTCGCCTCTGTCGCGCAGGACCACAAGGTCCAGCTCCTGCCGGTTTTCGAGCGACTTTTCGGCGATCAGGGCCTGGGCCGGAGGCTTGTCGAAGGCCTGCTCGGCTGTCCGGTGGAGTTCTTCCCGGTTATAGATGATGCGTCCGCCGGCGCCGTCTTCGCTGTGGCTGAAACGGACAAAGAACGGGAAACCAAGCTTTCCGGCAGCCTCGAAAAGCTGCTGTTCGGAATCGATAGCAATTCTTTCCGGAACCGGGAGGCCGAGTTCTGCTGCCAGGCGGCTGAAGGATACCGGGTCGGTGAGACAGGAGCTTTGCCGCCCGTCCAGCCCGAGGATTGGCATATGCTCGATGGCGGAACCCTGACCTGCCGCCAGGGCCGCTTCAACCAGCCCGAGGCCCTGCCGGCCGCCGCAGGAAACGTAAATAGCATCCGGTTTTTCCAGGCTGGCGATTTCGACTATGGTCCGGGGCAGCAGCGGTTCGGTGTAAGTACGGTCCGCCCTGGAAGGGTCCGAAGAGACCAGGGCGGAGTTGGGGCTCACCAGGACGGTCCTGATCGATGCTTGGCAAAACTCGTCCAGAGCCTGGACGGTGAACGCATCCAGTTCACCGTTGTGGCCGATGTTGGAGGCTGCCGGTCCGATGACCATTATTTTTTGCGGCTTGTCGGTTTTCTTTACCATGACGGCTCCTGTATGTCGTTTTCTGCTTCCCCGGTATGCCCGGCAGGTGCCGGGGCAATGGGATTTACTAACGGCTGAAGGGTTGAAAATCAAGCTCAAAGCGGGCAGCGGGACGGCATCGGGTTCAAACCGGAGACGGGGTATCGGAAGTCCGGGGAAGCTGCGGCCATGGGACGAGGCTGCGGCGGCCTGGTCTTGCCTTGACACCTCTTGCGATTCAAATTAAATAGTTCGTTTTGATACTTGCACAGCATGGAGGACCAGATGGATTACAAGAAAACACTCAATTTGCCCAGGACCAAGTTTCCCATGAAGGCCAACCTTGCCCAGCGTGAGCCCCGCCAACTGGCAGAATGGGAAAAGATGGGTCTGTACGAACGGTTGCGCCGGGAATCTGCCGGGCGCCGGCGTTTCATCCTCCACGACGGCCCTCCATATGCCAACGGCCATATCCATATGGGAACGGCCCTGAACAAGATCCTGAAAGATTTCATCGTCCGCAGCCGCCAGATGGCCGGATTCGACGCTCCCTACGTTCCGGGATGGGATTGCCACGGCCTGCCCATCGAGCACAACGTTGAAAAGGAGCTGGGCCGCCGCAAACAGACCATGGGACAGGCCGAGATCAGGCGCGAGTGCAGGAAATACGCCGAAAAATTCATCGATATCCAGAGAAACGAATTCAAGCGTCTGGGCGTGCTGGGAGACTGGGACAACCCTTACCTGACCATGAGCTACCGCTACGAGGCCACCATCGCCCGCGAATGCTGCAGTTTCGCCATGGACGGCAGCCTTTACCGGAGCAAAAAGCCCATCCACTGGTGCTGCAGCTGCCAGACGGCCCTGGCGGAAGCCGAAATAGAGTATGCCGACGAGACATCGCCTTCTATCTTCGTCGAGTTCGAAGTGGTGGATGACCTTGGGGGGGTGAACCCCGCCCTGGCCGGGCAGAAGGCGGCGGTCGTAATCTGGACCACCACGCCCTGGACCCTGCCGGCCAACCTGGCCGTCGCCCTCCATCCTGATTTCGTCTATGCCGCGGTCGACGTGGGCCGGGAACATCTGCTGATACTGGCAAAAGAACTCGTCGAGCAGTGCATGGCCACCTTCGGTTATGAAAAATACTCCCTAGTCTGCGAGTTCGGGGCGGCAGAGCTGGAAAAGAAAAACTGCCGTCATCCGCTGTACGACAGGAATTCGCTGATAATCCTGGCAGAGCACGTCACCCTGGATACGGGCACCGGCTGTGTCCATACCGCTCCCGGCCACGGCCGCGAGGACTACGAGGTCGGCCTGCGCTACGGCCTGGACGTCTATGCTCCGGTCGACCAGCAGGGCCGCTTCACCGAGGAGGTGGGCCATTTCGCCGGCCAGATGGTCTTCGAGGCCAACGCGGCCATCAACGCCAGGCTCAAGGAGCTGGGAGTGCTGCTGGCCGAGGAGAAGATCGAGCATTCCTATCCCCATTGCTGGCGCTGCAAGCGGCCGGTCATCTTCAGAGCCACCTCCCAGTGGTTCATCTCCATGGAAAAGAACGGGCTGCGCAAAAAAGCCCTGGAAGCGATCGATCGCGTATCCTGGATACCAGCCTGGGGCAGGGAAAGGATATACGGGATGATCGAAAACCGGCCTGACTGGTGTGTCTCCCGCCAGAGGGCCTGGGGGGTGCCCATCACGGTATTCACCTGTGCCGGGTGCGGCGCCCTGGTCATCGACCGGCAGGTGGTGAAGCGGATCTACGAGCTGTTTCTGCAAAACGGAGCCGACGTCTGGTTCGAAAAGGATACTCGGGAGTTGATCCCCGAAGGCCTGAGCTGTCCTGAATGCGGCGGGAGCCGGTTGCAGAAGGAAACGGATATCCTCGACGTCTGGTTCGACTCCGGCGTCAGCCACGCCGCGGTGCTCGAGGCCAGGGACGACCTGCGCTGGCCGGCCGACCTCTATCTTGAAGGCAGCGACCAGCACCGGGGCTGGTTCCACAGCTCCCTGCTGACCGCCGTCGGTACCCGCGGACAGGCGCCCTACAAGGCGGTCCTGACCCATGGTTTCGTGGTGGACGCCGAGGGCAAGAAGATGTCCAAGTCACTTGGCAACGTGGTGGCACCCAAAGAGGTGATCAACCGGTACGGAGCCGAGATCCTGCGCCTGTGGGTGTCTGCCTCCGACTACCGGGACGACATCCGTATCTCGGACAACATCCTGCGCCAGCTGGTGGATGCCTACCGCCGCATCCGCAATACCTGCCGTTTCATGCTGGGCAACCTGAATGACTTCGACCCCCGGAGCGACTGTGTCGATTACGGCAAGATGGAGGATATCGACCGCTTTGCCCTCCACCGGCTCCGGCAGTTGATGGAAAAGGCAGACCGGGCCTACGAAAATTTCGAGTTTCACGTAATTCACCACAGCCTGCACAATTTTTGCGCCGTCGACCTGTCGGCCTTCTACCTGGATGTGCTCAAGGACCGCCTCTACACCAGCGCGCCCCGTTCTCAGGCGCGGCGCAGCGCCCAGACCGCCATCTATCATATCCTGGACACCCTGGCGCGGCTGATGGCACCGATCCTCGTCTTTACTGCCGAAGAGATCTGGCGCTATATGCCCGATGACGGCCGCAAGGAGGCCAGCGTCCATCTGGCCGGCATGCCGCCGGCCAGGCCTGACTGGACGGATGACGAGCTTGCCCGCCGCTGGGAGGCCATTCTGGAAATCCGTTCCCTGGTCACCAAGGCCCTGGAACAGGCCAGGGCCGACAAGCTGATCGGCCATTCCCTGGATGCCGGCGTCACGGTCGGGGTGGACAAGCAGCGCTTCGAACTCCTGGAGCCCTATGCCGGTCAGCTGCGTTCGATCTTCATTGTCTCCCAGGCCGAGCTGGTCCGGGGACCCGTTGAAGACGCCCTCGTCAATCATGAAGACCGGGTCTACGTGGGAGTCAGGCCGGCCGAGGGGGAGAAATGCCAGCGGTGCTGGGTCCATGATCCCACGGTGGGAGCCGACGGGAGTCACCCCGGAATCTGCAGCCGCTGTATCGGGCAGCTGGCCGAAGCGGAAAGCCGATAGATGGAAGACACGGTCAATGCCGGCCTGCCGGGGCACCGGCTGCTGCGTTTCCTGCTTGTCGCCGCTGCGGTGAGCGGGCTGGACCAGCTTACAAAACAGCTGGTCATTGCAAACATTCCCAGATACGGGCAGGTGAAGGTCATCGACGGTTTCTTCTCCCTGACCCATCTGTACAACCCCGGCGGCGCGTTCGGGTTCCTGGCCGGCGGGGCCAACCCATGGCTGAACATCTTTTTCCTGGTTTTCGGCCTGATAACCCTGGTGCTGATCGTCTATTTCCTGCGGCATACGCCCGATACCCACAAATACCTTCAGCTGGCGCTGGCACTTGTCTGCGGGGGAGCCGTGGGCAATCTTGTCGACCGGCTGAGATTCGGCCAGGTGGTGGATTTCCTGGATTTTTACCTTGGCTCCCACCACTGGCCGGCCTTCAACCTGGCAGACAGCGCCATTACCATCGGGGTGGGTATTTTCCTGCTTCACCTGGTATTCAAGAAGATTCCTTATTGAGTCCCGGTCGTCCGGGGTGTAATCCTGATGCCATGACCGAGATCCAGTTCAAGAGTTTCGTTCAGGCCAATATGCTCGATGCGCCGGCCGGGCTGCCGGCGGTCTTTCTGATCTACGGAGAAGACCTGCTGGTGGAGCAGGCCTGTGACCGCATCCTGGAATCCCTTCTGGGGGACCTCGACCGCCAGATCCACTGTGAAGTGATAGACGGCGCACCGGAGGAGACGGCCCGGGTTATTGAAAAGCTCAATACCTACGGCCTGCTGGCATCCCTGAAGATCGTCGTGGTGAAAGACAGCCACGTCTTTTACCGCCGGCAAAGCGGAAAGCAGCTGGCCGCAGCCGTGGAGGAGAAGTTCAGTCAGGGCAAGAAACTGGCGGCCGCCCGGTGCTTTGCCGAGCTATGCGACCAGGCCGGGGTCGATCCGGCCGACCTGCCGGCCGGCGGCAGCATTCCGTCTTTCCTGACCGGTATTTCCCGGCCGGTTCTGGAGGAACTGGCACAGATATGCCGCCGGAAGGGCCTGCAGGGCGGTTCAGGAGAAAAATGGTCCGGGATGCTTGAAAAGGCCATCTCCCGCGGTTTTCCGGACCGCCATTACCTCATCCTGACCACGGACACGGTCGATAAACGGCGCAGCCTTTACAAGACCATAGCCTCCAAGGGGCTGGTGGTCGACTGTTCGGTTGCCAGGGGCAACCGGGCTGCCGACAGAAAGGCCCAGGAGGCGGTGCTGCGCGACAACATGCGCGAGATTCTGGCCGGAGCAGGCAAGAAGGCCGCCCCCGGTGTCTTCCAGGAGCTTTGGCAACGGTGCGGGTTCGAGCTGCGTCAGTTTACCAGGGACCTGGAGAAAGTCATAGATTACGTCGGACCGGCAAAGGTGATTCAGCCCGGTGACGTGGCCCGGGTAGTAAAGCGTTCCAAAGCCGATCCCATCTTCGAATTCACCAACTCCCTGGCCCGGCGCGATGCCTCCCGGGCCATTTTCTACCTCCGCAGCCTGCTGGCGGCAGATACCCATCCCCTGCAGCTATTGGCCGCAATGGTCAACCAGGTACGCAAGTTGCTGGTTGCCAGGTGTTTTCTAGACCGGCTGGCACCGGGCACCTGGCAGCCTTCCATGACTTACCGCCGGTTTCAGCAGGCCGTGCTGCCCGCTGTCCTGGAATACGACAAGGCCATCTGTGATCAGGCCGGCGGACGGAAAAAGACGGGCGATCTTTTGCTTGCCAGCAATCCGCGCAGCACGTATCCTGTATACCAGACCTTGGTCAGTGCAAGTGGTTTCAACAGGACCGAACTCATCGATGCTTTCAGGCTCCTGAACCGCGCCGACGTCCAGCTGAAAAGTTCTTCCCGCCGCCCGGCCCTGGTCCTGGAAAACGTTTTGATGAAAATTTGCAGCAAGCAGGGGAGGCGAACATGAAGAATCCCAAGACGAAGATCGTCTGCACCATCGGGCCCGCCAGCAGCAGCCGGAAGGTGATCGACGGGATGATCGGGGCAGGCATGAGCGTGGCCCGGCTGAATTTTTCTCACGGAACCCACTCGGACCACCGGGAAAAGATCGCCCTGATAAGAAAGCGCTGCGAGGTAATGGGCCGGCCGGTGGCAATTTTGCAGGATCTGTGCGGGCCGAAGATCAGGGTGGGAATAATTCCGGAACCCGGCCTGCGGCTGGAGCCCGGGCACAAGCTGATTCTGAGCACGGCCGAAACCCGGGCCGAACGAAATCAGGTAAAGGTGAGCTATCCCGACCTGCCCAGGGAAGTAAAACCGGGCGATCCGATCCTGCTGGCCGACGGCATGATGGAGCTGGTGGTTGAAAAGACCACCGCCGAAACCATCGAGGCCAGGGTGATAACCGGAGGAGTGCTTACCTCCCACAAGGGGATCAATCTGCCTTCGAGCAGCATTTCGGTACCGTCCATGACCGACAAGGACAAACAGGACCTGCTGTTCGGCCTGGAGGCCGGGGTGGATTACGTGGCCCTTTCTTTTGTCCGCACGGCCCGGGACATACTCGATATCAAGAACATGATCGCCGGCCGGGGCAAGCACACCCCGGTGATCGCCAAGATCGAAAAACACGAGGCCCTGGACAACATCGAGGCCATCATCGAGGCTGCCGACGGAATTATGGTGGCCAGGGGCGACCTGGGGGTGGAGATAGCCCTGGAAGAAGTTCCCAACATCCAGAAGCATCTGGTGCGTTGCGCCAACCAGGCCGGCAAGCCGGCCATAATCGCCACCCAGATGCTCCGCTCCATGGTGGATGCCCCGAGGCCAACCAGGGCCGAGGCCACCGACGTGGCCAATGCCGTGCTGGACGGGGCCGATGCCGTGATGCTCTCGGAAGAGACCGCCTCCGGGTCGTATCCGGTCGAGGCGGTCCGTTTCATGAACAGGATCATCACCAGTGCCGAGAAGAAATACCCCCATGGCAAGTACCTGGAACTGGTGGCCCAGGAGGGCATTTCCCAGTCGGTGGCCTACGCCGCCTGTGTCCTGGCCCGGCGTCTGGCAGCCACCGCCATCGTGGCCACGACCCGCTCCGGGCTTACCGCCACCCACCTGGCCCGCTATCGTCCCCGCTCGCCCATCGTGGCCCTTTGCCCCGATCCCAAGGCGGTAAGGAAACTGGCCCTTTACTGGGGATGCCTGCCCTATGGATGGTCACTTGAGGAGGATACCGACCAGCTGGTGGAAAATGCCGCCCGGATGGTGGTCAGGGAAGGCCACTGCCGGCCCGGCGAGAAGGTGGTGGTGACCGCCGGCCGGCCCCTGTGGGCCCAGGGGACCACCAACATGCTCTGGGTGAAGACCGTTTGAGTCCGGGCCGCGGGATGATGACCGCCCCGGCAGGATGCGCGAATGTCCGCCGTCGCAAGTGGAAGGTGAATTGCAGATGGGCTTTTTCAGAAATCAGCAGATCGCGGCCGTGAAGAGGTTGTTGCGGTGGCAGTACGAAAAAAAGGGCCTGGCGGCGCCCGCGGAAAACGACCTGGACCGCCAGGCGACAGCCGTGGTCGACCGGGCAAATCAGATCGCCCGCCGCACCGGCAGAAACGTCCTGGTCATCGCCCGGGATCTGCTCAGAGATCTCGGTGAAAAAGGTCCCCGGGCCTGAGGTGGAAACCGCGTTTGGCAACACCGGCCGGCACGGTTTACGGATAGCTCAACATTGGAAGAAATATTCAAAACACAACCTGAAAAATATGATTAACAAAAATTGGCTTGACAAAAAGTTGTTGTTTGCTCAATTTATTGAACAAAGTTCAGTTACAAAATTGACATTGAAAAATACCGGGCGGCATGTTATCGATCAACGATCGTTTTTAGGGTAGCCATAAACGATTCCGTAAAGCGCAGGTTTTTTTGTTGTTCAAACCGTGATTGCCTAAGGAGGAGGGAAGATGCGCAAATTTTCGATTCTGGTCGTAGCATGCCTGGCGGTTGCTCTGGCATTTACTGCAAACGCCTGGAGTTTCGGCAGAAAGACGGTCATCAAAATCGGTATCAACGCGCCCATCACCGGTGATATTCCCAAAGTGGGCGAAGGAACCAAATACGCCGCTGAAATGTGGCTGGAAGATGTCAAGAAAGCCGGCGGCCTGGAAGTCGGAGGCAAGAAATACCCGGTCGAGCTGGTTATCGAAGACAACGAGGCCAAGGCCGAATCGGCGGTGAAGGCCAACACCAAGATGATCACCGAAGACGAAGTGCTGGTCATCGTAGGGCCCCAGTCGTCCAAGCAGGCGGTTCCGGCCGGTGACGTGGCCAACAATTACGAAACCCCCATGATCAGTCCCTGGTCGACCAACCCCAACACCACCAAGGACAGGCCCTATGTTTTCCGTGGCTGTTTCCTCGATCCTTTCCAGGGACCGGTTCTGGCGAATTTCATCACCGAGGAGTTCGGATTCAAGAAGGCCGCGGTATTGTACGATGTCGCCAGCGACTATCCCAAGGGTCTGGCCGAATTTTTCAAAAAAGCCTGGGAAAAGATCCATGGTCCCGGTTCCGTGGTGGCCTATGAAAGTTTCACCACCAAGGATACCGATTTCAGCTCCCAGCTTACCAAAATAATCAAGTCCGGCGCCCAGGTGCTTTTCACTCCCCAGTATTACAACGAGGTGGCCCTCATCGTTCAGCAGGCCCACGAACTGGGCTGGAAGGGACCGATCGTCGGCAGCGACAGCTGGGGATCGGCCGAAACGGTCCAGCTGTGCGGCAAGGACTGCTACGGACTTTTCTTCAGCACCCACTATGCCGCAGCCGGCGCCACCGGGGCCACCAAGGCCTTCATCGACCGCTACAAGAAAAAGTACGGTTACGTTCCGGATGACGTGGCCGCCCTTACCTGGGACAGCCTGGGAATCGTCCAGACCGCTATCGAGAGTCTCGACAAACTGACCGGGAAGATCAAAAAAGACCGCAAGGCCGTGCGCGACGCCATGGCCAAGATCAAGGATTACAAGGGGATCACCGGGCAGATGACTTTCACCGAAGACGGAGACCCCATCAAGTGTGCAGTAATTGTCCGTATCAGCGACAAGGGCGAATATGAGTTTTATAAATCCGTTTGCCCCTGACGGCAGGACTGGATTTGTAAAACACAACCGGCCGGATGGCTTTGCCCCGGCATGAAGCTTTGACCGGTGACCCGGAAAAGCGGTCCGATCCGGGTCAGAAAAGGACATGCCCCGAGCCGCGCCGTCAAAGGCGGGGAGGAGCAAGCCCGGAAACGGGTGAGGCCTGAGTTCTCATGCCGGCTCCGGTGACAGTCCGGCCGGAGAAGACAATTTTCCAGTGGAAAGATCAAAGCCTGCAGGGGCGGTGGGGGCAAAGATTTGCCGCCTGCCGCCCCTGCAAGATGTTGGACGGGAGCAACCGAATGGAATTTTTTCTGCAAAACCTTGTCAACGCCCTGCAATGGGGCAGCTTTTATGCCTTGATAGCGCTCGGTTATTCGATGGTTTACAGCATCCTGATGCTGTTCAACTTCGCCCATGGCGACATTTTCATGGTCGGATCCTATATCGGCCTGGGGGTCGCCACCATGTTGCTGGGATTGGGGGCAAGCCTGGGATGGGCCCTGCCCGGATGGCTGGTGTTGATTCTGACCATCGTCATTTCCATGTTCCTGACCGCTTTTGTCGGTATCCTGGTGGAAAGGATAGGTTACCGTCCATTGCGCGATGCTCCCCGCGCCTCGGCCGCCATTACCGGCCTGATGATCGGAATAATCCTGGAAACGGGCAACCTGGCTTTGCTGGGAGCCCGCCGCATGAGTTTCCCGCCGCTTATCAAAAGTGTCACTTACAACATAGGGGGAGTGTTTGTAACCAACAAGAAGATCCTGATAGTCCTGGTCTCCCTGGGGCTGATGTACGCCCTGCACAATTTCATTCAGCGGACCAAATGGGGCATGGCCATGCGGGCAATGTCCTACGACTACCTGGCCGTGCCCCTGATGGGTGTGTCTCTCAACGTGATCGCCCCCATGACTTTTGCCATCGGTTCCGGGCTGGCCTCGGCCGCCGGTATCCTTTACGGACTGGCCTATCCCGTCCTGGACCCCTACATGGGTATCCTGCTGGGCTGGAAGGCTTTCGTGGCCGCTATTCTCGGCGGCCGCGGTTCAATCCTGGGAGCAGCCCTGGCCGGCTTTCTGCTGGGATTCATCGAGATTTTCGTGGCCATGATCTTCCCTTCAACCCTGAGAGACCTGATAGCCTACAGCATAATCCTGCTGATCTTGACCTTCAGGCCTTACGGATTTTTCGGCCAGGCCCACAGCACTCAACTGCGGCTCTAGCAATATGTCCGGTTTGACAGACAGCGCAGTCAATCAAAGGGACGTGGTGTTAAATCAGATGCAATAAGGATCGTTATGGAATCAACCAAATCAACCCCGGCTCTGTCACAAGATGGATTTTGGAGCAGGCTTCGCTCCGGCTTTTCCCGGGTGCCCGTGATCGGATGGCTGGCCGGCGGCCTGTGCGCCGTGATGGTCGAGTATTTCCTGGGAGACGCCCTGTCATACTATCTGGGACTTCCCAAGATACCGGTGCTTTTCGGGTTTGTCACCATGCTGAAGAAGCCTTTGCTCATTCCCAGTTCGGCCGCTTACGTGATTCTGGTCTACATCGTACCCCTGGCGGCGGTGGGCCTGCTCAGCGCCGGGCCGGCAAACCGCCTGGCCGCTTTTCTTCACCGCCGGGCCCTGTGGCTTTCGGCCATCATTCATCTTGTTTTGCTGTACATCATCATCCATGTCTGGTCGGACATCAGCGATTACCGGCTTTTGCTGCTCAAGCTGACCATGATCGCCATCATGTTGACCCTGAGCATAAACGTAATAAACGGGTACATGGGAGAATTCTCCTGTTCCCATCCAGGGTTCATGGCCCTGGGAGCCTATTCGGCTTCGGCCCTGACCCTGATCCTTTTTACCAATGACAAGTTGTTCGGACCGGCCCTCCTGCCGCCGGCCCTGGGGCCGTATTTTTTCCCCCTGGCATTGATTTTTGGAGGCCTGGTGGCCGCCCTGGGGGCGCTGGTGGTCGCCATCCCGTCCTTCCGTACCCGGGGCGATTACCTGGCCATCATATCCCTGGCCTTCATGTTCATCGTCAAAAGCGTCATAGAGAACCTGGAATTCGTGGGAGGGCCGCGGGGCATGAGCAGTCAGCCCAACTGGTCCGATCTTCCCACGGTATTCGCCTGGACCGTTATGTGTATCTGGGTGATCAACAATTTCGTCCGTTCCACCATGGGCAAGGCCCTGAACGCGGTGCGGGACAACGAAATGGCGGCCGATGCAATGACCGTCGACACGCGCAAGACCAAGATCGTGACTTTCATGTTCGGTGCTTTCTGGGCCGGGGTGGCCGGCGGCCTGTTCGCCCATGTCCTGCGCTATGTCAATCCCGGCACCTTCGGTATCCAGAAACTGGCGGAGATCCTGGCCATGGTCTATTTCGGTGGTCTCAACTCGGTGGTCGGGTCGGTGGTGGGGGCAGTCAGTATAAACCTGCTGAGCGAAATGCTGCGGCCCCTGGAACTTTTCAAGTGGATCGTGATTCCGCTGTTGCTGATTCTGGTCATGATCTACCGTCCGACCGGCTTGATTGCGTTCCGGGAGTTCGATGTTCGCAAGATTCTGAGACCAAAACAGTAGCCGCCTAAGGAGATTCGGTATGCCGCTATTGCAGGTCAGAAACATGACCCATTATTTCGGAGGGCTCAGGGCTGTCCACAATTTCAATCTGGTGATCGAGCCCGGCGAGATCAAGGGGCTGATAGGACCCAACGGTGCGGGCAAAACGACTATCTTCAATCTGATAACCGGTATTCACACTCCCACCGAAGGACAGATCGAACTGGAGGGGCGCAGCCTGATCGGCCTGCGGCCCCACGAGGTGGCCTCCCGGGGACTGGGCCGCACGTTCCAGAACATGCTGTTGTGGCGCCACATGAATGTTCTCGATCATGTAAAGATGGCCCAGTATTCCCGGCTGGGATACGGCCTTCTGGACGCTTTTTTCGGCACCCCCCGTCTTCAGCGGGAAGAGCAGAGGGTGACCGATGAGGCCATGCGTCTGCTCGAGCTTTTCGATGTCGCCAAGTATGCAGGCCAGCTGGTGGGCAACCTTCCCTACGGCGCCCAGAGAAGGGTGGAGATGGCAAGGGCCATGGCCACCAAGCCCAAGATCCTCTTTCTGGATGAGCCCACAGCCGGAATGACACCCGAGGAACTGGTCCAGATGATCGGGATCATCAGGCAGGTCCACAGGGATTTCGGGGTGGCCATTTTCCTTATCGAACACAGGCTCAAGTTCGTGATGGAACTGTGTCAGTCCATCCAGACCCTGGTATTCGGTGAGGTGATCGCCGAAGGCCCGCCGGAAGAGATTCAGAACAATCCCAAGGTCGTAGAAGCCTACCTGGGCAAGGAGGATATCACCTGATGCAACTGGTAGTCGAAAATCTGCACGTCTCGTACGACAAGATAAAAGCCCTGCACGGGATCAGTTTTTCCATAGCAAAAGGGGAGATCGTCTGTATCATCGGCGCCAACGGGGCAGGCAAGAGCACCACTTTGCGGGCCATATCGAGACTGATCCCGGCCCAGGAGGGATCAAGGATGGAATTCGAGGGCAAGGACCTGCTGAAATATCCGCCCGACAAGGTCGTAAGTGAACTTGGAATCGCCCACGTTCCCGAAGGCCGCAGGTTGTTCGGCAACCTGACGGTGATGGAGAATCTCCAGCTGGCGACTTTCGCCCGCAAGGACAAGGCCAATATAAAAAAAGACATTGAACGGGTCTTTTCCATTTTTCCGCGCCTGAAAGAGCGCGAGCATCAACTTGCCGGCACTCTCAGCGGAGGGGAGCAGCAGATGCTGGCCGTGGGCCGGGCTTATATGAGCGGCCGCAAGATCATGCTCCTGGATGAGCCCTCCATGGGGTTGGCGCCCCTGCTGATGCTTTCCATGTTCGATGCCCTCAGGGAGATCAACGATGCCGGCACGACCATTCTGCTGGTGGAACAGAACGCCCGGCTGGCGCTGAAATTCGCCCAGCGGGGTTATGTGATCGAAAACGGTAAAATCGTACTGGAAGGAACGTCGGAAGAACTTCTCAACAATGCCGACGTCAAGAAGGCCTACCTGGGAGGGTAGGCTCTTACGGTTTCCGGGATGAAACCGGGAGGTGACCGACAAGTGACGGCAGGCGGCAAAGAAGAAATGCCAAAGGTTGCAGTTGTAGGGGCTACGGGATATGCCGGAGCGGAACTGGTGCGCATCCTGGCCGGACATCCGGGGGTGCGGCTTGTCTGCCTGACTTCGCGCCGGCATGTGGGGGCAGATTTCGCCGCCATCTATCCGTCGATGAAAAACGTGGTGGATCTCAAGTGTCAGGCTTACGATCCCGGGGTTCTGGCCCGGAAGGCGGATGTTGTTTTCACCGCCCTGCCCCACAAGCTGCCGATGCAGTTCGTGCCGGAGCTGCTGGAAAAGGGCCTCAAGGTGATCGACCTTTCGGCCGACTTTCGTTTCCGGGATGTGGAAACTTACGTCGGGGCCTACCAGCAGCATGCCTGTCCCGGGCTGCTTGAAGAGGCTGTCTACGGTTTGAGTGAGATTTATGCCGACCGGATCAGCAAGGCCCGCCTGGTGGGCAATCCGGGCTGCTATCCCACAAGTATCCTCCTGCCCCTGATCCCGGTGCTCAGGAAAGGTTGGATCGACCCGCGCACCCTGGTGGCCGACAGCAAGTCGGGCGTCAGCGGTGCCGGTGCAACGGCAACCCCGGCCACCCATTATTGCCGCGTAAACGAGTCTTTCAAAGCCTACAAGGTGGCTGCTCACCGCCACCAGCCTGAAATTACCGAGGTCTTGCGCCGTGAGGCCGGATGCGAGGTGAAGCTTACCTTCGTGCCACATCTGACGCCCATGACCAGGGGCATGGAAAGCACTATCTATGCCGACCTCACGGCCCCGGTGGATGCGCTGCAGGTGACCGAATGCCTCCGTGAGGCGTACGGCGATGACGGGTTCGTGCGCATATGCGGCAGCAGGCCGCCGGATACCCTGGATGTCCGCGGGACAAACTATTGTGATATCGGGGTGGTGGCAGACGGTCCCAACGGCAAGCTGATATTGATGTCGGCCATCGACAACCTGGTAAAGGGTGCCGCCGGCCAGGCTGTTCAGAACATGAACATCATGCTGGGCCTGGAACAGTCGGCCGGACTGGAAAGCGTGCCTTTCCCGGTTTGAATGCCTAACTTTTTTACTTGATTGACAATTTCAAGCATATGCTTGACAAGGGACGCTAATTGAAATAACAAATCCTCAATCTCTAGCCATGGACCAATTCCTCCTCATAACCACCAACCAGGCAAACAATATATGGATGCTTGCAGAGGTTTGAAACGGCGAAGTCGGTTGAACGCCGGTTAAATTCTTTTAATTCCAATATCGGGAAAGGAGAGTGACGATGACCGCTAAGCTGATCAAGGGCACGGAGATCCGGGAGCAAATCTTGGAAGAGATTACGGCCGAGGTTGCCCAAATCAAAGAAAAGCACGGGGTTGTACCGGGGCTGGTCACGATCCTGGTGGGGGAAAACCCTGCTTCGGTTTCTTACGTTACTTTGAAAATCAAAACCGCCCACAGGGTGGGATTCAAGGAGATTCAGGACAATCAGCCTGAAGATATCAGTGAAGATCAGCTGCTTGCCCTGATCGATAAATACAACAAGGACGATTCCATCCACGGCATTCTGGTGCAGTTGCCCCTGCCCAAGCATATTGACGAAAAGAAGGTTATCAACGCCATAGATCCCGACAAGGACGTGGACGGATTTCACCCGGTCAACGTGGGGCGCCTGATGATCGGCGGTGATGAAGTCAAGTTTCCGCCCTGTACCCCGGCCGGCATCCAGGAGATGATCGTCAGAAGCGGTGTGGAGACCAGCGGAGCCGAAGTCGTGGTGGTTGGCCGGTCCAACATCGTGGGCAAGCCCATCGCCAACATGATGCTCCAAAAAGGACCCGGCGCCAATTCCACCGTGACGGTGGTGCACACCCGCACCCGCGATATAGCCTACCATTGCAAACGGGCCGATATCTTGATCGTGGCAGCCGGCGTTCCCGGCCTGGTCAAGCCGGAGTGGATCAAGCCCGGCTCCTGCGTCATCGATGTCGGTGTCAACCGGGTAGGTGAGAAGATCAGTGAAAAGACCGGTAAAAAGGTTGCCATCCTCCGGGGAGACGTTGATTTCGAGGCCGCCAAGGAAATTGCCGGTTACATTACTCCGGTTCCCGGCGGAGTCGGCCCCATGACCATTACCATGCTGATGAAAAACACCCTCAAGTCGCTGAAATTCAAGCTCGGAATAGACTGATCGTTTTTGGCGGACCGCGTGCTTTGCAGGCGGTAAGAATTTAGAGGGGCCTTGCCCGGGGAGATTGACGGCCCGGACAAGGCCCTTTGCGTTTGCTCAAGATCTGAGCTGCAATTCCGATATTATAATGAAATCAGTACAGCAGCGGAGCTGCCGGCGCCATCTGGCAGAAAAAACGGCCCGGCTATGACCTGGCCGGCATTCAATTAACTGAAAAAACAGATAATATTAAAAATGGCGGTCTTGGCGGACAATGGGGCTGCCTTTTTGCCCAGGCCGATTTCCGAGCAATTTCAAAAAGAAAGAAGCGGTGGCCGGGCTTGACAAACAGGTGTGAAAGTTATTAAATACTTTCGTTTGCACCGGCATTGGCCGATTTACGGTTTGCGGTTCTGAAGCAGCGGCTCCGGCTGCAGCGGCGGCCGGCGGAATCAGACGCGTCAACAAGCTCCGGCAACTGTTTTAGCGCACATACATGTTTATGAAGAAGAAGCTGGCAATTATAATTCTTGACGGCAGCGGTACCCAGGTTAGACAGCTGGCCACATCGCGTCTTACTATCGCCATCGGCGTCTGTCTGGTTGTGTTGTTGCTGGCAGGCGGTGCGGCGATTTTTAGGGACTATGGGGTCAAGAAGCAGCAGCTTGCCAGGCGGGGAGCCCTGCAAAAAGCCCTGGCTGAAAAACAGAGTCTGATAAGAGAGCAGCAAAAGCATCTGAATGCCTTCAGCAAGCAGTTGAACAGCCTGTCGCAGAGTCTTGCCGAGCTTGGTAATGTTGAAGAAAATATCCGGCTGATTGCCAACTTGGAGCCGAACCATGCCCAGGAAAATGTTTTCGGTATCGGTGGTTCGGCCACAGAAGGATACGAAGGCCGCGGGGATGTTGAAAGCGAGATCGGCAAGCAGGCGGCCGAAGACCCGGCCGCGCCGAGGGCTTCGGCCGGGGGATCTTATGAGAAAAGCCTGTCCCCGGAGGGGACGCTGCGGCTTGACCGGCATCCCAACCTTTTGGCAGCCACACCCAGCATACAGCCCGCCGGGGGGATGATTACCGCCTGTTTCAAGCGCAGCATGTCCGACCTGACCGGAAGGGAAGAATTTCACCGGGGCCTGGATATCGTGAACGAGCAGGGGACCCCCGTGGTGGCTACCGCCGATGGACGGATAACCTTTGTCGGTTCCAGGCCGGCGGCGGGCAAAACCGTCGTCATCGATCATGGTTTCGGTTATGTGACCGAATATACCCACCTTGGTGAAGTTTTTAAGCAGGCCGGAGAGCAGGTAAGGCGCGGTGAACAGATCGGCACCATGGGGGCAAGCGGCCAGGGCAAGGTATCGCGATTGCACTATGAAGTTCACCTGAACGGCATACCCGTCGACCCGTCAAGATATATTCTCCAGTGAACCCGGATGACCTGACAAACAGCCCCGGTATACTGCGACCCAGGGGCTGGGGGCCTGGGGTACGCCCGGCGTCATCAGGATTCAGCCCGGCAGGGTAACTGCGGGACCAATGCGCACTGCTTCCCCTTCGAGGGCAGTTTGCCAATGAGGGCAGCCCGTGACTGTCGATGCCCGAGCACCGAAGTTTTCCGGGGCTGCCGGCATCTTGAAAAGAGCCGTTATTGAAGGAAAGGCTTACAATCCGGAGGCAAAACCAGCAATGATTTTCGATTTTCTCACACGCATTTTTGGCAGCAAGAATGAGCGTGAATTAAAGCGCTTGCAGCCGATCGTGGACCAGATCAATACCCTGGAGCCACAGATCAGAAAACTTGACGACGGGCAGCTGCGCAACCAGACCGTAAAGTTCAAAGAGCGCCTGGACCGGGGGCAGCCTGTGGATGAGTTGCTGCCGGAGGCTTTTGCAACCATGCGCGAAGCCGCTTTGCGGGTTCTTGACATGCGCCATTTCGATGTCCAGTTGATTGGCGGCATATTCCTGCATATGGGCCGGATTGCCGAAATGAAGACCGGTGAAGGTAAAACCCTGGTGGCGACCCTGCCGGCATATCTGAACGCCCTGTCCGGAAAGGGTGTTCATATCGTTACGGTCAATGACTATCTGGCAAAACGCGATACTGAATGGATGGGCAAGGCATACCGGTTTCTGGGCATGACGGTGGGCACCATCGTTCACGGAATGGACGACCATGAACGCAAGGAAGCTTACAATGCCGATATAACTTATGGAACCAACAACGAATTCGGTTTTGATTACCTGCGGGACAACATGAAGTTCGACGCCGACACCCTGGTTCAGCGGCAGTTGCATTATGCCATCGTGGACGAGGTGGACAGTATCCTGATCGATGAGGCCAGAACACCCCTGATCATCTCCGGACCGGCCGAAAAGTCGACCCACCTCTATTACCAGGTCAACAAGATAATCCCCAGGCTCGAACCCGATAAACACTACACGGTGGATGAAAAGGCCCGGAGCGCCACCCTGACCGAGGAAGGTGTGGCTGCCGCCGAGAAGATGCTTCAGGTGGACAACCTGTACGACCCCCGCAATATCGAGCTGCTTCACCATGTCAATCAGGCCCTGAAGGCCCATACCCTTTTCAAGCGCGATGTGGATTATATCGTCAAAGACGGCCAGGTCATCATCGTGGACGAGTTTACCGGCCGCCTCATGCCGGGGCGGCGATACAGCGAGGGTCTTCACCAGGCTCTGGAGGCCAAGGAAAATGTCAAGATAGAAAACGAGAACCAGACCCTGGCGACCATTACTTTTCAGAACTATTTCAGGATGTACGATAAACTTGCCGGCATGACCGGCACGGCCGATACCGAAGCAGCCGAGTTCAAAAAGATCTATGATCTGGATGTAAATGTCGTGCCCACCCACAAGCCGATGATCAGGATCGATCATCCGGATGTGATCTACAAGACCAGGCGCGAGAAATACGAAGCCGTGCTGGAGGAAATTCAGCAACTGCATGCCAAGGGGCAACCCGTGCTGGTGGGCACCATATCGATCGACGTATCCGAGGCTTTGAGCAGGAAGCTGAAGAAAAGAGGCATTCCTCACGCCGTGCTCAATGCCAAGAACCACGAGAAGGAGGCGGAGATCATCGCCCAGGCCGGACAGAAGGGGGCGGTCACAATTTCGACCAACATGGCCGGCCGGGGGACCGACATCAAGCTGGGACCCGGGGTCAAGGAGCTTGGCGGGCTGCACATTCTCGGCACCGAGAGACACGAGAGCCGCAGGATCGACAACCAGCTGCGGGGCCGTTCCGGCCGGCAGGGAGATCCCGGTTCGTCGCGGTTTTACCTGTCCCTGGAAGACGATCTGTTGCGTATCTTCGGTGGCGAGCGGATTCAGAACATCATGGAGAAGTTCGGCATGCAGGAAGGTGAGCCCATTGAACACGGTCTCATCAGCCGGGCAATCGAGAACGCCCAGACGAGGGTGGAAGCCCAGAACTTCGAAATCCGCAAGCATCTTCTGGAATACGACGATGTAATGAACCAGCAGCGGGAAGTCATCTACAAACAGCGGCGCCGGTTGCTGGTCGAAGAAGACGTGTCAGAAGTGATCAGGGACATCATCAGAGACAGGTCCGAAGATATAGCTTCAGCCTATGCGGACGAGCATCTTCCTCCTGACCAGTGGGATATGCAAGGCATTTCGGACACCGTCTTCGAGAGCTTCAATTTCAGGCTGCGGCCCTTTGACGAAGAGACTCTCGACGGTCTGGACCGCCGGGGACTGGCCGAGGAAATATGCGATCAGGCTCTTGAAGCATACGCTGCCAAGGAAATGAGCATAGGCAGCGATCACATGCGGCGCCTGGAGCGTTTCATCATGCTCCAGACGGTCGACAGCCTTTGGAAAGATCACCTGCTGCGCATGGACCACCTCAAAGAAGGGATCGGGCTGCGGGGTTATGCCCAGCAGAATCCCCTTCTGGTGTACAAAAAAGAGGGTTTCGAGATGTTCCAGGATCTGGTTGACAGGATCAAGCAGGAGACGATCCAGATTCTGTTCAGAATTCAGATCGCCGAACCGGAGGAAGTGGCTGAATTCGAAAAGCCGCCCGAGCAGCAGCTGGTATATTCAGGCGGAGAAGACCAGCCCCGGAAAAAGCAGCCTGTCCGGCGGGCGAACAAGAAAGTCGGCCGCAACGACCCCTGCCCCTGTGGCAGCGGCAAAAAATACAAGAAGTGTTGCGGGCGCTGATAACAGCCGCCCCGGTTGTGCGGCCCGGCAGTTGGGAAAGACATGGATATGACTTGTAATGCAACCAGGATCGGCCTGATTTCAGACACCCACGGCACCCTGAGCGACAGGGCGGTGGAGGCCCTCCGGGGCGTGGATATAATTTTGCATGCCGGTGACGTAGGCGGGCAGGATATCCTGGAGGCCCTTCGGGCCGTTGCTCCGGTGGAAGCCGTCAGGGGCAATATGGATTACGGCGCGTGGGCAGAGCGGCTTCCGGTTGCCACCATGACAGACATCAACAGACGGTTCTTTTATTTGATTCACGACCGGGACAGGATCGACCTGGATCCACCGGCCGCAGGGGTCACCGCAGTGGTTTTCGGTCATACCCATAGCCCCTCTATAGAACTTATTGATAATATATGGTATATAAACCCCGGTTCCGCATCTCACCCGCGCCATGGCCAAGACCCCAGCATAGCCCTCGTGCTGATGTCCGACAAAGGACTGGAACCAAGAATCATCAATTTTCATTTCTGATTTGACAGGGGCCTGAAAGTTCCGGCAGGTCTGACTTTACAACCAGGATGGATGATGATTATATTATATCCTGAGTTGACTGTTTCAGATTCAGGTTTATTGTTTGAAGGTTATTTTTTCAATGCAATAGTCACATGTTTCAGAGTTTGTGCCCGTTACCTTACTGCCGGCGCGCATGTTGTCCGGAAAAAATGGTCATCTTTTTATATGGTCGAAATTTGAAACTCCCGATTCGGGTATAGACAAGTCAGCCGGGACGTTGCAGAACAATGGTGTAATCTTTCGAAATCGGATGGCAACCGGCGTTCAGGACAGGCTGAAAATTTCCGAGACGATCAGCCCTGTCCCGGCGGCCGCTGACTGAAGGTCATGACTGAATTCGAACCCGACATTCAATCTGATACAGAAACGAACGTTGAGGACGAAATCGATGAACCGTCCATGTATAAAGTTCTGCTGCACAATGACGATTACACTACCATGGAGTTCGTCGTTGATGTCCTCATGCTGGTTTTCCACAAGCCTCTGGAGGAAGCCATAAGCATAATGTGGAACGTGCACAAAAAAGGTCTCGGCGTCTGCGGAATATATCCTTTCGAGGTCGCCGAAACCAAAGTCGCAACCGTAATCCGAATGGCCCGTGAGAACGGCCATCCGCTCAAATGTACCATGGAGAAGGCATAAGGGGCATGATAAGCAAGGAATTGAGTGTGACACTGGGTTTTGCCGTCAGGGAAGCCAAAAAGAGAAGGCACGAATATGTGGGTATCGAGCATATTCTGTTTGCCATTTTGCACGACAGTGTAGGTATAGAGATAATCGAGAACTGCGGCGGCAATGTCGAAAATCTCAAGGCTGCCCTTGAAACATTTTTCGATGAAAAAGTGGATGTCATCCCCGAGGGTGACGAGTATGTTCTCCAGCAGACGATAGGCTTTCAGCGGGTGATTCAGCGCGCTGTCAATCACGTCAGGTCGGCCGAAAAGGGCGAGGTCGAGGTAAGCGATATCCTGGCATCGATTTTTCTGGAAAAAGAGTCCCACGCAGCTTATTTCCTGGCCAAGGAAGGAATCAGCCGTCTGGATGTCCTGAACTATATTTCCCACGAGCTGGAGACCGGCGTGGGCCGCAACAGCCCTGAAGGCCTGACCCGTACCATTCAGAAGGAAAAAAAGAAGAAGGCCAGCGCCCTGGAGACTTATACCGTCGATCTTATTGCCAGGGCCGCCCTGGGCAAACTCGATCCGCTTATCGGCAGGCGGAACGAACTGGAAAGGACCATGCAGGTCCTGTGCCGGAGGAGAAAGAACAATCCCGTCTTCGTGGGTGACCCCGGTGTCGGCAAGACCGCTCTGGCCGAAGGCCTGGCGCAGAGGATATACGAAGGCGATGTGCCTGAACTTTTGCAGAACGTCCGCATCTATGCCCTGGATCTGGGTGGGATGGTGGCCGGCTCCAAGTTCAGGGGCGACTTTGAACAGCGCCTCAAGGGTGTCATCGCCGAGCTTCAGAAACAAAAAAACGCCATCTTGTTTATCGATGAGATTCACACCATAGTAGGCGCCGGTGCCACCAGCAGCGGGTCCCTGGATGCATCTAATCTGCTCAAGCCGGTGCTGGCCACCGGCGAGCTGAGGTGTATCGGTTCCACCACTTACGAGGAATACAAGAATCATTTTGAAAAAGACCGGGCCCTTTCACGAAGATTCGAAAAGATAGAGCTTCCGGAACCTTCCATCCGGGAAAGCATCAAGATACTGAAGGGGTTGCGGGAACGCTACGAAAAGCACCACGGCATCCGTTATACGGACGGAGCCCTGAAGGCTGCCGGGGAACTGTCGGCCAAGTTTCTAAACGATCGCTACCTGCCGGACAAGGCCATCGATGTCATCGATGAGGCCGGCGCCTTTGTCAGACTCACAGGTGGCGGGCGGCGCAAGAAAATCCATCCTTCAGACATAGAAAAGATCGTGGCCAAGATGGCCAGGGTCCCGGCCGTGAGCGTATCTACTCCGGACAAGGCCAAGCTGGAAAACCTGGAAACCAGGTTGAAGTCCGTGGTTTTCGGCCAGGATGATGCGATCTTTGCCCTTGTGACCGCCATCAAGCGGGCCAGGGCCGGGCTAGGTCATCCCGAGAAGCCGGTAGGCGCCTTCCTGTTTACAGGGCCCACCGGGGTGGGCAAAACAGAAGTCGCGCGCCAGGTGGCCATCAACCTGGGAATAGAGTTTCTCCGTTTCGACATGAGCGAATATATGGAGAAACACGCTGTCGCCCGCCTGATCGGCGCTCCTCCCGGCTATATCGGCTTCGACCAGGGAGGATTGTTGACCGACAGCATCAGGAAAAATCCTCACTGTGTCCTGCTGCTGGACGAAATAGAAAAAGCGCATCCCGATCTGTTCAATATCCTGCTGCAGGTTATGGACCATGCGACCCTGACGGACAACAACGGCAAGAAAGCCGATTTCCGTAATGTTATCATGATGATGACCTCCAATGCGGGCACAAGGGAAATGAGCTCCCAGGCCATCGGTTTCGGCGACCCAAGGGCCGGGGCAGCCGGAAAGGGCAAGAAAGCGATTGAAAAATATTTCAGCCCGGAATTCCGCAACCGGCTCGATGCCATCATCAATTTCAATGATCTTGACCCCGTGGTGATGGAACAGATCGTCGACAAATTCATGAATGAACTCAACGTCCAACTGATTGCCAAAAAGGTCAAACTGACCTACAGCCCTGCCGCGCGTAAATGGCTGGCCAGCGAGGGCTACGATCCCAGGTATGGGGCCAGGCCGCTTCACAGGGTAATCCAGAAAGACATCAAGGATGTCCTGGCAGACGAAATTCTGTTCGGCAGACTTGAAAAGGGCGGCCGGGTGCACATCGACCTCAAAGACGGTGAGCTGGTTTTCGAATATGAGCATTGACCGTGACGCCAGCTGCAGTCTCCAGCCAGTGATCCATGCCGATTTACATGCTCAGTGATGCCCTTGTTTTCCCTCCTCCGGAGCTTGCCGGCGAAGGCGGATTGCTGGCGGTGGGGGGCGACCTTTCTCCCGAAAGGATCCTGACAGCCTACAAGGCCGGCATTTTCCCCTGGTTCGGCGAAAACGATCCCATCCTTTGGTGGTCGCCCGATCCCCGGATGGTCCTCTATCCTGCCCGTTTGCACGTATCCCGGTCCCTGCGCAGAATTATCAACAAGGGAAGCTTCACGGTGACCATGGACACGGAATTCGATACCATAATCGAGAATTGCGCCCGGACCCGTGTTGACAGCGGTGAGGGCACATGGATAACGGAAGCCATGGAGGAGGCTTACAAGCGGCTCAACAGGATGGGATTTGCCCATTCGGTTGAGACCTGGCTGGACGGCGAAATCGTGGGGGGATTATACGGGGTATCCCTGGGCCGCTGCTTTTTCGGCGAATCGATGTATTGGCTTGAACCCAACGCTTCCAAGATAGCCCTGTATCACCTGGTGAAGTTTCTTGAAGCCGGCCGGTTTGCGTTCATCGATTGCCAGGTCTACAGCGAGCATATGTACAGACTGGGTGCCCGTGAAATTCCCAGGCGGCGATTTGTCGCTGAGCTGAAAGCTGCTCTTGAGGAGGAAACCATGAGGGGGCGATGGAGCGGTTTGTACGGGAAAGGGGGCGGCTTACAATGAATTATCTGACGCGCGGAGCCTTGCGCCGGTCTTTGCCTGACCGCCGGTCTATGCCGCTTCGTCTTTCAGGAATATGGAAGGTATATGAGAATTGACGGCGGTCCTGATTTTTGCGTCTCCCTCCGTTGTCCAGCATAATGACGCCCTGATTTTGTGTGTTCATCAATATTTTTACCTTGTCTGAGTATCACTTGCGCTCGCTGAATTTAAAACGGCTATCAGCATACCTGCAATATTGGTGCCCCGTGGTGAAAATGCGGGCTTAAAAAATGCGGCTCGCAACTGTTTGTATTCAAAAATAATATTGGCTCAGCAGTATCCGGATGCATCAACGGGCGGAGCAGATATGGTATAGATGTTAGATATGTTGTGGAAAAAAGTAAACAATATGGGAAAAGTTTCTTACATTGTTTTCAGGAGACCGTACGCTTTGCACATGGCATGAAGCCCGGGCTTCCGGAGTCCTGCCGGGCTTTTTTCAGCGCTACGCAGAGGTCGATTGAAGTCCCTGTTGAGCGGCGGGCTGATCCAAAAAGGTCGATCTGCTCAGCGTTTTTTCCCCGGCGGGGGGGTGATGGCCAGATCGCTGATTTTATACAACAGGGTTTTGTAACTTATTTTCAAAATCTTGGCCGCCTTGCTGCGGTTCCAGTCGGTTTTGTCCAGGACATAGGATATTATTTCACGCTCCACCTGATCAACGGCCTTGCGTTTGATGGCTTTCAACGAGAACGATTCGCTTTCAGGCGAGTTTTCTCCTTCAAGGTCCAGCAGGTCCGAAAGTGAAACAGGGCGCTTGATATCGGATACAGGGGCCGGCCCGCCGATGTTTTCAGACTGGTTGGCAAACAGTTCATTGACGATCTGGTCGCAATTGCCCAGGACCATCATCCGTTTCAATACATTCTGTAATTCCCTGACGTTGCCGGGCCAGCCGTATTGCATCATGCGGTCTATGACCCGCGGGCTCGGTATTTCGATATTTTCGCCGCCCAGCTGTTCGGCATACTCTTTCACGTAGAAGTCCACCAGCGGTGGTATGTCCTCGGGCCTCTCCCTCAGGGGCGGGATATGAATCTTGATTATGTTGAGGCGGTAAAAAAGGTCTTCCCGAAATTTGCCTTCGGCTATATCCTGTTTCAAATCATGGTTGGTGGCCGCGATAACCCATGTATCGGTGCGCAGTTCTTTTTCGCTGCCAAGAGGGGTGAACTCACCGCTTTGCAGGACATGCAGCAACTTGGCCTGCAGGGGCAATGACATGTCGCCGATCTCATCAAGCAGAAGGACACCGCCATGGGCGAGCTGGAATTTGCCGCGCCGTTTTTGTTCGGCACCGGTGAAGGCTCCTTTTTCGTAGCCGAACAGTTCGCTTTCCAGCAAGCCTTCCGGTAAGGCGGCGCAGTTTATTTTGATGAAAGGTTTGCCCAGCCTGGGAGAACGACTGTAGAGATTTTGGGCCACCACTTCCTTGCCCACCCCGCTTTCACCGGAGATTACCGTGTTCAGTCCTGTGTGGGCAACGTGGTCGACCAGTTCCCTGATGTGTTGGATGTGTTTGCTGACGCCGATGATTGGTGGACCCATTTGTGACTTTTCAACCCTGTCTGGTTCTTGAATTAGAGTAAACTGCCACCTCAAAAGAGAGACGGCCCCGGTTGGTCCCGCCCGGAGGGGGAGCAATTGAAACAGGAGACCGCTAGGGCTCCGACAAGTTTAGGTTTTTTTCGCATGCAGCACATGCGGTTTCCTGAAAGCCACCACAGCCTGACAGTTGAACTCTCCTGGATCGAAATCAGCCCGGCTCAATAAATCAGGCTGCCTGCAAACACCGGGCTCGGCAACAGTTTGCAGCAGCCTCTCAGCGGCCGGTACCACCGGCGATCAGTTTCCTTGCCGCTTTTTCCAGGTCGGGCAGTTTGAACGGTTTTTCCAGCACCAGATCTGCCTGAGCTTCCCGGGCAAGGGCTTCCGGGTGTTCTCCCCATCCGGTGATGGCAATCACCGGCACCTTGGGGAATTTTTTTTTGACGATCGATATCACGGCCACACCGCTTACATTGGGCAGTACCAGATCGGTGATCACCAGATCGAAGCCGGGGATGTCTTCATCGAGCAACTTCAGGGCATCCAGACCGTTGTCTGCAGATACCACCTCGTAGCCTTGCTCGTCGAAATATTTGCACAGGGCCGACAGGACTTCCTCGGTATCGTCGATAATCAGTACCCGCGGATTGGTTGCCATGGTTTTCCATGTAGGTTTTTAGGGGTAATTGAATAATGCTCGCAATCATTTACAGATTCTTTTCCTATATAACAAACCGCGCGAAATGGCAAGAAGATACGAAAGAATGGATAACGATCTCTCCGGACAAAGGGCAATATGTTTCACAAAAATTGGGTAATCAATTACTATAAATGTGAAAAACAGACCCCGGTTTCTTTCGCCCGGCGGTCCTTAATCAGGGCGGCCGGAAGTTGGCGCCATATAACATGTCAGATTGATTATATATTTACGCCGGTTAGTTTCGGATCGCTTTGAATCGCCTTCATTTTTGAAAGAGCTTCAAGCCGGCACAGTCCTTGCTGCTCTTTTCACTTTAAATTTATTTTCCTGTGGATATGGCCGTTATGATCGGCCGTGTTCCACAGCCAATGACAATAGGCAAAGCCGATGAGAAAAACATCCCGAAGCCGGGTAAAACCGGTCCCGAAAATCTGGTACGGGCAGGGGAAAGACCGGAATCTGTGGCCGGTGAATAGTTTGAGGCCAGAAATGACAGTTCGGATGAAGATCTCAGACCGGAGAGACTGATGCTTGGTGTTTACGATTCTCATAAGGTCGTTATCCTGGATCAGGATACGGTCAGAAGAGAGTTGCTGAAATCGCTGATCGTTGAACTGGGTTATGTACCTCTTTGTTTCGACAATGAGGCCATATGCTATGAAAACCTTGAGGTTATAGCGCCGGACGTGGTTTTCTGCATGACCGGTTCGAAAGAGGGGGCGTTCCGCAGGTCCTATGCCATAAAGCTGATCGCTCCGGCTCTGCCGCTGGTGCTGATTTCGAATTACGATGGTTTTTTCAAAGACATAAATGAAGTGTTCAGCAATATTGCCTGTCTTTCGCTGCCGCTCGATGCCCGGGGCCTGAAGGATTGCATCGACGGGCTGTTGCAAAGGCGGCAAGAATCAGGCTATAAATCATTTTCTCCCCTTGTTGGCACGAGCCGGGAAATATCTCATATCCGCAAAATGGTAAAGGAATTGAGTGAGATAAGTACATCGATATTCATAATCGGGGAGAAGGGGTCGGGCCGCGAACTCATTGCCCGCACGATTTTTGAAAACACGACAGATGAGGACAGCACCTTCGTAAAACTCGATTCCGAACAATTGGCCGCGACTGAAAATGTATCCGATGATGGCGGTATTACCAGTATCCTGGAACTCGAGCAGTTCATCAGCGGCGAAAACAGGGTGACCATACTCGTGTCGGAGATAGACAGAATGCCCCGGGACTTCCAGGCCCATCTCCTGTTGCTGGTAGATAAAACCACGGGTTATACTCCTCCGGGTTTTGACAACAACGTTAATTTCATAGTTACCGCCAAAGACCGGATCGCAGCCCTTGTTGAGACCAATCAATTCAGGAAAGATCTTTATTTCCGCCTGAATGTTATGACCGTAAGTGTCCCGCCGTTGCGCAATCGCAGAACCGATATCAACTTGCTGGCCGATTTTTTCACCTATAAGTACTGTCTGGAGTTCAAGCGCAGCTTTTTCAGGATATCGCCCAAGGCCAAAGCGGTATTCGGTCGCTACGATTGGCCCGGAAACGTGGCCGAACTCGAAAATACGATCAAAAGGATAGTTTCCACCGGAAACGAAAAATTCGTGCTGGAGGCGCCGCCGTTTGTCGATGCCGTCAAATCGAACGGGGTGACCGACATGCTGAATTCTTTGCCCGGGACCACCCATATCATCGCCCGTCTGAGGGAAATGATCGACCGGGGAGCCGATTTTTCCTTGCGCGGTATCTGTGAAGACTTTGTCCAGGGAACGGAACGCCACCTGATCCAGAGAGCCCTTGAACAGACCAACTGGAACCGGAAAAAAGCCGCCGGCTTGTTGAAAATCAGTTACAAGTCAATGCTTAACAAGATAAAAGAGTATAATCTTGCTTGATCAGGTATGCGTAATTTTTAGACTGCACAACTGGTAACCATATGCGTTTCAAGCTGAAAGGATGACGATACAAAGGTATGAAAAATGTTTATCAGACTGTCCTGGTGACCGGCGCCGCCGGTTTTATAGGTTTCCATCTTTCCAGGCGCCTGCTGGAGGAAGGACGCAGGGTTGTGGGCCTGGACAACCTCAATCCTTATTATGATCCCCGGCTGAAGAAAGATCGCTTGGCTGTCCTGCAAGAGTATGATGATTTTACCTTTTACAAGGCCGATATGGAGGACAGGGACCTTGTAGAGAGTATTTTCAGTCAACACCGGCCTGAAGCGGTGGTGAACCTGGCAGCCCAGGCCGGAGTGCGTTATTCCCTGCAAAACCCCAGAGCCTATATTGATGCCAACATAGTAGGTTTTTTGAATATTCTGGAGGGGTGCCGCCATTTCGGGGTCGGGCACCTGGTTTTTGCCTCTTCGAGTTCGGTTTACGGCGCCAATAAGAAGATGCCCTTTTCCGTGCACCACAACGTCGATCATCCTGTTTCACTGTATGCGGCAACCAAAAAGGCCAACGAGCTGATGGCCCACACCTACAGCCATTTGTACGCGGTTCCCTGTACCGGCCTCCGGTTTTTCACAGTTTACGGTCCCTGGGGACGGCCGGACATGGCCCTTTTCCTGTTTGTCAAGGCGATTGTGGAACGACGGCCTATCCAGGTTTTCAACCACGGAAAGATGAGGCGCGATTTCACATATATAGAGGATATTATCGAAGGTGTGGTGCGGGTGCTGGATTCACCCCCGAAAGGCGATGACTCCTGGGACGGTGCGGCACCGGATCCGGCATTTTCATATGCCCCTTATCGTCTTTTCAACATCGGCAACAACAAGCCGGTGGAATTGATGGACTTCATATCGGAAATCGAAAAGGCCCTCGACAGGAAGGCCAAATTGGAATTTCTCGATATGCAGCCCGGGGATGTGCCTGAAACCTATGCAGACGTGTCGGACCTGATGAACAGTTTCGGTTTCAGGCCGGACACCCCCCTGGAGAAGGGTATCAGGGAATTTGTCAGATGGTACGGTGAATATTACGGGTTGGAGTAAAGCACCAGCCCCTTCGAAGGGGCCTGTTGCCGCGTGCAAAGCTGAAATGACGGCCTGCCGTCCGGCGCGGGCGGCAGCCGTAAAAGAAAACAAAAGGATTTTGACATGAATGTATGTATCGTGGGCACCGGTTATGTCGGTTTGGTGGCGGCCGCCTGCCTGGCGGAAATGGGCAACGATGTCGTTTGTATCGATGTGAACCAGGAGATCGTGGATCGTCTCAGGCAGGGCAAACTGCATATTTACGAACCGGGTCTGGAGCCTCTGGTAAAACGCAACACCGGTCAGGGACGGCTGAAGTTTTCCACCGAGCTTGGTGAAGGACTGGAACAGGCCCTGTTCGTATTCAACTGTGTGGGCACTCCTCCCAGGCAGGACGGTTCCTGTGACCTTTCCTACGTTGAGCAGGTGGCCCGGCAGGTGGGCCGTCTGATGAATGACTACAAGATAATAATCAACAAGTCCACCGTGCCGGTAGGCACGGCCGACAAGGTCAGGCGGATAATCGGCGAGCAATTACAGGCGCGCGGTGTCACAATCGAGTTCGATGTGGTTTCCAATCCGGAGTTTCTCAAAGAAGGGGACGCGGTAAACGATTTCATGAAACCGGACCGGGTGATCGTGGGCACCGACAATGTCCGTACGGCCAAATTGCTGGAGACCCTTTACGCCCCCTTTGCCAGAAGCCGGGACAAGATGATCGTAATGAGCATCAGAAGCGCCGAGATGACCAAATATGCGGCCAACTGCATGCTGGCCACCAAAATCTCCTTCATCAACGAAATCGCCAATATCTGTGAAAAAGTCGGGGCCGACGTGAAAGACGTGCGCCTTGGCATCGGCGCCGACCGGAGAATCGGATACCATTTCATCTATCCGGGTGTCGGCTATGGCGGTTCGTGCTTCCCAAAAGACGTCAAGGCCCTGATAACCACCGCCCTGCGCAATGGATACGAACCGCAGCTGATTTCGGCGGTCGATGAGGTGAACAAAAAGCAGCGGATAATGCTGGCCGAAAAAATATCGTCCTATTACCGGGAAAAGGGCGATCTGGCCGGGGTGCGTCTGGCAGTCTGGGGATTGTCGTTCAAGGCCAATACGGATGACGTCCGCGACTCGGCTTCGATTGAGATCATAAGGCAGCTTGCAGCGCAGGGAATGCACATCCGGGCCTACGATCCCGAGGCCGGTGACAATGCCCGGCGCGAACTGGCCGGGGAAACGGCGGTTGAAATCCTGGAAGATCAGTATGCCTGTCTTGAGGGCGCTGACGGACTGGCCGTGTTGACGGACTGGAATCAATTCCGCAATCCTGATTTCAGCCATCTGCGCAAGCTGATGGCATCGCCGGTGGTTTTCGATGGAAGAAATTTATACTCGCGCCAGTATCTGACAGGCCTCGGTTTTACATACTTCGGCGTTGGGCGGCCGGCAGGGCAGCCGGCCGGGAGTTTAAGCGATGCAGTGTGAGAAGGAGCAATCCATGGACAAGGCGGCAATCGGCCCGGCGCACGGCGGTGACCTGGTTGATTTGGTGGTTGACGACCGCAAGGCGTCCCTGTTGAAGGATGTGGCTTTCAATCTCCAGGATGTCACTCTCAACGAGCATCAGTTGTGCTATTTAGAGCTGCTTGCGACCGGAGCTTTTTCTCCCCTGAAGGGGTTTATGATAAGATCCGATTATGAGGCGGTTCTGGACCGCATGCACCTTCAGGACGGAACTTTATGGCCCATACCGGTTTGCCTGGATGTGCATCGCACCCTGGCCGAGAGCCTGGAAGGCGGGCAGTCGGTCGCCATCCGCGATCCGGAAGGGTTTCTCCTGGCGGTAATGCATGTGGAAGATATCTGGCCGGTTGACAAGAACCGGGAGGCCGAAATCCTTTTCGGCTGCAATGACCCGCAGCATCCCGGAGTCTACAGGCTGCTCAACGGCACGGGAGACTACTATATCGGCGGCAGACTTGAGGTCCTAAGCCTGCCGGTGCATTATGATTTCCTCCAGCTGCGCATGGCCCCCGCAGACACCAGGCGTTTGTTTAAGAAGCTGGGCTGGCGCCGGATTGTCGGCTTTCAGACCCGCAGGACCATGCACCGTCCCCAGTTCGAGCTTACAATGCAGGCCATGCGTCAGGCAGAGGCCAATCTTTTGCTATTGCCGGTGGTTGGTGTGACCAGCCCGAGCGATTTCGATTACTACACCCGGGTGCGCATATACAAAAAATTGTTGAAGTATTATCCTCCCAATACCTGCCTGCTCAACCTGCTTCCGCTGACCATGCGGCTGGCCGGGGCAAGAGAGGCCATGCTGCAGGCCATCATTGCCAAGAATTACGGGTGCACCCACTTTATCGTCGGCTACAATCATGCCACACCGGTTCCAGCCGAGACCGGTGAAAAATTGTTTGAAAGCAGGCAGATTCATAATCAGGTCATGCCTTTCGGAGACAGTATCGGGATCAAAATCGTTCCGTTCGAAAAGATGGTTTATCTTCCGTTCGAAGATGAATACCGTTGTTCCGACAGGGTTCCGGACGGCACACGCACCATGAGCCTCGATGGTGAGGAAATCTGCCGGCGGATCAAGACCGGCCGCCGGATTCCGGAATGGGCGACGTTTCCGGAAGTCGTCTGCGAACTGGAAAAGGCTCATCCTCCTCCGGGCAAGCAGGGCTTTACCATCTTTCTGACCGGACTGTCGGGCGCCGGCAAGTCGACGGTTGCCAAGATACTGTACTCGCGGATGATGGAAATCGGCGAGCGGCCGGTCACTTTGCTTGACGGTGACATAGTGCGCCGCAACCTGTCTTCCGAGCTGAATTTTTCCAAGGAGCACAGGGACATCAACGTGCGCAGGATAGGATTTGTCGCCCGGGAGATAACCAAGAATCGTGGTATTGCAATCTGCGCGCCCATAGCGCCCTATTCCAATACCCGCGGTGAGATTCGCAGGTCAATAGAAGACTATGGAGGATTCATAGAGGTTCACGTCTGCACGCCGCTGGATGTGTGCGAAAAGCGTGACCGCAAGGGAATGTACGCCAAGGCCCGGGCGGGACTGATAAAAGGCTTCACCGGAGTCGATGACCCTTACGAAATCCCGGAGGCGCCGGAGCTGAGAATCGATACCACCGACAAGACGCCCGAAGAATCAGCTCAGGAAGTTTTGCTGTATCTGGGGCAGAAGGGATACATCTGATGGTGTTTTCCGGTGAAAAAGAAAAAGTCGAGCTTCGGCAGGGGCAGTTGCTGCTCGCCCTGAGGGCGGCGGCCGAAGCCGGCCGGAAGATAATGGATATTTACCGAACCGATTTCAATGTCGCCTATAAGGACGACAAGTCTCCGGTCACGGATGCCGACCGCCGGGCAAACGAAGCAATAGAAAAACTACTGCCGGTTTCTGGTCTGCCGATTCTTAGTGAAGAAGGAAAAGACATACCGTTTGAAAAACGCAGGCGCTGGAAAATGTTCTGGCTGGTGGACCCACTGGATGGAACCAAGGAGTTTATCAGTCGCAACGGAGAGTTTACGGTAAACATCGCTTTGATAGTAAACGCTGTTCCGGAACTGGGCGTTGTATTTGCTCCGGCAAAAGACGTTGCCTATTTCGGGATTGCGGGCCAGGGGGCCTACAGGCTCGACGATGCCTTTTCTTTTTTTCTGCGGGCCGGATTTATGGCGGGTTCCGAAACGGGATCCCGGGCTAAGACGGCGAAGGGGCATCTCGCAGACGAGCCGGTAAAAGAAAGTGCGGTGGAGCGATGGCCGGATCATGGCCTGTGGAAGCTGTTGCTTGCTTCCGCAGTAAAACTTCCGCTTGTGCCGGAAGGACCCGGAAGATACACAGTCGTGGGCAGCCGTTCCCACGGCGGCAGTGAGCTTGAAAAGTATATTGAAACCCTCCGGGCAGAACATGGCGAAGTGGTTTTCCGGCCGGCGGGCAGCTCATTGAAAATCTGCCTGGTGGCCGAAGGCAGCGCCCATCAATACCCCCGTTTGGGGACCACCATGGAATGGGATACGGCAGCCGGGCACGCGGTCGCTCTGGCGTCCGGGGCCGGGGTATGCGTGTTCGGCAGGGACACGGCGCTGGCTTACAACAAGTCCGATCTTCGTAATCCATGGTTCATGGTCGAACGGAAAAGAGAAGGGAACTGACGTTTGGGCAGAAGGCTTGAAAAACTGCGGGTACTCGTCGTTGGAGGCGCCGGATACATAGGCAGTCATACGGTTAAGTTGCTCCGGTCTCAGGGGGCCAGGGTGACCGTTCTGGACGACCTTTCCACGGGCAGAAGGTTCCTGGTTCAAAGCGACGATTTCGTGGAAGGCGACCTGGGAGACCGCCGCTTGACCGACCGGCTTTTCAGCAGCGGATTCGATGCCGTCATGCATTTTGCCGCCTTTTCTATCGTGGGTGAATCCGTTCAGCTGCCTTTGAAGTACTACCACAACAATGTCGGCAAGACAGCGTCCCTTCTCGAATCCATGCTTGGCCATGATGTCGAAAGATTTATCTTTTCATCCACAGCCGCGGTCTACGGCGAGCCCGAAGAAGTCCCCATCACCGAAGAGCATCCCCGCCGGCCCAAGAATCCTTATGGCCGTTCCAAGCTGATGGTTGAACAGATGCTGGTGGATGCAAGTGATGCCCATGGGATGCAATACGCCGTATTGCGCTACTTCAATGCCGCCGGAGCAGATCCGTCGGCTTCCATAGGCGAGAGCCACGAGCCGGAGACTCACCTGATACCGATCGTCCTGCAGGCTGCTGCCGGTAAAAGGGAAGCTGTAAAACTGTACGGTACCGATTACCCCACCGCTGACGGAACCTGTATAAGGGATTACATCCATGTCAACGATCTTGCCGCGGCCCATATCCTGGCCCTGGAATCTCTTCTGGACGGAAACGACAGCTGTGCGTACAATCTGGGCTGCGGGCAGGGATATTCGGTAAGGCAGGTGATCGAAACGGCAAAGGCGGTTACGGGAAAAGATATCACCGTCGTAGAGGAGCAGCGCCGCAAGGGCGATCCTGCAGTGCTGGTGGCAAGCTCGGACAAGATAAGGAAGGAGTTGGGCTGGAGCCCGGATTATGATGATTTGGAGGCCATAATCGAAACTGCATGGAAGTGGCACAACAGGCGCTGATACGCTGCCGGCGCCGCAGACAGACGCTATTGACATAAAACGCGGCCGGCAATATTATCAAAAATAAGCTGAAAGGTCTGAACGTAATTTGAAACACTCGGTTTGAGTGTAATAAATGGCAGCAAAAAAGGCAGGCCAATGAACGAGTTTGACAATCCGGACGGCCAGAAGCCTGGTCTGACCGAGCGTTTGACCAGCCTGATCAACAATCTGTCTGATTCCAAGAAGGAAGAGTTGCTCGAAATCCTGCTTGAATGGCAGCGCCGTGAGCAACGCCAGGATGAAAGAATTCCCTGCCTGATTGCAGTCGATTATTCGACCTCCGAAAGATTTTACAGGGATTTCATTCAGGATCTGAGCAACGGCGGGGTTTTTATCGAAACCCGCGAGCCCCTTGAGGTCGGTCAAAGCCTTTCCCTGACTTTCTCTATTTCCAAGACCCAGAGTAATTTCAAGATAACGGGTAAAATCGTGCGTGCAGAAGCAAATGGAATAGCGGTCAAGTTTGACAAGAAACTGAGCGGCTACCAGAAGCAAATCATCCAAAGCGCCATAAGCAAAACTCCCTGAACAGCAAAACCCGCAGCGCGTTTCCGGCCCGGCATGCAGCCGGATTCATCTTCGGCTGCCGTCTTCGAGCAGGCTTTGCAGCCAGTGATGGGCAAGTTCCACCAGGCGTTTTTGGTGCGACGGCCGGCCGAAGGCATGGTCGCTGTCTGTGATGATGACAATCCGTTTGGGATCCTTAACCCTTGCGTAGATCAGATGAGCGTTGTCCACGGGCACGACATCGTCGAGGCCTCCGTGAATCACCAGTGCTCCGGAGACTCTGTCCAGACAGGATGTGATATCGAACGCGATTGCGGCCCGGTAGTCCGGACCCGGGTTAAGGCCCGCCTCTTTCAAAGAAGCGATGGTTGCCTGGCTGATCCGGTCCATTTTTACGGGGGCGGCCGCGGTTACAATGGGGTGAAGGCCGGTTTCGGCAGCCACCTGAAGGGCCACGGTTCCCCCGAGGCTGCTGCCGAAAAGACCGACGGGAATATCCGGCCCCAGCAAATCTCTGATTTTATCCAGGGCTGCCAGTAAATCCTGCCGGCGGTCGTCCAATATGCCTGCCAGGCGCAGATCCCCGCGGCTTTGGCCGCATCCGCGATGATCGAAGCGGAAATAGGCCATGGCCGAGCCGGTGCATTTGCCTGCCAGGGCTATCTGCTTGGCCGACATGCGGTTGGCCAGCATACCGTGGCAACCGATGACTGCCGCCCGCGGCGGGCCCGGGGGCAGGTGCAGGGTGCCGGCAAGCTCCAGGCGGCCGCATTTGAAGGAAATATCCCTGACCAATGTGGCTGTTGAGCCGTTATCCTGTTCCATCTTCCTTGTCTTTCAGGCGGATTCGCGCTATCTATCCGCTGTTGCAAAAACCGGTAAAGGCGGCATGACAACCTGATAATACTTTGTTTTATCCATAGATAACACAGGGTGAAATCGTTTACCAGAGGAACCCGGGGCCTGCAGGCATGGCTTTGAAAAAGGGAAGTATCCTGGAACTTGAAATAGAAACCACGGCCTTCGGCGGCAAGGGGCTTGCCAGGGCCGATTCGATGGTGGTTTTCGTCGATCAGGCCCTGCCCGGTGAACAGGTCGTTGCCAGGGTGGTAAAGAAGAAAAAAAACTGGGCCGAAGCCAGGCTGCTTGAAATCAAGCGGCCAAGTCCCCACCGGATTGAGGCTCCCTGTCCCTATTCCGGATTCTGCGGGGGGTGCAAGTGGCAGTTTCTGGCTTATCCCAAACAGGTGGAATACAAAACCCGGCATGTTGAAGAAGCCTGCCGGCACATAGGCCTGCTGGAAAACGTCAAGGTTCTTCCGGGCATTGCTTCAGAGGCGGTCTTCGGATACCGCAACAAGATGGAGTTTTCCTGTTCCGACAGGCGCTGGTTGCTGCCGGAACAATTGGGCCGGCAGGATATGGACATATCTTTTGCTCTCGGCCTGCATGTGCCCGGCACCTTCTACAAGGTGCTGGACATCGATGCCTGTCTGCTTCAGCCCGACCAGGGCAACCAGATTCTGGGCGTGGTCCGGGAATACATCCGCAGCTCCGGGGTGCCGGTCTACGGTTTGCGGACCCATGCCGGCTTCTGGCGTTTTGTCGTCCTGCGCCACTGCCTCAATGAAGATGGATGGATGGTCAACATCGTGACTGCCGAACAAAGGCGTGACCAGGTGGAACCCCTGGCCCGTCTGCTGACAGAAAAATTCCCCAACATTACCTCGGTGGTCAACAATATTACTGCCAGCAAAGCCCAGGTGGCCTTCGGGGAAAGGGAGATACTGCTTTGCGGCCGGCCATACCTGATCGAAGGTATCGGCAGGTACCGCTTCGAGATTTCGGCCAACTCCTTTTTCCAGACCAACACCAGGGGCGCTGCCCGCCTTTACGAGGTGGTCTCCGCATATTGCGCCCTTAGCGGAACGGAAAAGGTCCTCGACCTTTACTGCGGAGCCGGGACCATTTCAATCTTTCTGGCCGGCCGGGCCAGTGAGGTGGTGGGGCTTGAAATGGTGCCGACGGCGGTGAGTGACGCCGTCAAGAATTGCCGGCGAAACGGCATCGACAACTGCCGGTTCATTGCCGGCGACATCCGGTATAGCCTGAAGCAGGTGGAACTGACTCCGGATGTCATGGTCATCGATCCGCCCAGGGCGGGTATGCACAAGGATGTGGTCAGGCAGATCCTGGCCATGGCGCCTCCCCGGATCGTCTATGTTTCCTGCAACCCCGCGACCATGGCCCGCGACCTGTTCATGATGAAAGACGATTACCTGCCGGTCGAGGTGCAGCCGGTTGATATGTTTCCTCATACCTATCACATAGAATCCGTGGCCCTGCTGGCCAGAAAGGGGGCGAAAACGACATGAAGCTGCTGAGAAGAGACGACCGCGTGGCCCTGCTGGTGATCGACATGGTGAAGGATTACTTCGATCCCGGCCACCGGCTGCCGATTACAGAGCCGGCCACGAAGATCATAGGACCGATCAACGACCTGGCCGATGCCGTGCGTGCCTCCGGCGGCATGGTGGTGTTTGCCACCGATTCATTTGGCCGGCAGGACTTCATTTTCACCGGGCGGATGAAGCCCCATGCAATTTGCGGCACCCGCGGTGCCGAGGTGATAGATGAACTCAGACGCGGGCCGGAGGATATCTGGCTGCCCAAGCCGCGCTTTTCGGCCTTTTTCGGAACCGACCTGGCCGGGCGGCTGAAAAAGAACAGGATCACGGTATGCGCCGTTGCCGGCATAGCCACCCACATCTGCGTGCTGACCAGCGCCCTGGATGCCTTGTGCAACGATTTCAAGGCAATCCTGGTCGAAGACTGTACGGCGGCCTATCCGGAATTCATCCATGCCAATACCCTGGACAATTACCGCCGCAACCCTTTGCAGCCTCTGCTGGAAGTGGCCATGTCGGATGCCCTGGCGGCCGACCTGGAGGAAATGGCTGCAAGCGGTCAATAGGGTGAAGCCGGTCTCTGTCGGTAGCGGGGAGGTTTGCTCTTGACTTTGAAGCCGGATTTCATGAATATACCTTGTTTTTCGGGCTTCAAAGGCAGCGTGAGACCATGGCCCCCGGCCGGCCATGCCGGCGGTGGTAACCATTTTCCATTATCCAAAAGTGGGGAATTGCATTGAAACCGTCGAGACTTTTGTTGTTGGGAAACGAAGCCATCGCCCGCGGCTTGGTGGAAGCCGGCTGCGCGGTGGCCACAGCCTACCCCGGAACCCCGTCTTCCGAAATACTGCCGGCCGTGGCCCGCTTCAGGGCGGATGAAAAGCTTGGCGGCCATGTTCAATGGGCCGTCAATGAAAAAGTGGCTTTTGAAATAGCCTATGCCGCCAGCATATCCGGCCTGCGGGCCGCTGTCAGCATGAAGCAGGTCGGCCTCAACGTGGCCTCGGACCCGTTGATGAGCGCCGCCTACATGGGAGCCAAGGGCGGCTTCCTGGTGATCAGCGCAGACGATCCCGGCCCCCATTCTTCCCAGACCGAGCAGGACAGCCGCCTGATGGCCATGATGGCCAAGATTCCGGTCCTGGACCCGGCTTCCCCGCTGCAGGCCAAGCAGATGGTGGCCGCCGGTTTCAGGCTGTCGGAGGAATTTTCCATTCCGGTATTGCTGCGGCCCACCACCAGGGTTTGCCACAGCCGGCAGGACATCGAATTATCGGTTCCGGCTCCGTGCGAATTGAATCCTGATTACAGGAAGGACCCGTTGCGCTGGGCAGCCACGCCCAAATTCAGGTTCAAGCTCCACGGCGAGCTGGAAGACAAACTGGCCCGCATCGCAGGCTGGGAGGCCACCCGGCCGGTTCAGCTCAACCGGGCCCGTGGCGGTTCGCTGGCCGTTGTGGCATCCGGTGTGGCCGCGGCCCACGCGGCGGAGATTTTCAAGGCCCTTGGGCTCTGGGAAAACTTGCCCCTCTATCAGGTTTTACAGCCCTATCCCCTCCACACCGACTTTTGCCGCAAAATTCTGGAATCCTGCGAGTCGGTTCTGGTCCTGGAGGAAACCACCGGTGTTATCGAAATGCAGCTCGCCTCCCGCGGCCAGGTGCGGGGGAAGCTGTCCGGGGACGTACCGTCTGTGGGCGAAATCCTTCCCGAGGACATCGAGCAGATCGTGGCCGGTTTTGCCGGCGTGAAAGTCGCGGCCCGCCGTATTCAGCAAGCTCCGGGAAGGCGTCCCACCCTATGTGCCGGATGCCCCCACCGGGCTGCTTTTTTCGCCATCAAGAAAGCGGCCCCCAAGGGAGTTTATCCCAGCGACATAGGTTGTTATACTCTTGGACTCAACCTGGGGGCGGTCGATACGGTTCTGTGCATGGGGGCTGCGGTCAGCCAGGCCGCAGGTTTCCATCATGCCCTCAAAAACCGGGCAAAACAGCCGCCCATCGTGGCAACCATAGGTGATTCGACCTTCTTTCATTCGGGCATTGCACCCCTGGTGGACAGCGTCGTCCAGAAGGTTCCGTTCGTGCTCGTGATCCTGGACAATTCCACCACGGCCATGACCGGCAATCAGCCCACGGCGGCCAGCGGCTGGGGAGTCAACGGTGAAAGCCTGGCGCGGGTCGATCTGGCCGCAGTGGTCAAAGGTTGCGGAGTCGGTTTCTGCCGCCAGGCGGACCCTTACGCTATCAAAGAGTTTGCCGCCCTGCTGAAAGAAGCCCTGGCTTACTGCCGGGATCATGGGCCGGCGGTGGTGATATCCAAGCGGCCCTGCCTGCTGGACCTGCGGCGCAGAGGCGGGAACTGGGAACCGAAACAGGTGGTTGTGACAGAAGCCTGCGATGGTTGCGGTTTCTGCGTGACCCAGTTCGAGTGCCCGGCCCTTGTCCTTGCCGAGGGTGACAAGCAGGTCGTTCTGGACACCATGGTTTGCACCGGCTGCGGGGTCTGCGTGGAGGTATGCCCCAAGAAGGCCCTGGAGGTTGTCGGATGAAAAACGGTACGGCTCAACAACTGGTTATCAGCGGCGTGGGAGGACAGGGGGTCCTGTTTCTTACCCGGCTGCTGGCAGAAGCAGCCATGGACAAGGGTCTGGCGGTTTTCACTTCCGAGACCCACGGCATGGCCCAGCGGGGAGGGACGGTCATTTCCCACCTCAAGGTGGGTGATTTCACAAGCCCCATGATCCGTCCCGGATGCGCCGACGGGCTGCTGGTTCTCAAGGAGGAAAACCTGGACCTGCACGCCGGATACGGCAGGGCCGGGGCCTGGGCGGTGGTAAACAGCAGGCATCCGGTTCCGTCCCGGCAGGGCGACTGCCCGCTGGAGGTTGCAACAGTCGATGCCTTCGGCCTGGCCAGGGAGGTGGCTTCGCCCCGTTCGAGCAATCTGGTGGTTCTCGGCCGGGCAATTACCATCTGCCGGGATATGTTTTGCGGCCCGGATGACATTGTCCGGGTGCTGGAAAGACGCCTGGCCGGCGATGAACAGCGCCTGCACAAGGCTGTGACGGCCTTCAGGGCAGGGATGAAAGCGCAACAGTAGATGCGGTTCCTGAAACAGTTAAGCCGGTTGCTCAACCGTTTGCTGATGGTAATCGGCGGCAGCGTCCTGGTGCTCATGGTGCTGCTTACGTGCAGTAATATCTTTTTCCGTCTCGTATGGGTCCCGGTGCGCGGTACTTTCGAGATGATGGGTTTTTTCGGAGCCGTGGTGACGGCCTTTGCCCTGGGCCGCACCCAGCAAAGACGCGGGCACATCGCTGTCGATATCCTGGTCAGCGCGGCCCCTGCTGGTTTGCGGAAAGTGCTGTGCGCCCTGGGTGATGTTATCGCCTGCCTCTTTTTCATCCTCCTGGCCTGGCAGGTGGGACAAAAGGCCGTGGTGCTCATGCAAAGCGGGGAAGTAACCGAAACGTTGCGGATAGTCTATTACCCGTTTACCTTCGCGGTTTCCCTGGGTTGCCTGGCAATGGCCCTGACAATGGTGGTTGACTTGATCGGTTTATGGAACGGATTGGGGAAGGATAAGGCGTGAGTCCGGCACTGGTGGGAATCCTGGGTATCGGCGGCCTGCTGGCCGTCCTCTTTTGTCTGGGGATGCCGGTGGGGATAGCCATGGCAGTGGTGGGCTTTGCCGGGTTTGCCCACCTGGTCTCCTTCAAGGCGGCCCTCAACATGGCCGGAACGGTCACCTGGGATACTTTCTCCAAGTACGGCCTGACCGTCATCCCCCTGTTTATCTTCATGGGCCAGGTGGCCTTCTACTCGGGGGTCAACACCAAGCTGTACAAGGCCGCCAATGCCTGGGTGGGGCACATCCGGGGCGGGATAGCCATGGCCACCATCCTGGCTTGCGCCGCCTTTGCCGCCATCTGCGGATCCAACGCCGCCACCGCCGCCACCATGACCACCGTGGCCCTTCCCCAGATGCGCCGTTTTGGATATGAGCCCAGGCTCAGTACCGGCGCCATAGCCTGTGGTTCCACCCTCGGCGTGGTCATTCCGCCCAGCGTCGTGCTGATCGTCATCGGGCTTTCCACCGAGCAGTCGATTGCCAAGCTGTTTTATGGCGGCATAGGGGCCGGAATAGTGCTGACGATCCTGCTGGCGGCCACGGTCTGGATTCTTTGCCGCCGCAACCCGCAATGGGGACCGGTGGGCAAGGCCAGCGGCTGGCGCACGAGGATCAAAGCCCTTGCCGGCGCCGGTGAAATGGTGATCCTTTTTCTGCTGGTGATGCTGGGGCTGTACTTCGGTTATTTCACCCCGGCCGAAGCCGGTGCCGTGGGATCATTTTTCGCCGTTGTCATCAGCTGCATCCAGGGCCGCCTGAGCTGGAAGGGTTTCGTGGCCTCGGTGGCCGACACCATGCGTATTTCCTGCATGGTCATTCTGATTATAACCGGAGCCATGATCTTCGGCCGTTTTCTGGCAGTTACCAGGATTCCGTTCGACATCGCCACCTGGGTGGTGAAGCTGCCGGTGCCGGCAACGGTGGTCATGGCCATAATTTTTGCCATCTATGCCATCGGCGGTGCAGTCATGGATGCCCTGGCCCTGCTGCTGATAACCATCCCGATTTTCTTTCCCGTGGCCCGCCAGCTGGGTTACGATCCGGTCTGGTTCGGAGTGACCATAACCGTCATCACCACCATGGGCGCGGTGACTCCGCCGGTGGGGGCAACCACTTACGTGGTGGGAGGCATGGCCAAGGACGTGCCCCTGGAAGAAGTATTCAAGGGCGTGGCCTACTTCCTGCCGGCTTACGTCATCTGCGTGATTGTCCTGATGCTGTGGCCGCAGTTGATAACCTACCTTCCCGGCCTTGTCCATTATTGACGGCCGCTGCTCCGGGCCGGCAGCCGGAATGATTCAAGCCGCTTGAGATCTTCCCGGCGGTCCACGTCCCAGAAGTAGTGTTCGGCGTCGACTTCGACCTCTGTCACTTCTGCGGGGTTGGCGGCCACAAGGTGCCTTCCGCCGAAATCGTCCTTCAGCCGGCATAGATCTGAATACCACCGGCCGGAAAACAGAACCGGGTTACCCCGGCGGCCTTTGAAGACCGGGACCGCTATGGATTTATTGCTTCCGGAAAGGGCGGCCAGCATCGAGTTTATCAATTCCGGTGTCACCAGGGGCTGATCGGCCAGCAGCACCATGTAAGCCCGCCAGTTGTCACCGGCGGCCTCGATGCCCCTTGCAAGCGAACTGCCCATTCCCCGCAGATAGTCAGGGTTGTCGACCAGCTCAAGTTTGGTTTTTCCCCCATAGGGCCTCAAATGCTTGCGAACCTGCCCGGAATCGTGACCGAGCACGAGATAGACCTTTTCGAGATCGGAGGCCAGCGCGGAATCCAGGACCCGCCTGAGCAGGGAGCGTCCCCCCAAAAGGGCGAGTTGCTTGGGCCGGCCGAAGCGTTTCGAAATGCCGGCAGCCAGCAGGATGCCTGCCGCATGACCGGTGCAAGGCACGGTTCTACTTCGGTTTTTGCCGGTTTCGGATCTTTGGACCATGAATTCTCTTTTAGCTCAATTGCACCGGCATTGCAAAAAAATTGCCCTAAAGATGGTGACAGCCTCCGGGAAAAGCCCGGGGTGGAAAAGAACGAAACCGGCGGCAGTGACCGATGGCCATTGAAGCTTTGGTCAATCTCTGGCATAAGGATAGACAGGATGCGTTTTTTTACCGAAAGCATGCGATGACAAAAGCAGTTTCCACAAATTACAGTCCGGGAACCCTTGCGGACTGGCTGCGGCTCGAAGGCCGGGGCATAGTCACCCTGGTGGGAGCAGGCGGAAAGACCACTGTCATGTACAGGCTGGCCCGCGAGCTCGTGGAAAGGGGTAAGCTGGTACTGACCACCACCACCACCAGGATAGCATGGCCGGAGCCGGGCCAGACGCCGGTGGTGCTGGCATCCGGGTCGGGCTCGGATCTGGCAGGGCCGCTTGCCAGATGCCTGGAACGGGCCGGCCATGTGACAGCCGGCCTCAGCCCGGAGAGTGCCGGCGGCAAGCTGGAAGGCCTGGAGCCCGGCCTGATCGACGATTTTCTGGATATCCTGCCGGTCGACTGGATTCTGGTCGAAGGTGACGGTGCGGCCCGCAAACCGCTCAAGGCGCCGGCGGCCTATGAGCCGGTGGTTCCTTACAGAACTTCCCTTGTGCTGGGGGTGATCGGGCTCAGCTGCCTGGGCCTGAGCCTGGAGGAGGCCAACGTTCATCGCGCCGAGCTTTTTTCCGGGCTGAGCGGGCTTCCCTGCGGAAGCCCCCTTACTCCCGATTCCCTGGTCGCCCTGATCTGCCATGACGAGGGGCTGCTGAAAAACCGCCCTCCCGGCGCCAGGGCGGCAGTCTTTCTCAACCAGGCCGAAACAGACAGCCTGGTCGAGGCCGGTAAAAAGATAACAAGATCGGTCCGGCAGCGCTGCCGGTCGCTGATCGATGCCGCTGCCGTGGGGTGCGCCCGGGCCAAGGCGCCGGTCTTCTGGAAGATCGGCTAGTCTTGACGGAGCGTCCGGCCAGATTTTCAGGACGCACTCAGTTTGCGCAGCACATAGGGCAGTATCCCGCCATTGACGTAGTAGTCCACTTCTATCTGGGTGTCCAGGCGCACCCTGGCCTTGAACTCGACCTTGCCGCCTTCTGGCTTGACAGCCGTTACATCGACCGTTTTACCCGGTTTTAGATCGGCCAGGCCGGTGATGGAGAAGGTCTCGGTCCCGTCCAGGCCCAGTTTGGCAACGCCTTCTCCGGGCATGAACATCAGCGGCAGGACTCCCATGCCCACAAGGTTGTTGCGGTGAATCCGCTCGTACGATTCGGCGATGACGGCCCGGATGCCGAGAAGGTTGGTTCCTTTGGCCGCCCAGTCACGGGACGAGCCGGTGCCGTATTCCTTGCCGGCCAGAACGATCAGGGGGACGTTTTGTCGGCGATAGGCCATGGCGGCGTCATAGATGAACATCTCTTCGTTTTCGGGCAGCTTGCAGGTGAAAGAGCCTTCCCTTGGGGCCACCAGGCGGTTTTTGATCCGGATGTTGCCGAAGGTGCCCCGCATCATCACCTCGTGGTTGCCGCGGCGGGAGCCATAGGAATTGAACTTTTCAGGGGACAACCCCTTTTCGATCAGGTATCGGCCGGCCGGATAATCGGCCGGAATGGCGCCGGCCGGGGAAATGTGGTCGGTGGTAACAGAATTTCCCACCACCAGGAGGACCCGCGCGGCTTCTATGTCTTCGGGGACGGGAGGCCGGAGTCGCAGATGCTCGAAAAACGGTGGTTTCTTTATGTAGGTCGAATCCGGATCCCATCTGTAGGTGGTGCTCTCTGCGGTTTCCAGGGCCTTCCAGAACCTGTCGCCTTCGAAGATGCGCCTGTACTGGGTATCGAAAAAGCTGCGTTTGACATGCCTTGCAACCAGATGGTCGATCTCATCGGCCCGGGGCCATAGATCTTCAAGGTAGACCGGCCCGCCGTTGGGGTCGGTTCCCACCGGCTCGGATGCCAGATCGATGTCGATGCGGCCGGCGATGGCAAAGATCACCACCACCATGGGGGAAGCCAGGAAGTTGGATTTGATCAACTGGTGGATGCGGGCCTCGAAGTTGCGGTTGCCCGACAGGACCGCGGCCACGTTGAGGTCGTTGTCCCTGATGGCTTTTGCCACCTCCGGATGCAGCGGCCCGCTGTTTCCGATGCAGGTGGTGCAGCCGAAGGCCACGGGATGGAATCCCAGGGCCTCGAAGTACGGCAGCAGGCCTGCGTCCCGGAGGTAATCCAGGACCACCCTGGAGCCGGGTGCAAGGGAAGTTTTCACGAAAGCCGGGACCTTCAGGCCCAGTTTCACCGCCTGCCTGGCGATCAGGCCGGCACCCATGAGGACACCCGGGTTTGAGGTGTTGGTACAGGAGGTAATGGCGGCTATCACCACGTTGCCGTGACCCAGGCTTTCACAGCGGCCGTTTATCTCCACCTGGCAGCTTTTTCCGGAAACGGACGCGCCGCTTTCCTTGCTGGCGGCAGCAGGCTTGCCCTGTCCCAGTAAGGCGGCAAAAGCAGGCTTGATTGCCGAAAGCTCGATTCTGTCCTGGGGCCTCGAAGGGCCGGCCAGGCAGGGCTTGACGGTTGACAGGTCGAAGTCGATCACCCGGGTGTAATCCGGCTCGTCGCCCTGGTGGTAGAACAGGCCCAGGGACCGGGTGCATTGGCTGACAAGGTCGACCAGCTCGTCCCTGCCGGTCATGGCCAGGTAATCCAGGGTCTTTTCGTCCACCGGAAAGAAACCCAGGGTGGCCCCGTACTCCGGGGTCATGTTGGAGATGGTGGCCCGGTCGGGAATTGACAGTTCTGCCAGGCCCGGCCCGAAGAATTCAACGAATTTTTCCACCACCGAATGCCTTCGCAGCAGCTCGGTTATGTTCAGCACCAGGTCGGTGGCCGTTACTTCCGGCGGCAGCCTGCCCCTGAGTTTCACCCCGATCACCTCGGGGATGGCCATGTAGTACGGCTGGCCAAGCATGACGGCTTCGGCCTCGATTCCGCCCACGCCCCAGCCCATCACGCCGATGGCGTTGATCATGGTGGTGTGGGAATCGGTGCCCACCACGGTGTCGGGAAAGGCCAGCGGCAGATCGTCTTTTTCTTCGGTCATGACGATCCGGCCGAGATGTTCCAGGTTGACCTGATGACAAATGCCGGAATTGGGTGGCACCACCTTGAAGTTTGTAAAACTTTTTTGAGCCCATTTGAGAAGCTTGTAACGTTCAGAATTGCGGGCATATTCCAGGGCCACGTTTTTTTCGATGCAATCCTCGGTTCCGAAAAAATCCACCTGGACGGAATGATCGACGACCAGCTCGACCGGGACCAGCGGGTTGATCCTGGCCGGATCCCCTCCCAGGTCGACCATGGCGTCGCGCATGGCCGCAAGGTCGACCACGGCCGGCACGCCGGTGAAGTCCTGCATCAGGACCCGGGCCGGATGATAGGGAATTTCCACCGGCCGCTCGTAGCGGCTCTGCCATTGGGCGACGGCTGTCAGGTCACGGGGTCCGACGATCCTGCCGTCGAGGTGGCGTAAGAGGTTTTCCAGCAGAACGCGGATCGAAAAAGGCAGGCGGGCTATTTCGGCCAGCCCCTTTTTCTCCAAAGATAGGATGTCGTAAATTCTGTATTTCTTTTCACCTGCCGTAATCGTCTTGCTGAAGTCTTTGCGGTCCATTGCCCATCCTTGCGGGAGACAGGCGCCTTGACGCCGGGTTAAGGATTACTGCTGAAGTCTTCCCGGTTGAATTGTTTTTTTACTTTTTCCACGAGCCCGGGGATAAAGAAAGAAGCAATGAAGACAGCCAGGGCGAAACCGGCCCTGAAGGAAAGCAACCGCTCCCACTGTCCGGTCGCCCAGATTTCCTTCAGCGTGCCGATGAAAAAAGTAAAAACGAAGGTACCAACCAGGATGCCGATACCGGTGCCCCAAAAATAGTCCCAGAAGCGAACCCTGGTCAAGCCCATTCCGAAATTCATGGGGGTGAAGGGGAAATAGACCAGCCGCAGGTAGAGTACGGTGGCAAATCCGTTGCTGGCGATCGACTCGTCGTAGCGCTTCAGGCGGTCGCCGATGATAGAGGCGGCAAACTGGCGTCCAAGGCCGCGGCCGATGAGAAAGGCGCCGCTTGCCCCCAGCATGGCCCCCAGCCAGACGCAGACAAAACCAAGGTAGGGACCGAACAGGGCCGCGCCGATGGCGGTCAGCAGGGTGCCGGGGATGAACAGACAGACACCCGCGGCGTAGATGAAGACAAAGACCAGCGGTGCCCAGAAACCGGCCCTGTCGAGCAGCAGGCCGAGGCTTTCGACGGTCAGGTGGTCCTTTAAAGGCGAAAAGCGGACCAGGGCGATGGCGGCCAGGATGAAAAGAACCAGGACCGCCGCCTTCAGTTTTGCCGGGTTACGTTTAGGCATCTTTTCGGTATCTTGCGGCATGAGACTATCCTGCCTGAATATCGCACGCCCGGCCCTTGAGGTTGAAAAAGAACTTGAGCCCTTTTTGCACCCTTGGCGAGAAAATCTTGGTGGCAAGGTGGCTTCCGGCCGCCTTTTTATTGATTTCTCCCAGTGTCGGGTAGGGGTGGATTGCCGCGGCGATGGTTGACAGCTTCACCTTGCCGTTCAGGGCCGCCACCCACTCGGAAATCAGGTCGCCGGCCCTGGGCGCCAGGATCTGGACGCCCATGGGTTTGTCCTTGGGCCCCAGCAGCAGCTTCAGCCTTCCGCAAACGCGGCCTTCGGCCTGGCTGCGGTCGTTGTCTGCCAGCGATTCGATATATACCCGGGGCTCGATGCCCGCCTTGCGGGCCGCCTTTTCGTTCATGCCTATGCTCGCCAGTTCCGGATCGGTATAAGTGCACCAGGGCAGGTAGGTATAGTCGACCTTTCTTGGCAGGCGGAAAACCGCGTTGCTGATCACAATCGATCCCATGTAGCCTGCGGCATGGGTGAACTGGGGCCCCCCGCTGACGTCTCCGGCCGCAAAGATGTGCTTTTGGGTGGTGCGGAGCCTGGCATCGACCCTGATGCCGGCCGGTGTGGTTTCGACACCGATCTGTTCCAGGCCCAGATCGTTGTAATTGGGCCTTCGGCCGGCTGCCACCAGGATGTGGCCGGCCTGAATGTTTTTGATCTGGCCACCGGAGTCTTTGATAGTGACTTGCTTGAGGTCGCCGTTTAAGCCCACCTTCCGGACCCGGACTCCCAGCTGGAAGGCAACCCCTTCTGCTTCCAGGATTGACTGCAGGGTGTCGGCCATGTCCTTGTCTTCCCGGCCCAGGATCTGTTCTTCCCGGTCGATGACGGTTACCTTGCTGCCCAGCCTGGCGAAAGCCTGGCACATTTCGATACCGATGGGGCCGGCCCCCAGAATTATCAGCGACTCCGGCAGGGAGTCCAGGAAGAATATCTCTTTGTTGGTCAGGTAGTCAATATCTGCAAGGCCCGGTATGGGAGGCGCGGCCGGAGAGGAACCGGTGGCTATGACCCACTTGGCGGCCGTCAGCCTGGCTCCGTCCACCTTGATGGTGTGTTGGTCGGCGAAGCGGGCCGCGCCAAAGACAACCCTTGCGCCAAGCCCGCAGAAACGTTCTTCTGAATCGTGCCGTTCGATGATCTTTATTACCGACCTGATCCGGTCCCTTATCAGTTTAAAATCCACAGGGGGCAGATCCACGGGCGGCAGGCCGTAAACGGAAGTGTTGCCGAGCAAATGGTAAACATGGGCGCTGCGTATGAGGGTCTTGCTGGGAACGCATCCGAAGTGAAGACAGTCTCCTCCCAGGGACTTTGCTTTTTCCACCAGCAGGGTCTTGGCGCCCAGCCGGGCCGCGCCGGCGGCCGTTGTCAGGCCGGCCGCACCTGCCCCGATTATGCCAAGATCGTATTGAAAGTTTGCCATGGGCGGGTTCCTTTCGCTCCGGATTGAAGAATACGGAACATCCCTTATACTAAGGGTAATATGGCGGCTTGTCCACTTTGGCCCGTCAGACAGGAGACCGCCGGCTTGCCGGACCTTCGGGGCGTTCCGCCTGCAAGGTGAGAACACCGGTGTCGGAAAGACTAGAAAAGGCTGAGCATGACCGGCGCTCCGGAGGCCAGCTCGGGTGTGTCCTCGTCGAGCACCAGGAGGGCGTTTGCCGCAGCCATGTCACGCAGTCTGCTTTTGCGGCTGTACGGAATGAAGGTATTGCCTTCTGGGGTGGCCCGGCAGCGGCCGAATATGGCCTTTGTCCATTTGGCCCGGCCTTGCACCGGCCTGGCCAAACGGGCACCGACAGACGGCAGGAAACTGCCGTGCCGGCCCTCCATGGCCTTTAATCCGGGCAGGGCAAGCAACAGGAAGGCGACCATGTTGGCCGGAGGCGAACCGGGCAGCAGGAAGACCGGTTTCGATTCAAGAAGACCCAGACCGGCAGACTTGCCCGGTATCAGCCTCAGGTGGTGGTAGATTCTCTTCCAGTTGAGGTCCTCAAGCGCCCCTGAAACCATGTCCCGGCTGCTTTTCCAGCTTCCGCCGATTGTTATGACGGCGTCGGCTTCATCTGCGGCGGCTTGCAGCACCTGCCGGATCAGCTTCCGGTCGTCTTTGACGACATGCATCCCGGAGGAGATTCCAAGCCGGCTGCAGAAGGCGTCGAGGGCCAGCAGGTTGCTGGCGTAAACTCCCGTTTCCCTGATATCTTCACCCGGCAGGACAATCTCGTTGCCTGTTGCCACCAGCCATACCCTTGGCCGCCTGTGGACACGCACGCGGTCGCAGCCGGCGGCGGCAAGAAGCCCCACCATGGCCGGTGTCAGCAGGTCTCCCGCCTGGGCAAGGCTCGTCCCCCTGCTTATATCGGCCCCTTCTGCCAGGATGTTGCGGGCAGCCGGAATGGTTCCATCTATCCGCACCATGCCGTTTTCACAAGTTGCATGCTCCTGGGCCACGACGGCCGCGGTCCCTTCCGGCAGCCTGCCGCCGGTAAAGATCCTGGCGGTTGTGCCGGGCTCAAGACGGATGGTTTTCCGGCTTCCGGCGGAAATCGAACCCAGCAGGCGCAGGCTCAAAGGGCGTGCCTTGCCGAGTTTGCGGATATCGGCCGCGCACAGGGCGTACCCGTCTTTGGTCGCACTTGCAAAAGAGGGCACGTTGACCCCGGAGGCCACCTGCCGGGAAAGCACATGCCCGCAGCAGTCCTCCAGCGGCACCTCGGTGTCAGCCAGGCGGGGCATGGCGGCAAGTGTCAACTTGAGGGCACGCCGGTATCCGATCGGTCCGGTTTCCATTTTGTTCATCTTTCAACTATCTGGCAACATTGCAAAAATGCTGTCCGGTCCCCAGGTCGTCATTTCGCCGGTTGCCCCCTGAAAATGACCGGATAGTCTATGGTTGTAACCGGCAGTCTCCACAATAGGTTCACAAGGCAATGATGGCAAGCGATTTCGCCTTTTGCTTGATAGGAGGATCATTTGGAATTAACATAGAACAGGAAACTGCCGATAAAGTCCATAGGTCGCGGAAGCAGAAGAGAATGGCTGGTTTGGCTTAACCAGGTAGCCGGATTCGACGTCGAGGTGCTCCATGATACGCAAAGGGACAACACTCAACATAGTCCGTATCGGCAATGATATAACTTACAGCAGTCTCAAGACCATCGGTGAAAGAATAATCGACGCTTTCAACGGGATCATAGCCGGTTACGAGCTGGCTCACCATGAAACCCCTTTTGTCGAAAGCATAGATGCCCAGTTGCTGACCATGATTTTGCAGCAGGAGATCGGCGGGCATACCCTGGGAATCACCGATGCCGACTTGAAAACCGGGGACAGGGACGAGTTTTATCAGACCATATTCGGAGGAAAGAATCCGAAAAACGACGTGGCTGTCGTTTCAACGCGCAAGCTTGCTCCCAAACAGATAACCACCACCAGGGAGTACGAGCTTTTCCTTGACCGGACCATCAAGGTCTCCCTCCATGAAGTCGGCCACAATCTTGGCCTTACCGATCACGCCGTTTACCGCGCTGCACCGGACGGAACCCTCTGTCCCATGAGCCGGGGCGAGTACAACAAGTTCGGCACGGCCGGATACGTCCGGGCCATCATCGACGGCCGGGGACTGATGTTTTGCGATGAATGTACCCATTTCCTGCAACAGGTTTACGGTGTAAGGTTCAGGGCCAAAAGATGTGTCAATGGGCCCCGGGGCCGGCTTGAAGACCGCAACCACTTAAGTGGCTGTTGACAACCGCGTTTACGCTGAATTACAGTCTTACTCTTCATTGTAACTCTTTCCTATTCTATGATGATGATAAAGTCTTCGTTTACGGGGGGCCGTAAGATGCAACGGGTGCAAGAGCGAACTGGGCCTGGATCGATAACACGACCAAGGCGATGTGAGCCATGAGGAGAAAAGACAGGCAAACCAGCGACGAAGCAGGCATCGAAAGCATTATCGCACAATCCCGGGTCTGCCGTCTGGCCATGATCGACGGAGACAGACCTTACATCGTGCCCCTTTGTTTCGGCTATCGGGACGGGTTTTTGTTTTTCCACGGCGCTTCCAGGGGCAAAAAGATAGATCTACTCCGAAAAAACCCGAACGTCTGTTTCGAATTCGACCTGCTTGACGGGACCGTTGAAGCAGAGAAGGCCTGCGACTGGAGCATGAAGTATAGAAGCGTGATCGGGTTCGGCAGGGCAGTCTTCATCGAAGATCCGGAAGAAAAGCGCCGGGCCCTGTTTGTCATAATGCAGCAGTACTCTGACAGGATTTTCAGGTTTCCTGACAGCATCCTTAAGGCAACGGCTGTGTTCAAGGTCCGGATAGAGACCATGACCGGAAAGGAGTCCGGACGTTACGGCTTGAACGGCACATACTGATGCACATTAAAATCATACGGGCAGACAAGTGCGCCCACATTGAAGCAATACGCGGCCTTTTCCGGGAATATGAAGAATTTCTGGGGATCGATCTTTGCTTCCAGGCTTTCGAGCAGGAGCTTGCCGGCCTGCCGGGCAGGTATGCCCCACCCGAAGGGGCGTTGTTTCTGGCCCTGGACGGAGAGCGGGCCGCAGGGTGTGTGGCCCTGCGGAAACTGGCAGATGGTGTTTGTGAAATGAAACGTCTCTATGTCAGGGAACAATACCGGGGAAGGGGACTTGGAAAGGCTCTTGCCAAAAAGGTCGTCGCCGAAGGCTGCCACCTGGGCTACGGCCTGATGCGCCTGGATACCCTGGAAAGACTCGCGGAGGCCATCAGGTTGTATGAATCCCTGGGTTTTGCAACCACTGCACCTTACTACGACAATCCTTTGGACGGAGTCAGGTATATGGAGCTGAAGCTTACTGGCGGCTGAATTCGGGTTTTCCGGGGCCGCCTGTCAGGGCAGCAAGCCGTGTGGGGCATGACGATAATATCGAAGGCAACCCGAGCGCGGTTGCCATTTCGCTGCCGCTGCTGTAAAGACAGACTATTGCACGAGCGGCGATCATATCAGTGGTGAATGCGCAAAGAGTCACGACCATGTCTCCTTGCCGGTAAAGGCAATAAATTCCGAGATTGATTCTTTTTGCGAGAACATCAGCGACAGTACAGAAGGGTTGAAGCATGCGGGCGGAAATTCTGGCAACCGGTGATGAAATCCTGACAGGGGCCCTGGTCGACAGCAATTCGGCCTTCCTGGCAGAACAACTGGAGCTTTTGGGGTTGGAGGTGGCCCGCCACCACACGGTGGGCGACAGCCTGGAAGAGATTGTGGACGTTCTGACGGAGATGGGCCGGCGGGCAGACCTGGCCGTGGTCACCGGAGGTCTGGGGCCGACCACCGATGACCTTACCGCCCGGGCGGCGGCAGAGGCAGCCGGCGTATCCCTGGTGCTCGACAAAGAGGCCCTGGCAGATATCGAGCGGTTTTTTGCCGAGCGCAAGCGGGAGATGACCCCCTCCAACCGCAAGCAGGCCATGATTCCGGAAGGCGCCCGGGTGCTGCGCAACAAGGTCGGCACGGCGCCCGGATTTGCCCTGAAGATAGGCCGCTGCTGGGCCTGCTTCATGCCCGGTGTGCCGGGCGAGATGCGCACGATGTTCAGGGACCGGGTGCTGGCCCACATAAGGGAGACTTTTGGCAGGGACCTTCATCCGGCGGTGGTAAGGACCGTTACCACTTTTGGATTGCCCGAGTCGGAGGTGGGCGAACGGGTTGCCGCGGTGGAATCCCTTTTCAAGGGGGTCAGGCTCGGGCTGCGGGCCAGGTTTCCCGAAATCCAGGTCAAGCTTTACGGACGCCTGGGGCGGCAGCAGGAAGAGGACGACCTGGACGGGGCTGTCGCATGGGTCTGCAGCCGGCTGGGCCACAACCTGGTATCAGACCAGGGCCTTTCCCTGCCGGAAGCTGTCGGCCGGCTTCTCAGGCAGAAGGGGGCCACGGTGGCGGTTGCCGAAAGCTGTACCGGCGGGCTGATAGCCCATCTGCTGACCAACGTGGCCGGCTCTTCGGACTACCTGCTGGGAGCGGTGGTGGCCTATGCCAACCAGGTGAAGACCGGCGTTCTTAAGGTCGACCCGGATGTGATTGCAGCCCGGGGGGCTGTCAGCCGGCAGGTGGTGGAGCAGATGGCAATCGGGGTGCGCAGCCTGACAGGGGCAGATTACGGAGTCGCCACCAGCGGGATTGCCGGTCCGACCGGCGGCAGCCCGGAAAAACCGGTTGGCACGGTCTGTATCGGGCTTGCCTCTGCCCGAGGCGTCGTCTCCCGGCGCTACCGGCTTTTTTTCGGCAGCCGGCAGGCCCACAAGACCATCTTCGCAGCCGTCGCCCTCAACCGGCTCCGGCTCAGCCTGACGGGAAAAGGGGACTGATAAGCGCGGGCCTCTCAGGCTTCAGGCGGTTGCCGGCTGTTTTGCTTTCGCAGTTTTATGTTCCTTACCATCCGTACCAGGGGTGAGGCCCAGCCGCCAAGCCGGCCGGGACGGGGCCGGTAGATTTCTTCCAGTGCCAGGTGCGGATCGCGGGCCGGGCTGCGCAGGTAACGGCGCAGGGCCATCAGCCGGGAACGCAGTTCGGCTTCCACCTCTCTGCGCAGTTCTTCCTTTATCCGCAGTATTTCTTCCTTTGTTCCCCCGGCCGGCTGCTGTCCCCGGTACTTGGCCATCTTGTATTTTATACGCAGGCTGATCAGCTGCAGCAGGCGCCTTTCATATTCCTGGCCGAGCCAGACGACTTCCGGTACCAGGTCGCCGAAGTGGGTCACCCCCAGGATGTCCTTGTCCTGGGACCAGTAGTTTACCAGGAATTCCTGTTCCAGGTCCATGTAGTTTTTCAGCGGCATGTACATCCGTCGCAGGTAGAGCAGTACTTTCTCGGCCTTTTTCTTGTGGCCGCCGATGATCACGGATCCTCCCACCTCGTCTTTCTTCACCCCCTTGGTCCAGGGCGCGCCGGTGATACCGAAGTCGTGGTAGACCGGTATCAGCATCAGGGCCGACAGGGTGTTGATGGCCAGGGCGTAGCCTGCCGATGGACCGCCCACGTTGTAAGAGGCCGACAGCAGCTGGTGGTGGATGGTGTAGTCTTCGAGAAAATCGCCCAGCAGTCTTGCCAGACTAACTTTGGGGGCCAGGCCCTGGAGGTAGTTTTTCACCATGGTCAGGGCCTCCTGGGCCGACTGCTGGGTCATCTGGACGGCCATGTCCATTTCGGCGGCAGCCGGGGTGGCCGAAGAGACGGCTCCTGTGACCAGGACCCGGTTGGAAGACACCCTGTAGGTCAGGGAGGTGGCGATGGGCAGCAGGACGCCGGTGACGTCGTTGGCGCCGACTCCGATGATGAATCCCACCTGGGGCTCCTGGCTCAGTTCGGCTTCCAGGAACTCGTCCAGCTGGACCTTGCCGCGCTTGACCGGGCTCTGGGAAATTTCGTTGCGGGCCGAGGTCAGGTGGGCCGGCGTCAGGGGGTAGTCTTCGGCGCTTTTTATCCGGTCCAGCCTGTCCAGGATTTCCTGGTAATGTTCGGCCATTTTTTTGGGGTTTGAACGCAGCTCGGCCTTCAGGCCGGCCGGAAGATCGGCCACGGTGATGATGCCGTTGAGGGTCTTGAAGTTGAACTTTATGAAATTTTCCTTTTCCCGGCCGCTGGCGGAGGCCATCTCCCGGAACCGCTGGAGAACCTCGAACTCGGTGCTGCGCAGGGAACAGGCCTTTTCGACGAAGGCCGAATAGTCGGCCGGGGTGTTGCAGAGCCCCTGGGCGCTGTCCATGACGGCCTTGATGTCCAGGCCCCGTGCCAGGGGTACCTTGCCAAGGGAGACCTCGATTATCTTGATGATGTCCTTCTTGTTAAGCTGGCCGGACACTTCCATCACCTTGAGGCGCTTGGACCGGATCAGGGCCGGATCGAGGATGTCGAGCCGGTTGGTGGTGAGCACGGTGAAGACCCGGTGCAGGGGAACTTCGCCGTCGATCAGGTTGAGGAACTTGTTGGTCAGCTTGTCAGTGGGCGAGCCGCCGGACTGGCTGCGCTTGGGGGCCAGGGCGTCGCCCTCGTCGAAGAAAACCACCGTGGGAGCAATCATCTTGGCGATATCGTAGACCTTTTCCAGGTTGTCGACCGCGCCGTCGATGGGGTTTGCCGGGTCCTGGAGGGCGCTGGCACTGGTGGCGATGTCGTGAACATCCTTGTTTTCACTCAGCCAGGTCCTTACCAGGAAGGTCTTGCCCCCGCCGGGCGGTCCGTTCAAGACCACGCCTTTTTCTTCGCTGACACCGTAGTAGAGACAGTTGTTGGTCATCTCGGAGAAAAGATCCTTGATACCTCCAACGTACTGCTCCCACCTGACGTTGCGGTCCATGCGATCGACGACCTTTTTGTAAAGGTCGCCGTAGGAATTCTGGGCGACCAGCTCGAAGGCCCGGCGCACCAGAAAGGCATCCTCCAGGTATTCGGCCCGGAAGTCGCCTTTGATCTTGATCACCGAGTCGACCAGCTTGCGGACGTAGGATGGGATGATCTTCAGGGAGCGCTCGCGGAAGATATTGTAGAGTTGCTCCACCGCCCGGTCCAGTTCCTCGGCCGGAAGCCATGTTCCGGGGCCGCTTGGCTCCTTTTGTCCGAAAGGGCTGACAGTGACATCGTTGCGCAGCAGTTCCAGGCGCACGACCTCTTTGAGGTTTTCCGGGTTCTGCCAGTAATCGGAGATGTTGATTATTTTGCCCTTTTCCACGAAGCGGCGGTAGATGGCCGGATCGAATCTTTCGGGCTGGTCGGTGGTGGCCACCAGCAGGCAGTCCCTTTTGCCGGCGATGATTTCATCCAGAACGATGTTGGAAGTATCGATCAGGGTCCGTTGCTGGCGCTCCACGCCGCCTCCGCCTCCGCTTTCAACCCGCCCGAAGGCGCTGTGGGCTTCTTCCACGTGACGGATGGCCGGCTTGCGCGGATCTCCCAGGGCCTTCTTGAAGTAGTTACCCGGTTCTCCGGCCAGTGCCGTCTGGAAGTCATTGGGGGTGACCATGGAGTAGTCCACCCAGATGCCCTGTTCTTCGAGGCGTGAAAGATTGCGGCTGATACTCGACTTCAGTATGCGCCGCAGCAAGGGAATCTTGGAAAGCCGCTTGTATAGCTTGAGCCGTTTGCGGCGCGATATTTCTTCTGCCAGGGTCGGGTCGATCTCGTCCACGCTCTTCCAGAAAGGCTCTCCGGCAAGGAGTTCTTCTCTTTTTTGTTTGAGATCGACTTCCGGAAGTACTTCGTTTCCGAAGATGACCTTTTCGATGGCCTCGGTCACGGTGGATGTCTTGCCCGCGCCGCTGGGGCCGACGATCAGAAGCAGGGGGGCTTTGGGCACCTCGGGATCGGACAGGTATTCCTTGCGGATGTGGGCCTTGTATATTTTCTCGAAAAGCCTTCGCAGTTCAACCGGGATGTGGACGTCGGCCAGCTCCTTGTCCAGAAGGGAAAGCAGATACTTGTAGTCGCTGGCGCCGACTTCCTTTTCCAGGATCTTGTTCCAGGCGTCCTGGGGATTGGTCTGGCCCGACAGTTCGAACCTTTTCTGCCAGTCCGTCAGGATGGCCGGGTCCTTGAGGATGACGAACTTCTTTTCGGGAGTGTCCATGAAAAGGGAAAGAACCGATTCCAGGATGTTGTTGAACAGGTCTGAAGGCGGTTTGTACTGGTTGAGCCGGGCGCGCATGAAAGCCTTGGTCTCGTGGGGCCAGGAGGCCACGAGATCATGGATTTCCTGAATCCTTTTTTCAGGAAGCTTGACGTAGGTTATCGCTCTAGTCAGCCTTCGGGCCATTTGCCTTCTCCTGCGCACGCATACTGCCGGACTGCTCCGGCGGCAAGGTCAGTCCCAGGGGGCCGCCGCCGGTGTTCTGGATTACGACCGTACGCTGGCCTTCCTGGTTTTTTTCGTAAGCCGTGGCCCATTTCTGCTGGGTCAGAAACTGGAGGATGGCGGTGTCGGTGCTGCCGTCGCGCCGGCCGATGGCCTGCTGGATGGCCTTGATTCCGTCAAGGTAGGCGGCATAGAGCTTGCGGATCCGGCTGGCTTCCTGGTCGGCGGCGTAGTTTTCGGCCTCGGCGATCAGTTCGCGGCGTTTCTTTTCTTCGGATGCTTCCACCAGCTTGTCGCCGAAGCGGGTTTCCTTGAGGACGAAACTGACGATCTCGATTCCGTACTTTTGCTCCAGGGTCGGCCCGCCGACGTTGATCGGGCGTGACTTGAGGGCCCTGAAGATTTCTTCCTTGATGGCTTCGCGCTCCGATACCAGCTGGTTGATTTTATGGGCCTGGAGAATATCTTTGACGATTCCGTCGTAATCTCCCTGGAGCAGGGTTTGGGGGTCGAGGTTTTCGATGGCCCAGGTTTTCAGGTCGCGGATGCGGTAGGTGAGCACGCCCGAGGTCCACAGGGCCACGTTGCCCTTGGATATTATGCGCATCGGTTCAGGGCGGCCGCCAAGGTACAGCCTCTGGTTCATCAGGGGCACTTCCTGTTCGATACGGGTGAAATACGGCAGCCGCAGGTGCCAGCCGACAGAGGTTATGGCCTCTCTCTGGCCGTTGAAGCGCTCCAGCACCACGGCGTAGTTCTTTTTGACCTTGTAGAAGGTCTTGGTGGCGTAGATCAATGCCGCCAGGCCGTAGACAAGGCCGCAAATCAGTACCAGGGCGATTGTTCTGCGGATTATCTTCTTGATAAAAGCCCGGCGGAGAAACTGTTTTTGTTCGGTATCCGGCATGCCTGCTCCTTTGCTTGTTTCTTCGATGACCGGTTTTTGTTTCGGCCCGGAGAGCTCGAGATCAGTATGAATGCCGTGGAAACTGCTTATGGCGCTGGATCTGCGACAAAAGTCCGTAAAACCGGCCCGGTACCCGGGGCGCCGGCCAGGGAAAAAGAAAGACGGATTGGCGGCAGGGCCGGCAGTGGTGATTCCGGTTTGAAGTCAGCGCTGGCAGAACATGCTCCGGCGCCGGGCCGCCGCACCGGAGCCGGACAGGAATTGGAGGCGGGGGGTCTTTTCGCTGCCATGCCTGCCGACCGGTTTCTGAACCTACATAGTTAAATATAACCAACACCTGGAAAAATCAATTCGATAATTTGCCGGCAGGACCTGCCTGCCGTGATTCAAACCTGAATCGAGGGTTTCAAGTTGCGGTCATATGAACGGGAACCACCCTCAATCCGACAAGGTCAGAGGTTGTGGGCCAGTGACAGCATGTTCTTGCTCAGGGCAAGTTTCAGCCGGTCGTTGATCAGTTCGTGGTGCCCCTTGCGGAAGGGGATATAGACCAAAACGAAGGAACGGGGCCTGACCTGGATCCCGGGCAGCAGGGAAACCAGTTTTTGCCGGGGGCGCAGAAAGCGGGCCACGGACAGCTTTAGGGTCTGGGCGGCTTCAGACGGCGGCAGGTTTACCGGGTACGTCTCACCCCTGGGCGGCCGGGGTTGCCAGGGGCCTTCGGGCTGGGCCAGGGTCATGCCGGTGGCAAGGCCCAGGAAGCGCCGCGGCCTGACCTTGAAAGCCGGGCTCCAGAAGTAGAATTGTCGTTTCTCCCAGCCGGGCCGGATAACCTTTGGAAGATTGGCCAGTTTCACCAGGTCGGCATAAGTATCAAGATCGGCGCCGGATACCTGGGCCCGGATGCGCCAAAAGGGCAAATAGATGTCTGTCCGATCGTCATTTTCCGTCTGATGGGCGGCCCTGACTTCTTTGAGGTCCGCGCCCCGGGGCTGCCATATGCGCTGGCAGTTGGGGCAGGTCAGGACCAGGCTGTCGCCGCTTCCGTCCAGGTCCCAGCCGCAGGACGGGCAGAGGGTGGGGACAAATTCCAGGGGCCAGCGGGCATCTTCGGCAGGCAGACGGCCCAGATCGCCTTGTGTCTCGCTGTCTGTCATGGGAAGCGGTTCGTTGAGCAGGGCGTCGTACAGGCCGTGTTTGTAATAAAAGGGAGCGTAGATCAGGCTGAGGGTTTCGCCTATGTATTCCTGGTGCAGGGTGCGTATTTTCGGGCCGCCAAACTGATTCAGGGCCAGTTGCAGGGACTGCCTGGGCTCCATGCGGGGCCTGAGAAAAGCACCCCGGCAGTTGTCCGGCAGGGCGAAGCGCAGTTTCTGTGTCTGGCTGCGGAATCCGAGCGAAGGCGGAACGGCGGCCATGGAGATGGCCTGGTAGCTGACGTCCACGAAGCGTTCTTGGATGCCGCCGGCGGTGCAGGTAAAGAGCATTCCTTTCAGGCGCCAGTACGGAAACCAGATCAGGTCGGCGTTTTCAGGGGCCCGGCTCGGCAGAACGTAACGGAAATGCCCCGGTGTCGTAAGATATGAGCCCACCCGGCAGTAAGGGCAACGGATTAGGCGGTCGGCCTCCTGGAGCCGGGCCGGGGCCCCGCATTGGGGACATTGATGTTCGACTATGAAAGCGGTCATCGCCTCTCGGGTCCGGGCTTAAGGATGTTGCGGCAAGCTGGTCCACTGCGGGCACAATCGTTCCCGTCCGGGCTCCGTAACCCGGTCATCGGCCCAGAGGCTCGCCGCATTCGGTGCAGAACTTGGCATCGGCCAGATTCTCGGCCCCGCATTTGGCGCACTTGCTCCGGGCCTGACTTTGCTCCACCGGATGGCCGCAGCGCGAGCAGAACCTGGCGTTGGGGGCCAGGTTCTTGCCGCATTTGGCGCATTTTTCAAAGACCACCTGCTGGTGACCGCACATGGGGCAGAACCTGGCCGTGATGGGTATCTGCTGGCGGCATTCGGGGCACTGCTGCATCTGTTCGGGCCGGCCGTCTCCGGCTTTGCCGGCCGCAGAGAAGTACTGGGCGAACATGGCCGGCATCATCAGGCCCATTCCGGCACCCATTCCGGCGCCGCTGCCCTCGGATTCGGCCGCTTTTTCCATGGCCATGGCGGCCTTCATCTGCATCAGCTTGTTCATGTCCTGGAAAACCCCCATCCGGCTGCGGTCGTCGATGGCCTTCTGAACTTCAGGCGGGGGAGTTATGGAGTTGACATAGAGATTGTCCAGGCCAAGGCCGAAACGGCTGAAGTCTTTCTGAAGCCGCCTGGCGAGAGCCTCGGAAAACTCGTCGTACTGGGCCGGAAGGTCGAGCAGGGTGTCTATGGTCTCGCCCATGAAATCGTTGAAGCGCGAAACGATAACCTGGTTCAGGTAGTTGTCCACCGCTTCGGTGGACATGATCCCCTGGGTTCCCACCATTGAGTTGATGAACAGCACCGGCTGGACCACCTGCATGTTGAAGACACCAAAGGCCCTCAGCCGCACCAGTCCGAGCTGGGAGTCCTTGAAGGCGACCGGGTCGCGGGTGCCCCACTTCAGGCCGGTGAAGACCTTCATGTTGACGAAGTAAACCTCTGCCCGCAGTGGGCTGTTGAGGGCCCAGGGCAGGCTGGCTATCTTGGTGAGGATGGGGATGTTGCCCGTTTTCAGGCTGTGGCGTCCGGGGCCGAAGGCCTCCACCGCCTTGCCCTTGTAGAAAAAGACCGCCACCTGGCTTTCACGGACCGTGAGCTGGGCGCCCCACTTGATTTCGCCCGAGCCTTTCTCGGGAATGCGGTGAACCAGCTCCTGGCCGGTATCGTCGAACCATTCTATGTTTTCCAGAAAAATTACGTTGTCCATTCCCATGTCATGCTCTCCTGTTGCTTGGCGCAGCCGCAGCCGGCGGTTGTTTTCGTCAGCAAGTCAATATCGGCCTCCGGCACCGGAGCTTTATCGGGCCAGACAGCCTGTTGACCGGGTAAACATTGTCGGCAGTATAACAGTTGTATGCCGGATTGTAAACCATATCAGAAGCATATAATAGTTTCTGCCTGCAGTGTCTCCCACCCGCGGCCTTTTCCGGCCTGCTCCGGGCACCTCTTTGGGGTGGATAATGGTATGGAATTCTGTTATGGCCAGATTCTGAGCGGACATGTCAAAAGCGAAGATGAAGGAATATGATTCACAAGATTCTGTCAGGCGGGCAGACCGGGGTCCAGAGAGCGGCCCTGGATACGGCCATCAAGCTCGGAATTTCCTACGGGGGCTGGATCCGCAGGGGACGGCGCAGTGAAGACGGTCCCCTGGACGGGCGCTACCAGTTGCGGGAGACCGAATCGGTCGGCATCCAGGGGGCCATTGCGCGTAACGTGGAGGACGCCGAAGGCACCCTGATAATATCCCGCGGCAGTCTTTCCGACTGGCTTGCCTTTTCGGTCCGGACAACCCTCCAAAAACAGAAGCAGCTCCTGCACGCCGATCTGAGCCAGCGCAGTCTTTTCGAAGCCGCCACCCTGATCTGCGACTGGGCCGAGGCCCACATGATCAGGACCGTATATATCACCGGCCCCCTGGACAGCGAAGATGGCGCCATCTATGGCAACAGCTGCTCGGTGCTCGAGGCCTCGGTCTATCTCGGATTCATCAAGTCCACGTCCTTTGGCCCCTTCAGGGGAGCAGATCCTGCCGGAGCCGGGGAAGGACAGCCCGCCACCGTGGAACAGGCAGTTGAAAGACTGAAGGCCGCCCTGTCGCTGAAAGACAGGGTGGCGGTGGCCAATACCGGCTCCGATCAACTGGACGAGATATACCGCTGGCTGGCCGAATACATCAAGAAGGCATTCGGCCTTTACACCGGCAACCCGGAGTTGCTCCGGTCCTGTGCGGCCTACGCCGGTTCCGGCGATCCCCTGCCGGACGAAGCCTGCATGGTTATCATCCGCGCCCTTTGGGAAGAGCTGCGCCGGACCCACAGGATGCGGCTTGTATAGTAACCATTGCGTTTCACCGTATGGTCGCCCGCCATGGATTTCAGATGAGCTTTCTGCACATTCCGCCCAGGAATCCGGCCAGCACGCCGTCAGGATTGCCGGCAACATCGGGGACCAGGTCATGGGCGCTTTGGGCCACCTTCGGATCCGGGGGCAGGGCGCCGGCAAATTCCACCTCCACGGCAAGCATCCTGAGGGCCACTTTCCGGAGGCGGGTGACAAGGTCCCTGGTCTCGGAAGGGCTCTTGGCCATGTTGACCAGCAGGCGGGGCCGGAAAGACTCGATGGCGTTTTTGACGAGATAGGCCTTGGAAGGGGCCTCGGAACCGATCCGTTCCAGCAGGTGGCCGATGCCGTGGCCGTTGGTGTTTCCCGGCTGGTCGAGAAAATCTGCGATAATCCTTTTGACGGTGTCGTCTTTCAGCTTGTGCCACCCGGATTCCGGCCCGAAAAGACGGGCCAGGCGGCGGTAGAGGCCCATTTTTATGAAGATATAGGCGTCCATGTAGGAGGCCGGATCGCAGGTGGTCATCACCAGGCCGGTGTCGGCCGCCAGGTAGAAATCCAGGATGTTGAAGGAGGTGTCCCCGCCCAGGTCGATGATGACATGGTCGGCGGAAAGTTTTTTTACCGCCCGGATCAGTTTCAGCTTGCGGACAAAGGGAAGGTTGGGGGCCCCCAGACGGCTGCTGCCCCCGCCGATGAGCAGGGGGCCGTGGGGAGTCCGGACGGCGATTTCCTCCAGGCCGGCCACTTTTTTGTCGAGAAAATCGTTGATACGGTGCTTCAGGGCCCAGACACCCATGTAGAGATGAAGGTTGGCGCCGCCCAGGTCCAGGTCGATCAGGACGACCTTTTTGCCCTGCCTGGCAAGGAAGGTTCCCAGGTTGGCCGCAAATATGCTTTTGCCCACTCCGCCCTTGGCGCCTCCGATGGCGATGATCCTTCCGGGTTCGAGGGCTGGTATGCTTTTTTCCATAGCTGTTGCCGGGTCGGTTTGCGCTGCATTTCCGCTGATTGTCATCGGCAGTTTCCCGGAAAACTTGACCGCAGGGCCTTTTTGGATTATGGCCGGGCAGCCGGTGCCCTAGACCTGAATTGAGCGTTTCGGATTTCGGTTACGGGTTAAACTTTTCTCAGCTGCCGGGAGAATTTCATGCCTGAATTGCCCGAGGTGCAAACACTGGTGGACGACCTGAAAGCCTGGAATGCCATCGGTCAGACCATCGAAAACGTCGAAGTCCGCTGGCCATCCATCCTGGCCGATACAACTCCGGACCGGTTTTGCCGGCTGCTCCGGGCCAAGGTGATCAGGGACATCCGGCGCCGGGGCAAGTACATCGTCTGGGACATGGCAAAAGACTGTCATCTGGTTGTCCACCTGCGTATGAGCGGCCGGTTCTTCTTTGCCGGGCCGGCCGAGCGGCATGGCCGGCACGTTCATGTCCTGTTTGAACTTGGCGACGGGCGCTGGCTGGCATACCACGATACGCGCAAGTTCGGCCGTTTCTGCCTGGTATCCGATCCCGGCCGGATATTGGGCCGGCTCGGTCCCGAACCCCTTGACAAACGGCTGACCGCCGGGCGCTGGGCAAAGATGCTGGCAAAGCGCCGCCGCCGGATAAAGCCCCTGTTGCTCGACCAGACTTTCATCGCCGGCCTGGGTAATATCTATGCCGACGAAGCCCTCTGGGAAGCTTTTGTCCATCCGTTGACCCCGGCCTGCAATCTGACCCGGCAGGAGGCGACGCGGCTCCTGCGGGCCGTGCGCAAGGTCCTGCGCCAGGGGATCCGCAACCGGGGAACCTCCCTGGGCAGGGGGCTGAACAATTTTGCAAGCCTTCAGCGCCAGGCAGGCGGCAATGCTTCGTGCTTGAAGGTCTATCGCCGGGCAGGACGGCCCTGTCCCCGCTGCGGCGCCCTTATCCGGCGTCTGGTGGTTGCCCAGCGCAGTACCCATGTCTGCCCGGAGTGCCAGCAAGAATCCGGCCCGTCGTCAAAATGTTGACTATTCCACGATGTAAATGTCGTGGACCTGCGTCAGCTTGCTGCGTATGCTGTCCAGGATAATGGTTACCGGGTCTGTCTGCCGGCAGGTGCCGGCCCGCGAAAAGCAGTCGTTGAGCAGGGCGTCGTTACCGGTATAGATCTGGAACTCGTCGATGATGTAAGGGGCGACTGCTTGGCAAAGCTGCTGAAAGTCGGATTCTGACAGCATGGTGATTGCCTGCAGGTGCTCCAGGAGCAGGTCGGAGATGAGCAGTTCGGCCGCCTGGTCCACGGTGCGCGGCAGCACGTAGTTTTGTTTTCGATCGATCATTGCGATCACCCTTTTTGCCTGATGTGTGCCCGGAGATGCTTTTTCCGGGCGCCGGTAATCATTCAAGCAAAAGCGATGCCATCAAAAGGAAAGGAGTCTTAAATGCGCATTGGAACTTTGGTCCTGGCCGCCATGTTACTGCTGGCGGCAGGCTGCACCCAGGAAAGCCAGAACAAGATCAGCCGGGCGATCCAGAACTGGACCGGCACCGACGGGGTGCTGGAGATATATGCCGGCGACAAGCTGGTGCGGCGCTTCATCGCCATCGACAAGGTCTCGACGGCCTACGGCACGGACGACAATGTGCCGCGGCCGTATCGCTTCGGCTACGGGGTCCTGGACGAAAATTTCAATTTCAGGAAGGATCCCGGAGAAAAGAAGGTATATTTCGAATTTTCAGACTATTCCACGTCCTATATCTTTTTTGAAAACCCGCGATGAGCATGCCCGAAGACAAGCTGCCGCCCGGGTTCGCGCCCGGACCGGCCGACGCAATGCTCCGGCGGCTCGGACGCCTGAGTTTCGGGCCGCCCGTGGCCTATGTCTACAATCCCCTGGAGTACGCCCGCCGGGGTTTTGAAACTTACTGCCGCAGGTTCGGCCGGGCTCCCAAACAGGTGGTCCTGGTGGGGATGAATCCCGGCCCCTGGGGCATGGCCCAGACCGGCGTGCCCTTCGGGGAGGTCGATGCCGTGGCCAACTGGATGAAAATCGACCCCGGCCTGCAGGACCTGCCCCGGCAGCATCCCAAGAAGCCGGTCCTCGGCCTGGATTGCCCCCGCCGGGAGGTGAGCGGAAAGAGGCTCTGGTCATGGGTCCGGAGCAGGTTCGGGACCCCGGAGGCTTTTTTCGGCCGTTTTTTCGTTGTCAACTACTGTCCCCTGATGTTTCTCGACGAGGCCGGCCGCAACCTGCCCCTGGACAAACTGCCGGCTGCCGCCCGCCGGCCCCTGCTGGAGATATGCGATCAGGCTCTTGCCGACTGGATAGGGTATCTGGAACCGGAATTCGTGGTCGGGATCGGCAATTTTGCCCACGGAAGGATTGCCGCCGCCCTGGAAGGACTGCCGCTGACCATCGGCAGGATAACCCACCCCAGCCCGGCCAACCCAAGGGCCAACCGGGGCTGGGCCGGAGCCGTGGAGGCCGAGCTTGCCCGGATGGGAGTGATGCCCCTGAAGTGAGCGCCTTGCCGGCTAGACGGGGTTCCGGCAGCTCGGCTGTCCGGGGCCGGATGGCCGGAACACGGCGGGGTCCGGCCTAAGATGCAGGCGGCGCCGGGAAGGATTGTTTTTCATGATCTTTCCAGACGCTGGCGGACGTATTCGTACATCACGATGGAGGCGGCAACGCTCACGTTGAGACTCTGGACCTTGCCGAACTGGGGGATGGTCAGCATCCGGATGCCGGCAAACTCGGCAGGATCGAAACTGAGGCCGAATTCTTCGTGGCCGAACACGAAGGCGCTCTTGTCGGGAAAGGACACCTCGGCAATGCTCCTGGAGGCCGAGGGGTCCAGGGCGTAGACGGTGTAGCCCCGGCGTTGCAGGTCGGCATGGCTCTGGGAAAATTCAGCGTGGAAGCGGGCCGGAACCCACTTGAAGGAGCCCATGGCAGGCGCCGGGTCGAAAAAGTCGATCCCGACCAGGTGGATCTCACCGGCCCCCAGGGCGTCGGCGCTCCTGAATATCTTGCCGATGTTGAAGGCCGGCTTGAGATGGTCCAGGACCACCACGAAATCGAAGCGTCCCGGGACGGCCAGCAGGTTGGCCCGGCGGTGGCGCTCGAAACGCTTGAGGGCATATGCCCGGGCCAGCTTCATCTGTTTTCTCATCTGCCGGATGCTGAGAGACATGCCTTGCCTTTCCATTGCCGCCTGAAGTGGTCAAAAAGTAGCTAAAATATAGCTTGAACGGGTTTGCATTTCAGCGTATGTTAAATTCTTCGAAGCGCGGAATCTATTTAGATCACCCAGAACCAGTTGGCAAGTCATAGAATCGTAACCGCTGTCACATTTTTAAGGAGGGCGTATGAAGGAAATCAAGACGGTCGGAATAGTTGGTTTCGGAGTCATGGGTGCGGCCATCGGGCTCAATGCAGCCGGTGCCGGTTACAAGGTCGTCTACAAGGAACTTAACGACGAGCTGGTGGCCTCGATGTACGACCGGTGGGTGGTGAAAGCCCTGAAAAAGAGGGTGGAAAAAGGCAAGATGACCCAGGAACAGATGGACCAGGTGACTTCCCGCATCAGCGGTACCACCAAGTACGAGGACCTGGCAGTCTGCGACCTGGTGATAGAAGCCGCGGTGGAGAAGATGGATCTGAAGATCCAGATTTTCGAAGACCTTTCCAATGCCTGCCCGGAAGATACCATCCTGGTCAGCAACACTTCCACATTCCTGATCGAAAAGCTCATGGCCAAGGTGTCAAATCCGGCCCGCACCGCCGGACTGCATTACTTCTTCCCGGCCAACGTAAACCGCCTGGTGGAGGTGATCCGCCAGAAAGCCACCTCGGACGACACTTACCAGGCCCTTATGGCCTTTGCCGAGAAAAACGGCAAAGTGGCCATCACGGTCAAGGATTTCCCGGGCTTTGCCATCAACCCGGTTTTCATCGCCAGTTACATGGTTCTGGATTCCTTTTACGGAGACCGGTACAACGTGGCCACCCTGGAGAGCATCTCCCAGGAGGCGCTGGGGGTCAGGTTCGGCATCATGTGGGTCCAGAACGGCTCGGGTCTGGGCACCTGTTATCACGCCGCGGTCTCCATGGCCGAATACCTGCGCGACTCCGACATGGGCTATCCGGCCGTGCCCGAGGCCCTCAAGGCGCAGTTTGAAAGCGGCAAGCCCTGGGATCTTAAGGACGGCCCGGTGCTCGAAGATGCCGATGCCCGCGCCAAGGTCAGGGACCGGCTGCTGGGCACCATCTTTGCCGTTGCCACCCATCTTATCGAAAAAGAAGTGGTATCGCTCAAGGACCTGGAGCTGGGAATCCGCACCGCCCTGGCCTGGCCCAAGGGTCCGTTTGCCATGATGAACGATATGGGCATGCAGGAGGCCCAGCGTCTGGTAAAGGTGGCCGTGGATGCCGGCGACATCAAGCTGCCCAAGGCTTTCTCCGGAGATGTGCCCGAACCCTGGCCCCTGTAAAAAAATCTGCCGGCAAGCAACCCCGGCCGTGACAATAACCGCTGGTAACCAGGCCGGCCCCGCTCACCTTGCGGGTCCGGCCCGTTTTTTTCAGGCCCTTCAGCCGGGTCCTGCGAAAAGATCCAGCCAGTAATCCTCACCCGATGTCAGCTCGATCCAGCGGCGCTGCAGGCCGTGATCGGCAAAGCTGATTTCAACCAGGTCGGCGGCGCGGGCGGCCCAGCCGTCCTGCCAGCCGGCGGCAGTGTCGCCGTCTATACGGTTGTCGATCAATATACCGTCGAGGTGTTCCAGGTTTTTGAAGTCCCCGGCTTCGGGCAGGCCGGTCTTTTTCCACCAAAAGACCTGGCGCCGCATGGGACCGTAAAAGACGTGCTGCCGGGCACCTGTGACCAGGGTGAAAAGCACGGCCCGGTTGCCGGGCTCGTCGTAGAGAAAGCGCAGATCGTTGTCCAGGAAATGGGGGCGGAACAGACGGCAGGCTTCCAGCAGGTCGTCTGCCGGCGGCAGGCGCACGGGTTCGAAAAAGACGATTTCCAGGGGGGTGAAGGGGTTTGCCGCGGTCAGGACCGCCAGGGCCTTGAGCAGATGCCCGTGGTCGAAGCCGGCCGGCACCAGTACCTGGTAAGGATGGGTCAGGCGCCTGGAAGCGTCCTGCAGGGCGGCCGGGCTGTCGTGGCGTGCCAGGGCCAGTTTGCAGATGTAGCTGCGGCCGGCCAGGACGATCTGCCTGTCCCGGGCCATGGCCGGATCGTCCAGGGGCCGGTCGCGCCATGACAGGTCGAGCTCCGGCAGGGGGTAGAAAGCCACATCGAGTCTCGATTCTGCCCGGTCCAGGGCCGTCAGCAGATCTTGGCCGGAAAAACCCCCGGTCCGGCTGACGGTGTAGGGCGGATCGGGCTCGTACACGAGACCCAGCTGCCGGCTGTTTTTGCGGAAGTCCGTCCCCGGAAGCACCGACAGGGGAAAGACCTGGACATCGTCGGCCAGGCCGTTGGCAGCCACAAAATCCACCGATTCGAGGAAACCTTCCGGGTCGTCTTCCGGCAGGCCGAGAATCAGGTCCACGCCGGTGGCAATGCCCGCCTTTCTGAGGTTCTCGATTCCGGAGAGAAATTTTTTAAGGTCCGTTTTGCGCCCCATGGCCTTCAAGGCCCGCGGGTTTGTGCTCTGGAGCCCGATTTCCACCCAGCGGAAGCCGGCCTCGGCCATCAGGCGGGCTGTTTCCTGATCGACGGCGTCGGCTCTGATTTCACTGATCAGCTCAAGATCGCCGTTTTTGTTAAGGCGGGCGATCTCGGTCAGCAGCCGCCTGAGATCGGGCCTGACATCGAGGGACGGATCCAGGAGGTAGAACTCCTTGATCCTGTGGTCCAGGGCCCAGGACACTGCCCCGGTAACCAGGCCGATGTCCTTGAAAATTACCTTGTCGAGGGATTTGCCGTAGTAGCAGTACCGGCAGCGGTAAGGGCAGCCGCGCTGGGTTTCCATCAGGACTATGTTTTCGATCCGCGGTTCCAGATCCACCTCGAGATAGACCGAAGGGGCGCTGGTGAAACTTTCTGCTCCCGACCCGCTCACCCAGGGAGAAAAAAATGATCCGTCCGACCCCAGCAGGGCCCTTATGGCCTCCTCGCCCGGACCGTGGACCAGCCAGTCGGCAGGGCAGGATTCGAGCCGGGGATTGTCCGGTGTTATTTCCGGCCCTCCGAAGATCACCTGCGTGCCGCAGCTTTTTTTGAGCTGGCGGGCGAAAAAGAGGCTGCGGTCTATGTTCCAGGTGTAGACGGTGAAACAGACCACCCGGGGAGCCTGCCGGCAGATCAGGTCGAGCAGGGCGGCATCTGCCAGGTAGGTTGCCAGGCTCTCGGGGACAAGCTGAGGTCTGATGTTCTCAAGTCCCGCCAGGGACTGCACCAGGCAGGCTCCGGCCAGAGGGACGTTGGCTGTTTGACGGCCGAAATTGATTTGAGGTACCGGCAGTTGAATGAATGTTGCCTTGCGGGATCTGTCCGTAACCATGGTTGCCGATCAGGCGGTTCCGTCTTCGGTCAGGGAGTGTTTGATCTGTGAGGCGATTTCCTTTTCATGCCCTTTTGCCAGATGCTGGGCCTTGAGCAGGAGATCTTTTTCCCGCAGGGCCTCGACCAGGTCATCGGGCGCTTTACCCTTGTTGATAAGTTTTACTTTTACAGTCACGCAAATGTCGGTATGATCGTTGAGGGCAAGACAGTGCATAATAGCTTCCTTTCATGACGATTTCGAGATGGAGATCTATATCAAAAGCCACGGCCGGTCAATATCCATCCTTGGAATCGGCACAATCCGTTGACAGGAGGATCAATGTTTACCATGCGTGACCTGCGGACCATTGCCGTTCAGATTGAACGCAATGGCGAAAGACTTTACCGCTCGGCCAGCCGCCTGGTGCAGGACCCGGAAGCCGCCAGCCTTCTTGAATGGCTTGCCGATGAAGAAGCCGAGCATGCGAAATGGTTCGAAAACCTTCCCGTGTCAGATACCGTTCAGGAAGGTTTCGCTCAGCTCCAGGCCCTGGGAAGCCAGTTGATGCAGGATGCCTTGGGCCGGAAAACCTTCGGGCTGGACGAGCGCAAGCTCCTGGAGGCCGGCCGGTGGTCCGCAATCCTGGAACTGGCCATTGAAATGGAAAAGGAAACGATTACCTTCTATCAGCTGCTCCGGGCTTTTGTGGAGGAAGAAGATGCCCTCGGCCAGCTGGAGGCCATAATCGAAGAGGAAAACAGGCACGTCGGCAAGCTCACCACCTTGCTGGAGGAACATCAAAGGCGGTCCGGAGCCGCAAAGAATGGCGGGTGACCCGGGCAGGCGGTGTCCAACGTGAGGCCGGGCGGCAACCTTTGCCGCCCGGCCAACAAGAGAGGAAGATGATGAAAAAGTTAGGCTTTGTAAAAGAATACAGCAAGATCAGTGCCATTTGATTTTAAAAATACTCTTATCAAAATAGTTAAAAATAACAATCACATAAGGAAATATAGGCCCTTGCGGGCCGCGCAATGGCAAGGGGATACGTTTTGCATCTTGCAAAATGCAAACGCAATTTGCAAAACGGCGGTTGTCCCCCGGTAATACTCAGCGTCTGGACTGGAGATGAAAATCATCGATTATTATGAGGTCCTCGAAATCGACCGGGACGCCGATCAACGCCGGATCAAGGAAGCATACCGGAAGTTGGCCCTGAGGTACCATCCGGACCGCAACAAGGATGATCCGGTTGCAGCCGAACGGATGAAAATTCTGAACGAGGCTTATGCCGTTTTGTCGGACCCGGGAAAACGGGAGCAGTACGACCGCCTGCGCAGCAGGTATGGAGACGATGCCTACAGCCGTTTCCGGCAGTCGTACAGTGAGCAGGACATTTTCAGCGAATCCGACATATACAGTATTTTCGAAGAGATGGCCAGGTCTTTCGGCCTGCGGGGCTTCGACGAGATCTTCAAGGATTTCTATGGCCAGTCGTTCAAGGTCTATACCTTTGGCGGTCATGGCGGCGGGCCTGCCGGCGCAGCACACGGTAAAACATTTGGCCGGCAGGCTCAACCGTCGGTGGCCGGCAGGCTGGTCAGCGGCCTGGCGCGCAAGGCCTTTTACCGGATGACCGGCGTGGAATTGCCCCGGGACGGAAGGGATATTTGCCAGGTGCTGTACCTTGACAGGGACTGGGCCCGGCAGGGCGGGCCGTTTCCATACCACCACAGGCTGCGCGACAAGAAGCTGGTGGTAAAAATACCTCCTGGAATCAAGGAAGGCCAAATAATCCGGCTGGCCGGCATGGGGCATCCGGGATCGGGCGGCGGCCGGGATGGAGACCTGCTGCTCAGGGTCCGTTTCAAGCGGTCGGCCTGGCAAAGGATCAAGAGCTGGTTCGGTAAGGGACCGAAAGCATAGTTTGCCGATCGCAATCCGAATGCGGCTGTATGCGTTAGTTTAATAAAGTATACAATTGTGCAATCCCGGCAGGGCCCCGGCGGCGGTGTTTGAAGCAGGACCGGCTCGCCGTTTCCCCCCTGTTTCCCTGCAGGCGTTGATCCCGACAGGATTCCCGGCGGATTTGAGAGGGAAAGGTCGATTCTGGAATATTCCTTGCTATTCACCAGTGAAATGCATACGAGTTTCGCAACGGGGCTGCAGGCCGGGCCCGGAAGGAGCGACAACGGAGAGCTATGATGGAGATCGATTTTTATTTCCAGGGAATGGATGATTTTGATCCAGATACCTACCTTCGGATCCTGATTTCGATTGCCAAGGCGGACAAGGACAACGGTCCCCGCGAATATGAGTTTGTCCGCCGCAAAGCGCTCAAGCTCGGGCTTGATTACGACGCCTTCATGCGTACCACCGACAAGACCTTCACCATTGGCCGCCAGAACATTTCCCGGCTCACCGCCCTTATGGTTCTGCGGGATGCCATAATGCTGGCCTCCATGGACCGCAACTTTTCACTCCCGGAAAAACAGAGGATATACACCTATGCCGAGCGATTGGGCATTCCCCGCAAGGACGTGGACGCCCTGGAGGATTGGCTGGCGGATTACCGCCGCCTGTCGGCCCGCTGGGAATTGCTGGTGTCGGGTGTCGCCATCTGAACCACTGGCTGGAGAAACGGATTGAGCGCTCTGGCACTGGCAGAGATTTCCGGGATGGTGGAGGCTTTCGGGAAGTGGGCGGAGATGGCCGGCGGCCTGGCGCGCCGGTTCGACCCGTTTTTTTCACTGGCCCTTTTTCTGGCGGCTTCCTGCCTTATGATCTGGCGCCTGGGGGTGATGGAAAACAAGGGGCTCGAGGGAACGGTTCTCGGTACCCTGATCATGCCTTATGCTTCGGGTTTTTCAAACCTGAGTTTCGCCTATGTGATGGGCCGGACCGGCAGCAACGGTGTCATGGTCCTGGAAAACTGCCTGGTCAACAATGTCACCAACCTGACCCTGCTGATAGGGTTGCCGGCCCTGATATGGAGCCTGAATCTCAAGTCGGCCGCCAGCCCGGGCTCCGCATCGGCGCAATGGTCGAAACAAAACCGCCTCAACTACCTTTCACTGCTTTTTTCCCTGACGGCCATGTTCTTTTTCACCGGTGCCCTGTGGGTGCTTGCCAGGGACGGCGTCCTCAACAGGGACGACGGCCTGGTGCTGGTGGGTCTTTTCCTGTTTTGGCAGGTGATTCACATTTTCGATGTCATGAAAAACAATGTCCGCCGCCGTCGCAGCCTCCCGTGGAGCATTGCGGTTGACATCGTCCTGGTGGTGGCCGGGGGCTACGGGGTGTTCAAAGGCATAGACCGCCTGGTGGCCTGGATACCCAAGACCGGGCAGGGACTGCTGGTTTTCGACAACCTAGGATGGTTGAGCGGCCTGCTGATGGTTTTGCCCAACGGCCTGCTGGCGGCTTACTATGCTTACCGTCGCAGGGCAGACATCGTATACAGCTCCCAGATAGGTGACGGCCACATCTGTATTCCCATGGCCATCGGCCTGTTTGCCATATTTACCCCCATTCAGATTCCTTCCTATCTGCCTCTGGCCATGAAAATAATACTGGCGGCCGGGGCCGTGCATTTCCTGTTCATAGCCTTCTGGGGACGCTTGCCGCGGCTGGCGGCCGTGGCAATGGCCGGCGCATACACGTTTTTCATCTATAAAGGAATTCTGCCGGGATGACCGGATGCCGCCGGCCGGCGTAAGAGACGGCTTGCCTTACGCCGGCCGGATTTTTTTGTCCGGGGGTCCGGTCTGCCGGGCAGAAGGCCTGCGGGCAGATGACAGTTTGCCGGCCGCCCGCAGACCCATGTTGCGCGAAGATTCAGTCACGCAGGAGATGCTTGATGTGGGGCAGCCGGAGGCTGGAGGAATCCACCTTCCAGTTGCCGGAAGAATCCAGCCTGCCGATCAGGCGTTCTGCCTTTATCCAGCGTTCGACCCCAAGTTCTGTCAGGTAGGTCATGGCCGCAAATTCTTCGATTGAATACAGCCTGGCTCCATCTTGGCCGGCAGATTGTCCGTCCGTCTGCCCGGACGACGGCCGGGATGGTTCCGGTTCCGGCTGCGTCTTTGCGGTCAGATTTGCCAGCTGGCTGCGGGGAATCATCCATCTGCCGCCGGATTTTGTGCCTTCCAGCTTGCCACTGCGGAGCCACTTGGTAATCGTTCCCGGTTTGACACCGGCAAGGCGGGCAAATTCCTTGGCGGTCAAGAGGTCTTTATCTTCAGGCATAAAACTCTCCTTTCATATTGGGCTCAATCCGCCAGCAAAGTCCCTCGGGTTACAAGACACGTCCTGGATTATCCTTGCAAATAATTTGCCGGAATGCAACCTAGAGGCGGCGGCAGCCCCGGAGTTCAGAGACGGGACCGTCGCTCCCGGCCGGCCCGGATTTTTTTTGCGAACCTGCAAATACTGAAAAAGGAGGGAAGCAACCCATGCGTTCCAGGATAATGATGCTGATGGCCGTGACCGCAGATGGCAAGATCGCCCGCGGTGGTGATCATTTCCCGGATTGGACCGGCTCCCCTGACAAGCGGATGTTCAAAGCCCTTACCATGCGGGCCGGTGTGGTGATAATGGGAGCGCGTACCTTCGACAGCCTCGGCGGCCCGCTGCCGGGAAGAAAACACGTGGTGCTGACGCGACATCCCGGCCGCCGGCAGCCGGTTGCCGGGGTGAGCTTTACCTCCGATGAGCCGGACAGGATCGCTGCCGGGCTTTACCGTGAAGGATACAGTCAGGCGGTGCTGGCAGGCGGCGCGGTGGCAAATTCCCTCTTTGCCGGGGCCGGCCTGATAGACGAGATAATCCTCACTGTTTCTCCCAGGCTCTTCGGCCAGGGCCCGGGCCTGTTCGACACTATCCTGGACATGGAGCTGACCCTGGAGGACTGTCATCGCATAGATACAGACACCGTGTGCCTCAAATACAAGGTTGTTTCCAGCTGAGCCGTTCCTTCCGGCGTGACCGGCGGGCGATGAAATCCGGGGCAATGCTTTTTGCGCGGCCTCGCCGGTGGTGAACGTGTTTGACAATAGGGCATCTGTTGGTGCATAAGCTAATGGCTGAAAAGGAATTTAACCTCAGACAGGCTGGTTCTGCATGGATCTATACTTCTACAACACACTGAGCAGGAAAAAAGAGCTTTTCGTGCCCGTCAGGCCGCCGAAGGTGGGGATGTATACCTGCGGGCCGACGGTTTACAATTACGCCCATATCGGCAACCTGAGGACGTACATCTTCGAAGATGTGCTCAAACGGGTTTTGCTCTACAATGGGTTCGAGGTGAAACATGTGATGAATATCACCGATGTCGGTCACCTGACCGGTGACCGGGACATGGGTGAGGACAAGCTTGAGAAGGGCGCCCGGCGGGAAGGCAGAAGCGCCTGGGAAATAGCCGAATTCTATACCCGGGCTTTCAAAAAGGATCTGGCCGCCCTCAATATCCTGGAGCCCACGATCTGGTGCAAGGCGACCGAGACTATCGCCGACCAGATAGAGTTGATCAAGCGCCTGGAGCAGAGGGGATTCACCTACCGGACAAGTGACGGAATATATTTCGACACTTCGAAGTTTCCCGATTACACCAAGCTTTCTCACCAGAACCTGGAAGCCCTCCAGGAAGGGGCCAGGGTGGAAAAGAATCCTGAAAAGCGCAATCCAACCGATTTTGCCCTCTGGAAATTTTCGCCTCCGGGTGTCAAGCGTCAGATGGAGTGGGATTCTCCCTGGGGGGTCGGGTTTCCAGGCTGGCACATCGAATGCTCGGCCATGAGCATGAAATATCTGGGTGACATGCTTGATATCCACTGCGGCGGGGTGGATCATATCAATGTTCATCACACCAACGAAATTGCCCAGTCAGAGGCTGCCACCGGAAAGCAGTTTTTCCGCTTCTGGATGCACGGGGCCTTCCTGATTATTTCCGGCGGCAAAAAGATGGCCAAGAGCGAGGGCAATTTCCTCACCCTGGAGGCAACTTTTATTAGCAAGGGGATCGATCCTCTGGTATACCGTTTTGCCACTTTTCAGACCCATTACCGGAAGCCGATGGAATACAGCCAGGATGCCGTGACAGCTGCCCGCAATGGTCTGGCCCACCTGCGGAATCAGGTGCGCACGTTGCGGTCGGATTCAGAGCCGGCCGGTACAGATCCTGAATTCAGCGACAAATTCAGGGAAGCCGTCAATGACGATCTGAACATGCCCCGCGCCATGGCCGTGGTTCAGGAGCTGCTAAAGTCCGGTCTGGAACCGGGAGTCAAGCTGGCCACGGTCTACGACTGGGACCGTGTTCTGGGGCTGAAGCTTGAAAAGGCGGCGGATGCCGGCCGGTTGCCCGATGAAGTCCTGGCCAAAATAGAAGCCCGCCGGAAGGCCCGCCGGGAAAAGAACTGGGAGCTTTCAGACCGTTTGCGCGACGAGATCCAGGCCATGGGATACGTGGTCCGGGATACCAAGGACGGCATGGAAGTCTTCAGACCCTGATATCCGGATCTGTTTCAGTCTCCGTGATCTTTGCCGCCCTGCTCCGCCGGAATGCCGCCTTTTGCTTTTCACCGCGGCAGGCGGCGCCAGATGAGGGCCAGCAGAGCCAGCCCGGCGGCGGTGATGACGGCGGCGGCAACGAAAGAGGCCCGGTAGGCGAAAACAGGTTCATGGCCCGAGGCGATCAGCAGGTCGATCAGGGGCCCGGCCACCAGGGTGCCGGCAAGTCCCCAGCTCAGAAAGAAGGTGGCGTTATAGAATGAAAAGAGCCGCGCCCTCTGCTCGGCCGGAATGAGGACCGAAGCCAGGCTGTAGGAAGTAGCCATTATGACCACATCGGTGGCTCCGCGGATGAAATTGGCCAGATAGATCATCTCGATCCGCATGCTCAGAGCCAGGATCAGCAAGGCCGCCATGGTGGCCGCGATTCCGGCCAGCAGGAGCTTTTTGTCCCCGAACCTTTCAGACAACCTGCCGACAACCAGGCCGAAAAGTATCATGGAGGCCGACTGAATGTTTACCACGTTGCTCAGGGCGCGGCTGCTTATGGCCAGGCCGGAATCCATCACCAGGTATTGGGGCAGGATGATGGCTATGCCATTGCGGCCGAAGTTTATCAGGACCATGGCCGCCAGAAAGAGCCAGAGAGCCGAGTGCCGGCCGGTTACAACCGGCGCCGGTTTCGGATCGGAAGCTGCCGGGCGTTGATTTGAAATGCCGCCTTCGGGCATGAAGAACAGGGGGACGGTCGAGATCAGCATGACCGCCGAGGCGATGAAGAAAAGAGGGCCGGCCTGAAACCCCCATCCTGCGTATTTGCCGGCAAAACCGTCGTAGAGCAATCCTCCCGACCAGACACCGAGCATCCGGCCCAGGCCGCCGATGCTGGCCAGGCGGCCCTGGATGCGGCTGCGCTGTGAAGGGGTATAAAAGTCCGATATCATGGCGCTCCAGCCGATATTGGACATGGACCAGAAGACCTCGATGACAGCCAGGCCGCAGATTATGATCCGGCCCGCGGTTAACGGATTTTCCGTCTGGCGGTGCAGGTACCAGAGTGTCACCGTTCCCAGGGCGGCCAGCCATTCTCCGGCTATTATCAGGCTCCGGCGTATCTGGTAACGGTCCGAGATCCGTCCCCAGACGAAGGTCTGGAAGACGATGTTGGTTATCATGGGCGCGGTGGCAAAGAGGGTGGTTTCGGTGACGCTCAGACCGAGGAAGTGGCGCAGGTAGATCGAAAGATAGGCGTAAAACAGCCCCCTGCGGAACATGGCCATCATTTCGAAGGATGACAGGCCGATGAAAAGGCGCGATGGGAGCAAAAGGTTCATATTGCCTATTCCGTGGGTTATTCATCGTTATCGGGCGCCTTTATTGCCGTCAAACAGGCGCGAGGGACAAAATAAGACATGCCGTCCGGCTTGCCAAGCACTTTCGGGCCGGATTATAAAATGGGCGGTTTCATGAATTTGAAACTTTCAATTCAGGAAACGATAAGCGGGGATACTGCGTATGCGGCCGGAAAGCCTTGGTGAAGTCCATACTGAAGCAGATTTCAAGGCCGGGGTGCGGTCCGCCCTCGGCTCGTGGTGGTTGCAAGACCCCTGGCCCCTGAAAGAGGTTCTGGCAAGGCGGGCTTCGGCCGTATTGTTTCTTTTGGCATACGATCGCCGCCGCCGTTCAAAAGACCGGGTCTGCCTGGTGCTGAGCAAACGCTCCGGTCAGGTGACCCAGGCCGGCGACCTGTGCTGCCCCGGCGGCAGGGTGAACAAACTGGCCGACAGCCTGCTGGCCCCGGCGGTGTCGGTTCAGCAGGCGGTTCAGTCCGTGAGCCATGGCAGATCCGGCCGGCCGGCCCGAACGGCCGGAGACAAATCGCTGTTCGGCTCCGGCCTCCGGCTTGCGGCGTCCAAAGCCGCCTTCTGGATGATGGCGGCAACCGCCCTGAGGGAAGCCTGGGAGGAAATCCGGCTCAACCCTTTCAACGTGGAGATTCTGGGTCCCTTGCCGTCCCAGCCGCTGGTTATGTTCGAGAAGGTTATTTTTCCCGTGTGCGGCTGGATGAGAAGGTCGGCCCGCTGGCGGCCCAACTGGGAAGTGTCCGCAATGATCGAAATCCCCCTTGAATTGCTGCTCAACCCCAAAGCCTATGCCCGCTTCCGGCTGCCGCAAGCGCGCCGGCACGACGGAACGACAATGGAGATTGATTTTCCGTGCGTGGTTGTTGAAACACAAAGCGGCAAGGAGCTTTTATGGGGAGCCACTTACCGTATATGCCGTAACTTTCTCAAGCTGGTGTTCGGTTTCGAGCCGCCTCCGGCCGACAGTCTGCCCTTTGTCGAAAATGCGCTCCTGCCTTCCTATCTCCGGGACTGACATCCAGCCGGGCCTGATTGCACCGGCGGCCGCTCAGCTGAGGAAATGGTCTGATTTATAGACATCTATGGAGCCCAGTATGAATTCCTCCAGGAAACTGTCCACCATGCCGGTATTTATTTCCTCAACGGCTGCCAGGCGTATTTGGTCTTCCCTGACCGGGCTGAGACGCTGGGGGAACCTGATCTGCATTGAAATTTTGCGCAGATCGGCAGAAGGCTCGAAGGACGCGCGGTATGTGCGTTCCAGGGCCGATGTTTCAAAGGGAAGCTGCTGGATGCGTTCCGGGAAAAAATACAATTCGACGTTGCGGATGTTGGGTTTGCCCGAGGAAAGGACCGACGATTGCCCAACGTTGAGCTGGTTCCAGAAGCCGGCCTGCTGCAGGTCTTCCTGGACGGCGAAAACCGAGGGCAGGATCACATCCACAAAGCACTTGTTGATCCTTACCAAAAGGCTTTCCAGGTGTTGGCGCCGGCCGCCCGGGCCGTCCTCCGGCGTATGATCGCGGGGGGAGAAATCTTCCAGAATTTTTTTGACAGTCATATCGTTCAATCCAGGTTTTGTTATCCGTCGGACAGCAACGCCTTCAGCTTATCATGTCCGTGACTTTTCGTCCAGATGCCGGCAATTCCGGGCAACTTCTATTGCGTGTCGTCCAAAGCGGCGCGGATGGCTTCTGAAAGTGTCGACGGATCGAATGGTTTCTGGATGAAGCCGGACGCTCCTCTTTTGACGATTGCTTCTACCCGTTCGTCCTTGGTGTAACCCGAAGCTATGATTACTTTCATCTCCGGGCGGATTTGCATCGCCTTGTCGAAGAGCTCTTCGCCATCCATTTCCGGCATGACCATGTCCACTATGGCCAGATCGATCTTCCTGCTTTTGTCTTTGATTATTCTCAGGGCCTCCTCCGGAGTCTGGCAGGCTATGACATCATATCCCATGGCCCGGAGCAGGTCGTTGAAAGCCTCGCATATGTATGCTTCGTCATCGACGACCATTATGGTTTCGCTGCCGCGCACCACCTTTTGCTCCCGTGGTGCCGGCACGGCCTTCGGAGCCTTGCCGTCGCCGGCCGGAAGATAGATGGTAAAGACGCTGCCCTTGCCCGGACTGCTTGCCACTTTCACAAATCCCTTATGGTTCTTGATGATACCGAAAACCGAAGCCAGGCCGAGGCCGGTGCCGCGTCCCATCTGCTTGGTGGTGAAAAAAGGTTCGAAGATCCGTTTTCGGACTTCTTCCGGCATTCCCTTGCCGGTGTCTTTTATCTTGATTTCCACATACCGGCCGGGCGGCACCCCGTATCCTCTGACTTCGGCGGCCCCAAGGGTAACGTTGGCGGAATGGACGGTTATCTTGCCGGTGTCTTCAATGGCCTGCCAGGCGTTCACGTATATGTTCATAAAGACCTGTTCTATCTGGCTGCGGTCGGCTTCCACCGTCCAGAGGTCCTGTTGCAGCTGCTCGGAAATGGTTATGCTGCGACGGGTCCGGCCGAACAGGCGCAGGCTGTGATCTATGACCGCGTTGAGGTCGATGGGCCGCACATTGTACTTGCCGCCGCGGGCGAAGCCGAGCAACTGGCTGGTGAGGCTGGCCCCGCTTGCAACGCAATCCTGAATCGCCTCCACATACTGGCGCAGACCGGATTCGGGGCCGATCTTTGTCAGCAGCAGGGACACGTTGCCCTGGATTCCCATGAGCAGGTTGTTGAAATCGTGGGCGACGCCGCCTGCCAGGGTGCCGATGGATTCAATCCTCTGGGCCTGCTCGAGCTGTGACTGGAGCTTTTTCTTTTCCTTTTCGTTCCGGATGCGATCGGTTATGTCGCGGGCCACGCCCCTGTAACCGGTGGGATTGCCCTTGGAATCGGTGATCAGCGAGGCCGACACCTCCATTGTGCATTTGCGCCCGTCCTTTATTGTCAATGTGTAGTGGGCTATATCCGCCGGTTTTCCGGTGCGCCGGATTTCAGCGAAGATCTTTTTGGCTTTGGCCGCTGTTTCCGGGCTGGTGTAACGGCTGTGGTGCATGCCTATTAATTGTTCGCTTTTCTGGTAACCCGACAGCTTGAGGGCCGCCTGGTTGACGAAGGTGAGCCGGCCGGAAAGATCCATTTCGAAATATACCTCCTGGATGCTGGCCAGGATGTTACGATAACGCTCTTTGCTCCGGCGCAGGGCTCTTTCGGTTTTATGACGCTGGGCGATTTGCGCCCTCAAATCGGCATTGGCTTTCTCCAGGGCCGAGGTACGCTTTTTGACGATTTCTTCGAGCTTGTTCTTATATCTGCGCAGCCTGGCTTCGGCCATCTTGCGGGCGGTTATGTCCCTCAGTGACCCGATGATGCGGTTGGGGCGTCCGGACTCGTCGCGGGCCAGGGTGCAGTTGACCGAGGCTATTATTGTTTTGCCGTCAGGGGCCTTGAGCATGACTTCGTAATCTACCAGCCGGCCGCGTTCGTTCAGTTGCTTGAGCATCTCGAAACGGTCTTCGGGGTTTTTGTAAAGCGAGAACATGTTCCGGCCCAGCAGCTGCCGGCGGCTGTATTTGTATATTCTGTACACGGACGGGCTGATTTCGATTATCTTGCCCTTGGCGTCGATTTCATAATAGATATCCTGGATGTTTTCAAAGATCGACTTGTATCTTTCGCGGCTGGCGACAACCGCGTTTTTCATTTGTTCGAAAGCATCTGCCGTGGCCTGAATCTCATGATAATGGGTTTTGATGGGGCTGATGGCGTCGTAGTCCCCGCGCCCGATGGCATTTGCCTGGGCGGCAAGCTTCATGACCGGTCTTATTATGCCCGATGCAAGCCAAAATCCGATCACCGTGGCCAGGGCCGAAATGGCCAGGGTGAGCATGAGGTTCAGGCGGCGGTTTTCAATGATGGCACCAAGGTAATCATTGGAAGGCAGGTAGACGCCGATGGCCCAGCCCAGGGAGCTTTCATCGAGGGATTTGAACATGGCCAGGTAGTCTTCTCCCCGGTAATGAAAGGTCGCATAACGGGACAGGGGAAAAGTATACAGCTTTTCCGGGTTGCGCTCGAAGCCCATGGCGGCAAAAGCACTGGAACTGAGCGGGTCGTCCAGCTGCTCGATGGACACCAGCCGGAAACGGGCACTGTCCTTGGCTTTGGGGATTCTAATTTTTGAAAGGTCGGGAAAGGCGACCAGGTGGCCCTTGCCGTCGATCAGAAAGGCCTTGCCGTGCTTACTGATTTTCAGCCCGGCGAAAAATGTGGACAAGGCGTCGATTTCTATGTCCACTCCTATGATGGCGGTCATGGCGCCGGTGGATTTGTCAAAGCAGGGTGTCGCCACGGTAATGCCCGGTTTCTGGGAAGTGAAAAAGATGTAAGGATCGGTCCAGACGGTTTTGCCTTCCGCCATGGCTTTTTTATACCAGGGACGCCGGCGCGGGTCGTAGCTGTCCCGGGGATCCTTCTTCTGTTTCAGGTACGACCAGCCGGGGGTATGCCAGACCAGCAGGGTCTCGCGGCCGGACTCGCTGTTGCTGATGATTTTTATCCTCAGGGCGGAGTTGCCTTCCAGTGAAGATCGGCGCAGGTCCAGAAAGTCCCCGTTGGGGTTGGCGGCGAAGATGCCCGCCAGGGAGGGGTGCAGTTTGAGCTGGTCGTTAAAATAGGAGAACAACGGGTTGTTTTTGTCGGTTCTGATCCTGAAATGTCCCGTTTCTATCAGGCGTGCGGTAAGAACGGCGGCCTGGCGTGCCTGTTCGAGGTAGGCCAGAGTCTGGATACGGGCCTTGTCCGCCACGGTGTCCATGATCGTTCGCGCGTGCTGATGCAGAACTTTTTGAGATGTTATGAAAGCCGACGAGGCTGTAATTAGGTGAGTTCCCCATATAAGGCCAAGGAAACCGGCTACAAGGGACCAACGCACCGATATTCGCATAGGTAGGTTCCTTCCCCCCGGTAGATGCTAATCAGTGTTTAGTTAATGCGGAAAGGGATGTCAACGTCTTGAATTACAAAAGCACAGATTGATGCAGGCAACCACGGCAGGGCCGTATCGGCCGGCTCGGCCGCAGCGCTATGGCGTTATTTCGGTGCCGGCCCCGGAATTGACCGCTTTTTCAATTTCCGAAATGTGGCCGATCACGGCTCTTTTGCCGTGGTTGCGGACGAAGTTGACGGCAGCCTGCACCTTGGGCCCCATTGATCCGGCAGGAAACTGCCCCTGCCCGATATAGGCTTCGGCCTGGGAGACGGTCATTTTATCCAGCAGTTTCTGTCGGGCCGAGCCGTAGTCCAGGAAAACCCCTTCCACATCCGAAGCGATGATAAAAAGATCGACACCTAATTCCCCGGCCAGTTTGGCGCTGGCCAGATCCTTGTCGATTACGGCATCGACCCCGCAGAACTTGCGACCTTCCCTGATGACCGGTATGCCCCCGCCACCGCAGCAGATGACGATGAAGTCCATGTCAATCAGGCGCTTGATCTCCCGTTTTTCGACTATGGTCACCGGCCGGGGAGAAACCACTACCCGCCGGTAACCCTTGGGAGTTTTCTGCATGGGATACGGCATCTTGGCGGCTTCTTCCTTGCTGTAGGCCGGGCCGATGGGCTTGGTCGGTTTCTTGAAAGCCGGATCTTTTTCGTCCACCACGACGTAGGTTATAACGGTTATGATGAGCTGGCCGGTGCTCACCCCCAGCTGCATAAGTTCCGTGTCAAGGGTGGATTCTATCATATAGCCGATCTGCCCCTGGGTCTGGGCCACCAGGATTTCCAGCGGCAGCCTGGGTACGTCGTTGCAGCATTCCTGTTGCCGCAGCAGATCGCCCACCTGGGGGCCGTTGCCATGGGTGATGATGACCCGGTAGCGGCGGGACAATCTGGCCAACTGGGCCATGGGTACCTGCAGGTTGGCGAATTGCTCCTCGATGGTTCCGCGCTGGCCCTTCTGGATCAGCGCATTTCCGCCCAGTGCAACCAGGAGAGTTTCTTTTTTCATCTTGTCCATCCTAGACCGTTGCCCGGGGAAAATCTCCGCTTCAGCCAGGTCGGTGTCCAGGCCGGGGCCGGTTCAAATCCTGCCGAGACGATTCAAAAGAACGTCGGCCAGTTTGGGGTCACCCATATCTTTGTATTCATACCTTACCCTGGCCGTAGGTTTGTCTATCTTGACCAGTTTGGGCAGGTCGATGGGTGTGGCAAACAGGACCAGATCACAGTCGGTCTTTCTTATGGTTTCCTGAAGATCGGCGATCTGCTGCCGGCTGTAACCCATGGCCGGCAGAACATCGGAAACGTTGGGGTATTTGGCGAAGGTCTCCTTGATGGTGCCCACGGCAAAAGGCCGGGGGCTTACGATTTCCGCGGCTCCGTAACGTCTGGCGGCGATGACGCCGGCGCCGAACGACATTTCGCCATGGGTCAGGGTCGGCCCGTCCTCGACGACCAGGACCCGCTTTCCGGCAATGGCCCGGCCCTTGTCGACCAGGATTTCAGACTCTGCCAGAACGATGTCGGCCGACTTGTTCAGGGCGGCGATGCTCCGCCTGACTTTTTCCACATCTTCCCTGGAAGCACTGTCCACTTTGTTTATGACGGCTATGTCGGCCATCAGCATGTTGGTCTCGCCCGGGAAGTAGAGCCGTTCATGTCCTGCCCGGTGAGGATCGAAGACCACTATGTGCACGTCGGGATAATAGAAGGGGGTATCGTTGTTACCTCCGTCCCAGACGATAACGTCGGCTTCCTGTTCGGCCTGACGCAGGATTTGCTCGTAATCCACACCGGCATAGACCACGATCCCCTGGCAGACCAGGGGCTCGTATTCTTCACGTTCCTCGATGGTGCAGTCATGGGCATCGAAATCGGCATAGGAGCTGAAACGCTGGACGACCTGGCGGGTGAGATCACCATATGGCATTGGGTGGCGCACGGCGACCACCTTTTTGTCATGCCTGCGCAGCAGGTTGCACACATAACGGGTGGTCTGGGACTTGCCGCAGCCGGTTCTGACGGCGCAGACGGCAATGACCGGCTTTGCCGAGCGGAGCATGGTGTAGGTCGCCCCTATGAAGATGAAGTCCGCTCCGGCCGCCATGGCCACCGAAGCCTTGTGCATCAGGTCAACGTAGGCTATGTCGCTGTAAGAAAATGCCACCAGGTCGACCTTGTGGGTCTCTATGAGCTGCCTGAGATCTTCCTCCGGAAAAATCGGTATGCCTTCGGGATACATCCGGCCGGCCAATTCGGCCGGATAACGGCGTCCTTCGATGTCGGGGATCTGGGTGGCGGTAAATGCTATCACCCGGTATCTGGGATTGTCCTTGAAGTAGACGTTGAAGTTGTGGAAATCCCTTCCCGCGGCTCCCATTATGATGACCTTTTCCACCATCATAATCGTCTCCTTGTTGAATTGCCGGCCGGTTTACACCAGACGGCCCGGGCATGATCCGCCTTGCTGACCGCCGCCGGGAAATCCACTTTTGACCGTTTGGGCCGTTATCGACCGACCTGCAGGCACGGCTTTGCCGATGAAGATTTTTTCTAAATCATTTTCATGAGTTTCAGCATGATGGCATTTTGGACATGCATCCTGTTTTCAGCCTGGTCGAAGATTATGGACGCCTCTGATTCCATGACCTGGTCGGTGACCTCGAATCCCCGCTGAGCCGGCAGGCAGTGCATGAAACAGGCCGAGGGTTTGGCCAGGGCCATGAGTTCCGGGGTAACAGTGAAGCCCTGGAAGCGCTTTTTGCGCTCTTCGAATTCGTGTTTCTTGCCCATGGAGGCCCAGACGTCGGTGTAGATTACATCGGCGTCCCGGGCGGCTCGGGCCGGATCGTTGACGATTTCGATGGTTGAGATGCCGGCATTGTTTGCCAGATCGACCGTTGCCCGGTCGGGCTCATAACCATGGGGGCAGGCGCAGGCAAAGTGCATGGGCAGGCGGGAGGCAAGCCTGAGCCAGGAATGGACGATGTTGTTGCCGTCGCCGATGTAGGCTACTTTGAGATCGTCCAGGTTTCCCCTGTGTTCCAGAATCGAAAATATATCCGCCATTATCTGACAGGGATGATTGTAGTCCGTCAGCCCGTTGATCACCGGAATGCCGGCGTAGCGCGCAAGTTCGATGATATGGCGATGGTCGAAAAGACGCGCCATGAGCATGTCGTTGTAACGGCTGATTACCCGGGCGATGTCTTTTATGGCCTCTCTTTTGCCGATTTCGATGTCGGAGGGAGAAAGGTAGAGGGCGTGGCCGCCGAGTCTGAAAAAGCCGGTTTCAAAAGATATGCGGGTGCGTGCCGAAGGTTTGGCAAACACCATGGCCAGGGTGAGGCCCTCGAAAGGCAGGTATTTTTCACGGGCGGCGAAGCGGGCCTTTACCTGGGCCGCCAGATCAAGAACCGACAGGATGGTTTCCCTGTCCCAGTCATCGACATGAAGAAAATCTTTATTCATTCCAAGTCCCTTTCTGTGAACCGACGAGTCGTCCGCTTCGGTCGACATATATCAGCCTGAATCAAGCGTTTCAAATTTTTTGCAGATTGTCACGCGGTCAAGCTGCGCATTTGTTTACGCCCCGGTGTCTGCACCTGACAGGCGGTGTGCCGTGCAAGTCCGGCAAGCTTTAAAAGTATGTATCAGGAACCCAGCACGGGCGCAATCCGTTCCAGGGCCCAGTCGACCTGCTGCCTGTCGATTACCAGCGGCGGTGCGAAGCGGATGATGTTGTCATGGGTTTCTTTGCACAGCAGTCCCTTTTGCATCAGGCGTTCGCAATAGCTGCGGGCGCCGCCTGCATCGGGATAAAATTCCACAGCCAGCAAGAGCCCCTTGCCCCGCACCTGCCTGATCTTGGGGTTTTCGATCTTTTGCAATCCTTCGAGAAAATAAGCCCCCATCCGGGCGGCATTTTCGATCAGGTTCTCCTCGGTCAGAACCTTTAGGGCCGTTCTGGCGATGGCGCAGGCCAGGGGGTTGCCGCCGAAAGTACTGCCGTGTTCGCCGGGACGCAGCACACCGAGGACTTCACTGTTGGACAGGACCGCCGAGACCGGGTAGAAACCTCCCGAAAGGGCTTTGCCCACCAGGGTCAGGTCGGCCTCGATGCCCTCGTGTTCCTCGGCCAGCAGTTTGCCCGTACGGCCCAGTCCGGTCTGGATTTCATCCAGGATCAGGACGATGTTGTGGCGGCTGCATATTTCCCTGACCTGCCTGAGGTAACCCGGAGGCGGGATTACAACCCCTGCTTCACCCTGGATGGGCTCCACCAGGAATCCCACCGTATCGGGTCCGATGGCGTTTTCAAGTGCCTCGGCATCCCCGAAGGGAATGATCTTGAAACCGGGTGTGAAAGGACCGAAGCCTTCCCTGGAAGCAGGGTCGGTGCTGAAGCCGACGATGGTTATGGTGCGCCCGTGAAAGTTGTTTTCGCAGACTATGATTTCAGCCTTGTCTCCGGCGACCCCCTTGACCTGGTAGCCCCACTTGCGGACAGCCTTGATCACGGTTTCGACCGCTTCGGCCCCGCTGTTCATCGGCAGCACTTTGTGAGAATTGGTAAGCTCACACAGTTCCTTGTAAAAAAGCCCCAGCTGGTCGTTGCGGAAAGCGCGTGAAGTAAGGGTCAGTTTTCGGGCCTGTTCCATCATGGCGGCCATGATTTTCGGATGACAGTGCCCCTGGTTGACTGCCGAATAGGCGGAAAGGCAGTCCATGTACCGGTTGCCGTCAACGTCCCAGACCCACACGCCTTCACCCCGGCAAAGGACGACATCCAGGGGCTTGTAATTGTGGGCCCCGTACTGCTGCTCCAGTTTGATATAGTCTTTCTGGTTCATGTTCCCGTTCCTTCGTGCATCTGTTTGCAATGGTGACAGGCGGCGGCATGGACTGCCGCCGGCTGCGGTGGCGTCTGTCTTTGGCGGTGGCTACTGTTCGTTCCGGAATCCGCGTTTCAGGTAATCGTGGAATTTGCGCACATGATACCGGGCCAGTGATCCGGCTTCGGTGGCCTGCCCGTTTTCGATGGCCCTGATCAGCTGCCCCATATCCTGGAAACTGTCTTGCAGAACGTGGCTGTTTTCCAGCTCGAACCACTCGAAAGAGTCAAGGATGTTTTCATGCACCATTTTCAGTACGGCAACGAAGACAGGATTTCCGGCAACTTCCGCGATGGCGATGTGCAGCTTGACATCTATGTCGAGAAGCTCCCGCCAGTGACCGGAGCCTTCCTTCAGCAGCCTGTCGGCGGAGGCCATCAGCTCACGCAGATGCTGAATGTTCTCCGGTTTTGCCCGTTCTGCGGCCAGCCCGGCGACTATCCCTTCGACCGCTTCGCGGAATTCCACCAGTTGATCGAATGACACGTTCTGGGCCTGGATCAGCAGGTTGAGGCTCTCGGTGATCTGGCGGGTGTCGACCTTCCGGACGACGGCGCCGCCGGAGACACCGGTCCTGATGTCGATAAGGCCCTTTTGCTCCAGCACTCTCAGGGCTTCCCGGATAGTTCCCCGGCTGGTGTCGAACATGTCCTTGAGTTTCATTTCCGGCGGCAGCTGGTCTCCGGGTTTCAGACGGCCATCGAGAATCGCGGCCTGGATTTCAGCCACCACGTGCTGGAAGATCCTGTTGGGTTTGGGCTTTCTAAATTTTACATCCATGGGGTACCGGGGTAACTGCCGCCTCCCCAAAGGCCGGTTCGGGTTTGATTGCGGGACAACGAGACAAAAGATTACTTCTGTCTCCGGTGCCTGATTTTTCTGCCGCTTGCAAAGCAGGCGGTTTCCGCGGGCCGTAAAGGTCAAACAGTTAAACAGTTAGACAGATATTTATGTCTTTGACGGCTTTTTGTCAAGACGGTAACCGACCGCCACCGGAGGAGATGGTTTCAATCGGCCCTTGCGGACGGACAGTGCAACAAAAGGCAGTTTGTGTTCCTGCCTTGAAGTTGTTACCAGGTACAAGGTTCGCAATGGGCTGAAAACGATCATGGGGGAGACTGCGGACTTTGGCGCCGTTTCCGGCTGCGAAACAGCAGGGGGCCGCCGGCAGCAGGCGGTTGCAGAAGGCTTGCCATTTGGGCGCCGGATATGGTAGCCTGCCAGTTGTTTCGGGTCGCCGGTTTGGTTGCTGATTGCTGCCGGCGGGGCCGTCAAAAATCTGTGCGGGAGGGAAAATGAAACTTGGCAGACAAGCCGTCCTGGGAGCTGTCCTGGCGCTGATGGTCATCAGCGGCTGCATCCGGCCTGCGGGAGAAGACGGAATCAGCATAATGTTTGATCGCCGGCCTCTGCTGTTCGAGGAGACGGTCTATTTCAACGGAATTAAGGTGGGAAAAGTCGGTGGCGTTGATGTGGGGGCAGGCGGCATAACCAGGGTGAATTTTATTCCCGCCGATGAATTTCGCAGTCAGCTGGCGGACAATCTGGTCTTTTACGTCAGCAACGGCAGACTTATGGCGGCCAAAATCAGAAATTTCGGCCGTCCTCTCAAAGAAGGCGGCGTGATGTGCGGTTTCGGCTCCAGGTCCGCCCTTTACTGGTTCAGGCTGAAACACGCCCTGGGCGATGCGGCCCGCGTGGCGGCTGCCCGGGCTGCGTCGCTGGCCGAACAGTTCCAGGGATGAAGCAAGCCGGGCCGATAATTTTCCTGGCGCCCCTGCGGGGAATAACCGATTGTGTTTTCAGAAATGCCCATGCTCGGCATTTCGCAGGCCTTGACGGAGCCGTGGCCCCGTTTCTTTCCACCGTCGAAGGCCGGCGGATCAAACCGACCCATCTCAGGGACCTGCTTCCGGAAAACAACCGGCTTCTTCCGGTTACGCCGCAAATCCTTTCGAAAAGTGCAGGGCGCTTTCTGATACTGGCAGACGGACTTGCACAGATAGGCTGCCGGGAGGTCAACTGGAATCTGGGATGCCCTTTTGCCAGGATTGTAAAAAAGGGAAGGGGAGCCGGGCTGCTCCCGTTTCCGGACAAGGTCGACGCCTTTTTGGAAGAGGTTGTGTCCGGTTTGCCGGCAGGGATGCGGATTTCTGTCAAAACTAGGCTGGGACGCTTCACCTGCAGGGAAATAGATGAGCTTGTTCCGGTTTTCAACCGCTACCCCCTGGCCGGCGTCATAATTCATCCCCGGACGGCTGCCCAGATGTACGGCGGGCAGGTGGATCTGGAAGCTTTCGAGCGCACGGCCGCGCAGCTGAGACATACCGTCGTCTATAACGGGGATATTTTTACGGCCGGGGATTTGATCAGGATCAGCCGCAGGCTGCCCGGCATTGACCGCTGGATGATCGGCCGGGGCATAATTGCCGATCCTTTTCTGCCGGCCAGAATCCGCGGCCGGTCATTTCGGAAAGAACGGCAGACCGAACGATTCAGGGCTTTTCACGACGATTTGTTGAAAGGCTACGAAAGCATTCTGAGTGGTCCGGGACATCTTCTGAACAAGATGAAGGGTCTGTGGAGTTACTTTTCAATGTGGCTTGCCGACGGCCGTAAAATTTTGAAACGGATCCACAGGCTCAGGCGCAAAGAGGATTATCTGGAGTTTGTCGATTCTGTTTTCGAGCGCCGGTTGCAGTGGATGATGCCGGACGGCGGTTTGGAAGGGTCGGAATGAATCCGTTGTACCTTGCGGCTACGGCCAGTTTCATCGCCGGAATGTGCGGTTATATAATGGTGCGCATGTGGTTCGTTCCGATAGGGCGTTACCGGAAGGCGAAAAACAGGCTTGCCGCGGAAATCGGGATTCTGGAAGAAATGATTGTCCAAAAGGGCGCAGGGTCCCGTTTCAGGAAGCAGATGGCCGCTGTTCGAGCCGGAGCCATGCGGCTTCTGGATGTCCATCGTTACGAACTGCCCTACTGGTACCGGCTGGTTTTGGTACGGCGTCAGGAATCGCCGGAAAAGGCCTTTACTGAGATCATGAAGCTGGAAAAATGTTCTGTCACCGACTGTGGCGCACATCTGCAGGCCGCCAGAACTTGCCTGAGAATATGACAAAGCGGTTAAAAGACTGTAAAATGTCATTAACGAAAGGAGGCGGGGATGGTGTCAAGATCAGGTTCTCTAAGCTTGACGGCAGCCGTTATTATGGCTGTCTTGTTTGCAGGTTGTGCTTCCCGATCGTCACAGACTGCACCGGCTGCGGTTCAGGAGCCGGTCCGGCAGGCCGCGCCGGCTGCCGCCGAAACGGTGATAGATCCGGACAGCCTGGCCCGCGACACCCGGGCATACCTGGAAAATCTGGAGCAAATCCGTATCTTTTACGAGGATGTCTACTTCGATTACAACCGTGCCGAGCTGAAACCGCCGGCGGTTGCGGAACTGGAGCGCAAGGCCGACTGGCTGCGGCGCCATCCCCGGGTAAAGGTGATCATCGAAGGGCATTGCGACGAACGGGGCAGCAACGAACGCAATCTCGGGCTGGGTGAGAAAAGGGCCGGCGCCATAAAGAGTTTCCTGATCGGGCAGGGTATCGATTCGGCGCGTCTGACCACCATCAGCTACGGCGAGGAAAGGCCGGTGGACGACAGGCACACCGAAGAAGCCTGGGCCAAAAACAGGCGCGGTCATCTGGCATTGCCCTGAAGAAAGACGCAGACACGGGTGCCGGTAAAGGGCCCGTCAATTCTTACTCAAACTGCCGGGTTACAGAACAATGGCAAAGCCTGCAAAAGACGGGGTGACCGGTAAGGAACCGTCCACCGGTCAGGACGACGGCGGAGATCAACTGCTTGGTTTCATGCTGGCAGGCGATACCGTGCGGGGCGCTTTGCTCAGCGGAACCGCCATGGTAAAAAAGATGCGTGCAAGCCACGGGCTGGGCATCCTGGAAACCCTGATCCTGGGCCATGGCCTGCTGGCGGCCGGGTTGATGTCGACCGGACTGAAAGGCCGCGATTATCTGTCCGTCAAGGTGGAGTGCTCCGGACCGGTCAAGGGACTCGTGGCCGAGGCCAATGCCTGCGGGCAGATCAGAGGCTACCTGAAAAATGTTCCCATACCGGTGGATAAACCGCTGGACAGTTTTGACCTGCGGCCGTTTTTCGGAGCCGGTTTCATAACCGTCACCAAACACATCGAAGGTGCCCGCCGCCCATATGAAGGCCGGGTGATGATGGCTTACGGCAGTCTGGCCAAGGATCTTGCCTATTATTACCTGACCTCCGAACAGATTCCGACGGCTTTCAACCTGAGTGTGAAGTTCGACCGGGAAGGAGAGGTGGAAGGAGCCGGCGGTCTCCTGCTCCAGGCCATGCCCGGTGCCGAACCGGAATTGGTGGCGCGGCTTGAAGCCATGGTGGCCGATATGCCTTCGCTGGGCAAGGAGGTGGCCGGGGGCCGGCGCCCCGAGGACATGGTCGGTGAAGCATTCAAAGCCCTGAAACCCAAGATCGTGTCCCGGCGCGGGATCTCTTTTGCCTGTCAGTGCAACAGGGAAAGGGTCAGGGCGATGCTGGCCATGCTGGGGGCCGAACAGCTGAGAGATCTGGCTGAAAACGGTCCTTTCCCGGTTGTTGTCAGATGCCATTTTTGCAATAAGGCGTACAGCTTTTCGAAACAGCAACTCCGGGAGATGGTATAGATTCATTGCCCATGGCCCTGCAGGCGGTAAAAACTTGAATGCCCGGAGCCCTTGTCTGCCGGGCGGCACAAATAAAGCCGTCCCCCGGCAGGTGGCGGTTTGCCTTTTCGGCATATAGAATCCCGGCCGGTGGATGCAGCGTTGCTGGCGCCGGCCTTTTTTGGGAAGGACCTTCGAGCGTGCATTCGACAGACAGGGGTTGTCAGCCCGCCGATCCGGCCGGCGCTCAGGCGCGCGGCGGAATTTTGCTCAAGGTGGTTACGGCCACCCTGGCACGCTTGCTGCTCAACACTTCCCGCCGTTTCGTCTATCCATTCGCCAATGTTTTCAGCCGCCAGCTGGCCCTTCCCCTGACGGCCATAACTTCGCTGATAGCCGTCAACCAGATGACAGCCGTGCTGGGAATCGCCGCCGGCCCCCTGATAGACAGGGCCGGTTATCGCAGGGTAATGCTTGCCGGAATGGGCTTGCTGTGCCTGGGCATGGGATGGGCCGGTATTTCGGGCTCTTACTGGGGACTGATGGCGGCCCTGACAATGGCGGGGCTTGCCAAAACCATCTATGATCCGGCGGTTCAGGCCTACCTGGGACGGCAGGTGGCTTTTGCAAACCGCGGTGCGGCCATCGGCAGCCTGGAGTTTGCATGGTCAGGCAGCACGCTGGTTGGCATTCCCCTGGCAGCCCTGGCAATGGACAGCTGGGGATGGCGGGCGCCTTTTTTTATCATTGCCGGCCTGAGCCTGGCCGGTCTGGTGGCGCTGGGGGCTGTCTTCGAAAAGGACGCGGCCCGCCACCCGGGTGCAACCGGGGGGGATTTCATTGCCGGTCTGTCGGCGGTGAAGCAGAAAAAGGCTGTCCTGGGGGCAATGGTGTGGGCCTTTATGGTCAGCCTGGCAAACGACAATCTGTTCGTTGTCTACGGGGCCTGGCTGGAAACTTCCTTTGACATGGGAATCGTGGCCCTGGGGCTGAGCACTGGGCTCATCGGCCTGGCGGAAATGCTGGCGGAAAGTTTCACGGTTTTTGCCGGGGACAGATTCGGACTTAAAAGATCGGTTGTCGCCGGTTCCATGGTGACCGTGGCGGCTTACTTTGTCCTGCCTTTCAACGGAGCCGGCCCCAGGGGGGCCCTGGCCGGCCTGTTTCTTCTGTTTCTGGCCTTTGAATTCACCATGGTATGCGGTATTTGCCTTGCGACCGAACTTTTGCCGGGCAGCAGGGCCACGATGATGGCGGCTTTTTACGCCGCTGCCGGCCTGGGACGGGTTGCGGGCGCTGCCGGCGGCGGGCTGGTTTGGCAACAAGGCGGTATCCGGGCCGTGGGTATTGTCTCGGGAGCCGTCACCGCCATCGGGACGATGATTCTTTGGTATGGCCTGGCAGGCTGGAGTCACGACGGCGAAGGCGGGGACTAATTTCGCCTTTTTTCAAGCTCTTTCAGCAGTGTCTTGATTTTCATGCCTCCGGGCGTTTCTGCCTCGGGGTCTATTCTGACCAGTGTCGACCAGGCTTCGATGGCCCCCCGGGCATCGTTGCGGTCGTGCATCAGTACAACGCCCTTGTTGTAAAGGGCAATTTTGTGGCCGGGATCGATTTCGAGAGCTTTGTCGAAACATTCCACGGCCTTGTCGATTTTTCCCTGCCTGCGGTACATCACTCCCAGGTCGACCCAGATATCGGGTCTGGCCGGCTCCAGAGACAAGGATTTTTCATAGGCTTTTATGGCTTTTTCCCTCTGGCCGGTATCGAAGTACAGATGCGCCAGCTCGGTCCAGGCCCGGACATCCTCCGGGGAGCGCGCCACCCGGTCCTGCAGCTTTTTTATTTCCGAGATTTTGGCCGGCTCGATCTGTTCGGCAGGCTCCCGGCCGGCCGGAGGCAGCATCGGATTGTGTGCCGAACGGTAGACGGTGAAGGCCACTCCGGCAATGAAACCCAGCACCAAAGCCAGGCTGACCGAAAGCAGGAGGGTTTCTGTTTTGACATAACCTTTGATCTGTTTTTTGTCAGACATGCCGTTTCCCGGTCCCGATTAAATTTTCCAGGTATGATGAGCCCGCCGAAAGTCTCGGACCCGCAAATGTGTATCTATACCAAAAATGTTGTAAAGGCAAACCGGAGCGGCAAAGTCCGGCGGCCAAAAGAAACACACCGGACCCATTGGGCCCGGTGTGTCAAGACAGGAGGTTGAGAATGGAGTGGTTATGGCGTTCGGACTTGTAGAGTCAGACAGTGGCAGGAGGTTACACTCTGATTCTAAAAAATGATTTTTTTTTGGAATATGACCAAAGGCGGCTGCCGTGTCGCCGGTGGCCCGGCCGAAACGCGGCAGGCGGCTGATCCCCTATTGACTGCCGGGGAGCTTTGCCGTACTTATTAAGCCGTCCGGTGATTCCCCTGCCGGTCGGCCGCGGGGGGCGCCGGTTTATGGTCGGAGCTAGAATTCCCTTCGGGGCTGATCATGTTTTAACTTTTCACAAGGAGCATCAAATGCAATTTTTAAAAAAGTCGGTCCTGGTAAGCCTTATCGTACTGGTTAACGTGATGTTGGTGACCTCTGTGGCGCTTGCTGACCTTTACTGGGAAACAGAGCAGGTCTCTCGCGGCGTGCCGGGCCAGAAGGAATCCAAGATCATTACCAAAAACTATATAACCTCACATGCGTCCAGAACAGAAATGGGCGACCAGGTTTCCATTACCGATTTCGACAAAAAGGTTACCTACATCCTGGATACCTCCAAAAAGACATACCAGAAGATCGACCTTGCCAAAATGGGCGGCGACCAGCAGATGCAGAACGATCCCCAGGCCCAGGCATTCATGGGGATGATGAAAAACATGATGAAACAGATAAAAGTCATCCCGACCAATGAAACCAAGACCATTGCGGGTTACAAATGCCGCAAGGTTCTGGTGAATTTCATGATGTCCGAAAATGAGTACTGGGTGACCAAAAAGATCAAGGGCTATAAGGAAATGCAGAAGATCGCCGCCAAGGCTGAAAAGGTGTACCAGTCAAATCCGATGATGAAGAACATGGATATTTCCGGGATCATCAAGAAGATAGACGGCTTTCCGGTTAGAACCGTGACCCGCATCATGGGCGGTGAGATGGTGAGCACCCTGAAAAAAATAAAAAAGAAGAAACACCTGCCAAGATCCCTTTTCAAGGTTCCGTCAGGTTACAAGCTGCAAGCCGAATAGCTGCGCACAGGAGCCGCCGGCTTCAAAAGAGTGCGGCGGCTCCTGGCAAGCGAAAATCCGCCGTGATCCATCTTCAGATCCGCATTGCCCGTTCGCCCAGTTTCTTCAGGCAGTCGAAATACCAGGCGCCTTTTGACAATCCCCGGACAAATCCATTGTGCCCTCCGCGGCGCAGAACTATTTTCCTGACCGCGGGACCCGTCCTGAGACCGTAGATGTCCTCCACCGGAATTATCGGGTCGTCGGCTGCGGTCAGGATGGTGGTGGGAATCCGGATCGGTCCCAGGCGGTCTCCGGTGAGGGTATAGGTGTCGAAGTAGGCCTCTGTGTTCTCGAAAGGGCTGTAACGCTCGAGAAGTGCGGCGGTGATTGTTTCAATCCGGTCCATTTTGATGATCCGGCCGAAATCGTAACGGCCGGGATGGGCTTGTTGTTTTTTTATCAATGACTTGCGCCACTTGAAGAGAAAATAGCTCCTGATCAGCCGGGTATTGTCCACGGCTTTGGTGGTTTTGGCCGGGTCTATGACCGGGCTGACGGCAACGACATGGGCCAGGTTGGGGATGCGGCTCCGGCCGATGCTCAGGCGCAGCGCAGTCCTGAGGGCGAAGTTGCCCCCCAGGGAAAAACCGCAGAGAATTATCGGCAGCCCCCGCCATTTGCGGCAGATATGAACAATGGAGTCGCAGACCTCGTCCAGTCGGGAGGCATAGAACAGGCCGGTGTTGAGGTGGTGGGTAGCGCCGTGATCCCGTAAGTTCAGCCTGACAACGTGCCAACTGTTTTCAAAAAGAAAACGGGCCGTTGTCACTATGTAGGCAGAATTGGCCGAACCCTCCCATCCATGCAGGAGAATTACCAGCGGCCCCCGGCCGGAAGCCGGCCGGGAAACGGCGGCCTGAAGCTTGACGCCCGCGCCGGTCTCGATTATTTTGAAAAAAGTCGATCTTTCCAGAGCAGTAAGCCCCCTGGCACGCCACCGCAGTGAACCTGCCATGGTCTGAACAACAGGATGAGCCAAGTGCGGCGGCGGGTGGAATGCATGCATGATTCTGGTTCTCCCTTTTGGGTTTTTGCAATTTCAAAAGCATGCGGTTTCCCAAAGACAACGAAAGCCGGCCTGAACAGCAATCAAACAGGAAGGGGAAGATACCATGGCCTTGTACATAGTGCAACACGGACAAAGCTTGCCCGAGGAGCAGGACCCCGAGAAAGGGCTCAGCCCGGAGGGCCGCCAAAGCGTGAGGCGGATAGCCAGAGTGGCTTCAGGTTACGGGGTGCGATTATCGGCAATTTGGCACAGTGGCAAACAAAGGGCTCTTCAGACGGCCGAGCTTATTTCTGAAATCCTGAAACCGTCCGGAGCCGTACAAAAGGTTTCAGGTCTTGCCCCCCTGGACGATGTAGCTGCTTTTGCCGCCAGGGTCGATCTGGATTCGGACCTGATGCTTGTCGGCCATCTGCCGTTTCTGGAAAAGTTTGTGACCTACATGATTTTCGGAACGACCACGCCCCCGGTTTTCAGGTTGCAAAACGGCGGTATACTGTGCCTGGATCGCTATCCCGGCACGGAAAATCCGGTCATCAAGTGGGCCATCATGCCGGTGGTCGACTGAACCGGAAAGGCTCGCGCGGCGGCGGTTTGCTATCCGGAGGCGCCCGAGGCCAATTTTTTCCATACGGTCCGGGGGGAGCAGGGCCGCAGGTCATCAGCCTCGATGACTATGGCATGCGCCTCGGGCAGATACCTGTTGATCAGTAGCGAGATCTGGGTCGTCAGGGCTTCGATTCTGAGGTCACTGAGGGCCGAGAGCATGCGGATATCGTCTTCAGCCAGCTGGAGGAGAAAAGCGACTTTGTCGCGTCCTATCTGGTAAAAATCTATCTTTTTGACCAGAGCATCGATGTAGGCATTCAGCATTGCAATCAGTTTCAGATCGTACTTGAAGCGCGGCCTTTGGGACGCATCCCTGAACGAGCGTAATTTCAACAGTTGGTTGAGATCGACAAGTTCCTGTTCCAGGGCATGCTTCCGTTCAACCAGTTTCGACTTCAAAGCCGCCGCCTGTGATACCTGGCGCTCCAGTTCGCTGTCCAGCAACTGCAGGTCGGCTATCTTTTGCTGCAACAGATCTATTTTCTGGTCTGCCGCCAGTGCGGCGGCCGCCAGGAGTACTATAAGCACAGGCAGACAGGCCGTCAGCCCCGGCCGGAAGTTGTTCCGAAGGCCGTGGCTCAAACGCCTGAGGCCGGCCGCAAATGGTGATCGGTTCCCTCCGCCGGTATTTGCGGCGGTGCCGGGTTGCGGTTCAGGTAGCATGATTTTTGTCTCCCGGGGCTTTGGGGTTGTTGTCACGTCACTGAACGGTTTCAAGTTTGCGCCGCAGACTTTCGGACAAAAACAGCTTGGTGGCGTAATTGTCCCAGCGTCCGATTTTCCTTAGCCCCACCATTTCGAGTTGTTCTCCTTGCCATTTCGACAATTCGGCCGTGGCAGCCGGCGATAATTCGGCCAGACCGTTCAGGGACAGCCGTTTGCCGGGCCACATGGCCAGGTAACGGGCAGTTTCCGGCGCAAGTTCGGTTATTCCGTTCAGGCTCAGCCATTCTCCCGGCCACCGGGACAAAATCTTTGCCACTTCCGGAGAAAGCTCCTTTACGTCGTTTAAGTAAAGATCCTTGCCCGGCCAGTTGAGGAGGCACTTTGCCGCTTCGGGGCTTAGCCGGGTCAATTTGTGCATCTGACGGAAGTCGCCATCGCAGATCTGCTTCCAGATTTTTTTATTCGACTTGTCGGCCTTGTCATACGTTATTCGTGATTTGTTGCCGGCGATATCCGAGTAGACCCGTTTCCAGACTGTCTCAAGCGGAAGCAGCGGGACTTCATCGCCGCGCACGCCGAGTGTTTTTATTACTTCTGTATTTCCGGCGAATACGGATTCAAGTTCTTTTTCGAGTTCTTCTATCGGCAAGGCGGAAATTACTCCAGACATCAGCTTGTATATCTGTGTCAGGCGTTGATAGTACAGTATCTCTTCATCTACAGCTTCCAGGCGTTGCAGTGGGGAATCGAGTTTTGCAATGTATGCATAACGGCGCTGGATAGCTCTCAAGGCCAACTCGATCCTGGTGTTGGCAACGGCTTTGGAATAAGACTGTATGTGCTTGCGGGACACAATTTCGGCGATTTCATTCTCTTTTTCAGCAATCCGTTTCCTGTAGTATTGTTTGAGGCTGATGATTTCATCCTTCTTGGCGCCGATCTCCCGGCGCAGGATATCGAGTTTCTCAAGCCAGGTGTCCAGCCCGGAAGCAACCTGAGCCGGGACGTCCGCCGGCTCCACTTTGTCGACCGCCCTGACGGCAGTTTCGGCAACCATGGCTTTGCCGCCTGTTTGTGTCTGCATGGCAACGACCGGAATATCCTGCTCGGACGGGGAAGGGGCGGTGACGGTTTCACCGCTGTCCCGGGGCTGAATATCTTCGGCCTGCGCAACCGCATCTTTGCCGGTTGGAGTTGCCGCCGGTGTCTGAGGGGCGGCCTTTGGCCTTTGCCCCAGCCAGACATACAAGGCAGTGCCGATTGCGGCGGCAAACAGGATGGCGAAGGTGAAAACCAATACAGATTTTTTGCCCAATTTGCTTTTGGGCCTGCCCTTTGGTTCCGGCTTCACCTCGTCCAGGTATACCGGATCGAAAGACACCCTGCCGTCTTCTTCGGCCGGGGAATGCCCGTCGTCCTCTTGCTCAGGTGGGGATTTGTCGGTGTCGTCATTGTCGCTATCTTCTTTTTCTGCCGTGGACGGGTCTGCCGGCTCGCTGCCGGTGTGCTCGGGCTCGGCTGAACCCTGCCCTCGGGTATCGGCTGAAGGTTCGTCCTCCGGGCCGCCTGAACTTTCCTGACCATGGGAGTCTTCGACCGGTTCAACGGTTTCATCTTCTTCATCTTCGTCCAGCATGGAGTTTGCCTGGTCGACAAGTTTTGCCAACTCGCTTTCCAGATCGTCCGGATCAAGCTCTTTTTCCGGCGGAGAAGATTCATTCTCGACATCATTGTCAGCAGACATGTCGTCTGTGGCGGTTTCCGCGGGAGACTCGCCGGCGACTTCTTCTCCGGCCGGTTTTTCACTTTCCTCCGGATTGACCGCAGATACTTCGGCCGTGGCCGCCTTTGCTTCATCGGCAGGGTCATTTTCCGGCTCGTCCTGCTGATCGCCGGTAAGGTCCCGGTCGTCGTTGTCGCTGTTTTCCTTTTGGCCGTTTTGCTGCTTGTCGCCGCCGGCCTCTATTTCGGCCATTATTTTTTCCAGGGCCTCCTGCTGATCACCGGTAAGGTCCTGGTCGTCGTTGTCACTGTTTTCCTTTTGGCCGTTTTGCTGCTTGTCGCCGCCGGCCTCTATTTCGGCCATTATTTTTTCCAGGGCCTCCTGCTGATCACCGGTAAGGTCCCGGTCGTCGTTGTCACTGTTTTCCTTTTGGCCGTTTTGCTGCTTGTCGCCGCCGGCCTCTATTTCGGCCATTATTTTTTCCAGGGCCTCCTGCTGATCGCCGGTAAGGTCCTGGTCGTCGTTGTCACTGTTTTCCTTTTGGC